>CAZPDP010000047.1:0-25444 GCA_964585385.1 uncultured Bacteroidales bacterium
GACAGGAATAATTCTTGAACGGCGAAGCCCTCAACGAAGTTAATTATTCGGGCTATAATGGCACTTTGCTTTTTTACCTGATAAAAAACTTATAACTTTGTTATTTTAATTTATTCTAAATAATCAACTTGATTATGAAATTGTCGATATTCATCTTTTCGTTTTTGTTCATTCTGGCATCTTGTTCAAAGAATGAGAAGGGTGCAGACAACAATACCATTACAGTAAGCATTTTACCTCAAAAATATTTTGTAGAGCAGATTGCCGGGGATAAATATGAAGTAAACGTAATGATACCGCCAGGTGCAAATCCTGTTACATATGAGCCTTCTCCGGGTAAAATGAAGATGCTTAGCCAATCTCAGGCATACCTGAAAACAGGGCATCTGCAATTTGAAAAAGCCTGGTTTGCTAAAATCAAATCTGCTAATCCCAATATGCAAATTGCCGACCAATCGACAAAAGTCAATCTTATTGTAACAAAAGCAAAAGAGCATAAGCATGCAGGTCACCATCATCACGAGGGTATTGATCCTCATATATGGACCTCACCTAAGTCTGTAAAAAAACAGATTGAGGTTATTTATAAACTTTTGTCAAACCTTGATCCGGAATATGACTTGTATTACCGGAAAAATACCTTAAAATTCGGAAAAGAGCTTGATTCCCTGGATTCATTCATGAATGGCAAGTTTAGAGGAATTGAAAGCAGAGATTTTTTGATCTTTCATCCTGCCTTATCTTATTTGGCAAGAGATTATGATTTAAACCAGATTCCAATACAAATCGAAGGCAAAGAACCTTCACCTGTAAAATTGCAGAAATTGGTCGATATGGCTAAAACGAAGAACCTGGAAACAGTATTCATTCAAAAACAGTTTAATACAGATAATGCCAAAACTGTGGCGAGAGAAATAGGAGGAGAGGTGGTTGTTATTGATCCTCTTGCTTATGATTGGTACGAAGGGATGAAAGATATTGCCTCTAAATTGGCAGAAGCGATGAGTAAATAAAATAGCTATGAGCAGGAAAATACTTGAAATAAGAAATGTGGAAGCAGGTTATGAGGGTAAAGTTGCATTACAAAATGTTAACCTGGATGTATATTCCGATGATTTTATTGGTGTTGTAGGCCCTAACGGAGGAGGGAAAACCACTTTTCTGAAAGTTATTCTGGGCATGCTTAAACCCTACAGAGGTACTGTTAAATTTATCAGTGGAAATACGAAAGAGAGAATTCGGGAGATAGGGTACCTGCCTCAATACATAAAGATAGATGATAAGTTTCCTATATCAGTTTTTGATATCGTCCTTTCCGGGTTAACACCGGGAAGAAAGCTATTCTTCCGTTATAGTAAAAAGGATAAGCAGGAGGTGTGCGATATGCTCGATAAGATGGGGATACAACATTTAAAAAATAAAACCATAGGGGAGCTTTCCGGAGGTCAGATGCAGCGTGTCTTCCTCAGCAGGGCAATTATTTCTTCACCCAAACTCCTGGTGCTTGATGAACCAAATACTTTTGTAGATAATCAGTTTGAAGGAGAGCTTTATGAGTTATTGCAAAGCCTCAACAAAGAAATGGCAATAATCCTGGTAACTCACGACCTTGGTATTATTACGCCTTATGTAAAAACGATTGCCTGTATCAATAAAGAATTTCATTATCATAAATCAAATAAGATCACTGAAAAACAATTGTCTGCATATAATTGTCCTATTCAGTTGATAACCCATGGCAAAATACCTCATACTGTGCTCAAAGAACATAATGATTAAGATAGGTTATGGAATCAATTTTTACAGATTTTTTTGAATATGAATTTTTAGAAAATGCCTTTTGGGCTGCCTTCTTCGCCAGCATAACCTGTGGTATAGTCGGGACTTACATTGTAACCAACCGCATTGTTTTTTTGAGCGGTGGGATTACCCATTCTTCTTTTGGCGGAATCGGGTTGGGGTATTTTTTTGGCCTTAATCCTATTTTGGGTGCCGCAGTATTTAGCGTTATTTCAGCCCTGGGCATCGAATTTTTTAGCCGGAAGGGACAGGTCCGCTATGACTCAGTGATAGGAATATGGTGGTCGCTGGGAATGGCACTTGGTATCATTTTCATATACATAACACCAGGATATGCACCCAATCTTATGACCTATCTTTTTGGTAGTATCCTGACAGTCTCCGGGATGGATATACTTTTTATGGTAGTGATGACTATTGTGGTGATTGTCTTCTTTTTACTGTTTTACCGCATGATACTATATATTTCTTTTGACGAAGAATATGCCAGGGCCCACAATTTTCCGGTAAACACGATGAAGAGTTTGCTAATTAGTCTTGTAGCGCTGGTTATTGTTATAAATATTAAAGTAGTAGGGATCATTTTGTTAATATCATTGCTGACTATTCCACAGGCAATTTCCAATTTGTTTACAAAAAGATTTCATACGATGATTTTTTATTCCATCCTGATTAGTTTGGCTGGCGTATTTACAGGGCTGATTATTTCCTATAATCTTGATATACCTTCAGGGGCATCCATAATATTTGCTTTGGTTGTACTTTTTGGACTGTCAAGGTTGCTTTTTTCTGTTAATAAGAAAATTCAGAATGCATAATTTTTTTAGAACAAAATAGTACGCGAATAGTTATATAAACTGAAAATTGTAAAACTAAAAACAAGAAACATGAATTACGATGTTATAGTTATCGGAAGTGGACCGGGCGGTTATGTTGCCGCTATCAGAGCCTCTCAGCTCGGTATGAAAGTTGGAGTAGTTGAAAAAGCTGAACTAGGCGGTGTTTGTCTAAACTGGGGTTGTATCCCCACTAAGGCATTGCTGAAAAGTGGTGAGGTATTCCGTTATGCCCAGCATGCAAAAAATTATGGTGTAAGTATCGAAGGCGAGGTTAAGCCTGATTTTGAAGGTATGGTAAAACGAAGCCGTGAAGTTGCCAATGGCATGAGCAAGGGAATTCAGTTTTTATTTAAGAAGAACAAAATAGAACATATCCAGGGCATGGGTAAACTTGCCGGTAAAGGAACTGTTGAGGTTTCTGATAAAGATGGCAAAACCGAAAAATATACAGCCAAACATATTATTCTTGCGACCGGTGCAAGATCTAAAGAACTACCCAATCTGAAACAAGACGGAAAAAAAGTTATTGGCTACCGCGAAGCGATGACCCTGAAAAAACATCCTAAATCCATGATTGTGGTGGGTTCAGGCGCCATTGGAAGCGAGTTTGCCAATTTTTACAACGATATAGGGACTGAAGTAACATTGGTTGAATTTTTACCACGAATTGTTCCTTTGGAAGATGAAGAAGTGTCAAAGAACCTTGCCCGTGCATTTAAAAAGAAAGGCATTAAGGTTATGACCAACTCTTCTGTTGAATCAGTAGATACCAGCGGTGATTTGTGCAAAGCTACCATCAAAACCAAAAAAGGCGAAGAAACCAAAGAAGCAGAAGTTGTGCTTTCTGCAGTAGGTGTAACACCCAATCTCGAGAACCTGGGAATAGAAGAAATGGGAGTAGAAAAAGACGATAACGGAAAAATAAAGGTTGATGAATATTATAAGACTAATGTGGAAGGCGTTTATGCTATAGGTGATATTGTTGGCGGCCCTGCTCTGGCACACGTTGCTTCCGCTGAGGGAATTGCCTGTGTTGAGAAGATTGCCGGTGAAGATCCGGATCCGCTGGATTATATGAATATGCCAAGCTGTACTTATACCACTCCGGAAATAGCATCTGTTGGAATGACTGAAGAGGCTGCAAAAGAGGCCGGTTATGAAATAAAAGTCGGGAAGTTTCCATTTACAGCTTCAGGAAAAGCAAGTGCTGCAGGAGATAAGGAAGGGTTTGTTAAATTGATATTTGATGCGAAATATGGAGAATTGCTGGGAGGACACCTTATAGGAGGTCATGTGACTGAAATGATTGCTGAACTAGTGGTAGGCAAGAAACTGGAATCTACAGGACATGAAATTATTAAATCAGTGCATCCGCACCCGACTATGTCCGAAGCCATTATGGAAGCAGCAGCGGCTGCATATGGCGAAGTGATTCATATTTAATATAAATCCATATATAAAGCCCTAATTGGGCGATTTTCACTCACTGCCTGAAATTGTATGGTTTTCACCTTCCCGACACTCCGTGTACGGGACAAGCTGTTCAAACCGCTCAACTTAGGCAAAAGAAAGGAAAGGGGCGAATGTGGATTCGCCCCTTTTGCTTCCAAAATCTGTATATAGGGGTTTTAGTGAGGGGGTTGCTGAAATTGTATTGCTGTTTCACTGACTAAGCTGTTATTCATTCCGCTCAATACCATTGATAGGAGAAACAACAATGAAATAATTGCAAAAATGATTAATACACCATTGTTTATTTTATAAGCCTCAAATTTGTATTTGTTTTTTAACAGTCTCGTCGCCATAAAAATTTTCTATAAAATCTTTTCACCTTTTAGATGATAATTGGTGCAAATTGGTTGCGTCAAAAAATAATTTTTTCAAACGCAACTAATAAGCAGGAACTCCCATCTATTTATTACCTTAAATTGTTTTTTTGGGTAGGCTTTTTGTTTGTCAAAAAATTAGGTAAATTTGTAAATAGAATAGATCTAATTTTTTCATTGTGTCTAAAACTTTGGCAAACATATTAAAAGCTTGCTTAAAAGGTGACCGGAGGTCTCAGCAACAGCTTTATGAGCTTTTTGCTAACAAACTATATGGTGTTTGTCTCAGGTATTCTGACAATGAGGAAGAAGCAAAAGAAATTTTACAGGAAGGCTTCATAAAAATTTTTACAAACCTGAAACAATTTAAGAACAAAGGTTCTTTGGAAGGTTGGATGAGACGAATCATGATTAATGCAGCCATGGAAAATTTCAGGAAGCATAACAATTTCCTGCTGTATGATAATGATACTAAATTAGAAAGTGTTCAGGTAAAATACGAACATGTCATTGAAGATCTCAATAAAAAAGACCTGCTTAAAATGGTGCAAGACCTGACACCTCAGTATCGCATGGTCTTTAACTTATATGCCATTGAGGGATATTCGCATCAGGAAATTGCCAAAATCCTGAATATTAGTGAAGGCACCTCAAAGTCCAATCTATCCAGGGCAAGAGCTTTACTAAAGAGGAGAATTAACGAGGAAATAAATATAAGGACAAGCAAAGTAATCTGATGTTTTTTGATAATCTAAATATTGATAACGCCTTTCGAAAGCAGTTGGGTGATTATGAGCAATCGCCCCCGTTTGATGCATGGGATAACATTCATAAATCCCTGAGTTCAGACAAAAGACCTCTTTGGAAAAGTTTTATCAGTATTGCAGCTTCTATAGTCCTTGTTGGGCTAATTAGTACTTTAATATTTTTGCAGAATTACAACTTTTTAACTGACAGAATCTCAAATCTGTCGTTTGAAAATAGAGAATCTTTGATTAATCCCGATAATCAGCTAACTTTTGTTGGCAAATCAAAGCAGAATAATTTTAATAACAGGCTGGCCGATGGAAACAGGATGGGACGGAGTTCAGTTACACAGAAACAACAGCAAAAACCCGTTAAAATCACTTCCGAAAAAGAAATTCAAAATCCGGTTAAAGAACAGCCTATAAATAAAGCAACAACCCGTTATGCTGGTATTACTGAAGAGGTCAATGCCCCGGAAAGAACAATCTCGAAAAATAATACTACGACAGCGTTTAATACCAATACTGATATTTTTGATGACCTGGGTTCCTTCACAATGAAAGAAACAGAAGATTCAAAAGTAATTCTGAGTAGTACAATGTCTCCAACCATTTCTTACAGGGATGTAAGTGGAAGAAACCGCTCTGAAGTTACTGAAAGAAGCCTGATTGCATATTCCGGAGGGCTAACAGTAGGGTATCAATTTAGCAAGAGATTAAAACTGAAATCTGGTATACATTATTCACAGATTGGACAAACCCTGAATGATATTGAGATAAACTCGGGCTCTTATATACGAATAGGAGCGGATCCAGTGGTAAGTCTGCAGGGTTCGATGGGTACTTATGAATTACATGTAGATGAGATTAAACCTGCACCGGATGCTTCTGATGAAATACAAATCCAGTCACCGGCTCAACAAGGTCCCATGACAAAAAAAGATAAGAGCGAAGAGTTTATAGTGGAAGAATCTCTTTTGCAAAAAATGGAATACATAAAATTGCCATTCCTGCTTGAATATAAGATTATTGACAATAACTTTGATTTGAGCATGATAACCGGGATAAATACCAACCTTCTGCTTGCCGACGGTATTTATCTTGAAAACTCCATAAACAGCAAAAAGATTGGTGATATAAAAAATCTTAATAAAGTGACATATTCCGGAACTATTGGTATGGGTGTGGATTATAGGGTTAATAATAACCTCAAAATATCGATGCAGCCGCTGTTTGATTACTTCCTGAATTCGTATAATACAACCTCCGGTAAAACATATCCTTATTCATTTGGTTTATATACAGGATTGAGTTTTTCTTTCTGATTCTACAGGAAAAATTTTAACAAATTTTAGGTAATTTTGTCCGTTTCTTAAAAAACGGTTATAAATTTAATATTATGAATACTTTTAGCAAAAAGATATATAAAGCCCTTCAGATTCTTGTCATTCCATTAATTATTACCGGAATTATTTTCGTGGTATTAAGTTTTATAGAATCCGAAGATGAGGGAATAAGCTTTAAAGAAAAATTTCAGAGGGATTATTCTGTTTATTCCCTTGAAATACCGGATACTCTCTATTTTGCTGGAGAAATGGTGCCGCTGGAACATTTTGATGTGAGAGAAGCCCTCGATCGAGAGTTGCTGGTAAATACCTACTGGCAATCTCATACCCTGCTTTTGATTAAACGAGCTAACAGGTATTTTCCCAGAATTGAAAGAATTTTAAATGAAAATAACGTACCCGAGGATTTTAAATATATTTCGCTAATAGAAAGTGAATTGCTACATGCTGTTTCACCTTCGGGAGCAGTTGGATTCTGGCAGTTTCTCCAAGGCACAGCAAAAGATTACGGACTGGAAGTGAATAGCCAGGTTGATGAAAGGTATAACATTGAAAAGGCTACAAAGGCAGCTTCCGAATTTTTAAAAGATGCACACGAGAAATTCGGTAGCTGGACACTGGCTGCAGCTTCATACAATGTAGGCCGGTCGGCTTTACAGAAGCAGATGGATCTGCAAAAGGCTTCTGACTATTATGATTTACTGCTTAATACGGAAACAGGCAGGTATGTTTACCGGATTCTTGCCATTAAACTGATACTTGAAAATCCCGAAAAATATGGATTTCATTTGAATGAGGAGAGTCTTTATTATCCCATACCAACTTACGAGGTGGAGGTCGATTCAACAATAAATAATTTTGCTGATTTTGCTGCACAATATTCAATAAGTTATAAGGTTTTAAAAATATTTAACCCCTGGCTCAGAAAACCTTATTTGAATAATAAAAGAGAAAAGCCCTATACCCTCAAAATACCCAGGGAAGGATACAGGAATTATCAGAAAGTATTTAATGAATACAAGAGCAAAAACTAAAAATCAGGCTGAAAATTGGCAGACAGAAGAAGTATCAAACAAATAATAGAATCACAGGATAATGAAATAACCGTATTAGGAGCAAGGGTCCACAATTTAGCGGATATTGATATAACTATACCCAGAAATAAGCTTACGGTTGTTACCGGATTAAGCGGTAGCGGGAAGTCCTCCCTTGCCTTTGATACTATTTATGCAGAAGGTCAGAGACGGTACATTGAAACCATGTCAGCTTATGCCCGCCAGTTTATTGGGGAAATGGAGCGACCTGATGTGGATAAGATAACAGGTCTGAGTCCGGTCGTTTCTATTGAACAAAAGACTACCAACAAAAATCCCAGGTCCACAGTGGGTACGATTACTGAAATATATGATTTTCTGCGATTGTTAATGGCACGTGCCGGAGAAGCATATTCTTACGTTACCGGTGAAAAGATGGTAAAATATACCGACGAGCAAATAATTAACCTGATTAAAAAGGAGTACCGGGATAAGAAGATAATCATCCTATCTCCCCTGATTGAAGGGAGGAAGGGCCATTATAAAGAACTTTTTGAAAAGCTGAGAAAGAAAGGATATCTGAATGTCAGGGTGGATGGAGAGCTAAGAGAAATTTCTTCCGGGATGAAGCTGGAACGCTACAAAACCCATACTATTGAACTTGTCATAGATAAGCACCTTGTGGATGATAAACATGACAAGCGGTTGAAAACTTCTGTAAAATCTGCTCTCAATGAAGGGGGTGGAATATTGATGATGATGAATTATGAAACCGGGGAGACCAGGTATTTTAGTCGTAAGCTGATGTGTCCCACCTCCGGTATTTCTTATAACGAACCGGCTCCACATACTTTTTCGTTTAATTCTCCAAGGGGAGCATGTGAAAAATGTAATGGGCTGGGAACCATAGATGATGTGGATAAGGAAAAGATTATTCCCGATTCCCGGTTAAGCATCAGAAACGGAGGACTGGAACCATTGGGAAAATACAAGGATGTGCTTATCTTTTGGCAACTGGATGCAATAGCCAGGAAATACAATTTCACTCTTGATACTCCCATAAAAGATATCCCCGATGAGGCCATGAATATTATTATATATGGCTCTGATGAGACTTTTAGGCTTCACTCCACCCCACTGGGCCGAAACTCAAACTATGCACTTAAATTTGACGGATTGGTTAATTATATACTGCATAGTTACAAGGTAAACAGACAAAAAGGGACCCGGTGGACCGATCGTTACATAAAAAAGACTCAATGTCCGGTTTGTGGGGGTACACGACTTAAGCAGGAAGCTTTGTACTTTAAGATCGGGGACAGGAACATAGCAGAGTTATCGGCTCTGGATATTAGAGAACTCTATAGATGGTTCAGCAATCTGGAAGCACAGCTTTCAGAAAAGCAAAAACAGATAGCTAAAGAGGTGGTTAAAGAAATACAAAACCGGTTGAGTTTCTTACTGGAGGTGGGATTAGATTATCTCAGCCTGGACAGGCCTTCCAGAAGTCTTTCCGGTGGAGAAAGCCAGCGAATCAGGTTAGCTACGCAAATCGGTTCTCAATTGGTTAATGTCCTTTATATACTTGATGAGCCCAGCATTGGACTGCACCAGAGGGATAATGTACGATTGATTCAGTCTCTTAAGAAACTTCGGGAGAATGGGAACTCCATTATGGTAGTGGAGCATGATAAAGAAATGATACTTTCAGCTGATCATATCGTAGATATGGGGCCTTATGCAGGCATCCAGGGTGGCAGGGTGGTAGCTGAAGGTGCACCTGATGAAATCATCAGGGCTCATACACTTACCGCCGATTACCTGAACCACAGGAAAGAGATAAAAATTCCGGAGGACCGCCGGATGCACCAGAACGGAAGACTCAAGATAATAGGGGCAAAAGGACACAATTTAAAAAATATCGATGTGGACTTTCCTCTTGGCCAGTTCATTTGTGTAACAGGAGTCTCTGGTAGCGGAAAATCCTCATTGGTGAATGAGACTTTGTATCCCATTCTGAGCAAGCATTTCTATAAATCCTTTAAGCAACCGCTGCCCTATGAAAAGATTGAAGGGATTGAACATCTTAATAAAGTTATTGAAGTAGATCAGTCGCCTCTCGGAAGAACCCCCCGTTCCAATCCGGCTACATACACAGGCGTCTTCTCTGATATCCGCAATTTGTTTGCACAGACCCCCGAAGCAAAAATCAGGGGATATAAACCCGGGCGGTTTTCCTTTAATGTAAAGGGAGGCCGTTGTGAAACCTGTAAGGGAGCCGGTATTGAAGTAATTGAGATGAACTTTTTACCCGATGTTTACGTACACTGCAAAAAATGTAACGGAAAGCGTTATAACAGGGAGACTCTGGCTGTTCGATACAAGGGAAAATCAATCAGTGATGTGCTGGACATGACCATCAATTATGCAGTGGATTTTTTCAGCCAGATTCCTTCAATCAGGGATAAATTGAAAGTGCTGCAGGATGTCGGTCTAGGCTATATTACCCTTGGACAGCCTTCAACAACCCTTTCAGGAGGTGAATCGCAACGGGTAAAACTAGCTGCTGAACTTTCAAAGAAAAGCACGGGAAAGACCTTATTTATTCTGGACGAGCCGACAACCGGCTTGCATTTTGAAGATGTCCGGGTCCTCCTGAATGTAATCAACTCCCTGGTAGACAGGGGTAATACAGTTATTGTCATTGAACACAACATGGAAGTAATAAAAATGGCCGATCACATTATTGACTTGGGGAAAGAAGGAGGACAACGCGGAGGCACATTGCTTTGCGCTGGTTCCCCTGAAGAAATAGCAGAATGTGAAGAGAGCTATACAGCTGGTTTTTTAAAACAGGAATTGCAACATAATATCCAAACCAAAGCTTAAAATTCAATACATGAGTAACCAGGAAGATAAAATAAAGGACGCTTTTGAAGCCAGGAGCTGGAATGAAACGCAAACAGCCGACACCTGGTCAATATTCAAAATCTTATCTGAATTTGTTCAAGGATTTGAAAAGTTATCCAAAATAGGACCTTGTGTCTCTATTTTTGGTTCAGCACGGACTAATCCGGAAAATAAATACTTCAAAATGGCTGAAGAAATTGCCTATAAATTGACACAGTATGGGTATGGTGTTATTACCGGGGGCGGACCAGGCATAATGGAGGCCGGAAATATGGGAGCCAAAAAAGGAGGAGGTAAATCTGTTGGTGTTAACATTGACCTCCCGTTTGAGCAAACTCCCAACCTGTTTATTGATCCGGATAAACTCATCAACTTTGAGCATTTTTTTGTCCGTAAGGTGATGTTTGTAAAATATGCCCAGGGATTTATCGTTTTACCAGGTGGCTTCGGAACACTGGATGAGTTGTTTGAGGCGATAACCCTTATTCAGACTGAGAAAATTGGGAAATTCCCGATTATACTGGTGGGAAGTCATTACTGGGAAGGACTTATAAAATGGATTAAGGATTTCATGTTGAGAGAAGAGCAAAACATTTCAGAGGAAGATCTGAAATATTTTAAAGTGGTAGATTCCGCAGATGAGGCGGTAAATGAAATTAACGAGTTCTATTCGAAATATTTATTAAGTCCGAATTTTTAGAGAAAATATGGGAGAAAAAAATTAACAATCTCCTGAATTTATTAACAATTGTTAATTTCACATGTTGATATTTTGTTATTATTTCGCAAAATCTTTATATTTAGCAAGAATAAATTTTTTTAAGCATGTATTTTAAATTATTGCTTCTAGTAAATTTCCTGGGAGTGCTTGCCGCAAACCTCCTTTTTCCGGGAGATGTAAGTGTAAATGTTGATGCTCCCAGCCAGGTGCAGGCCGGAGAGGAGATAGTGGTTAAAATTAACCTGAAAAAATCAGGAATTCAGAGTTTCGCCAGGTTGCAACAAGGCATTCCCGGTGGTCTGGAGCCGGAAGCAATCTCCACCCAAAATGCTGAGTTCAGGTTTGAAGACCAGAAGGTGAAGTTTATATGGTTAAAACTTCCCGACAAAGAAGAATTTACAGTGTCCTATAAGCTTACAGTAAATGAACGGCTTAAGGGGGATTTCAATTTAGAAGGAACATTTGCTTATATCAAAGATAATGAGAGAGAATCCCTTGATCTTGCTTCCAGAAATATTAGTATCCGTCAGAATCCATCAGTTGATCCCGAAATGATAGTGGAAGTAAGTGAATATAAACCACTGGTTAAAACGCCTGCCACCCGCAGGGATTTGGCCGAGGTTAATTGCATCAGACAACAACCTTACCAGACAGCAGAAGGCAATGAATATATTGTTAACGTGCTTGTGAATAAGGGAGATAAGGAAAAATTTGCCAAAATCCAGGAGACTATCCCGGATGGCTTTACCGCTGTAAAACAGGAAGAGCAAGGTGCAATTTTTACTTACAAAGACCAGATAGCTAAATTTTTATGGATGAATTTACCTTCCGAGCCTTATTTTGTGGTTTCCTACAAACTTGTTCCAAAAGAAGGGGTTACAAAAACACCTGATATTGAGGGTCAGTTTTCCTATATCGAAAAAGAAAATACACGAAGCATTGATATAATAGAACAGAATGTGAATCTGAACAATACAGAAAGAGACCATCTGGCGCAGATAATCGAATCAGCTGCTACCCCGGAAATTACAGGAGGTAATGAAATTGATGTTGAGTCTAAAGAATTGAGAGAGGAAGAGACTGCTGATTATACCAGACACAAAGGCAAAGTGCGAATTGAAATTGCAGAAGAAGCCAAGCGGATTCTGGCAGAAAATACCAAGCTCACCCACAAACTTGAACCACAATCCGGTGTATATTACAGGGTTCAGATAGCAGCTGGCCACAGGCCTATTAATGTGGAAAGGTATTTTGATAAATTTAAAATTGAAAAAGAAGTTCGAACCGAACTTCATGAAGGTTGGAGAAAGTATTCCGTTGGGTCGTTTTCTGTTTATAAAGAAGCAAGGGATTACAGGGTGAAAATATGGAATACCACCGATATTGATGATGCATTTGTAGCTGCATACAATAACGGAGAAAGAATCACAGTTCAGGAAGCCCTGATGATTACAAATCATAAATGGTACCGTTAGTTATGATGAAAAGGTTTTATTTTCTGGTTATTGCATTTATTTTAATTCTTCCTTTAACTGTTCTCGCTCAGGAGGATGATGAAGAGGGTGGTTATACAGATTTGCTCTTTAAAGAAGTGGAAGTAGAGAATCCAGTGTATTATCCTGTGGTTAGCATCGGAACAGGTATGTTTAATTACCTGGGAGAATTCAGTAATGATACCGAAGGATATGGTACAATGCCTCCCTTCAAGTTTAATGTTTATCATTTCCTTGACAGCCGTCATATTTACAGGATCAACCTTTTCTTTATGAGCGGTAATATCAATGGAAGTTTGCACGAAATCAATAATACAAATTTGGAATCTTATGAACAGATTACCAATTTCCAGACCGATATTTTTTCTGTGGGGATTAATCTGGAATATGGCTTTGGGCACTTTTATAATAATCCACCAAAATTTCGCCCTTTTCTTTCATTAGGAGGAGAGGTTCTTGTTTTTAACCCCCGGTCTGACTATGGATATAATTGGGATGATCAGATCGTTATAAGAGATTATGAATATGACAGAAACCTCAGAACTGAAAATGACTTCGGTTTACTGTCAATGAGCCAGAATACGGCTGCCCTTACATTTGATATAGGGTTTGATTTTGCTCTGAGTGAAAGAGTGGAGGTTCGCATTGCCAATGGCATACATTATACCTTTTCTGACATTATTGATGGAATCCCCTACCAGGATGGAGATGGTAATGTAATAGGAGACAGCCGTAATGATATTCTTAACCTTACCTACGTAACCTTTGGATGGGACCCATTTAGCGAATCTAAAACAAAAACTGAAGAATTGCTCTTTGCCGATGTTAGTGGAGACTTCGACTATACAGCTATTGCCGACCAGGACCGTGATGGAGTTCTTGACTTGATGGATGATTGCCCCGATAACCCCAGGGGTGTGGCAGTGGATACCACAACAGGCTGCCCGCTGGATGATGACAACGATGGTGTGCCTAATTATAAAGACCAGGAACCTAATACTCCACAGGATGCTATTGTTAACGAAAATGGAGTGGAGATGTCGGAGGAAGAGATTATTGATAAAATTAATTACAATATGGCAGCCGTTGAGAGAGGTGAAGCTTATATGGTTCCCATATCACCGGGGTGGAGAACAACCAAATACTCTAATGTAGAAGGGGAGCTGGAGGTTCCTGAAAAATTTAAGAAGGTCGACCAGGACAATGACGGGGAAATATCGTATGAAGAGCTCCTCAAAGCCATTGATGCCTTCTTCAATAACAAGTCCGATTTTACAGCCAACGACATCTACGAGCTGAATGATTTCTTCTTTGCACAGTGATTCTTTATGATTTTTAAAGATAGAGAAGATCGCCGCGAATTCGCGAATTGTTCTTATTAGCAATGAAGTCTAATTTATATAATGATTTAAGGTGTCTAATATATTTTCCCCTCTTAAATTCTTTGCGATTATTATCCCATTCTTATCTATTAAATATGAGGTTGGATAGGATCGTATATCATATCTTTTAATAATTTCATTGGAAATAATCTGCGGCCATTTTATTTCCCTATCTTTTAAAACTTTTTTTAGATTCTCTGAATTATCATTGGCAATTCCAAGAAATTCTATCTTTGAACGCTCAGTGCTATCATATGCTTTTTTTAAATAAGGAATATCTTCTATACACCCCTTACACCAAGTTCCCCAAAATTCGATATACAAGTATTTGCCAGTAAAATCAGAGAGATGAATAGAGTCTTTATTTAGAAATGCTTTACCTGAAAAGGGGGGTGCTGAAAAGCCTGTTTGATTAGAATATACAATTGTATCTGAGGGTATTTTCTTCAATATCAGCGTCTGAGTATTATAATGAACACCCATATTTTTAAATATACTACCATTAAGATTTAGAAATTGATTTTTTTGGATTAAATACTTGGAATCACTATGGGGTGATCTGCTTGAGAATAATTCACTTTTTCGGTCATATGTCAGTGTAGTTAGTCGAGGTTTTATGTATATTTTATGACCCATGAATTCTGTCCTGGCATGTTGAGGATAGTTATACAGAATTCCAATTTTTTTATGTTGTACAATTAATATAGGAACTTTAATATTTTCGACCTTACCTCCAATTAGAAATTCTCCTGTTACTTTCTGAGCATATTTGCTTAATGAATCAGTTTTTGTCCAGTCGATAAGCTCCTTCGGTGTTTTTGCTTTTTCGTCACTAAAATCACGGTCGTTATCTGTATCTATCTTGTATAAAATCTTTCCACTCTTATCTTTTCCAAGTACTATATGGGTGTAACATTTAATAGGTTTTTCGGTAAATACTTTGGTATCCTTATTTATATTCCATTCGTTTTTTAATTCATTATAGAAAGAGTCTGTTAAATTGCCTTGTTTATAATTTTGATATACAAACTGGTGTGCATCAAATAATATTCTCTTTACTACAGGATCATTCCATTTTTCAGGAATTCCATTAACTTTCACTAATGTCTTATACCATATATTTCCAGGTTGATGTTCTTTCCATGTTATTTTTGCGAAATTTGCATCGAAAGGACCATAACCTTTCACTATTTCTATTGGTAAATCTACAATTTGCTCTTCTTTTAATTCATTATCAGAACCACAAGAATAAAATATAAGTGCAGAAAAAAAAATAAGAATTAATTTATTCATTTATCATTAAATTTCATGGTAATTCAAAAATTAGTAATAGAACCTTTGACGACAAACTTAAAATAACCTGCAATCAGTGTTTTAGGTCTATTTATACTTATCCAGCCGCTCCATATCTCTTTTTAAATCTTTCTGCTTGATTTCCTCCCGTTTGTCGAATTTTTTCTTGCCCCTGGCTGCTGCAATTTCTGTTTTGGCCCATCCTTTTTCGTTGATAAAAACCTTCAGGGCAATAATCGTATATCCCTTTTCTTTTACCTTGCGGTGTATTTTTTTTAGTTCCTGTTTTTTCAGGAGCAATTTCCGGTCTCTTTTGGGTTCATGATTAAAATGGGAGCTGTGATCGTATTCAGCTATGTGCATCCCTTTTAGCCATAGTTCTCCATCTTTAAAGAAACAATACGTATCTACCAGACTTGCTTTGCCTTGTCTGATGGATTTAATTTCTGTTCCCTTTAATTGAAGCCCGGCCGTATAGGTTTCATCTATCTCAAAAAGGTGGGTTGCCTTTTTGTTCTTAATCTCAATTTTATTAGCCATGAAAAGCCTTTTTTCTTCTTACTCCCGGTAAATTCTTTAATTAGAACGTTGCTGACGCCACAAAAATGGATTGCAATATAAAGTTAATGATAAATGTGACAGCCAGGATAACAAGGGCTGATATCAAGACAAATCCTACTTTTTTATCTTCAGGTGTACCCAGAATTTTGGGCAGACCAATCCAGAAAAGATAAATCGAATACAAACCAAAAAGACCGATGAATGACAGACCCGGGTGAAGTGCTGCAATAACAGCTGCTGCAAGACCTGCTGTGGCGCTGTATACGATCAGTTTTAACGAAGCTGTGTAATCCTTCTGGCTTTCAAAATTGGGGGCCAGCTCACTGACTATAATAGCCGAAATATACAGGCCTGCCAGTGTGCTTATAAAATAAGTTATTGCCAGCATGAAACCGTCATAAACACTGTAAACCTCCATAGATGCCTTGCCGATAAAGGTAGTTATAGCCCCGAGGGCAATAATAGGGATGGCATATTTGGTAATTATTTCGTTTTGATCATTGGGTTCTGCGGCAATTTTTCCCCATTCCTCTGATGGCTGGGTTATTATCATTTTTATCCTGTTCCATATTTTCTTGTAGTCCATAATAATTTATTTTTGTTAGTTACCACAAATTTATGATAAATCACTATCTTTTAAAAATTTCTTCACCAATAAGCAATATTTTATGACTGATTTTCATACCGATTTAATTGTAATTCTGGGTCCCACGGCAAGCGGGAAAACAGGTTTTGCTGCAAGACTGGCATTCGAGATAAACGGTGAAATCATTAGTGCCGATTCCCGGCAGATTTACAGACGCATGGACCTTGGAACAGGAAAGGATTATCAGGATTACATTGTAGACGGAACGAAAATTCCGGCCCACCTAATTGATATTCATGAGCCGGGTTACAAGTATAATGTGTATGAATACCAGCAGGATTTTCTGAATATTTATAACGATATCAGGAACAGAAACAAAATGCCGGTTCTGTGCGGTGGAACGGGTATGTATATTGAGGCAGTAATTGAGGGTTATAAACTACTCCCGGTTCCTCCGGATACAAAATTCAGAGAGGAGATGAATAAAAAATCCCATGAAGAACTGAAGGACTTATTGTATTCATACAACCCCAAACTTCATAACACCACAGATCTGACTTCTAAGAAAAGAACCATCAGGGCTATTGAAATTGCCCGGTACTATGATGAAAATCCTGAACATGATATAGAATTCCCCGAAATCAAACCGGTTATCCTGGGAATCAAATTTGAACGTTCTGTTCAGAGGAAGCGAATTACAGAAAGACTAAAACAGAGATTGAATGAAGGTATGGTTGATGAAGTAAGAGGGCTGGCAGAAAGTGGGGTGAAAATGGATGATCTATTGTATTACGGACTAGAATATAAATATATCGCTTTGTATTTAAAGAACGAGCTCACATGGGAACAGATGTTTGAAAAGCTCAATACCGCCATTCATCAGTTTGCCAAACGGCAAATGACCTGGTTTAGGAAAATGGAGCGGAATGGATGGGATATTTACTGGCTGGCAGGCAACTTACCAATGAATAAAAAAATAGAAGAAGCCAGGGGGATATTAGGTTTTTGAGTAGTGTTATATAAACCAATTATTTTCAATCAGTTTGTGAATAAGGTAGTATGTAGCCAGAAGATTAATAACAGTAAAAAGATAATTGTAAAACACCCGGATATTTTTCACCGTGCGTCTCAGTAATATTCCAATATTGGGTAGAAAAAGAAGGAACAAAACGCCAAAAAACAGGGCGTCGCTGATTCGATACTCCACCCTGTCGGCTCCGAATAGAAGAAAAAGGAACATAAAAGCCAATAAAAAAGCCAGGTACAAAAGGTAGCTTAATTTCAGGCTTAAGGTTGAATATTTCCGCTTTTTATTTATCAGGAATGGATTGAGGTAATTGTAGGCCAGGATGTAAGTAAGCAGAAAAACGATAAGCAGGATAATATGTAGGAGCTGCTGAAAAAACATGGTTAATCTTTTGATTTCTAAAAATAAACAGAATCGCCCAGAAAAACAACAGGCCGGAAGCAATTTTCTTCCGGCCTGTCAATCATTCTATAGATTGTTTTTGAAAATTCCTGGATAATCTTTTTAACCGCAGAGAACTAAGAGATTTCTCATAAAACCGCAGAGACCTATTCTCTGTGACCCTAATTGGGTTTTCTCTTTTTACTCTGTGGTTAATAATTTTGAACTATTCATTTAACTAAGTTTCTTGTTATTTGTCGTCTTTCAGCCATTTATCCAGCCATTTGAAGAATTCTCTCTGCCACAGAATTCCGTTTTGGGGTTTTAATACCCAGTGGTTTTCATTGGGGAAAAACAGGAATTTACTGGGTATATCCTGCAATTGCGCAGCATTGAAAGCGCTCATCCCTTGTGTATAAGCAATTCTGTAATCTTTCTGTCCGTGGATAACCATGATGGGTGTATCCCATTGGTCAACATAACGGTGAGGGCTTTCAGCATAGACATCTTTATTTTCTTTTTTCCAGTAGGGGCCACCCAGGTCCCAGTTCGGAAACCACATTTCTTCGGTTTGCAGATAAAATGACTCTAAGTTGAACATGCCGTCATGTGATATGAACGCATCGAACCTTCCATCGTGGACGCCAGCCAGGTAGTATACAGAGTAGCCGCCATAGCTCGCACCAACAGCACCCAGGTTTTTGTGATCAACGAAGGGTTCTTTTCTCATGGCATCTATTGCGCTTAAATAATCCTCAATATTTTGACCCGCATAATCGCCGCTGATTTGTTCCAGCCAGTCCATTCCGAATGAAGGGAGACCTCTTCTGTTCGGCGCCACCACGATGTATCCGTTGGCTGCCATCATCTGGAAATTCCACCTGTAAGAGAAAAACTGGCTTACTGATGATTGCGGACCGCCCTGGCAGTAAAGCAAGGTTGGGTATTGCTCTCCTCTGTCAAAATTGGGTGGATAAATGACCCAGGTCAGCATTTGTTTGCCATCTGTGGTTTCAATCCATCGTTCCTCCACATTGCCCATTTCTAACTGATCCATTAGGTTTTTATTGATAAAGCTGATTTGGAGTTCTTTTCCGCTCACCGGATCGATGCTGTATATTTCGGTGGGCATGGACATGGATTGTTTGGAACCAATCAGTTTGTCTCCGGCCGGACTTACAGACCTGTAATTATGAGTCCCTTTGGTAATTTGCCTGATTTCGCCTTTTTCAATATCCAGCTCGTAGATTTGAAAACGGGCATGGTAGTCGCTGGTGAAATAGAGCTTTTTGCTGTCAGTACTCCAGGTGAGTCCGTGTGCATTCTGTTCAAATCCTTTTGAGAAGTTGGTTTCTTCTTTTGTTTCAAAGTTGTAAACAAAAATTCTGTTCTTGTCAGACTCGTAGCCATTCCGGCGCATGCTTTCCCAGGCAACCATTTTCCCATCAGGAGAATAAACGGGAGCTTTGTCATATCCTTCGTGTTTTTCCTCTGTGAGGTTTATTGTCTTGCCTGATTCAAGGTCATAGATATAAATTTCTGAGTTGGTAGAGAGAGTATACTCTTTGCCTGCCAGCTTTTTGCAAGTATAAGCAATGCTCTTGCTATCAGGGCTCCAGTTGATTTGTTCCATGCCGCCAAAAGGCTCCATGGGCGAATTGTATTTTTCCCCTTCCATGATGTCTGCTGCATTAGAAATGCCGCTCTCACTGTAGTCGGCTATGAAAATATGACTGTACTTATAGTCATGCCACTGATCCCAGTGCCTGTACATCAGGTCTGTTTCAATACGGGCATTGGCCTTTGGTAGATCAGGATGAATGTCATGAACTGATTTGTCCAGTTTAACCTGCTGGATATACAAAATCTTCTCCTGGTTGGGAGCGTACTCAAATCCATTGATTCCGCCTTCAATTTCGGAGATTTGCTTTTTCCCGGTTCCGTCGGGATTCATTTCCCAAAGTTGTACAGTGCCGCTTTCGGCGGAAAGAAAACCTATCTTTTTTCCATCTGGCCTCCATCGGGCGTTGAATTCGCTTACCTCTGTATTGGTGATGTTTACAGCTTCACCTCCCTCAGCAGGCATCATAAATAAATCCCTGTTGCTGCCGTTCTCTACCACATCATAGAAGGAAACTCCGAAAAGAATCTGCTTGTTATCGGGGGAAACGTTTACTCCGCTTACTCTTCCAAAAGACCAGAGGGCCTCGGGCGTCATAATTTCTGAGTCGAGCTTGACATTGTCGACGGGATTGCCTGTTTTTTGAGCGGTTTTGGTTTGTTCACCATTTTTTTTCCCACAGGCTGCAATCAGGAAAACGGATAAGATGAATAATAAAAAGAATTGTTTTTTCATAGTTGGTTGGTTTTGGGTAGTATATAAATTCTATTAAAATGTTTCCCATTCATTTCAATACACACAGTTTACTACAAAAGAGTTTTCCCCACATGTTTACTGCTGAGCTTCTTTCAGTTTCTCCTTGATTTTTTCTTCCAGTTCTTCAGCCAGCTCCGGGTTATCTTTCAGAAGCTGCTTGACAGCTTCGCGGCCCTGTCCGAGCTTGGTTTCCCCATAACTGTACCACGAACCGCTTTTCTTAATGACTTTGTGGTCTACTCCGAGGTCGATAATTTCACCGACTTTCGAAATTCCTTCGCCATACATAATATCGAATTCAGCTTTTTTGAATGGGGGGGCCAGTTTGTTTTTGACAATCTTCACACGGGTTCGGTTTCCCATTACGTTTTCGCCTTCTTTGATTTGTCCGATTCTTCGAATATCCACCCGGACAGAAGAGTAGAACTTCAAGGCATTACCGCCGGTGGTGGTTTCGGGGTTACCGAACATTACCCCGATTTTTTCACGTAGCTGATTGATGAACATACAGCAGGTATTGGTTTTGCTGATGTTTGCTGACAGTTTCCTGAGCGCTTGCGACATGAGTCTTGCCTGAAGGCCCATCTTGGAATCACCCATTTCGCCTTCCAGTTCGGATTTAGGTGTAAGAGCTGCTACCGAATCAATAACAACGATGTCCACTGCTCCTGAACGAATAAGATGGTCTGCTATTTCAAGGGCCTGTTCCCCATGATCGGGCTGGGAGATGAGGAGGTTTTCCACATCCACACCCAGTTTTTCTGCATAGAACCGGTCAAATGCATGCTCAGCATCCAGGATCGCAGCAATTCCGCCTTGTTTTTGGGCTTCTGCAATAGCATGTATTGCCAGAGTGGTTTTACCGGAGGATTCAGGTCCGTAAATTTCAACAACTCTGCCTCGGGGATAACCTCCCACTCCAAGAGACATATCCATGGAAATGGAGCCGGATGAGATGGAAGGTACATCGGCAATGGCTTTGTCACCCATTTTCATAATGGTGCCCTTGCCATACCCTTTTTCAATTTTATCAAGGGTTAATTCCAGCGCCTTCATCTTCTCCTTGTTCACCTGGCTTTTGTTGTTTTCTTCTTTAGTTTCCTTGGTTTCTTTGGTACTTTTTGCGTTTTCTTTAGCCATAAATATATTGTTTTACTTTTCTGTTATTTCTTAAGCTTTTCTTTGATTTGTTGAGTGTGATCTTTAGATGTAAAATTACAAAGTTTGCCTCAATAAAAATAGCGATTGAGAAAAAGTTTGTTAACAATCAGAAGTTGATTTTGAACTTTGAATTATATCGGATGATTTAATATTCAAATTTTTACAAATTGTTTTGAAAAATAGAAATTATACAATTATATTTACCCTGCTGTAATGAAAATATTTGATACCCATGAAAGAAGACAAACTACACAGGCAGTGGAAATCGAACTCAGATTCGGGGGAGCACCGTTACAATTTAATCTTGTACAATGATGAAGTGAATGATTTTGGTTTTGTGATTGAATCCCTGGTGGAAGTTTGCAATCACGATAGCCTTCAGGCTGAGCAGTGTGCATACCTGGCTCATTACCGGGGTCGATGTGAGGTGAAATCCGGAACTTACGAAGAACTGGAAGAAATGAAGAATCAACTTACAAACAGAGGTATTCAAACTGAAGTTCACTAATTACAACCATTTATATTAAGTTTCATGACACTTGGTACAATAATTCTTCTAATTCTTATCGGCATGCTTCTCTTTGTAGTGGAGTTTTTGCTTGTTCCGGGTGTTACCGTTGCCGGTATTGCCGGTTTTATACTAATAATAGGAGCTATATATTTTGGGTACAACAGCCTGGGAACATCTGAAGGACACTATATTCTTGCCGGAACAGTTTTAATATCTTTTGTAACTATTTATTTTTCATTACGGTCAAGGACGTGGAAAAAGTTAATGCTTGATTCAAGAATTGAGGGCAAAGTATCTTCCTATGCTGAGGATAAGGTTAATGTGGGAGATAAGGGAAAAACGATTACCCGGCTCAATCCAATGGGAAAAGTACTGATCAATGGAGAATTTCTTGAAGCCAAATCAACTGGACCTTACATTGAACAAAACAAGAAAATTAGGGTTGTCAACATTAAAGATTTCCGGGTTATTGTAGATTTGCTGGAAGAAAACGAAACAAACTAAAACATATCTTATGGGAGAAATTGGAACGTATATTGTAATTATTGTAGGCGCTATAGTTGGCCTATGGATCATATTGTATTTTGTGCCGATTGGGTTATGGTTTTCAGCATTGATCTCCGGTGTAAGGATATCATTGCTTCAGTTGATTCTGATGCGCTGGCGTAAAGTGCCTCCTGCAGTTATTGTCAATGCTATGATTGAGGGTAATAAAGCAGGACTTATTCTTTACCGTAATGATTTGGAGGCACACTACCTGGCAGGCGGACATGTTCCAGAAGTAACACATGCTCTGGTTTCTGCCGAGAAGGCTAATATTCAGCTTGATTTCAAAATGGCTACAGCTATTGACCTGGCAGGTCGGGATGTGTTTGAAGCCGTGCAAATGTCGGTAAATCCAAAAGTAATTAATACTCCTCCAGTAACAGCTGTTGCAAAAGATGGTATTCAGCTTATTGCGAAAGCCCGTGTAACTGTGAGGGCCAATATCAAACAATTGGTCGGTGGAGCAGGGGAGGAAACAGTGCTTGCAAGAGTAGGTGAAGGCATTGTTTCTTCTATTGGTTCAGCCGATTCACATAAAGCTGTGCTTGAAAATCCGGATTCCATATCAAGGGTTGTACTGGAAAAAGGGCTTGACTCAGGAACAGCATTCGAAATTTTGTCCATTGATATTGCTGATATGGATATTGGTAAAAACGTAGGTGCCGGTCTGCAAATCGATCAGGCCAATGCCGACAAGAATATAGCACAGGCTAAGGCTGAGGAAAGAAGAGCCATGGCGGTAGCAGAAGAGCAGGAGATGAAAGCTAAAGCCCAGGAAGCGCGTGCAGCAGTTATTCAGGCAGAGAAAGAAGTACCCAAAGCAATATCTGAAGCGCTCAGAAATGGAAATATTGGTGTGATGGATTATTACCGGATGAAGAATATTCAGTCTGATACAGAAATGAGAGACTCTATTTCAAAACCCAGGGATGAAGGCAGCACTTCCACAACCGATCAGGATCCTTCGGATACTGAGTAAATTAACGATACATAAAAGAAAAAGGTCGGAATCTTCCGGCCTTTCTCTTTTTACAATAATTTTCAGTGATTTTTTTGTTAATGTTCAGCAATTTTATAATTTTGCTGAGCACTTTTCGGAGAGATGGGAGAGTGGCTTAATCCACCGGTTTGCTAAACCGGCGTACCGTGCAAACGGTACCGGGGGTTCAAATCCCCCTCTCTCCGCGAATTTTAGGCCTTTCAAAGCAGGAAGGCCTTTTTTTATTTACAAGGTTTTCTTTTTTTATTGCTATTGTTGCTTATTCATGAGATTTTTAAATCGGTTCATCAATTCTTTATCGGTTCTTAAAGCTTGATTAATTTCCATATACCTCTCTTGGCTCATTTCGTTGTTTTTGAGAATGGAGGCCATTTTTTTATCCATTTTTTCCTGTTCTTTCTGGATAGTTTCCTGGATAGCTGAATAAGCCTTTTTTTCTTCAGGTGACATATCAACTTCGTTTCCTTGTTGTTGCGCCTGGGCAATTTCCTGAAATCGCTTCCTGTCAAGATTAGGTTCATTTTGAATGGCCTTGCCTATAGCCATTTGGGCTTCATTTTGTGCGTCCTGGGCTTTACTCATAATATTGGCAAAGCTTTCCAATTCACTGTCGCTTACTTGAATTTCTTGCTGCTGATCTTGTCCCTGGGGTACTTGTGCATTGAGTACAGCGCCACCCATCATTAAAGTCATAGCAATAACTGAACTAAATAAAAATCTGATTGTCTTCATAACTAACTATTTAAAATTAAACTTATAAACAAATATGAAGAGAATTTATAAGCCTTCAATAAACAGAAAGTTAAAATATCTTAAAATCTGAATCTTGATAAGGATAGTGGTATGTGTGTATTGATATTCAGTTATTTATGCACAAATAAAAATGGGCTGTGTAAAAATATGAAAGTGTATAATTTTTAGCCATTGTAATTATCATGCGGGTCAGAGACACCTTCCCATTTTATTGTTTCTCCTGCAACACTCGTTCTTTAACCTGCTTATCGCTTCTGATAAAACCATCTTCGATCCGGATAATTCGTTTACCATACAGCGCTTGTTTTTCCGAATGCGTAACCTGCAATATGGTCATTCCTTCTTTGTTGAGATGAGTAAGAAGTTCCATAATTTTTTCACCCTGTTCGGAGTGGAGGTTGCCTGTAGGCTCGTCTGCAAGTAATAATTGGGGTTCTGCTACAATTGCCCGGGCAATACCTACAAGTTGCTGTTGACCACCGGAAAGTTGGTTTGGGAAGAGGTCTTTTTTCGCTACAATATTGAACCGGTCCAGGATATCAGCCACCATACTTTTGCGTTTGCTACCTTTAATTCCTTTGTAAAGCAGTGGAGTTTCGATGTTTTCATAAACGGTCAGTTCATCTATCAGGTGATATGCCTGGAAGATGAAGCCGATATAGTTTCGGTGGTATTGAGTGCGCTGCTTCTCCTTCAATCCATGCACCGCTTTATCCAGGAAATGATATTCACCCGAGTTGGGCTGGTCCAACATACCGATAATGTTAAGCAAGGTCGATTTTCCTGCTCCGCTTGGTCCCATAATGGTTAAAAATTCGCCTTCTTCCACATCAAAACTGATGTCCCGGAGGACATAACTGCGTTGAAAGTTTGTTTTAAAGTATCTTTCAATGGATTTGAGTTCTATCATAATGTTTTGTTTTAGTTCCTGTTGTATAGAGCCATTTATTATTTATAAAAACAATTATCAAACCTTGTTCCATAAGTTACAAGTTTCTGTTAGTTAGAGTTTTGGCATTTTTTATAAGCTTTGTTTCTGTTCGGTTTTGAAACATGATGTGTACGGAAGTGTTACAAATAATGAGTAATTAATTAACGTTAAATTCTAAAACATGGTTGATATTTGGCTATAACTCTCTTTGTGGTTGCTT
>CAZPDP010000048.1:0-24335 GCA_964585385.1 uncultured Bacteroidales bacterium
CCTTTCTGTTGCTAAACAATAATTGAATCTCTTCGGGATAGTTCGATTCATCACAGATTTCAGTTGAATCCGGGGAAAATATCCATACCGCGGAGCGGTGAAACTATTGTAAAAGCAAGCCTTTGAGAGATACCTTTTACCGCGGAGCGGTTAAACTACCCATAGCAACTACTTTTTTTCTACATTTAATCCTGGTTTCTTTTCTTTCCATTTAATGGTAACTTTCTTCTTTCCCCATTCCCGGGCTTTTTTTTCAGATTTCCCCATGTATATATCTATTTTCTTTGTCCACCGGGCGTTCATCTTATCCAATACCAGGTATTCGCCGGGCAATCCTTTAATCTCAACTTTAGTCATATGGGTCAGACCGGAATCAAGAAGATCCCTGGAAACTGCTATCACTTTCATGCCGGGTTTTAATGTATCCCCCCAGGCCGCTTCAGAGGGGTGCCCGATAGTCTGATTCCAGTTGGAATTATAGGCAGTAGCAGTAACCTCAAGTTGTTTATACTGAATGTCTTCCTTATCCTGTTTCTGGCAATAATTAATTAAAACAGCCACAATTGCAATTAGCAATATGGAAAACAGATAATATAGCAAAGATTCTTTCTGAAACATATCTCTCTGTTATTAGTATTCAACAATGTAAAACGTTATTAAGCCGGAATTGTTTCTACGCTGTCATTATAGATTAGTCCATCATTCTGTTGCTGTATTATCCAGCAAAATAGATGAAAGCATTTCCGGCAAAATACAGGATAATAATCAAAAGGCTCTCCCAGCCAATTTTACCAAAACCTTCTCTTTCTCTGTGGAGCAATCCCAAAAGCAGAGTGCTTGCCATAAGCATGGTCAGGGCTACTACAAACACCTGGCTATTGGTTATAGCATGAAGAATGCTTCCTCGTGTGTAGGCTATATCAGCAAATGCGACAAAAAGCACATCAAAGGAGTTTCCTCCAATAATATTCCCTACAGAAAGAGTCAGTGCTCCCTGTCTCACGGCTGCAAGCGAGACAATAAGTTCGGGGATAGAAGTAGCTATGGCTGTGAATAAAACCCCAACAAAAGTTTCGGATAAACCTGTTTTCGCAGCAATATTAATACCGGTTTTGGCTATGGCAAAACCAGCTGCTGAAACTACTATTGCCAGAAGAACAAATTTAATAATTACTTTTGAGAGACTCAGTTTGTTAATATTCTCTTCTTCCGGCACATCTTTTACAGTGGCCCTTGTGATGCGTGGTGTCCACATAGGAGTTTCCTTGGCTTTTGCAATAAGCATCGAACCAAAGATGTATATCAAAATCATTAAAATGGAAAAGGGATGTACATGAAAGACTGTAAAATCCGGACCTGACATAGAAATAATTACAAAAGCAAGCATTCCTATCAGCAAAACACCCTGCATCAGATTGGCAAAAGAAGCTGCGGCGTGCTCGAGATTTATTTTCCGGTAGGATATATCGGCAATGGAAAGAAAAAGCGTTTGCGCTGCAATACCCCCTATGGCATTACTCACAGCCAGTTGAGGGTGTCCATTGTAAGCAGCTACGACAGATGTAACAATTCCCGGTAAAGAGGTAGTACCACCAAGAAATATAGCCCCAAATAACGCTTCTCCAAGTCCAGTAAGGTCAGCTAGCTGGTCTGCTGTACGGGTGAGCATTGTGCCGGCTGTCGCAATAACCAGGGTTGAAAAGACAAAAAGAATAATCGCTAGGGATAGATCCATTGTTAGTTCTGTTCAAGTTTTTATTTCAGCAATTTAACCTGAGTTCGATTTAAAGACGAACGCGCAATATAGCTGGTATTCAGATAGCCCCCGCCTTTAGGTGGGGGGGTCGTCTATAATAAAGAGCCAGTGATTTTTGATAATTTTGTAAAATAAATTACAAATTTATCTTATATCGAGTTCACGTTAATTTAACTTATTCATAACAAATGTAAAACTTTGTATTCAGAGAAAAAATGGTTTAAAAACATACAACTGTTCCCTTAACCTTTACCAGGCTGCATACAACTATCTGTCAACAAATTAACAACCTGAACTGTTCTATAAAATAAAAACCATGAAATTCAATGACTCCCTCAAAATTTTAGCAATTACCCTTCTAATTATGCTTTCTTCCTGTAAAATGGAGGCTCAGCTAACTATCGGTTCTGTCCGGGTGGATACCAACTCTGTTGTAACCGGACTCGACACCCCCTGGGAAATACTCTGGGGACCGGACGATCACATCTGGATAACAGAGCGATATGGCAGGGTGAGCCGGTTGAATCCTGAAAATGGCGAATTACACACTTTAATTACCATTGATGAAGTTCATGAAGAAGGGGAATCCGGTTTACTAGGAATGGCGCTGCATCCTGATTTTTCAGAAAATCCTCATGTTTACCTGGTTTACAATTATCTTTCCGGTTCCAGCATAAAAGAAAAACTGGTGAGATACACTTATACAAATGAGAACCTGTCATCTCCTCATACTTTAATAGATGGAATTGAGGGAAGTTCGATTCATAACGGCTCACGAATAGTTATTGACAGTCTGAGCAAACTTTACTTTTCCACTGGTGATGCTTCGGTTACTTCTTATTCACAAGACCTGAATTCACTGAATGGAAAAATACTGAGGATAAATTTGGATGGCAGTATTCCCGAAGACAATCCTTTCCAGGACAGTTACATCTGGACTTACGGCCACCGTAATCCCCAGGGCCTTGTAATTTCCCCTGATGGCACCATGTATAGTTCAGAGCACGGGCCTGTCAGTGACGATGAAGTGAACATCATTGAAAGAGGTAGAAATTATGGCTGGCCTGATGTAAAGGGATACTGTGATGAATCTGCAGAAATGACCTTTTGTAACAACAACAATGTCAAAGAACCCATAATTGCATGGACACCGACTTTAGCCGTTGCAGGCATTGATTACTACCACCATGATGCCATTCCGGAATGGAATAACAGCCTTCTGATGACAACCCTTAAAGAATCCGAATTAGTGCAAATTTCATTACATGATGATGGTCGGAGTGTAAAGGAAGAAAAAAAATGGTATGACGATTGGTTTGGCAGGCTGAGGGATATTTGCATATCACCTGACGGAAGAGTCTTCATGGCTGTCAGCAACCGTGACGGCAGAGGCAACCCGGAACCCATCGATGACCGGATAATCGAAATCAAACCAACTTCAGCTACATCTGCTTCAGATGTTGCTATAAACGAAACTGCATTTAAAATATACCCTAATCCTGCTGCTAATGAAAGCTTTGTCTCATTACCTCCTGGTTTCGCAGGTGGTGTGCTGGAAATTTACAATACACAGGGTAAGAAGGTACTAAGTGTTTCAGATGTTCATCACAGAAAAAAAATAAGTACAGAAGACTTATCCCCCGGTGTATACATTGTTATCATCGAAAAAGGTCTGAAAAGAATACAAAGTAAGATGATTATTGAGTAAATATTTACCAGGGAGAACTAAAAACAACCTCAAAAAATCCCTTACTCTCTTACACTGCGGCCCTCTGTGGGTTCTCTGCCGGCTCTGCGGTTAATCAAAGCCATAAAGATCTTCAGGAATACAAATAACGAATAATAAGCTTCTCAGATAAAGCAATCCAGGTAATCGGCTGCCATATGAATTAACAGACCCACACCAAAAAGACGCAATTTTGGAATAAAAGCCATGATACCGTATCCACCAATAGCATACCATGAATGCAAAGGGTGAAAACTAATGGAACATCTTGCAGGATCATAGATCGGATCGGCTAACAGATGGTCTAAATCAACAACCACTGTTGCCAGCATGATAAGCCAGGCTTTTTTCCATTGCTCCCGGAAGAAAATCCAGGCTACCAGACCGGGAAGCAATAAATGAATAACATAATGTAAAACCAGGGCCCAATTTGCTATTATGAATTCAATAACTATATGTTTTATTTAATAATTCCTCGCTCCTTATATTTCTCAATAAATTTTTGATCCAATTCTTTGGAATCTTTGTATTTTTTCCTCAGCTCTTTCAGTTCTTTTTTAAGTCTTTCAACAACATCTGCATATTCTGGATCATTATAGACATTATTCAGTTCCATGGGATCTTTTTTTAGATCGTAAAGTTCCCACTCATCGATATCGTAATAGAAATGCGCCAGCTTATATCTTTTTGTAACGATACCATAATGTCGCTTCACCATATGGAAACCGGGGTATTCATAGTAATGGTAATAGACAGCATCGCGGGTCCATTTTTCAGGTTTGCCTTCCAACAATGGCATCAGACTTTCTCCCTGCATATCGCCAGGCGCCTCAATTCCCGCTGCATCCAGGAAGGTTTGTGCAAAATCGAGGTTTTGTACCATTTCATCCGATTCAGAACCCGGCTTAACAACCTTTGGCCATTTAATTAAAAGGGGAGTTTTGAAGGATTCTTCATAAATAAAACGCTTATCAAACCAACCATGCTCACCCAAATAAAATCCCTGGTCGGAAGTATACACCACGATGGTATTCTCACTTAAGCCGTTTTCCTCCAGATAAGCCAACAACCGGCCCACATTATCATCTATTGAGGCAATACATCCCAGATAATCCTGCATATAGCGCTGGTATTTCCACCGCATAAAAGCCGAATCATCCATAGCAGGATAAATTTCCCTAAACTCCTCGTTGATGGGTCTGTAAACCGAATCCCACTGCCTCTTTTGTTCTTCAGTAAACCTTGAATATTTGCTTTTAAAAACATTAAAACCCCACTCCGACATTTCTTCAATTCCCAGTTCATTAGCAACTTTCGGATAAATCTTATTATCTGCGGATATGGTCATATGTTTCAGCAAGTTCATCTCAGCTTCTTTGGCTGCGGTTCCCCTTCCTTCATAGTCGTCAAAAAGGGTTTCAGGCACGGGAAAAGTACGTTTTGTAAATTCCTTATAGTGACGCGGGGCCGGAAACCATTCCCGGTGAGGCGCTTTGTGCAAATAAAACAACATAAAGGGTTTGTTCTCTTCCCGGCGGTTTTCAAACCAGTCGATGGCCAGGTCCGTAATAATATCGGTTACATATCCCTGGATGGTGGTGTCTCCATTGTTTGTTATGAAATCCGGGTTGTAATAATCTCCCTGGCCCGGAAGGATCATAAATTCGTCGAAACCTTTTGGATTATTTCCAAAATGAAGCTTCCCAAACATGGCTGTCTGATAGCCGTTATTATGTAACATTTGAGGGAAAGTCACATTGGTAGTATCAAAAGGAAAGACGTTATCAATTTTTCCATGAATATGCGCGTGCTTACCTGTGAGTATAGTAGCCCTTGATGGAGCTGAGATGGAATTGGTCACAGATGCATTATTGAAAATAATTCCATCCTCGGCAATACGATCAATATTGGGCGTATTGATCAGTTCATCTTCATAAGCGCTGAGAGCCTGATAGGCATGATCATCACTCATTATAAAAATGATGTTGGGTCTGTCAGGCTTTGATTCTTTTTTCTTACAGGAAGTAAACATACTCAGTATTCCAGCAAAACTTAGCAAAGCCGTTAATTTCAAATAGCTAAAAAATTTCATTTGCACAGGTTTTGTTTCATAAATGATTTTTATCTATATCTTGTGATGCTTGATTTATACCATAAGTTTGAATAATCTAAAACAAAAAACTCAATGATAAATCTGTAAAAAGATTTTCTAAAACTCTACCTTTCCTCTAAAGGCATCCGTATTGGCGCCAATATTTATTCCCTCGAAGTTATAACCATTACTATCAGATTGTTCTCTCTTCAGCCGAATTATTTCCTTTGGTTTAGTTTCTTTCAGATAATTGATAGATAATTTACCAGGATAATTATTAGCGTGAAATTCAATTGAAAAGGTATCCATCATCCAGTCTATATATCGGGTAGCAGTTACATGTTTGTTTAAGTCAATATCAAAATAGGATGATTGTATTTCAAATTGATCCTTCCCTTCAAAGGGAGACAGTTTCTCGGGTGATTGTTCTAGCGCATTTTTATCTTTTAAGTGTGTAAAATAATCTGCTTCAACACCATCCACTTTTTTGGGGCGCTTTGAGTGAAGATCAACCGCAAGCCAGCCTGAGGTTGCCCGTGCTGCAACATTGCCTTCACCATCTTTTACGATGAAGTCCCTGAGGTAAATAATTTTTTCCACTGACTTTGGCCAGGTTTCCACCTCAACTTGTTCATACCATTTTAATGGACGATATATCTCCAATGTCATCCTGCTTAGTACCCAAAACAATTGTTGTTTCCTCAGTCCACGAAAGCCAAATCCAAGATCGTCGGCAGACTTTATAGCTGACTGAATAAGATAATTTACCAGCCCCCCGAGACGTAACCTGGAATACATATCAGTTTCTGCAGAAGTAACATTAAAAGAGGTTTTTAGACTGAGGCTTTTTTCTGATAGTTCTTTCATTAACGCCAAATTTAGGTTTTTAATTTTTTTATTCTAAAATAATAAAGATTGGGTTAATTTTAGTTTGGAATTGATGAAAGTTTGGGTGTAGAAAACATAATTGCTGATAAATTAATGTTTTGGAAGTCTGGAATACTGGAAAAATGGTTTAAATCAATTTTCCAGCATTCCAACTTCATATTATAAGCATTTTCCTTGCTATATTACTATAATTCTTTAGGATGCTTACCCTGCTGGAAATGTTCTTCAATTTCTTCCAGAGAATGTCCTTTCGTTTCCGGTATGTAGGAATAAACGAAGAGGATTCCCAAGACTCCTATTATTGCGTAGATAAAAAATGCACCTCCCGGGTTGACCAATGTCCCTGTATCCGCGGGATGGGCATTACTCCCGTTGTAGCTCTTCCCAGACTCAGGAAGGTATTAGCAATTAAGAAATTGGACAACCAATTGACCATCGTGGCAATGCTCATACCTAAACCAAAAAGCAAACCGCCAAACGCAGCTATGGCAGCTATAAGAACTACATACCCCCGGTTATACGAATGTTTTTGTTTATTCATAGTGATTATGCATTAGTAAGTTCCTGAATTAAATTTTCAATTTAAATATTTCTAATGGTAAAAAAAAAGAAAAATAAACAATCAGTCAATATTAAAACCTAAATTGAACGATCTTCGCTCAAATCACAATCTAATATCATTTCACAAGCTCAAATCCAACTTCCTTAACATCCTCAGAATTTGAGCCAATAAACAATTTAAACTGGCCAGGTTCGGCTACATAATCCATCTCTGCATCGTAAAACTTCAAATTGGCTGCAGTAATATGAAATTTAACTATTTCTGAATCATTTGGATTCAACGAAATTTTCTTAAACCCTTTTAACTCTTTAACAGGTCTTGTAACAGAACCTACCATATCACGTACATACAACTGAACAATCTCTTCTCCAGGGTAATCTCCTGTATTTTCAACTGTTACTGTAGCCGTCAATGTATCCCTCAAATTGATTTTCTCTTTATTGAGCACAATATCCGAATATTCAAAACTGGTGTAGCTTAAACCATATCCAAAAGGATAAAGAGGTTCATTGGAAACATCCAGGTATTTAGAAGTATATTTATTATCAGCATCAAAAGGACGACCGGTATTCTTATGACTGTAAAAAACAGGAATCTGACCTTCGTTCCTTGGGAAGGTAATTGTTAATTTACCAGAAGGATTGTATTCTCCTGATAAAACATCGGCAATAGCATCTCCAGCACGTGTCCCCAGATGCCAGGTATTCAACACAGCCGGAATATTTTCTGCAATCCACGGAACAGCCAGGGGACGACCTGCCATCAGGAGGACTATAACGGGTTTGCCTGTTTTTGCAACCTCCTGTACCAGTTTTTTTTGTAAACCGGGCAATCCAATATTTGAACGACTAGCTGCTTCCCCGTTTTGCTGCCAGTTTTCACCCACAGCCAAAATAACCACATCTGATCTTCCGGCAAGATTAACTGCCTTGGTAAACCCACTTTTATCGTTACCCTCAAAACCGCAACCTTTGGCATACCTGATATTTGCCTCTGGAAATTTTTTCTCAATTCCTTCTTTTACTGTAATCACTTTCGTTTCATCACCTGATGCATGCCACGTACCAAGCATACTCTCCTTATTGTCTGCCAATGGACCAATCAACGCGATATCTTTAGTATTTTTGGAAAGTGGCAGCAACCTCTTCCCTTTAAATGGTTTATTTTCAAGCAAAACGATAGATTTCCTGGCAGACTGAAGAGCGTGGCCCATCAGTTTTTTATGAAACAGGATGCTATCTTCCCTTGATTTATCCAGATACCTGTAGGGATCCTCAAATAACCCCAAATCATATTTGAGTTCCAGAATATTACGCACGGATTGATTGATCCGCTTTTCACTAACTTTTCCTTCTTCTACAGATTCTTTGAGATATTCATGGAAGGTAGCACCCTGCATATCCATATCTACGCCGGCATTTACTGCCAGTTCCCCTGAATGCTTTTCATTCCGGGCATAGCCATGTGGTATCATTTCCTGGATGGAAGTATAATCCGTTACCACCATGCCTTCAAAACCCATTTCCTGTCTTAACAGTTCTGTTAACAAAAATTTGCTCCCCGTTGCAGGAACCCCAAACAATTCGTTAAAGGCCGTCATAACAGTTGCAACGTTAGCATCAAAAGCAGCCTGGAAGGGAGGCAGGTAATCTTCCTTGAATTTTCTCATCGACATATCGACAGTATTATAATCTCTTCCTCCCATCGGATCACCATAGGCGGCAAAATGCTTAACACAGGCAGCCAATGTAAAGGGATCTGAAAGATCGTCCCCCTGGTGGCCCTCCACCTTTGCTTTAGCTATGATACTGCCCAGATAAGCATCTTCTCCCGCTCCTTCTGCAACTCTTCCCCATCTGGGATCGGTGGTTATATCAACCATTGGATTGAAGGTCCACGTAATACCCCCTGCAGCGGCTTCCATAGAAGCAAACCTTGCCGACTCTTTGATCAGCTCCGGTTCCCAGGAACAGGATTCTGCAAGCGGTATGGGAAATATGGTTTTATAGCCGTGTATTATATCATACCCAAACAACAGGGGGATTCCGAGACGAGTCTCTTCAACAGCTACTTTCTGAAATTTACGGTTGAACTCTACCGTATGGGCATTAAAAAGATTTCCACACTTACCGGATTTTATTAGCTCCAGATAATCATCCCTCATAGTTGGACCGGTGGTTCCCCAACTTGAGGTCAATAAGGTCATCTGACCAATTTTTTCATCTATTGTCATTTCATTAATCAGCGAATCGACAAAAGCCTCTTTAGCGGTGTTACCCGAATCCTTTTTACAAGAAACAAAGGATATTGCCAGGATTAAGATTATAAAAAGAACATTTTTCATAATATAGTGATTTAATAAGTGAAACCTAGTTTATCCAAACCTTCCTGAATTTCAGGGGCAGACATGAACAAATCCCATAGAAGACCCGTACGATGATTTTCAATCATCACAATAATCGGCCCCTGATCGATTGCCAGGTAAGAATCTGCATACCAATTTTCCGTAGGATTAAAAGCATCGTGAAATCCATATTCTCCCCAAAGTCTGTCACCAAGCATATAATAAAATCTGTGAATAGCATCCATTGACTTTCCCGGGGTATACGGTATAGATGAAATAGCGGCAGTAGGTGTAATTACCCCCAGATCATTGGTTGGGGAATGAGCGCTGTATCCCTGGTGATTATCGCTTGCCGTCAGACCCCAGGAAGATTCATCATATCCGATATATCCTTTAGGGTTTTCAGCACAATAGGCCTGGTTAATAAGTGTATGATTAACTGCCTGCTCCCAGTAATCAGCATATTGATCTTCGAGGTTTCTTGGATCAAGTCCCATAAACGAATAGTGTTCAAAAAATAAAGGTCCGCCATAATCATAGCCCAAAGGAAGTTTGTATCCATAATACTCATTACCATTGATCATGGCCCCATTCTGTGCATACCCGTCATGATACACATCAGCCGGGACAGAGTGTGAAGGTGAAGAGGCGGCAAGTATATAGGTAATGGTTGTCTCATTATATCCCCTGATTTTATGATTCATTTCAAAATCGTAATTAGGCGACCAATGCCAATAGAGTACGTTTTCACCCTGAGTGTACCAATCCCATTCCACACCTTCCCATATCCGGTTAATCTGATCGATGAATTCTTTTTCTTCTGTTACATTGGGATTGAGGTATTGACGAAAAGTGAGCAATCCCTGTATCATAAAAGCGGTTTCGACCAAATCTCCTCCATCATCTTTTTCACTGAATGGAATTACTGTGCCGGTAGTACCATTTAGCCAATGAGAGAAAGCACCGTGGAAGCGATCTGCATCATTCTCAAGAAAATCAAGTATTTTCTCTAGCCTGTTAAGGCCTTGTTCACGTGTAATAAAATCTCTTTCGATTCCAACGATTATTGACATTATTCCAAAACCTGATCCACCGGAGGTAACCAAATCACCGGAACTATTCCTTTCTCTTGCCAGCCCGCTTTCAGGGTGTCCAAAATCCCAAAAATATTTGAAAGTTTGCCGTTGTACTTTGGTGAGCAATTCCTCATCAGTAATCTCAGGTAATTTATAAGTAGAATCAAGGCGTGTATAAAAACTTTTACTGAAACCATCAAAGATGGCTCCATTTGGGGTAGTAATTTCAGGTGATAATTTTAGTGTATACTTTCTGTAATAATCAAGTTGCTGAGTATTTGATAAGATAATCGTACTGTCATTATCTGCAAAAGAAATATCGCTTAAAATCCGGGCACCATTCTTTGTTAAATATATTTCATCTTCTATACCGGATTTATCAATAGCATTATCGAATTTTACTTCAACCTGAATCTGGAAATCAATGTCTTTTATTCGAGAATCTGTCAAAATATCTTTATTATTTATTTTTACCCATTTAAGATTCAATGCCTCTTTTTCTGTTACAAATTCGTATGTAACTTTAGAAAAGTGTTCCTCTTCGGCACCTCTTAAATCTTTTTTAATAGTTAAAATATAGGTGGTATTATATTCCAGGTTTTCCTGGTGCTCCAGGGTAATTGTTTTAGTATCGTTTGAATAAATTTTACTAAAGTCTACATTAACCGAATCCTTTGTTACAAGTGAAATATTATTATTGACTGAAAATGTATCCAGCGAGCGACTGAATTTAAGAACTATTGCTTTGTCTGCCGGCACATCTTCCGTGATTTCCGATGCTTCTAACTGAACCTTCCCTACCTGGACAGAAAGGATTTGTAAAATTTGATTGTTCGTCTCTGTACCGTCAGAATCATTTTCGTTACAAGCAAAGAATAAAGCATTAAAAAGGAATAGTAGACCTATCAGTTTCCTCATACAGCTTTTTTTAAAAGAGGGTTCCGTAAAACAGAACCCTCTGTAATTTATTTTCTTGTCTATTTTAAATTATTTTGCCGGCTTTTCAGCATCGTATAATGTTTGAACTTCAGTAGCAGAAAGCGCTGTGCTAAAGAACCTCACATCATCCATATAGCCTGAAAATGTTTTGGCTACGTCATCATCGACGTATGTTTGATAATCAGCCCATCCAGTAGAATGGTTATCTGAACTACCTGCAAACCCGATTCCTATATCAGCACTTGCATCGGTAGGTGATTCTGTGTCAATATGCATATCTTGCATTTTCCATTCATCACTGGAGGCAAGATCATTTTCCCAAACTTTTGTAGCATTGATATAGGCTCTTTTCATACTATTCGTATGGTCATAGGTTAAGACGAAGTGAACCCATTTTCCATCAATAAGATTACCCAGGTCGCCTTCCCAAACGTCTCCAAAATCAGCGCCTTCACCTTTAATGGCATCACCCCATGCTGTTGCAGAAGTGAAGTCACCGGTTGCATCCGGATGTGCTTTATGTCGAGTAGCAACTTTTATCCAGGGACCAAAGTCAGCCTTACCCAATTCAAAGAAAAAGCCATATTCTGCAGTTGCACCCATCAGGAACATGCCATTTTCATAATTGGGGTCAGAAAGGTCTACCTTCATCCAGAAACTGATAGTTGTACTCGGATTAATCATATCACCGGGATTTGATACATCCACGATATCCGTTTCACCATTAAATTCAGCAGCACTGTTTACATAACCAAAGCGGTCTTTCACATAACCAGTTACTTGTGCAATGTTTCCATGACTGTGATTTCCGGTGAAATCTTCAAGCGTGTTGTTGAATGTAAAGTAAGCAACCTGCTTATCTGACTGCGGGGGTGTTACAATACCCTGTCCAGCAGTTTTAAAACTTCTTTCAATCGCCTCGAAAGTTCCACCATCAGATGCTTGTAAGCCAGCTGCTAAGGACAGCGTATACTCTGTTCCTCTATCTAATTCATTTTCAGAACTTAAAGTAACTTCTGCTCCACTAACGTTTATATTAAGATTCACATCCCCATTAGCTGAGGAAATTGTAATGTTAGCAGCAGCTACAGTTGCTTCATCTACATCTTTGTTAAATGTAATTTTCACCTCTGCATCAATTGGTACATCAGTTGGTGCAGTAGCAGCATTGAGGTCCTTGGTAACAGTTTCACCTGTTTCCAGATCTGTTCCGGTGGCAGTAATACTTGAAACAGTAAGACTACCAGGTTCTTCATCTTCTTCACAACTCATAAAGGCAAACATGCCTCCAATGAGTAATAATACTGTTAATAATTTAATTGTTTTCATAAGCTTTGAATTTTAGGGGTTTAAAATGTTACTAATTGTTATTAATAATTTGGATTTTGCTGTATATTTCCTTCTGATATATCCACTTCACTTTGAGGTATTGGTAATAATTCATGTTTCCCCTCCACAAAACCAAGAGGTCCTAGTATTTCAGGGGCTTTCCCGGATCTCACAAGGTCATAAAAACGATGTCCTTCAAGGGCTAGTTCTCTGTGCCTTTCCTCAATAATAATATCTCTCAGGGCTGACTGATCCGTTGTTGTAATATCAGGTAACTGTGATTCATTCTCCCGGGCCCGCTCTCTGACTTTATTCAAATAAATAAGTGCATCACCCGGCTTATTATTTTCATTTAAGGCTTCAGCCGCAACGAGAAGAACATCTGCATATCTGAGAAATTTCCTGTTATATCCCCAGGAAGCTTCGGGGACACTATCAGCAACAAAAGTCTTTTGATTATAGCATTCTACTTGTTCAATTTCTCCATTGCTGAAGGTAGTGTCCGGTGTATTGTCATCACCAATAATAGTTATACCGTCAATTGTCTCACCAAGAAATGCAACTGTTGGATCGAGTCGAGGGTCACCTTGCAAATCTTGTATTAATGACCATGATGGCCTGCCAAAACCCCAGCCAAGGTTAGGCTCTCCTCTTACACCCCATGTATTGGCGTATTGATTTCCTCCATTCCCTAATCCTGTTCTTGGTAAAGCACCCACTTCTAAAATGGCGCCTGAACCAAAATTTGCATTAAAAACATTCCTGAAACTGGGATCAAGGGAATACTCTTTAGAATTTATAACATCCATGGCATATTTTTCAGCATTCTCATAATCTTCTAGCCATAAATATACCTTTGCCAAAATACCACGCGCCGCTCCCTTTGTAGCACGCCCTGTTTCCTGTGAAGAATATTGACTTCTTAACGGAAGATTGTTTATCGCGTATTCCAAATCAGGAATGATAACTTCGTTATAAATTTTCTGTTTATCCGTTCTGGGCATTTTGCTTGGTGGCTCACTGCTTAATACCATAGGAACATCTCCAAAAGCCCTCACCAGCGTAAAATAGAAAAAACCTCTCAAAAACCTGGATTCAGCTATCAGTCTACCTTTTAAATCTTCATCCATATTGATTTCAGGAACATTTTCAAGAACCAAATGAGCCCTTTTTATACCCATATACAGAGTAGACCACCAACGCAAAAATGAACTATTACCTGCTGTGAATGTAAATTCTTCAAAATCAGTGATCACAACTCCATCTCCCGGATTACTACCCTTTTTGGCTTCATCAGACATTATATCGAGGATAGGAAATCCACCAGCATAAAAATTCCAGACTCTTAATGTATTATAAACACCATTCGTGGCAAGGATAGCATCCTCCCGGGTTGTTGGAAAATTTCCCGTAGTAAGTTGCCCTTTGGGTGGATTTTCCAGAAAATCTTCTGTACACCCAAAAAAGAAGATTAAAATTAGTATATAAAATATTTTGCTTCGCATAATGCTAATATTTAGAATGTCACATTTAATCCGAATGAATAAACTCTTGTTATTGGATATACACCATTATCAATTCCCGCTGATAACGGCCCTCCTCCAATATCCGGTGAATAACCGGAATAATCAGTTATAGAAAATAAGTTATTACCTCGTAAATATAACGTTGCTTTTTGGAAGCCAATTGTACTGAGATATTTATCCGGCAACGAATAACTAAGGGTAAGGTTTCTTAACCTGAGGTAAGAGCCATTTTCTATGAAATAATCCGAGGGTTCATAATTCCCGGCCTGACCATCCAGATCAGGCTCTGTATTTGATGTTCCTTCACCGGTCCATCTATCTCTAACTCTTCCTTCAAAGTTGTATATTCCAAATCGCGTTTGATTCTTGGCATTATAAATTTCATTTCCTATTTGCCCCTGGAAATTCGCTGATAGGTTGAAACCTTTGTATCCCAATGAAAAACTAAAACCGTAGTTTAAATCAGGAATAGGCGATCCGATAATTTTTCTGTCGTCTTCTGTAATTTCCCCATCTCCATTAACATCTTTATACCTTAAATCCCCAACATCCTGACTTGGGATGGAAGCATACTGATTTAACTCTTCCTCGTTCTGGAAAACTCCTACTGTTTCATAGCCATAAAATGATCCAATTGATTCTCCGATATATGTTGCCGTAACTTGATCACCATTAGACAGGGTACCTCCATAAATTACAGAGTCTGTCGGAGTGTTAGCCTCTATAGAAAGCACTTCATTATGAACGGTAGAAGCATTAATACTTACTGAATAATTAAAATCATCCAATTTTTGCCGCCATTGGGCATTAAGTTCAATACCTCTGTTTAAAACTTCAGCCGCGTTAAACCGAACCCTTTGAAAAGCACCGATACCATAATATGCAGGAACACTTAAGTTAACCAGAATATCCTGTGTAATTTTATTATAAAAATCTACCTCAGTTGTTAATTTATTATTGAAAGCCTTTATTTCAATACCCGTGTTAAACTGGACAGTACTTTCCCACTGTATATCACTATTTCCAGTACCCTGGTAGGTGGCTCCGGCCTGCAAAGCTTCATCCAATCCAAATACTGCCCCTGCATTACCAATGAGTGAGAAACGATCCGACCAACTGATTTTTTCATTACCTATCATTCCCCAGCTTGACCTAATTTTTAAGTTATCCAGGAATTCCAGATCAGGGAAAAAGGGTTCTTTAGAAATATTCCACCCCAGGGCAAATGAAGGGAAATAGCCCCACCTGTTTCCTTCTCTAAATTTTGAAGAACCATCTGCCCGGAATGATCCTGTGAACAGATACTTACCGGCATAGGTATAATTTGTTCTGAATAAATAAGAATTCATGGTCGTAGTATATTCACCACTGCCGAAATCAAAAAGGGTATCATTGGTAGAAGCGTTCAGATACCAAAAATCCGGATCATCTCTGATGAGATTATAAACCGTAACAGATGGGCTTTCAAAAGTATTTTTTTGGGCGGTGAAGCCGGCTAATACTTTCAAATGGTGCTCATCAAATGTATTATCATAATTTAAGGTATTTTCAAAAATCCATGCCCTGTCTTCAGTAAAAGACTGTGATAAACGGCTTCTTTGATTTTGTTGCGTTGGAGAAACAGAAAACTCAGGAGTAAAATTCCTGTTTTTGCTGTGATCCAGGTTAAGCTGATAACTTGTTTTGAACTTAAAATTTTCTAAAAAATCGATTTCAGCAAACATATTACTTACAAACTTATAAGAACTCGTTGAGTTATTTGAATAAGCTATAGAGGCTAAGGGATTTCCGTTACCCCTTACTTCTGCAAAATCGCCATTTTCATCATAAGGTTTATCTATAGGCCATGCACGGTAAGCCGTACCCACTACACCCGGTGCAATCTGATCATCGACATATGCCCCTGATAACTTAGTACCCACATTGAGAAATTCTCTTACTTGATACTCTGTATTTAATTTTACGTTATACCGTTGGTAATTAGACTTTGGTATGATCCCTTTTGTATCATGCATTCCACCACTGAAATAATAATTAATTTTTTCAGATCCACCAGAAAGGGATAAATTATAATTCTGAACAACAGGGTTCTGTTTGAATATCTGGTCCTGCCAATCTATATTATCAACAGCACCAGGATTATTGATAGCATTGGGAACTATATCATTATATGCCCGTGCGAATTCTTCACCATCTAATAAATCTATCTTATTTCTTAATTGCTGAATCCCAACTTCAGTACTAAAGTTAATTCTTGATTCATCAGCTTGCCCGGATTTAGTAGTTATCATAAAAACGCCATTGGCACCACGCGAACCATATATAGCTGTTGCGGAAGCATCTTTCAAAAGTTCGACTGACTCTATATCACTTGGACTTAAGAAAGAAATATCCTCAACGATAACACCATCTACTACATATATTGGATTGGCATTATTGATAGTTCCGATTCCTCTCACACGAACTATGGGATTGGAACCTGGTTCGCCAGAGGAACTGGATATTTGAGCACCTGCAAGTTTACCTGATAAAGCATCGAGTGCATTAGAAGATGAAAGTTCGTTCAATTCTTCCGACTTCACAGAAGACACAGAACCTGTTAAATCACTCTTTTTTACCGTGCCATATCCTACCACTACAATTTCCTCCATCTCCTGAACTTTCGGTGTCAGAGCAACATTTATCTCTGTTCGATTATCTATTTCAACCTCCTTTTCCTGATAACCTACAAAAGAAAAAACAAGAAACTCATCCTGGGGGCTCACTTCAATAGAATATTTGCCATCTACGTCAGATGCAGTACCCCTGTTTGTATTTTTTATAATTACATTCACTCCTGGTAAGGGTTCACCAGAGGCCTCATCGGTTATTCTGCCGGTTATGGTTCTTTGTGCAACTGAAAGCGATGTACTCAGAAAAAAGAGCGCAAAAGCGAATATCAGTTGTAAATTAAATCTGAAAAAAGGATTTCTATACATAGAATCAATTTATTTATTGTGTTTGATATTCTTTTTCATCTAGCCATCCACCTTCAAAACCAGCTTTCTTAAGGCCGTTAACAATGTATTTATTCCTTTTCATCAAATCCCAGATAAGATCTGATTCATAGTTTTCCAACTGAATAAGTATGGGTCCCTGATCGATTCCTATATAATCATTATCAAACCAGCCTTTATCACTTTTATCAGTTTTATATGTGAGATTGAATGCGTCCTTAAAACCATATTCTTTATACAATTGGTCGCCGTACTTCTCCTTCATGGCATATAGGGCATCAATGGATTTTTGAGGTGTAAAAGGAACAGATCCTCCAGCTGCTGTTGGAGCGATTGTTCCATCATCGGTAATTCTTCTTGAACTGGCCCCACGTGCCCTGTAGGTCCAGAATTGAATTGTATCGCCTTCAACTACTTTTTTCGTGTTCGCCGGTCCGTCACAGGCTGTCAATCCCCAGATATTTTCAGAATATCCTTTAAAATTATTTGGATTATCAATACAATAGGCCCTGTTGGCTAAGGTTGCTCTGCGTGAATTTTCAAAGTAGTCAATACCCTTTTCTCTCATGTACTCATCCTGAATGCCTCGAAAATCGATAAACATATGAGAGTATTGATGACCGAATAAGGGAGAGAAATTAACATGTTCATATCCATAGAAATCATCCCATTGATAGGTATCACACCAGGTTTTCCAGGCAGTATCGGTAACAGGATGAGTGGGAGAACCCATAGCCATTATGAGCAAAATCATGGCCTCATTGTACCCTTGCCAGGAAGCTTCAATAAAACCTTTCTCAGGCCGCCACCCCATGCTCATATTCTTATCTCCATTCATGGCCCAGTCCCATTGGACCCTGCGATATAATGAATCGACGAGATTTCGTATCTGTTCTTCTGTCTCGTTATTTTTGTCAAAAAACGACTGGCATGCCAGCATACCGGCCATAAGAAGGCCTGTATCAATGGTTGATAATTCCACATTCTTATATCGTACACCTTTATTATATGTGAGAAAATGATAATAAAAACCTTTATAACCTGTTGTTCCTTTTTTATCAGGCCCTTGCTCGGAATTCCAGAACCAATCCAGCGTTTTAAATACCCTGTCAGCTCCTTCCTTACGTGTTATATAGTTGTTCTCAATACCTACCAGATAGGATGCCAGGCCAAAACCTGTTGCAGCAATACTGGTAAAGGTTTTTTTGGGATAGCGATCAGGAATCTGCCAGGTATCCTTATCAACAGTTTCCCAGAAATAATTAAAAGTTTTTTGCTGTAAATCTTGAATAAATTCAGCTTTTGAATTAGTTTTGTTCCCTCCTGTATTACAGGATAATAACGGAATGAAGAGGATTAAAAGGGCCGTATTTGTAAGCTTTTTCATAGCTGCTTAAAGAATACTTAATAAATTCTTAATACCAAGATAACACATTTATGAAAAGATTGAAAAAATAACGCTTTCACATAAATACTACACCCCCTTTTTGCTCACATAAAAATTACACAATTCTACTACAACAATGAATATGTATTTGTAATATATTGCTAATTAATAATATACAAATTCATGTATTTGAAAACTTTTTTTCAAAATTTATAAGCCAAATGATATTCTCAAGAAACTAATGTTAAAAATTTACTAAAGCCCTGTAAAACTGCATAATAATATATTGAAAAAAGCTCTTAAAAGCCCATTAAAAATTCAACAAGGTTGTCCTGTCTGGATAAATTCAACCTTTTTCTTAACCGGTATCTTCTCACTTCAACCCCACGAATAGAGATGTTTAACAAGGGAGCTATTTCTTTGGTAGAAAGATTCAGGCGCAAATAAGCACACAATTTAAGATCATTAGGAGTCAACTCGGGATATTCAGCTTTCAGTCTTCTGAAGAAATTCTCGTGGGCATTGTCGAAGTGGTTTTCAAACTTTTTCCATTCATCTTCAGAGGAAAGATTTTTTTCAAGAATCTTAATGAGCTTCCTGTAATGGTAATTCGGAAAGCGTGGACCTAACTGCTTTTTAAGCTCCTGTAGTTCTTCTTTAATTTTCAGAAGCACTTCATTCTTATTGATAATCGTCATGGTATAATTCGCCAGCTCAATACTCTTGGAAGCAATCTCAGATTGTAAATCCTTTGTTTTCATTTGCATATATCGTTGTTCCACCAGCATTTGCTCTCTCCTTCTTTTTTCCTTTTCTCTTTGCTCCACCTCAATAGCATGTTTGCGTAATCTTTTTAAAAACAGGATTCGCAGAAAATAGGCTCCTAACAACACCAACACAAAATAGATTACAATGGCTTTGGTAGACAAATACCAGGGTGGTTTGATTCTGAATAAAAAAGTTGTCTCGGGACTCAAATCTCCATAAATATCTTTTGTTTGTACCACAAAAGTATAGTCTCCGTAGGGCAGACGTGTATATGAAACTTCCGAACGGTTTGTCCAGCCGCTAAACTGGTTATTCAGGCCCTGTAGTTTGTAGCGGAAAACCGGGTTGGATGCCACATCAAATGAAGCGAAAATGAATTCAACGGTTCTGTGAGAATAAGAAATTTCTCTTTGCCGGTTCTTATTCAGAGAAAAGTATTTTTGCTGACCCTCTTTTGTTTTGGCGATGGCTTTTCTAATTTGAACAGTAATATCCTTTGCACGGGTTTTACGCTTATCCTCTTCATAGATTGCAAATCCATTATCCAGGCATATTAAATGCAGTGAATCGTTTAATGGTACTATCTCCGGGTATCTTGAAAGCAGGTTGAGACCTCTTCTTTCCAAATCATAGGAAAACATTTTTTTTACTTCATTTTCATTTATTTTGAATAAGCCGATAGTGCTTTCGAGGATGAACCAATATTTAGCATTCCCTGCATCAACTATTTTCCTGGCTTTACTAAATTCACCAATCTTGTCATTCAATTCATAATACGGAATGATATTGTTTTTCAGGTAGTCATAAGTATAGAGTTTTTCTCCTGTTGTAAAAACAATCCTTTCGTTAATCTTTGAAACATTTGCATGCCGTGTTGAATTGAGGCCTTGTTCTTCATTAAAATAATCCAGGTGCTTCAGGCTATCAAACTGTTCACTTAGCTTTAGCCTGATGATCCCTTTGTGAGAATGTTTTCCCCACAAATAACCCATATGATCCATCTCAATATGGGATACGGGTTCAACAAAATCTTCTATTGTGTGATCGTATATCCAGTTATCTTTTTCATACCTGTAAACTACGAGATTGCTGTAAGTACTCTGAATAGCATACTGTTTATCATTCATCCTGAATTTTCTAAAATCGAATCCCCCGCTAACATCCGATATTTTCTTCAAATTACCTGCCCGGTCAATTTGATAGGTTCCATTATTGTGTCCAAATATCAAATTGTTATCCAGCTTCTTAATTTGCCAAATCTGTCCCTGTGTTCCGGGCATGAGTTGTTGATTATATAAGCCTTCTGTGGATTGAAAATCAAAATGAAAAAGCCCCTGGTTGGAACCAATCCAGACTTTATTGCCGTATAAAGCTGATGCATATACTGAACCTACTGTAATTTCCGGGTAAACATAAAAATCCAGTGGACTGTTCATGTTTACATAATCAATGCCTCTGTCCAGTCCTGCCCAAAAGTTATCATTTTTATCAGTGTGTAATGATAGTACCGTGTTATTTTGCAAATAATTTCCTGAATTCAATTGGTATTCAAGCGCTCCCTCCTGATTAAAAACAAATATTCCATTTACAATGGTACCAATAATATATAAACTGTCTATTTTAATGGCATTATTAAGCTGGGATGAATTGAGAACCTTCCGGGCTTCAGTAATCCATGGCGTAAAGTTTTCTTCATCCCAAATATAGAGCCCCATTTCCGAGGCTCCTATTAAGTGCCTATTTTTTCCAAAAGGCAGCACAAACTTAATTTCATCATCTTGAAAAATCCTGCTTCCTTCAATGAAATTGAGCTGGTTTCCCTTCAATTCAAATAATCCGTCATTTATTTTCTGAATAAACAAACGGTTTCTTGATTCTGAAAGAAGAGCAAAAGGACCTCTTAGAGGAAAAATATCTATACCTGAACTGCTATACAAGTATATAGAGTTAAAAGACTGAAAATAGACTGTATCACCCTGAGGTATAATACGCCAGATTTCATCGTTATGAAAAAATTTCCTGCTCAATGAATCACTAAGAGAAACATAGTGTTTACGGTTTGCTTCATCTATTTTCCAAAATCCAAATTCTTCATAAGCTCCTACATATATTCGTCCATTTTTTCCAACAGCAACTGACCGGATAGTCAAATCATCCGGCATTTTATATATCTGCCAGTTTGATCCGTCAAATTCAAGCAAACCTTTATTATTCGCAATGTACACAACTCCCTTATCTGTGGTGGCAATTGACCAGTTTTGATTTTCTGCGTGGTAATTTTGCTTCGAAAAATTAATTACAGAAGGTTTTTTTGCCTCATATTGGGCATATAAATTAAATGTGAAAAGAAGAAAACATGTCAGGAGAAAATATCTTTTATGGATACCCATAAGTAATTGCGGATTGTTTACATGACAAACATAAATAAAAAACTAATTCGAATAAAATCAATTTTACGAATCATTTTTTTTGTTCATTCATAAAAAAGGGATACCCAAAAGAGAGGATATCCCTGCAAATAAAAAAATCAAAACCTTAAAACCCGCTCAAATCCATGGTAACGGTTGGAATGAGCAGCAGGAATCCTAAAATCATCAGTACAATCATAAAAGGAAGGATCCAGCGAACCCATTTTTCATAAGGAATTCTTGCAACGCCTAATACACCAATCAATACACCGGAAGTTGGAGTAATCATGTTTGTGAAACCATCGCCAAACTGGAAGGCCATTACTGTGGCCTGCCTGGATATTCCAATCAGGTCTGAAAATGGCGCCATGATGGGCATGGTTAGTGCCGCTTTTGCTGAGCCTGAGGGTATAATAATGTTAATAAGTGTCTGCATAATATACATCATACCTATAGAGGCTACCCTTCCAAAGTCGGCCATGCCTTTCGATATAAAATAGAGTAAGGAATCAATCACCTTTCCGTCCTGGAGAATAATAATGATACCACCTGCCAGACCAACAATCATGGCAGCTCCCATTATATCCTTAACCCCATCCATAAACTGTTTGGTAATCTTATTGGGGGAATAGTTCATAGCAATACCACTGGCAATTCCCATGGCAAAGAACAAGGTGGCAATCTTCATTACATACCAACTATAACCCATAACACCCACTATCAGGAATAAAATGGTATAAAGCAATAAGTTCAGTATAAAGAAATGCACAGACTTTCTGAGTGCCAGCAAGCCAGTGATAACATATAACCCTGTAAGAATGGGAATAATAGGCATAGTGCTTGAAGAATTACCAACCTTCATCTCTGTCATGGGATAGACAAAAGAATAAATAATAAGTGCCCCAAGGATAATAAAGAAGGTTACCCATGCAGACTTTGGAGTATAGTACTTCACATTTTCCACATCATCGTTGCTTTTATCTCTCCAGTATTTATCGTCCTCGTAAACAAGTGATTTTTTGGGATGTTTTTTCACTTTATTGGCATAGCGAAGAACAAATGCAATACCTACTAAATTGATGATTATCCAGGCAAAAAAACGGTATTCAATTCCTGAAAAGAGCGGAATACCCGCAAGTCCTTGAGCAATTCCAATAGTAAAGGGATTAAGGAGCGCTCCGGCAAATCCAAGACCAGCAGCCACAAAACACATAGAAACACCCACAATACTGTCGTAGCCCATCGAGATAGCTAGAGGCACAAAAATAATAACGAAGGCAATAGTTTCTTCACTCATACCAAAAACCGCCCCAAAAATACTGAACATAAGCATTATGAAGGTTATAATCACATTATTAACCCCGAAAATCCGGAAAAATTTCCAATGCTCTATACGCTTTGTAAACCTTAAAAAAGAATAAATTCCCACATCGATGGCTTTGCTGGAGTTCATAATCCAGAAAGCGCCCCCAATAAGCAGAATAAATACCACTATATTGGCCTTGTCCACAAAACCGTCAAATATAGCAGAAAAAACCTGCCAGGTCTGGGGTTCATTCTCCACATACTGGAAGGAGTTGCTTTCAATGATGGTTTTGGTTGTTCCATCCGGCAAGGGTTTTTCGATTCTGTTAAACTCCCCCCCGGGAACTACCCATGTTAGAACTGCTGATAAAATAATAATGAAAAAAACAATAACGTAAGTATCAGGAATCGCGCGTTTCTTAAACATAATCAGAATATTCTTTTTTATTTCAACGTGACTTTTTTGAGAGAAAGAAGCAAAAATATTAATTTTCTTTAATTTGGAATGTTTCTCCGGGTAAATAAATACTTAAATTCATATCTCTCACACCAAGAAGGCCTTCCTGTATTCTCGTTTCTTTTTTTGTATTTCTGAACACCATCACCTGGCCTATACCGTAAACTTCTGCTTTATTGCCGTCAACCAGGATAGCTGTTGATTCATCTATCCCAATACCCACCTTGTCCGGATTCTCGAGTATTGCAGAAATTAACCTGTTCATACGCATGCGCTGAATAAAATGCTGGTCAATAATAGCCTCTTCAATCAGGGCTACTCCAGGCTTTAATTCAATATTATTGGCTTCAATCGTTCTGAACTTTCCGTTATATTCAGGATGTTTGAATTCATCGCCGGTAATCATTTGTTTGCTCATAAGCGCTGCTCCGGCGCTTGTTCCTGCCACGGTTGCGCCATTCGCATAGGCCTCCTGGATAGCAGGAATCAAGGGAGTATTCCCTGCAATTTCCATGAAAGTATTTTGATTGCCTCCTGTCATATATATCAATGAGGCATTCCGGACGGAGTCCAGTCGTAATTCGGTCATCTCCTCTTCGGATTGCATATTAAAGATATGGACATTTTCAGCACCCACTTGTTTAAAATCATGGATAATCCAGTATCCAGAAGTATCGGGTACAGAGCTGGACATTGGAAGAACAGCAACATATCCTGCAGAGTCGACACCCGCAAGGGTTGCCAAATTCTTAAGCATCTCCTGGGGCTTTTTCCCT
>CAZPDP010000049.1:0-23417 GCA_964585385.1 uncultured Bacteroidales bacterium
CTTTAATATAATCTCAATTCAATGTATAGTGTTGTGTGATAATTTATTTTTTGCCCCCAATAATAGGAAGACAAACTTTCTTTAAAATTAGACCTGTATGTACAGTTTGGATGTACTGAAAACTCCCCTCAATTAGTAGCATTTAGAATTAGAGTTTTCCAATTATATTCTTTATCATGCAGGAACGTCGGAGAAGCATAGCTTATGATAAACAGCAGGGTGGTGACATGAAGGAGCGGAACGCACAAAAAATCGGCAAAACTATCCGGAGCCGACCAGGCCACGTTCGGGAGGCCGGCGATGGGTGCTTGCCGGCGATTTTAGAGGTTCTCTGTTACAAAAGGTGGTTTGAATTGTTTTAATACGTATATTCGGCACCCATTAAGAAAAAAATTGTAGTTATGTATATCAGTAAAATGTCACATTTTTTGAATGAGTATGGTAATATTCCCACGGATATTCCAAAAGAAGCAAGAGAATTGGGTAATTTTCTCGCTTTAATTGTTGATATAACAACCCGGTATGGTAATAATGAATTATATTCAACCGATATCCGATGTTTTGAAAAGAATTGCAAAGGTGTCATACAAAGTGAAATTACTGAGAATAATTCTGAAATTCACTGGCTATGTCCCGAGTGTAACAACGAGGGTTACATAAGCGAATGGGAGAATACTCAATGGAATGGTGAGCGAAAATCGCTCAATTTGGGTTAAAGTAAAGGAGGCTTAACTTAATTTGAAATCTCTAAATCAATTGAATAATCCTCAAAAAACAGATAATTTTGTTCCAATAAGCATTTCATTTATCTTTGGCTGATATCAAGTAACAACTCTATGATTACTGTTGGATTTTGATAATAAAACATTCTTTTTTATACATAAATTATATTTTTATTAACAATTTTCGTTAATATTTTTTAACTTTGCAATGGAAATTACGTTTAAAACAAGAAAGCTTGAAAAACAATTAACACAACCAGAAGAATTAAAAAAGGCTTTTGGTCAAATGGCAAAAAGGGTTTCTCAGAGAATGGAGGATTTAAAAGCTGCGGAAACACTTGCTATAATGAGAACAATACCAGGTACAAGATGTCACGAATATACAGGTAACAGAAAAGGTGAACTCTCAGTTGATGTTACAGGGAATTACCGTATAATATTTAAACCTGACTATGAATCAATTCCCAAAAAAGAAGATGGGGGATTGGACCGGGATCAGGTAAAAAAGATCAAAATTCTGTATGTGGAAGATCCCCATTAATTTTAAACAGAAAGAAAATGACTGATGAAATTCAAATAAAAAAAGAACTCCTGTCACCACCAGGAGATACGATTCAGGAAACCCTGGATGAAATAAATATGTCCCAGGCAGAGTTGGCTGAACGTATTGGACGGCCTAAAGAAAAAGTTAATGATTTGATAAAAGGACGGGAACGTATTACAACTGGTACCGCATACCGACTTGAAACAGTATTTGGAATACCTGCAAGTTTCTGGATAAACCGGGAAAACGAATACAGAAAAAAGCTATTCGAGATTGAGCAACAGGAATTTTTTGAAAAATGTATTGAATGGCTAAAAGGATTTCCTGTAAATGAAATGAAAAAATACGGCTATCTCCCCAATATAAAAGATGAAAAGAAGTTAGTGAGTGAGCTTTTAAAATTTTTTGGTGTAGCCACACCCGAACAGTGGAGCCAAATTTACGTTTCTAAAGAAGTCGCAGTATCCTTCAGAATATCTTTAGCAGATACGAAAAGTCCTGAAGCGACTTCAGCATGGTTGCGCATGGGTGACAAGCAAGCAGAAAAATTGAACCTTCAAAAATATGATAAACAAAAATTTAACAATATCCTTCAGGATATAAAACGATTAAGCTTTGATCAACCCTCTGATTTTGCAACACGATTACAGGAAATATGTGCTTCTTGTGGAGTTGCTGTCGTTTATACGAAAAATCTTTCCAAGGCGCCAATAAGCGGCGCTACCCGATGGCAACACAACAAACCCGTTATTCAGCTTTCAGGTAGATATAAGACCAACGACCATTTTTGGTTTACATTTTATCATGAAGCAGGACATATTTTACTGCATGGCAAAAAGGAGATTTTTTTGGAGGATGTTGAGGAGAGTCTAATAGATAAGAAAAAAGAAGAAGAAGCCAATAGATTTGCGGAAAGGTGGTTATTCCCGGATAAACAGAGGAAAGAAATTCTTAAATATGGATTTTCACCAGAAAACGTTAAATACTTTGCCCAAAAATTTAAAATACATCCTGGTATTATCATTGGTCAATTACAGCATAAAAAAATAATTAAACATTCGGAAGGTAATGAATTAAAAGAAAAAATATGTCTCTTTGAAAAGGATACTTGATTTAGTGTTATAACCACTTAAATTAGTTTAATTTAGCTTGTGATCGATATATGCCCCTCCCGAAAAGGCTACCTTTATGTTTATTATACATCTTAATATATCGCATCAATTCATCATCAAGCCTTAAAAATTTTAAAAAATTGCTGGCAGGCTGTATGCACCATGCGAGCGGGGAAAGGACGTCGACTTTCCAGGTCGACACGCTGCAGCAGCAGCGTTCAAAAGCGTGGCAGGGCGAAAAAGAGAAAAATTTCTCCAGCTTTTAGATAACTCCCTCAGCAACAGTTATCAATTTTTGTCAACAATCCTAACCACCTGAATAAATTTTCATTACCTTTGGAAATTAGGAAGATAACCAGGTATAAAAAATGGCTTAATATTTTCGTTAAATCAGGGAGTTACAATGATAAACCAGTTGGACTATAAACAAAGATAAAAGCAATTGTCGTTTTTGGACGAAAAGGGGGAATTGGTTTTATTCTTATGTTATAGCCAAGCGGGCCATAAAATATTCTAGCATAACTAACAAAAAAATAAATAATATGGAAGAATTAAAAAATAGTTTGACCCATAAGCAAAATTTTTTAGACATTTTGAGAGATGATATAATTAATTTTGCTGAAGAAAACAGCTTAACTCTACCTAATTCAGCTGTTAGAATTCTTCTTGAATGGCTTGGATATGATATCTCTGAGTTAAATTTCCTTGACAGTAAAGATTCTGGAATAGATGCATGGAATTTAACCGAAAATGGATTAGATATATATCAAGTTAAGACTCATGATTTTTCAAATACTCCATTTGACCAGATAAATACAGAGTCATTTGATAATTCTGGGATTAATGATTTATCAAGAGCTAAGAATCTCCTGTGTTCATATAAAAATAGAGACAACCTTTCTAATGAAGTAAAATATTTACTAGATAGGTGGGCCTATCTCCTTCGGAATAGTAAGGAAAAAGAAATAGAATCTCCTACAATAGTAACCTTGAATTTAATTGTTTTAGGAGATGGTTTAACAAGCGATGCTAAATCTGAATTTGACAGATTTCGTGGTACAAATGAAAAAACTATATTAATAGATAATGTAGAAGTTAAATTTGATACAGTTTTTTATGATATTGATTCAATTATAAAAATTCAATGGCAGGAAGAAAATAGAGAATGGAAGGACATTACAGGTAAAAAGAAAACATCAATAGACCTTCAGCCAACAAAAGATGCTGGATATATAACAGATAATAAAAATGCGATTTTTTATTGTTATGCCTATGACCTTGTAAAAGCTTATGACTCTCTAGGATATCAGTTGTTTGAACCAAATGTACGAGCAGAAATTAAAAGGTCAAAAGTAAATGAGTCTATTCGTGAATCAATACGTCATGCAAGAAGTCGTAAAGATTTTAGATTTCTAAATAATGGTGTTACAATTACCTGTGAATCTTATTCTTCCCCAACAGAAAATAGAAAACATTTTAAAGTTCACTATCCTGGAATTGTAAATGGCCTTCAAACTGTTGTAGCACTTCAAACAGCTCATAAAGAATTGCCTGAAGATGAGCGGAAAGACTTTGAGCAGAATACTTCTGTACTTGTTAGAATATTAACAAAAAATGCTGTAGATGACATTACTGATGTAGTAAGGGCAACAAATAATCAAAATCCAATGAAACCAAGGAACCTTGTTTCAAATAGTTCAGAGCAAATTGGTTTTTCAAAATTATTTGCCAAACAACTTGGTTGGTTTTATGAAGCAAAAGAAGGGGCATGGAATGCTTTTGAAAAAGATGCAAAGAGATGGCGACCTTCTTTAAACAAAACTGTTAGGGATTTCAAGAGTAAAAATAAAATCCGTAAGATTGATAATTTGGAATTAGCTCAAACGTGGCTATCATTCTTTGGATGTTCATCTACGGCAGCAGAAGAGAGACAATATTTATTCGAAAAGAGACATTATGATTTAATTTTTAATAGACGTGTAAAAAAACATGGATATCATTTTGATTATAGTGCAAAAGCTGCAAAATCCCAAGAAAATTCAGATAATTATTCACCAGATGTTAATTTAATGCTAGTTTCTTACCTTTCATTTAATTTTGCTAAATATATAGTACCAACACCCAAAGAAAATAGAAAGGCTTGCTTTAATAGGTTAGGAGATGATATAAATAAAAAACTGGAAATTGAAGACTATAAAAAACTTAGTACAGTAGAGTTAGACGGAAAAATGTTTGAATATGATAATGAATTTGCACTAAATAGTATTTTGCGTTATATGCCTTTTTTGTTTACTGATTTTGTAGGATTTGTTTTATTTGAGTCATTGGGGGAATCTATTTATAGTTTTAGCAAAAATATCATTATGAGTCCTAGTTTCAGTTCTCTTAAGGATAATCTTGACTATGATTCAGTAAAAGAAAAAATTAAGAATGAAAATTTTGAAAATAATGATTTGTTAGTAATTCTTTGGTTAATCTTTTATGACAAAATAGAGGATTGGGTAAATACAGATTGGAAACAAAGTTATCGAGGAGCAGATAGGAAACAAAGGTTTGTGTTATCAAAAGAAACAAGGAATAAATTGTATCATGATATAATTAGTATGGACAAATTTATGAAGAAAAAACCTTTGACTAAGATATGGGCAATTGGTGTTAATGAAGGGCAAGGCTTATTTGAGTATATTGACAAAGTGATTAGGTGAAAACCCGCCAGGCTATAACAGGCTGTAATACGCCATGCGGGCAGCCTTCCAGCTTCTAAGGTGGTCGGCTTTAGCAAAGTTTGTATCGGGGGATGAAAACGCGTCTCCGAAAATCCCCGCACGGCGCATACAGCTATTCGCTATGTGCAAGGCTATTGTAGTTAAAATTTATTGTTACTATGTTTAACATGGGATATTTATTAGATTACTCAAAGATTTTTGATGGTGAACCTAGTGATTTTACCAGTTATTTAGATGGTATAGGAACTGATACAATTGTAAAATTCTGCAGTCATTTTTTGAGTATAGATATGAACATGCCTGAAAACAAGGATATTAATTCTTTTCTTAATAATTGGTTTTCATCAGCAAATGAAGAGTTAAGAAATAATATTCTAAAAAAAATTGATGCACTTAGTCCCTACTTAAAAAGAAATATTGTAGTAATAAATAATTATAACATACTTACTTTGTTTGAATATTCCTTTAATAATTTACCCCATACAACAACATTAGAGGAAGCCCAGTTGGAGAAGAACTTATTTAAATGTATTTTAACTTTAAATGAGGATTTTAATAAAAGAGATGAAAGAATCAGCAATACAACCGATCATTTAGATAACTCAGAAAATCACCCTGCAAAAATTCTTGTCACATCTATCATTTATTATGATTTGATTTTTTATAATTTAAAAGAAAAAATTATAACACAGTTTATTAAAAGTATACTTCTATTTAAATTTTTAGAAAATCACAATGATGCTACCAAAAATCTTCTGTCTGAACTTATAAATTCATTTGATGCAAATTCATGGGAGGACTTTTTAAAGAAATATTTACCAATTGTCCATGGTTTACTAAATCCAAATCGTAATGGATCTCTTGAAATTAATGTAGAACAAAATGAAAGCGCTAATGAAAATATCAGGTTCTTAGATAAAATATCCATAAATAATGAAATATCAATTGAAGAACTTGATTTCATAGGATTAAGGAGTAAACCATTTTATAAAAATGGGGAATATAAGTATCAAATTATATCACCTTTATTTACCTGTGAAAAAATTTATGAAGGACTGTATTTCCTTCTAAATAAAATAAATAATGAATTAAGAGAAAAAAACGAATTACATGTAGAGGATAATTTTAGAGGTTTTTATTGTTCAAAATTTTCAGAAGAATATCTATTATACGAAATCATAGATAGATCTTTTCCAAAAAAGGATATAAGATATTCAGGAAAAAATTTAAGAGCTAGAGGTATTTCTGGCGAACCTGATTATTATGTGAGGAATAAGAATAAATTATTTTTATTTGAATCTAAGGATGTATTGATAAATGCTGAAAATAAGCAATCAAATGATTTTAATGTTATTAAAAGTTCTTTACAAGAAAAATTCTATTATTATACACGTAATGGAACTACATATTATATTGGTATAAATCAAATAGTTAATAATATAAGAAAGATATTGACCGATCAATATACTTTTGATAAAGTGAAAAAGGATACTATTAGGATATACCCTATTTTAATAACACATCATAGCATTTATAACTCTCCTGGTTTAAATTTTTTTATCAATAAATGGTTTAGTAACGAGTTGGAATCATTAAGAAAAGAAAATATTAATATTGATAAGGTTAAACCACTAATTATAATTGATATAGATTTTTTTATACTCTATCATGAAGTAATAAAGAATCGTACTGTAATATTAGAACATTTATTGGATGATTATATACAAAGGACAAGATTTAAGCCACCTAACATTTTATCTGCAACTGCAAATGAGGCTCTTACTGAATCTGTTGAATCTTTTTCATCATATATAGATCAACATATTCCAGTAAAAAATAAGATGAAGACTCCCGCTTTATTTAAAAATTTAGGATTAGAACTTTTTTAAAATAGTGGTTGACACCCAGCAAATAATACGCTCTGCGGGCGGTCTTCCCGTTTCTAAGGTGGTCGGTTTCAGCCGAGTTTAGTAACGAGGAAATGAGAACACGTCTCAATTTATCTCGAAATTCACATACCATCAACCGTTAGAAACGAATCATTCAACTATTCCCCTCCTACTACAAAATTTCTCGTTAAAAACCAATGTTCTTAAACTTAAACATATCTATTTAACGGTTAGTGTAACTTATAGCCAGAAATCCTTTTTTAACAGGCATACTATCCATTACTATGCTTTGTTTTTTGAACAGAAGGTATTAGTTTCACATCCCATACAATAATTCATTTTTAAACCATTCAAAATTTTTAATTTATGTCACTAAAAAATCTTATTTCCGTGGGATTTACCCAGGAAGAAGTGGATCAGATCAACCAGCATTTAGCAGGAATTCAGGAACTCATTAAAGGAAAAGTGATTAACCTTAGCCCGGAAGAGCGTCAGCAGTATGGCCGCATCAATAACCGTACTGAAAACTGGATCGTTAAAGTTGATGGTCACATGAAACAGAGACCTGAGTTGATCCCCTTTTACATTGACAAGGAAGAATTTGTTAAAGACCAGGATGCCAGGAACAAAATGAAGCCCATCCTGAACAGTATTGCTTCCATACAGGAAAGCCTGGACGATACTTCCAAGTTACTGAGTCATGATATTTACAATACAGCAATTTCGTATTACCGTAATATTAAAATGATTTCCCGGCAGGATGTACCAGGTACAACAACCATTTACGAAGATCTGAAAAGTCAGTTTCCCGGTCGACCCTCCAGCGTACCAGAAGAAGTCGAGGAAGAAGTCGGGGAATAATCCGAAATTAATAATACATGAACAAAAATCCTTCCCTCTTACAGGGAGGGATTTTTTTATAAAACACGTTTTTACCCTAATGGAACCCTTCCAACCCGTCGCTAGACACCCTAAAACCTGTCAATAGACACCCTAAAACCTATCGACAGACACCCTGTAACCTGTCAATGGACACCCTAAAACCCGTCGGTAGACACCCTGCAACCTGCCGTTGGATACCCTGTAACCTGTCGATGGACACCCTAAAACCCGTCAGTAGACACCCTGTAACCTGTCGTTGGATAACCTGTAACCTGTCAGTAGACACTCTGTAACCTGTCGACAGACACCCTGTAACCCGTCAATGGACACCCTGAACAGATTGATATCATGACATTTAATGAATGTTTTTTGCTGCTTTTTAAAAATTAATGCTTATTTTAGTATTAGTAAATATGGCACAGGAAATAAAAAATATAACAGAAATAAAAACAATTGTTGTTTACAACCCGATAATGGAGTATTAATGCAATTGGTTTTATGATTATGTTAGGTGCAATTATTCGAGTCGCTGAGCAAGATTTTGTGTAGTTTATAATAATTTTTTAAAATGTACTAATTTCAAGAGAAAATATGGAGTATAATTATTTTAAAGGACTTAAAATTCATTATTAGTTAAATAAAAAATAAAAGATATGGCAAACAAAACTGGTAATTACTGTGCGTTTTTCGTAACGCAATTTGGAACAGATTCAAATCTAGCTGCTAACTCTGTAAAAGATTTTGTTTATTACAATATGCTTAGAGCTTGGAAGGGCAAAGACTCTACTTTCCCTTTCATTGATTCACATAATAAGAACTACAATGTTCGTGACAATAGTGATTGGGAAACAACCTTAAAGCCAAGATTGAGAGACAGAATTAACAAATCAAAAAACATGATTTTCTTCCTTAGCAAGGATACAAAAAGCTCAAGGGCTGTGCGAGAAGAAATTAATCACGCAATAAATGTAAATAAAATTCCTGTAATTGTTGTTTATCCAGATTTCAAAGAAAAAAGTGATATCATAAATTGTGAGTCAAAAACAATCAAAAAGAAAATCATTGATATGTGGGATAAAGTTCCAATATTTAGAGATTCCAAAAATAAAGTTCCAGTTATGCACATTCCTTATCAGAAAGAATTAATTAAAAAAGCACTCAACGACCCTGATTTAAAATTTTCTACAAAAACGGAACCTAAGGACTATTTTTATCCATGCTAATCATTTAATATGAAATATTTTTTAAATTCAATAAAAAGCCAAGCTTATTGGCGGTATATTTTTTCCCTTGACGGTTTTAAATCAATACTTGCCATATTTGGATTGTTTTGGTTAATTGTAGAAACCTTAGATTTTTTTAAGGTCTATACAAGAGACCAATATGGAGAATATGCATTTTTCATTTTCATACTTCTTTCAATTGTAATATCCATTCTTCTTAGAAGACCGATTAAATCGATTTCTATTACTTTTTCTGAATATGATTTTGGCATTGATGTACGGATTGCGAACTTGTTTGATATGAGTGGAGCAACAATGATTAGCACTAATACTTTATTTGAGGCAGACGTTGCTGGAGGGAAAATTGCAATTGATAGTCTTCAAGGGCAGTTTACAGCTAAGTATTTTACTGGGAATCAGACAGAACTTATAACTAAGATTAATGAAAAACTTAAGGCAACTGATTTAACATCTCCTTACCCAATGGGAACAACAATTCCAATTCATACTCATGGTAAAACATTTTACTTTACAGCTATGGCAAAACTTGGAGAAGGTGGTAATGCTTCATCAACAATAACTGATATTAAAGCAGCTTTAGATGGTTTGTGGAATTATGTTAGAGAAAATGGTGAGCTACAAGAACTTGCTGTACCTGTAATTGGAACAGGCAGAGGTCGATTAAGAGTGTCAAGAAAAAAGATGATTGCAACTATAGCAGAGTCCTTTGTAAAAGCATCAATAGAAAATAAATTCACTGATAAATTGGTAATTACAATTCGACCAGAAGATGCTGAAAATTTTGGAATCAATCTTTATGATATTAAAGACCATTTGATACACGTACTAAAATCATAAAAGCACCTAACATGCTATATACAAAATGCGGGTATTCGGCTTGGTATCTAAGTTTGGTGAGTTTAGCCAGGTTTTATATCGGGTGACTAGAACGCGTCTCCGTTAATCCCGCACTTTGCATATAGCTATCCGTTGGGGCTGCATACTGACCCGTCCTTAACATACATAACGAAAAGATATATTAAAAATGAACAAATTAAAAATTAAACTTGCTAAATTAGGATACATACCTTTTTCTATTAATGATAGAAAATTGACAAGTTGGAATTCTGAAATTTTCATAATCGATAATAGAATTGATTCATACACATTCCAACTGGATTCCGATACAGATTTTTGGGGTTATTCTGATAAAACCCTTGAGAAAGAGCTTTCAAAAAATTCTGATTTTGATTTTCATATAACAATAACAAATGTACCTCTTGAGAATAATTACTATGCGAGACGATTTAGCGACAATAGAATTGTTTTAACACTTTCAGATATATCAGATATTCTTTTAACAGAAAATATTACGTTTGAAAATTATATAATGCGTAATATCTATAGATATTGTTTAGTTTATTTAATGTATGGTAATAGAATTCCGACCATGAGTGAGGATACAGACTTTACACATGATGATACAAGAGGTTGCATTTTTGATTTTAATGGAAATAAAGCTGAATTAATTTATTCGTTAAATAAACCTAATATTTGCAGCGATTGTCAATTAAGACTAAAAGGACAAGCACAATACAAGGTTCCTAACCAAATTATCGAATTAGCAAATAAAGAAATAAAAAGAATAAAAAAGAGTACTTTTATTAATCTTATGGATTATGTAAAGAAAAGACCTTTACTTTCATTGATTTTATCCTTTATTGCTGGAGTTTTGATGAGTATTTTAGGAGCATGGATTTATAATTCAATTGTATAATGATTAGTAAATAATGTACGCAGCCCAACAGGCTATATACAGTGCGACGAGAGGCCGATAATCACACTACTAAACGTTCATTGAATGATTTAGTCCATCGTGCTGCCGATGGTTTCCTACTCCGGCATGCATCCCCGGCAACGGGGTTGTGTGAAGCCCGGATAACAACGTAGCCATATCTTCCAGTACCAGGAAGTGAGGAGCAAGGAAAGAATGGTATGGTATCCGGCAGCTGCCGGAGTGTGGCAGAGATATGATGAATGTATATCATCATACGCAGCTAAACGCCTCCGGGTTCTAGATGGTACCTAACCCATTCTGTGTGGTTATCGGAAATCGGTAAGCCTGCTGTATTCCATGTCTTTGACATGGTAGGTTTTCTCGTAAGGGATTACACAATACACAGCAGGTAAAGGAGGATAGAAAAAGCGAATGCTGTTTTGTAATGAAACAGATAAGGTTTCAAAATTTGACCTAAGCGAAAGCTTAGCTGACTTCTATCTGGCGCTCAACTGCAAGAAAAGTGTGATAAGATTTTGAATTCAGGAAAGCAAATGAATCCCGACTTAGAACTTGTATCATTTTGCTTTTTGTGCAAAATGAACAAGGTTCTTTGTCGGGATGTGCACCTGAAAGGTTTGAAAGAACCTTGAATCATCACAGAAGAGTATTGCAAAGGTATGTGCCGGGTGATCTAATAACCATGGATTGCCTTAGGAGTGCTTGAGCTGTGTGAGGTGAAAGTCTTATGCACAGTTCTTAGAGGGGAAGGGCGGAGTAATCCGCCCGACCTACTCGACAAATGCGGGAATCCTTCATGAAATTTACGTTTCGTGGCTTTAGGAAAATTTGTAACGGGGGATGAGAATGCGCCTCTGTAAATCCCGCACTTTGCATATAGCTTTCCGTTGCCATGCATTATTAAGGTAAATATGAAAATTAGGATTTGTATATTTGAGAAAAAATGAATTTATGGAGAGCTCAGATATAAAAAATTATTAAACATTCAGAAGGTAATGAATTAAAAGAAAAAATATGGCTATTTGAAAAGGATATCTAATTTAGTGTTATAACCACTGAAATTAGTTTAATTTAGCTTGTGATAGATATATGCCCCTCCCGAAAAGGCTTACTTTCATGTTTATTATACATGTTAATATAACGCATCAATTCATCATCAAGCCTTACAATTTTAAAAAAAACTACAGGTAACCTGTATAGGTCATACGAGCTGGGAAAGGACGTCGACTTTCCGGGTCGACACGCTGCGGCAGCAGCGCATAGTATCCTGGGCGGTAAAAGAGAAAAATTTTTCAAATGTTATTCTTTAACATACTGAATAACAAGAGGTTTTTTGTTAAATTTGATAGAGTCTTCCTGTTTATTTGAAATAACTAAAACTAAAGTATTATGCCAGTAAAACACAAACCAACAGGAGAAGTCCATAAAGGACAAAAAGGTGGCAAAACAGGTTGTGGTGTTGACACCAAAGAAAACCTAAGTCACTGGGTTGATACAAGTGAAAGAATTACTTGTGGTAAAAATGGGTGTAAATAACCAGAACCAGATGATACAGCAAAGCACAAAAATCTTTCAAACCCTCACAGTATCGGGTTTTACTTGCTTTAGTGAAAAAACTATAAATCGGCAGCAAAATGGATTTGCTGCCGATTTATAGTATTGAAATGTTATCAATCAAAAGATATAAACAAAAACACTTTTTCGTCCATCAATATCTCCGCCTCCACCACCTTTCATCCTTTCGGATTCTTTCTCAGGAAACTCATTTAAAAAATAATTTTCAACTTCTCTTGCAACACTTTCACTATCTGCTTCCCACATTTCCCAATGTTTTGGATTGCCATGAGCATTTTTTCGGTTTTCTGGCTCCGCTGTAATACCTATTGTCCAAATTGAGAAATTGACATCATTTGAATTATTGACTCTTTGGTTAATTGCTTTTTTATTGCTATTGCGGATGCCATAATATCATATCATTTTGATTATTAAACGATTATTTATAAAGAACAGGGTGCCGAAGCACCCTACTCTTCTATCCATCATCTGACTTATTGTACTTAGGACCTTTTCCTCCATGATTTTTACGATAAGTCTTTAACCTATTCTGTTCCCATTTACGGGCAGCTTCTTCTGTGGTTTTTCTTCCTATAACATTCATGTGTGAAAAGTTTTTGTCCTTCTCATGTTGTCTTGTTCGACCATCTGGATTATCTGTAATCCCAACGTAAACAACCTTTTTACCATCTTTCAATTCATACTTGTGCATGTCTCTTTTTGACATCTCATTTCATTTTAAGTTTTACATCAATTTACCTTTAAGGGTAATATTCCGTATGTTCGCAATTTGGACAAGGAGGAAGCGTATCGGTATCATCATCCAATACCACCTTTTGACCGCATCGCTTACAAGTATATACACCCTTACCTGGTTTATCTCCTGTACTTGCCATATGCTATATGTTTTTTATTCAACATTGAAGTAGCTTACTCCCAGCAGGTATTTTACTTTTTGGGTTTTAAAAAGGAAGTTATATATTTGAAGCGCGAACTAGAATATTAACTACTTTATAAAACCAGACCTCAATACCTTTATTTGGTCTGGTTTTTTGTTTTCAAATACCAGTCCTAAATATTTAAATGTCAATTATAATTATCAACAATAATTTCAAAATATAAATTTTTGTATAAGACAAAATTTTCAAATGACTGATGAAGACTGCGATCACATGCTTATTCAGAATGTTAATTGTTTTTTAACAACTAACACGCTGATTTATGACACATTACAACCCTTGACATTATGACAGTTATTTAGATTGCAAAACTGACAGCAATAATGATAGAATATTTGTCAATTTCTATAAGTGAAATAACTATGATAAAAAGATTAGCTGCCAAAAAGGTATATAAAGGTTAAAACAATAAGAAGTATAATAACGCTCATAATACCTGGATTTTTACATCTAATCTCAAAACCACTCCAACTAATTGAAATAATTTCGTCTTTTTGGCTTTTTGATTTTTTCTTTTTCATAGAACTGTGGATTAAAATTGATATTTCAATCCGCAGCAGCGAGCCGCTTTAAATGTAAGGTGAGTTTATAATTTTTGAAAGGACAAATTTGACACCCTTTCTGTAAGTGTTATTAAATAATAGTTTTAGAAGGAGGCTCCATTTTTTTATCGTAGATTAAAACTTTATTCCTATTTTTTTATTCGAACATTTTTGATCTATTTCCGATTCTTCTTTAATCAAATAATTTCCAATTGACTGAATGTCTGACTGAAATTTTTAGTAACTTTGATATAAGAGTTTAACTTATTAAGGTTTAATGATATGACTTTTTTCGCCTATCCATCAGAGCCAAATCAAATTGGTGAAACAATTGAAAGCGCAATAAAAAAAATAAATGAAAAAACAAAGTGGATAAAATCATGGAAAGCATTAGATATTTGTGGTGCTTTTATTAGAAAAAGCATTCATCAGGCGATCGAGGATTTTGATGTTATTGTGGCTGATATTACTAAACTTAACTTTAATGTAACTTATGAAATAGGTTATGCTATAGGTTTAGGAAAACCCATATTATTACTTCGAAACAATGCAATAAATGAAACTGAACCTAAGATAAGAGACGTTGGTATATTTGATACAATTGGTTATGAAGAATATACAAATTCTGATGACTTATATAGAATATTAAGTGATATTAAAGCAAAACCTTTAAAAGGAGATAATTTAAATATTAATACTCGAGCTCCAGTTTATTTATTAGAACAAAAGTACAAAACAGATGATGCAATACGTATTACGGCCCGAATAAAGAAAGCTAGATACATTTATAGAAGTTTTGATCCAACTGAAACACCTAGGCTTTCAGCTTATGATGCTATTAATCAAGTAGCGCAATCTTTTGGAGTAGTTGTCTCATTATTATCAGAAGAAAATAAGGAAAGTGAAATACATAATTTGAGAGCAGCATTTATTACTGGGTTAAGCTTTGGTATGGATAAAGAAATTTGTTTGTTGCAACATGGAGACAGTCCAGTGCCTCTTGACTACAGGGATTTTGTGAATGTATATTATGTGCCTGATGACGTAAATAAATATATCGCCGAATTTGCAGCTAATATAGCTGAAGCATTTCAAACAGGAAAAGAGATAATTCAAGATCGAGAAACTACAGCACTACAAAGCTTAGATTTAGGAGCATCTTCTGCAGAAAATGAAATGCGAAATTTACAAGCTTATTATTTAAGAACAGATTCCTATAATAAGGCAATAAGAGGAGAAACCCAATTAGTTATTGGTCGTAAAGGATCTGGGAAAACTGCCATATTTTTACAAATTAGGGATAAAGAACGAAGTAAAGGAAGTAATGTTGTTCTTGATTTAAAACCTGAGGGGTATAAGTTGATTAAATTCAAAGAGCTAATATTAAGCTATTTGAAAGAAGGCACTTTCCAACATACCATAATGGCTTTTTGGGAATATATTTTATTGTTGGAAATATGCCATAAAATTCTTATAACCGATAAAAAAAGGCATTTATTTACTACAGAACTTTTTGAGCCATATAGAAATTTAGAAAAGGCTTATAAAGCCGAAGATTATTTAACAGAAGGTGATTTTTCTGAGCGAATGTCTAATTTAATGGAAGGTTTAACTATATCATTTAATAAAAAATATGGCACTGATAAACAAGTAAGTCTTTCTGTACCTGAAATTACAGACTTACTTTATAAAACAGATATTTATAAATTACGGGAAAATCTAGTACAATATTTAAAATTAAAAAACAGAGTTTGGTTACTATTTGATAATATAGATAAAGGTTGGCCCTCCTCAGGATTAGAGCATGAAGATTTAATTATAATAAGAACCCTTATAGACGCTGCAAGAAAAATTCAAAGACAATTTAGCAAACATGATATTCAAGTGTTTCCGATTATTTTTCTAAGAAATGATGTTTACGAATTGTTGGTCGATGAAACTTCTGATAGACAAAAAGAAGCTAAAGAATTGCTTGATTGGACAGATCCAGATTTATTAAGAGAAATAATAAAGCTTAGAATAGTTACAAGTTTAGATGTAGAAGCTGAGAGTTTTGAAGAAATATGGAGATCAATTATTGTAAGTCATTACAAAGGTGAAGAAACCTCTCAGTATCTAATTGAGCGTTCATTGATGAGACCGAGATTTCTTATAAACCTGATAAATCAATGCAAAAGTTTTGCAGTAAATTTGAATCATAAAAAAATTGAATCTGGTGATATTGAAAAAGGATTGAAAGCATATTCTACAGATTTACTTACTGATATTGATTATGAAATAAGAGATATTTTTCCAGAAGCAGGGGACGTCTTATATAAATTTATTTCAGCTAAAAGTAGTTTGAATGAAAATGAATTACATGAAATAATACTCTCAAGTGATAATGATGAAGAAAATATTGAAAAAATAGTCGAATTATTACTATGGTATGGATTTTTAGGCGTTAAAAAAGATAATGAGGAAGTAAAATATATATATTCTATTAATTACAATATGAAATTATTAAAAGGATTTATGGAAAAACACAAAGGAAAAATTACATATTATATAAATCCTTCATTCTGGCCATCATTAATGATTGAAAATAATTGAATTTATCTACAAAGGGTTATTGTTATTTGATATTATGTTATTATAATTATTTCCCCCACCTTTTCCACACCAACTCCCCTTATTTCTTTTAAATTTGTAGGACGAATGTTTTACAAATTTATTTTATAACGCATGTTTGAACAGACTTTTAAGAATATTGACGATGTGCTTTGGAAGGATGCCGGGGCGGATAGTGAGCTGGATTATATCGGGCAGACTTCCTGGGTGTTGTTTTTGCGGTACCTGGATGAACTGGAAAAAGAAAAAGCCGAGGAAGCGGAGCTGAGAGGAGAACCTTACGAATACATCATCGACGGGGAGTTTCGCTGGGAGAAATGGGCAGCGCCCAAAAAGAAAGATGGCACGCTGGACCACAACAAGGCGTTAACGGGTCCTGACCTGGTGCAGTTTGTCGATTACAAGCTTTTTCCCTACCTCGAAAAGTTCAAGCAGAAGTCGGTTGACAATCCGCAATCCATCGAATACAAGATTGGTGAGATTTTCGGCGAACTGAAAAACAAGATACAGAGCGGGTACAACCTCCGGGAGGTTATCAACCTGGTGGATGAGCTGGAGTTTCAGACGCAGAAGGAAAAGCATGAGTTGAGCCACCTCTACGAGACCAAGATTAAAAACATGGGCAATGCCGGACGGAATGGCGGGCAATATTATACACCCCGTCCGCTCATTCGGGCGATGGTGCATGTAACCGACCCGCAGATTGGCGAGACCGTGTACGACGGCGCAGCGGGGTCCTGTGGTTTCCTGTGTGAGGCGTTTGATTACATATATGGCCGCATGGAGAAAACCACCTCCAACCTGAAAAAACTCCAGGAAAAGACCTTTACCGGAAAAGAGAAAAAGAACCTGGCCTATGTCATTGGCATCATGAACATGATCCTGCACGGCATTGAAGCGCCCAACCTGATCCATACCAATACGCTGGGAGAAGACGTGCGGCAGATACAGGAAAAAGACCGCTATCATGTGATACTGGCCAATCCACCCTTCGGAGGCAAGGAGCGCAAAGAGGTGAAGCAGAATTTTGATATAAAAACCGGGGAGACCGCCTTCCTGTTCCTGCAGCATTTTATAAAGAGCCTGAAAGCAGGCGGCCGGGTAGCCGTGGTTATAAAAAACACTTTTCTGAGCAATGCGGACAATGCCTCTATCAGTCTCCGCAAATACCTGCTGGAAACGTGCAACGTGCATACCATCCTGGATATGCCGCAAAACACGTTCCTCGGGGCCGGAGTAAAAACCGTGGTACTGTTTTTTCAGAAGGGCGAACCCACCAAAAACATCTGGTACTACAAGCTGAACCCCAGCAGAACACTGGGCAAAACCAATCCGCTGAACGATGACGATATGAAGGAGTTCATCAAGCTCCAGCCCCAAAAGCCGGAAACCGAACATAGCTGGAACTTTAAGATAGCCGACCTGGATGAGGAAACCTGCGACCTCTCCGTGAAAAACCCCAACACCCCGGAAGAAGACCCACTGCGCAGTCCCAGAGAGATACTGGACGAGATGGAAGAGCTGGACAAAGAAACCAACACCATTTTGAAATCACTAAAGGAGTTGATATGAGGAAGGATTGGAAAATAAAAAAGCTTAAAGATTGTTGCAAAGTATTTGCTGATGGGGATTGGATTGAAAGTAAAAATCAATCAAATGATGGAATTAGATTAATTCAAACAGGTAATATTGGTTTAGGTCTTTTTAAGAACAATAAAGATAAAGCACGATTTATCTCAGAATATACTTATAATAAATTGAAATGTACAGAAGTAAAAGCCAATGACTTATTGGTTTCGAGATTACCACATCCGGTTGGAAGATCATGTATAATTCCAGACTTGAATTCTAAAATGATAACAAGTGTTGATTGTACTATAATAAGACCAAAGAATTTTCTTCTTTCTGAATTTCTAAAGTATTATCAATGTTCAAATGAGTATTTTTTTGATATAGAAAACAGAACTACAGGTACTACTAGACAAAGAATTAGTAGAAAAAATCTTGGCTTAATTCAAATCCCCATCCCCCCACTTTCCGAGCAAAAGCAAATCGTTGCCCTGTTAGACAAAGCCTTTGCAGCCATCGACCAGGCCAAAGCCAACATCGAAAAAAACATCGAAAACGCCCGCGAGCTGTTTCAGAGTAAAAAGGAAAATATTTTTAATAATTTAAAAATTGAAAAAGGACATAGGCCTTTAACTTCATTATGTAAAGAGATATTCGCAGGAGGAGATGCACCGAAAACTCAATATACGAAAGAAAGAACATCTGAATATACAATTCCTATATTTGGGAATGCAATAAAGAATAAAGGGTTATATGGTTTTGCTGCTGAAGCTAGAGTTACACAACCATCGATAACCATTTCAGCTCGTGGCAGTGGTACAGGTCATACTGAAATACGAACAGAACCCTTTTATCCAATTGTAAGACTTATTGTGCTAACTCCAGATACAGATTTAATAAATCTAGAATTTTTTAAATATTCAATTCAAAATCTAGATATTCTTAGGAGTGGTTCAGCAATTCCACAGTTAACGGTGCCTATGATAAAAAGATACTCAATTCCTACACCAGAAATTAAGTATCAAAAGATTATTGTTGAACAACTTAATAAACTAGAAAATACTTTAGAAGAATATAGGAATTTGTTATTAATTAAATTATCACAACTCGAAGAACTCAAAAAATCCATCTTAGAAAAAGCCTTCAGCGGGGAACTCACTGTCTTTAACCGTGATTTGCAGGATGTACTTGATGCCCCTGATTTTTTGGATGAAGATTTAAAGGATTAGAACGAAGGTAATGAGGCATAGCACTATCAACGCGTATTTCAAAAAGAACTCACCCACAAAATTATTGGTTGGGTTATGGAACTAAACCGGCATCCGGGAAATGGATTTTCACCATGAGAATAGCACCCCGATTTATCGGGGTGACAGTGATTCCCCATACAACACTATATTCAGCCGGCTTTGAGCCGGCTTTTCTTATAAAATGCAGTTTGTTTTGCCAGTCGGGAAGCCTGCTAAAAGCAGGCTGGACTGTTGAAGTGGTATTGCCCTATTCACACCATGCTGAAGCATGGTGCTATACTCATGAGCTTCAACTGCGTATGTTGCTATCTGTATGAGGCCAGCACCCAAATTTATTCGGGTGAAACTACTACAATACGTTTATTACCCAGATTCATCAGAGAGGATTCCTGCAATGAGAATAGCACCTTGATTTATCGGGGTGACAGCTGAAGCATGGTGCTATACTCATGAGTTTTAAATGCGCATGTTGCTATCTGTATGAGATTAGCACCCCGATTCATCGGGGTGACAGCGATTCCCCACACAACAATGTTTTTAGCCGGCTTTGAGCCGGCTTTTATTACTGATAATACCATATTCCCAAAAGAAATCATTATATTAGCATAGCAATCAAGGCAATCAAGCCAATCAAATAAATCAGGGTCCAGACAACTATATGATGAACGAAGCACAAACCGAATACGAACTGATTGATCCCGCTTTACGAGAAGCTGGCTGGGGTGTGGTGGACGGCAGCCGGGTACGGAAGCAGTTCCCCATTACCAAAGGACGGCTGATTGGTCAGGGTATGCGGTCAACGCCCCTGAAAGCGGATTATGTGCTTCAGTATAAAAACCGAAACCTGGCTGTGATCGAAGCCAAGGCACGCGATAAATACTACACGCAGGGTGTCGGACAGGCCAAAGATTATGCAGAAAGGCTGCATGTACGTTTTACCTATTCCACCAACGGGAAAAAGATTTATGGCATCGACATGGGCGACGGTTTCGAGGGCGACGTGGAAAAATTCCCCACACCCGACGAACTATGGCAGATGACCTTCCCTCCTCCGGTGACAAAAGAACAGCAGAAGGTGGAAGACTGGCGGGAGCGATTACTTTCCATTCCTTTTGAAGACAAGAGCGGTACATGGAAACTCCGCTACTACCAGGAAAATGCCATCACCAAAGTGCTGGAAGCCATTGCAAAAGGCAAAGACCGTATCCTGCTCACCCTGGCCACCGGAACGGGCAAAACAGCCATTGCCTTTCAGATTGCCTGGAAGCTGTTTCATGCCAGATGGAACCTGCAACAAGACGGGCAGCGCAGTCCGCGTATCCTCTTCCTGGCAGACAGAAATATCCTGGCCGACCAGGCTTTTAATGCATTCAGCGCTTTTGAAGAGGAAGCCCTGGTACGCATTGCTCCCGATGATATACGCAAGAAAGGAAAAGTCCCCACCAATGGCAGCATCTTTTTTACCATCTTCCAGACTTTCATGAGCGGACCTGAGGGAGAGCCTTATTTTGGCGAATACCCGGAAGATTTTTTCGATTTCATCATTATCGACGAGTGTCACCGGGGTGGAGCCAATGATGAGAGCACGTGGCGCGCCATCATGGAATATTTCAGTCCGGCCGTGCAACTGGGTTTAACCGCCACTCCCAAGCGCGACATCAACCGAGACACCTATGCCTATTTTGGTGAGCCCGTGTTTAAATATTCCCTCAAAGAAGGAATCAACGACGGTTTCCTGACACCTTTCAAAGTGAAAGAAATCAGCACCACAATCGATTCCTATCAATATACCCCGGACGATTTGGTGGAAGAAGGAACCGTCGATTACGAAAAAGAATATACAGAAACCGAATTCAACCGGGTAATAGAAATTAAAGAGCGGGAGGAATACCGCGTGAAGCTGTTTATGGATATGATGAACCAGAACCTGAAAACGCTGGTTTTCTGCGCTACACAGATTCATGCCGCTGCCATACGCGACCTGATCAACCAGTATGCCAACAGCAGCAATTCCAACTATTGCCACCGCGTTACGGCGGATGATGGTTCCATTGGTGAACAACACCTGCGCGATTTCCAGGACAATGAAAAAAGTATTCCAACCGTTCTCACCACCTCACAAAAGCTCAGCACAGGAGTGGATGCCCCGGAGGTACGCAACATTGTATTGCTGCGTCCGGTCAATTCCATGGTGGAATTTAAACAGATCATTGGCAGGGGAACACGATTATACGATGGCAAAGATTATTTCACCATCTACGACTTTGTAAAAGCCCACCACCACTTCCAGGACCAGGAATGGGACGGAGAACCCATCAAGCCGGAACCACGGGAAGGCACAGATATGGAACCTTGCCCGGTTTGTGGCCAGCGTCCCTGCGTTTGCGAGAAAGAACCATCGGATCCGTGTCCGCAATGTGGTCATGATCCTTGTATTTGCGACGAACCACCTAAAAAAATGGTTAAGGTAAGATTGTCGGATAATAAAGTACGCGAACTGGATTCTATGGTGAAAACCACTTTCTGGAGTCCGGATGGTCAACCCATTTCTGCCAAAGAATTTATTGAACGCCTGTTTGGGGATATCCCGAACTTTTTCAAAGATGAAGACGAACTACGCAGGATATGGAGCATACCGGGAACACGAAAACAACTACTGGAAGAGCTCAACGAAAGAGGTTATACACAAACACAGCTGGAAGACCTGAGGAATATCGTGCATGGTGAAGACAGTGACCTGTATGATGTGCTGGCCTATGTTGCCTATTCCAAAGATTTGCTACCCAGACTGGAAAGAGCAGAAAAGGCCAGAATTCATCTGAACGCATACGATTCCAAACAACAATCCTTTCTGAATTTTGTCCTCGAGCAATACGTTCGCGAAGGCGTATCCGAGCTGGACGATACCAAGCTCCCTGATCTGCTGGAACTGAAATACCATTCCCTCGCCGACGCCAAAAAAGAACTGGGAAACATTAAATCCATCAGAGATACCTTCATCGGATTCCAGGGTTATTTGTATGAGAGCGAGGTGGGGTAGGTAATCTGGAAGTCTGCTTCAGCGGGCTTTTCTTATCAAACTCACCTTACAACATCAATCATCAAAGCTAGCATATTTCAGTTTCCATTGATCGTATTCCCGGGTAAAAGGTGAATCGCTTGTGGTGTACCTGTTGTTTGTTTATGTATTAAACATTTCCCGCATCCGACTTCTTACCCTTGCACCATAGATCTGTTCAATTTCGCTGCTGTTGAGGTTGGTTGTCAGGTGGGTGTTGAATTTTTGGGAGATAAACAGATCGTACCGAAAAAGCAGGATCTCGGCCATGATGTTGCAAATAAGATTTTCAATAAACTAACAAGTGGCAAACACCATGTTTTATTTCAGCCTGGCAAGAAAAATAAAAACTATGTATGTGTTTTTACTAGACCAGCCTGGTCCACTGAATCCTCCGATTCATTTTGGATAATCAGGCTTGGATATTTAGCTCACTACCAGACAATGCTTATATAAGAGTGTGAGGGGCACTGGCTTCGAAAATTCGAAGCCAGCGGCCTACTCAATTTGCTTGATAAACTATTATTTATTTATCAATTAATTAAAGTCTAATTAATAATTATTTTACTTTCAATTGTTTGCTTTTCAAATTGTATATTAATAAAATATATACCAGGTTTTAATGAAGATACTTTCACCTCCGTTGATTCTGAATTTATTCTATTTATTCCCAAAGTTTTAACTTTAGTACCAACTGAATTGTAAATTATTACCCGTTTCATTTCATCCTCAATATCTTCAGTCTGAATGTATAACCTGTCTTTTACAGGATTAGGATAAATCTTAATAGTTCCATTTTTATAAGAAATACTCTCAATCGAAGTTGCCTCCTCATTTGTAGTCACATCTAATTCGTTGCTTGCATCGGAAACATTACCTGCAGCATCTTCTGCCTTCACTGTAAAGGTATAAGTTGTAGAAGCGTCTAATCCTGTAACATCATATGAGGTATTTGTTGTGGTTCCTTCCTGGCTTCCGT
>CAZPDP010000050.1:0-23252 GCA_964585385.1 uncultured Bacteroidales bacterium
TATACATAAACAGCTTATTGTTTTACTAATCAGTTAGTTGTTATTCAAAAAATATTAATTTGCATAAGATATCACTACACACCCCAGCCGGCCTCTTAGTTTCAAAAGCCCGCTGAAGCGGGCTAGAGGTGGAATGGGACGTCTGAATCGATCACCCGGCTGAAGCCGGGTGCTAGTCTCATGGTTAAATCCATGATTATTCGGTTATTTTATGAGATTAGCTTCTCCTTCGTAGTTTTACTACGGAGAAGGAACACCCGCGTTCACGCGGGTGATGCTGAATCGAACACTCAACACATCCTCAGCCGACTCAATGTATTTACATAATAGAAAAAAGTCCGCTTTTAGAGAGACTCCCGTATACATAACCTATGCAATTATTTCATCTATAGAGCTTTAATGGAACGCAGATGACGCGGATACAACGGATCCGTCAGTTGCCGGACAAGTTTACCACGGATTTTTTATTGCATCCAAAATTTATAGCAAAATTTTATTAGGCGGCAAGACCAAAACAAATTGACATGGTAAAAACCTTTTGCATAACCGGCGCGCAGGCCAGGCAAAATCCTGCGGGGAAGGTGGGAATTGCGGGGTGGTAGAGTGATTCAAGTCCGGCCCCTGACGGATTTGCCTAGCGTTTTTTTCTTTCTTCCGTCGAATGCCGGACTTTGTTTTTTTGGCAATGCAAAAAAAGAAAAAATGAAGCCAATTGAAGTAATGTTGCTACTGATAAGGCAGGGTAAAACAAATAATCCTGGTTTCATAACGTCTGATTGCTAAACCTAATGTATACGAGTAATAGAAAAAAGCCCTTAAGTTATCTGGTAAACATCCGATGAAAACAATACATCGGATGTTACGACTGCCATAGCATTCGATGTCTCCTGGTCATCGTATGCTTACCTTTTTAAAAGCAAAAAAAGCACCTTAGTGAGCAATTCAATCCTATTGATTTCTAATTGTTTAAAATTTTGTAGGTTTAAAAATGCTTTTTAGACAGACTTTCTACTTCATTAATACTTCCACTGCTTTTATGAGTTGCTGGTCAACTCCCTCGGAAACTTTACTGTAATCCTGTCGCACTTTAATATCCGGTTCCAGTTGCTGATTTTCCAGGTATTCCCCTTCCAGGTTTTTGGTTCCTACCTGCGGGATTCCGAATACAAGGCTTGGATCTTGCAGTCTTTCCCACCATACGGCAGTCATGGTGCCTGGTACGGGCATACCGATAGTTTTGCCGAGGTCCAGGGTTTTATATGCATACGGAAAACCATGTGCATCCGAGTAATTGCCTTCGCTCATAATTACAGCCGATTTTTTAGTCCACTGATTCATCGGGTCATGCCCGAAATGTTGTCCACGGGGATAGTAATTGACATATTTGGTTCCGTTGAAAAGGATGGCAAGATCGTTGTGCAGCCAGCCTCCACCATTGAAACGGGTATCAATTACCACCGCTTTTTTGTGGTAATTCTTACCAAACAGGTCGGAATATACCTGTCGGAAGGACCGGTCATTCATTGATCGTACATGCAGGTAGCCCACTTCTCCACCGGAAAGTTCTTCTGTTTTCTGACGCATGGTTTCCACCCATCGTTCATATAACATCTGTCTTTTCTCTCCCTGTGAAACAGGTTTAACAGTCTCTTCCCAGCGTTTATTTGTTTCAGGGTTGAAGATGGTTAGCAGAATCTTTTTATCTGCCTGGTGGTTCAATAGTTTGAAATAGGAGTTGACGTGTTCCAAAGGTTCCTGGTTGATTTTTTCAATGATGTGCCCTGCCTGAACTTTCGATTCAGCTTTTTTTAACGGACTTTTATCTAAAACTTCAACGACTTTAAGTCCTTTTCCGTCGTATTCCCAATCGAAGAAAATTCCCAGCGATGCAGTCTCGTCTTCATTTTCACTACTTGCATAATGGCGGGCGCCGGTGTGGCTGGCGTTCAGCTCACCCAGCATTTCGCTGAGCATTTCTGCAAAGTCATAATTGTTGTTGATGTGAGGCAGGAATCTCTTGTACTCTTTTTTGTAGAAATCCCAGTCTACACCGTGCAAATCTTTGTCATAGAATTTCTTTTTTACCTGCCTCCAGATGTGCTCAAAAAGATATTCTTTTTCTTCTGTGGATTTGAGTTCAAATTCAGCAGCAAAGGAAACGGGTTGTGCATTCTTTTTCTTCAAATCCACTTTATAGAGTTTCCCTCCGGAACGGACAAACAGCTCTTTCTTTTTCTCGTTGAGTCGCAGTTCACCACCATACTTAGCTTTCAGGTCAACTAGCTTTTCGGTTTTCTCTTCCAGGAAATCGTGTACCCACAGGTCGTAATTATCTTCAAATTTAGACAGGTAATAGAGTTTGTCCCCTTTTTCTGTCATAACTGCATCGGCAAGACGCGAAGAATGGATGGTAAGCCTTTTGGTTCTGTCTTCAAGACCTTTATATTCAATTGTTACAGGTTCAACTTCTTTCTTTTCTTTCTTTTCATCTTCTTCATCTTTCTTCGCTTTTTTACCATATATATCTTTTTTATAGATTTCCAGTTCTTCCTTGGTCATATTAAAGGTATCAAAAGCATCCTGTGTGAAGAACATACCATACACATCAAATTGGGAGCCCCAGCTTCCGTGGCTTCTCATTCCTTTCCTGTCTGTGTACCAGATCATCATTTTTCCATTCATCATCCATTTGCCATTGCCATCTTCGTATCCGCTCTGAGTCAGATTTCGTATCTCTTTTTCGCCCTTGGCATCAATCAGTCCCATTTCATTGGTAAACAAATGCTGGGGAGAATACTGAACCAGGAACCACTTTCCGTCCGGCGACCATTGATACCATTGATCCCCGTCAGAATAGGAGTAGTTGTATTTCCCCTCCAGGATGGTACGGGTTTGTTTTGAGTCCAGGTTTATAACTTTCAGAGTGGTTCTTTCTTCAAGGTAGGCCACTTCTTTTCCATCCGGAGAATAATTCGGCTGGAAGGTTTCTTTGTCTGTTACCAGCAGAGGTTTCTCATCAATTACAGTAGAGAGGGTAAACAGTTCTTCATCCTCCCGTGTAAGGATGGATTCGTACAAATTCCAGCTTCCGTTTCTTTCAGAGGCATATAAAAGTTTTTTGCCGTCCGGGCTGAAGCTTACAGAGCGTTCCTGTTCCGGTGTATTAGTAATTCTTTTGGTGGTTTTGTAATCGGGAGTCGTGGTATAAACATCTCCGCGGACAATGAATGCGATTTCCTGCCCATTGGGAGAGAGTTCCATTTCTCGCACGTCCGACCGGTATGTTTTGTATTGCAGCTTGTTTTCTTTATTGTCTGTATGAATAACTACCTCTGATTTTTCAGGTGAACCGCCGGGTGTTTGGGTATAAATTTCTCCATTGTAGCTGTAGCAAAGGATGTTACTGTTGCTGAGGGTAAGAAAACGGACAGGGTGGTTTTCCAGTGTGGTAATTTGTTCGGGTTCACCATACTCTTCTCCGGGAACATTGATTTTCATTTTCCCGATGTTAAAATTGTTGTTAAATTGCTCAGTCAGGAAATACAGGTTCGCTTCCTCTTTATCCATAACGGGCCGGCGATCTTCGCCTTTAAAATCGGTTATTTTTTTGTGTTTACCGCTTTCAGTATTATAGACCCATAAATCCCGGGTAACAGAAGATTGGTGATGCTTTCGCCATTTATCTTCATACCCTTTTCTGTCCTGGTAATAAATAAAGGAACCATCAGAAGTTATTTTCGCCTCTTCGGCAGGTGTTGTCAATATTTGGCTTATTATTTTTTCTTCGATTGATACCGTGTAAAGTTCAGAAAGCATGGAAGAAGGGTACATGGCATTGGAGGACTTATCCTGGAGGGAAGCGCTGAAAATTACGGACTGGTTGTCCGGTGTAAAGCTGTTTGGAATTTCATTGTAAGAATGAAAGGTGAGTCTTTCCGGTGTACCTCCCTCGCTGTCGACTACATAGATATCAAAATTCCCGAAACGGTCGGAAGCAAAAGCTATTTTGTTCCCGTCCTGTGACCATACTGGCTTGTAATCATAAGCAATGTGGGAGGTGACAGGAGTAGCTGTTCCGCCATCTGCAGGAACTTTGTAAATATCTCCCTGGTAGCTAAAAACGATGGTCTCTCCATCAGGAGAAATAGCAGGATAACGGAGCCAAAGGGGATTTTCTGAACTCTTGGCCACTGAAGTAAACATCAAAATGAAAGTGAAAAAAAGTGGCAATTGTTTTAGTATTTTCATAAGTTAAAGCATTTAAATTTGATTATATAAAGGTAAGAATTTTTTTTTTTGATGATTGATGAGTCGTGTATTTTAAGAATAGAATTTAACCAGGAAATACGAACATGTCTCAAATAAAATAAAACATTATCAAAGTTTATCATTTGGATATATAGTGTTTTGTTATACAAATTGTTATAGCCCGGTAGATTAGAATAAGGTTCTTTTATCCATCTGACTGCGTACATAAAATTAACAATTGATTTATTAACCCAATGAAAATTATTGCCAGTCAAAATTTTAATAAGCAACCTGAAAGCTCTTTTCAGCATCTAACTGGCAAATTCATCCGTTTATGCGTAATTTTGTATCTTTAGTACTCGTTCTAATAACTTTCTTTATGCTGAATTCCTGCGAAAAAAGGAAAGATATAGAATTGAAACCGGAGCCTGTCCATATAGAAACAGATACGACATCCTGTTTTTCGAATGAGTTTCAAATTGTGGAATAAAATATAGAATAGGATAAATTTTATCAAAATGTAAATGATGAGGACATTCAAAATACTATTGCTCACCCTAGTTTCAGGGATTTTGTCAGTCTCCCTCTCCTCGTGCGATGATCAAAGAGATTTTGATTACAAATACTACCTAATCCGGGTTGACAGTGTACACATGCCACAGCAAATAACGGTGAAGGATACCTTATCCATTGAATTTTTCGGGACGGTAGGAACCGATGGATGTCATAGCTTTTCGGACTTTGTGACGGAGAAAACCGACCAAACGATATTCGTTGAAGCCTGGGGAAAAGTTGTGAAGGGCTCTTTAATGTGCCCTACAGTTATGGTTTTTCTGGACGGCGAAACATTAGAGTATACCTTTGAAAAGCCGGGAGATTATACCATTAAAATAGTCCAGCCCGAAGGAGATTTCCTGGTTAAGCAGGTTACGCTGGAGGATAGTGAGTAGGTGAAGAATAGCATCAAATCTCACTTTTGACGTGGCAGGTTCATGAATAGTTGTTGAAAGGTCTCTATAAACTTGAAGAGAGGTTCTTGGTGATTCTTCAGTGCTTTTAAAAAGGCCGGAATTTTAGCTTACCTTTTCATTGAAATAGCTGCGATCTCCTTACTACAGTTTAAATCCTTATAAGAAAGAGGTATGTCTCTTAAGGTGGACATACCTCTTTTTTTAAGTATCGTATAAATGGCTTATTGTGTAAAATTCAGAAAATTAAATTAACCTCTTAACCCTGATTGGAATCAATTTACTAATGATAAGAAAAACAGAATGGACATTAATATGAAGTAAAGAAAACCAATCAATCCTTTGAAGGCTTTTTTCGTGTCCTTTTTTTCATAAAATGCATCCGCGAACATCAAAATACTTGAAAGGATTAGTCCGGCATTAGAGAGAATGATTAAAACTCCCGCACCCGGCCAATGCTGCATTTTGAATGTAAAACCTGCAAGGATAATGATGAAAACAATGGCAGCAATGATGCCATTCGTTTTCTCTAATCCGCTTTGTAAAAGCTTGGTTGCACTTGCCAGATATATGATTAAAAAAACAATGCCAAGGGCTCCACCAAGGGTTAATAAAACTCCAGCGCCCGGCCAGTGAAAGTTCTTGAAAACAATGCCTACAAAAATTAGAATTGCAGCAACTAAACCTGTCAATAATACACCTTTTTTCATAAAAAACTGAATTTGATTAGAATATAAATTTATACAAAATAAATATTAAATTCAATAGATGTTCCTCTTGACTTTTAACTTTAAGCTTTCAACAGGACCAGTCTGAAATCTGAAATATTGAGATGGAACAGTGGCAGAATTATGAATTGAGAATGAGCAATGAAAAATTATGAATTATGAATTATGAATTTAGAATGAAGTTGAGCGTTTCTTGGTGCATCTTAGAGCCTTCTTTTCTTAGTGGCTATTATTCAATGAACAATTATGAGTTATGAATTGGGCTTGAAATGCCGTCAGGCATGTCATTTTTATAACGCCGGATGGAATGAAATGAAATCCGGGGACTTAACCCAACAACCTCTTCTTAATCCCGTCAGGGATGATACACCTTCAATCTGACATCCACAGTCTATCAGGCAAAACTATCCATCTCCAGGCTCAGGTTCTGGTGTGCCATCGCCATCAGGTTTCTTGTGCTTACGCCATTCGGGCAGGCTTCTTCGCAGTAACCCGGACATTCAAGGCATAATTCGGCCTTTTTGCCAGGTAATTGGGCGTATAGTTTCATGGCTTCCTTTTCATCGCGTTTGACCTGGTAATAGTAGTTATAGCGCATAACACAGTTTACAGGCAGATTGTGCGGGCAGGCTTTTTCGCATTCGTTGCAGCCTATCCGGCAGTTGAGAAATCCGAAATGATTGTTGTAATCATTCAGCAGACTGGCCTGTACTTTTTCCAGTTTGGTACCGGATAAGGCAAGGTATCGCTCCACATCCGAGAGGTTCCGGATATCCAGGCAAACTGTGTGGGCCTTTGGATTCGATACGACATAGGTTATGGCTGCATCGACAAGCTCCTCATCAGTGTTTGCGCCATAGGCTTTGAAAAACTCTTTGGCTTTTTCTGCTTTTTCCTTGTAACGGTTCATATAAGCATAGTACCCTTCACCGGGGTCTTTGCCCTGTTCTTCCGCTCGTTTAATGTACTTGTTCAGGATGTTATAAATCATCACCGGACTGGATTTCATGATGGAAGTACCGATATTTTTTTTCTCGCATGCATCGAGCACTTTTTCGGCCATAGGAGCATTCACAAAATTGTATGTCAGGAGAAACACATCAAACCGGCCATCCTCAACAGCCGTCATCAATACTTTCTCCAGCGATTCTTCAGGTAACCTGTACCAGGCGCTGCCATGACAGGAAACACCTACACTCCTGACTCTTCCTTCTGCTTTTAATTGTTTCATACCGGCGTGAAAAGCCTCGTCTTTGACTATTCTTGAATTATCTGCGCTGTGTATCATCATACAGTCCACATAATCGGTTTGCAGTCTTTCGAGAGCCTCACGGGTGCTTTTTATGACGGCCTCTTTGCTCTCGAATTTTTCCTCAGTATATAATTTAGTATTAATAAAAATTTTCTTCCGGTCATAATCTTTCAGAACTTTGCCTATAAGTCTTTCGTTGTTACCATTTCCGTAAGTATGCCCGGTGTCGATGAAATTGACCCCCGAATCCAGCATGGCTCTCAGAACCGTTTCGTTATTGGGTGCACCTGAAGCCAGGTCAGATACTTTAAAACCTGTTCTTCCCAGAGTTTTGTAGTTTACGATTTTTGGCGGTTCTCCTTTTGCAGGAGCTGGGGTTTCTTTGTTCATACTGAAAGCTTTGCCGCTGAAAGCGACCGATCCGATTGTGGCTAATGACATATTCCGGAGAAAATGTCTGCGGTTTGTTTTAATGGACTTCATAAAAACGATATTAATGATAAACTTCTTAAAATTAGGAAAAAACAGTATAGGTTTTATAAATTGTTTTGCATAACATGTTTTGTTGTCTCTTCAGAATTAGATGCAAACAAAATTGCCCGGAGGGCATACAAGATTATAGCACCTTTTGCCATCGCGGAGGGATTAAATAAACTTGCCCGTAGGGCATACAGGATTGTAGCGCAGAAATTACCCCGGCCTTCTTATTATCCCGTAGGGATTAACATTTTTCTTGTCTTCATTTTATTTGACATTTTCGATTTATTTCTCATTAATCTAATGTAATTTTAGGATGTCTAAGAATTCGTTGAATCAAAATAAACAAACTCATGCGAAAATTACTTTTCAATTTAGCAACCACAGCTTTAGTTCTTATTTTATCTTTTTCATTATCCCAGGCAAAAGATGATGTAAGAATGCTAAGGTTTCCTGATATCAATAAGGATAAAATCGCCTTTGTATATGCAGGAGACATCTGGATTGTTGACTCAGATGGCGGAGACTCCAGGAGACTGACCTCCCACAAGGGACTGGAACTATTTCCTAAGATTTCCCCGGATGGCAAATGGATTGCCTTTTCCGCCCAGTATTCGGGTAGCCGGCAGGTTTATGTCATGCCATCGGAAGGTGGAACGCCCAAACAGTTAACCTACTACAATGATGTAGGTATGATGCCCCCACGAGGTGGTTGGGATCATGTTGTGCTCGACTGGACTCCCGACAGCAAAAACATTTTTTTCCGCGCCAATCGAACCCCTTATGGTAAACGAAACGGCAAGTACTTTTTGGTAAGTATTGACGGTGGAATGGAAAAGCCCCTTGAAATACCTGAAGGAGGATTTGGCGTACTGTCGCCCGACGGAAATAAAGTGTGCTACACGCCTATCAGTCGTGAATTCAGGACCTGGAAACGTTACAAGGGCGGTCGTGCTGCCGATATCTGGATTTACGACCTGGAAGAAAGTTTTTCAGAAAAAATCACCGAATTTGAAGGGACCGACCAGATACCTGTATGGCATGAAGACAAAATCTATTTCGCTTCTGACAGGGATTTAACGCTCAATATTCACAGCTACGACCTGAAGACCAAAGAAATCAAACAACTGACCAATCATGAGCAGTACGACGTCATGTATCCTTCCGGCTCAAATGGTATGATGGCTTATGAAAACGGCGGTTATATCTACAAGCTTGACCTTTCAACGGGTGAGAATGAAAAAGTGACTGTAAACATCAACTTTGATAACCCCAATATCATTCCTTATTATAAAAATGTTAAAGAAAACATTCATAGTTATGATGTATCGCCCTCAGGTGTAAGGGCCATTTTTGATGCAAGAGGTGATATTTTCACTGTTCCTGCTGAACACGGAATGATTGAGAACATAACTCAAACACAAGGTGTTCGTGAAATTTATCCCAGTTGGTCGCCTGATGGCAAATATCTTACTTACATTTCTGATGCTACAGGTGAATACGAAATGTATTTACTGGAAAATAAAGAAGGCGCAGAACCAAAACAGATCACCCAAAATTCTTCAGCATGGAAATACAAAGCTGTTTGGTCACCTGACAGCAAAAAGCTTCTGTATTCAGACAGAACACTACACCTTAAGTTGCTGGATGTTGCAACAGGTGAAGAGAAAATTATTGATGAAGCTGCATTGAGGGAGATAAGAGACTATGAATTCTCTCCCGATTCAAAATGGGTAACTTACTCCAAAGGAGTGGACAACGGAAATACCGCTATCTGGGTATACAATATTGAAAAAGGAGAGAAGCATAAAGTCACAGGGAACACCTTTTCTGAAAGATCACCTGTTTTCTCCAAAGATGGAAACTACATCTTCTTTCTCTCAAACAGGGACTTCAATCTGGAATTCAGTAGTTTTGAGTTTGATTACCTGTATAACGATGCTACAAGGATTTATGCGGTGGCCCTTCGAAAAGACAGCCCGAAATTGTTTGAATACAAATCAGACAAAGTTGTGCCCGAAGTAGAAAAGAAAGAGAATGGTAACAATAATGGTAAACAGACGAACATTACTATTGACTTCAACGGAATTCAGAACCGTGTTACTGCATTCCCTGTTTCTTCAGGCAATTACAATAACCTGGTAGCTGTTGAAGATGGAATTCTGTATGTTACGGAAGGGAAACTCCATCAATACACTATTTCCAAAGAAAAGGACGAGGTAATCATGGAAGGTGTGAGAAGAGCCCTGGTTACTGCCGATGGAAAGAAATTTATGTATGCAACAGGTTCAGAGTACGGAATTGCACCGATTGCGCCAAAACAAAGCACCGGAACTGGAAAATTGGATCTGAGTGAGCTGGAAATGAAAATCCATCCGAAAGAAGAATGGAAACAAATCTTTAAAGATAGCTGGAGAATATTCAGGGATTACTTCTATGTGGACAATCTGCATGGTTTAGAATGGAAATCAATAAAGGAAAAATACAGCAAAATGCTTCCTTCTGTAAGTCACAGGGCTGACCTGGATTATATTCTGGGTGAAATGATTGCAGAATCGAATGCAGGACACTGCTATGTAAACTATGGTGATTTTGAGAAAGTTGAGCGCATTGAAACTGGTTTACTAGGTGCAAAACTTGAAGCCGATAAAAATGCCGGAAGATTTGTAATTAAGGAAATTTACGCCAGTGAAAACTGGAATAAAGATCGCCGTTCACCATTGAGAGAGCAGGGTGTGGATGTAAAAGAAGGCGAGTACCTTATAAGCATTGATGGCAAGAATATTACAACAGGTGAAAATCCTTACAAATATCTTGAGAATAAGGTAGGGAAGGTGGTTGAGATTACCGTAAACAGTAAGCCTGCTGAAAGCGGAGCCATAACGTACAAAATTAAACCCATAAAAAGTGAACTTTCCCTGATGTACTTTGATTGGGTAGAAGAGAGGAGAGAAAAAGCAGAAGAAATGTCTGATGGTAAGATTGGATACATTCATGTTCCCAACACCTCCTTTGAAGGAAACCGTGAATTATTCAGAGGCATGTACGCCTACCACAACAAGGATGCTCTTATCATTGATGACCGTTATAACGGCGGAGGTTTTATCCCGGGTATCATGACTGAATTTCTTGACAGGGATGTGTTGAGTTACTGGTACAGGAGCGGACTGAAACCCAACAAAACTCCGGACATAGCTCATGACGGTCCCAAAGCTATGCTTATCAACCACTATTCCTCATCAGGAGGAGATGCGTTTCCATATTATTTTAGAAAGAAAGACCTTGGGCCACTCATCGGAACAAGAACATGGGGTGGTTTGATAGGTATCTCAAGAAATGCCTCACTGGTTGATGGAGGTTACATTGCTGTTCCTACTTTTGGTATCTTTAACGAAGAGGGTGAATGGATAATCGAAGGAATAGGAGTGAGTCCCGACATACAAGTTGTGGATACACCTCACAAGGTTGCAAAAGGGCAGGACCCAACCCTTGAAAAAGCCATTGAAGTATTGATGAAAAAACTCGAGAAGGATCCAACGGAAGACGTGAAAATACCCGATCCACCGGATCGCTCTGAGTGGATAGAACAGGAGATTGAGAAAGATTAATAGAAATTATTTCTTAAGAAGGGTACAGGTTAATTGATCTGTACCCTTCTTTTGTAATGTTCTTCTAATCAATAATATAATTGTTTATAATATAAATCACCCAGGTCCGGAGAAACATCAATAACGACCATTAAAGCTTATACCAATGATTCAATATCCATTCGCAAATTCGCGGCTATATAATGGACCGGTTTATTTTTTTCATTCTTAATTTATATTCTTTCTAAGTAATAGACTGATCGAAAATAAATGAATCAGGCAACTGAATGATTCATATTGTGCATGTGTTGATAATCAGCGGTTTTATTAATCTGGTATTTGGGTCCTAAATATATTAAACAAGCCAATCCTTTCCACTGATCCGTTCAATAAAAAGTTTAGAGCTATTATCCGGTGTGGAATTTTTGATTTATTTTCTCTAAATTAAACCTCAAAGCTTTTTTGACCTAAAAACCATTTTGCATGAAGAAAAAGAATTTTGTCCTTACGCTTTTCGTTTTTCCGGCATTTGTGATATTTGGTTTTGTTTTACCCAAATTACACAGTGACGGGTATAACGCTCACGAATACAGCGATTTCAGTAAACCAACCTATTGTAAGACATGTCACAACGACTTTTACCAGCAATGGTCCCAGTCGATGATGTCTAAAGCTTATACCCATGAGTGGGATGAAATTGAATATTTTAAGCTGGCCGTGGCTCATTCAAAAGCAGACCCTGAGATGGCTGATGCTCATGTAGGTTGTAACGGCTGTCACAATCCCCTTTCATACTGGTCTGGCGATGTGCCTCCTCCACCACCTTCGGAAGGATCCAGGGCTAACGAGTCCGTATCCTGTGAAGTGTGTCACCTGATAAAGGGGGTAAGCGGTGATACGGCCTACAACCACAACTATATTATCGATCCCGGAAATACAAAGTACAGTTCCCGGATTGGGGAGAAGCATTCACCGGAACACAAGATTGTGAAAACAGATTTGCACAGCGATCCCAAATTCTGCGGTATCTGTCACAATGAGAAAAGTCCTTTTGGTGCGTGGGTAAAATCCACGCAACTTGAATGGCTGGAAGGACCCTATTCTGAAGAAGGGGTACGATGCCAGGATTGCCACATGACAAAGGCTAAAACGAAAACAGCCCGGATGGGGGCAGAGTATGATGATGCCATGCTTCATTTGTTCCATGGCGCTCATGATCCGGGTAAATTAAATGGTGTAATTGAATTGCGGATTCAACCGGATATAAGAGAAGTTGTCCCGGGTGAACCGGCTGTATTTGAAGTGGCGCTTTTTAATCAGAAAACCGGCCATAAATTCCCCACCGGTTCAGTAGAAGACAGAATTGTCTGGCTGCACGTGGAGGCAACAGATTCCGAGGGCAATACCTATCATTTGCCTGTTGACAAAAAAGGTTTTGAAGGGGAAAAATACACCATTGCCAGCGATGTGAAAGCCTACCAGGATATGGGCGTTCCGCTTGGAATTGAAGATTTCGAAGGTGTTCGACGCGAAGAGGTGCCCATTGGCGACCGCATTTTCCGGATGCCGTTTTTCGATCCACAAGGCCGGATGACCATTATGCAGTGGAATACGGCTTCCCTGGGAGTGGATTACAGAATCGGACCCAGGGAAACAAAGCTGGAAACCTATACATTTAATTTGCCATTTGATGTTGCACCCGGAGAATTGAAAGTTACGGCTGTTCTGAATTATCGCTTGCTTGTTAAGCCCGTAGCCGAATTTCTTGATGTGCCTGAAGAGGAATACGCTATCCATGAAATCAACAGGCATTCAACTAAAGTTACTGTATTACCTTAAAAATATATATTATGAAGAGACTAATTACAATCGTATTCCTTACATTTTTAGCTACTACCCTTTTTGTTCAGCAAAGCAATGCCATCCCGGCATTTGCCCGTAAGTACAGGTTAAGTTGTAAGACCTGCCATACTCCTTCAGCACCTAAACTCAAGGATTACGGTGATTCATTTGCAGGTCAGGGTTTTAAGCTTGAAGATGAAGAAGCGCCACGCTATTATGTTCCTGCCGGAGACGAAAAACTTTCTCTAATCAGGGATTTTCCACTGGCAGTCAGACTTGACGGCCATGTAACCTACAACACAAGCAACAACAACAGTAGTGATTTGGGTACACCTTACTTAATGAAACTTTTATCCGGTGGGGAGCTTTCCAATAAACTGTCTTACTATTTCTATTTTTACCTGAATGAAAGAGGTGAGGTGGCTGGTGTGGAAGATGCTTTACTGATGTATGACAACTTGTTTGGCTCTGAACTGGATATTGTAGTTGGTCAGTTCCAGGTTTCCGACCCGCTTTTTAAACGTGAATTGCGGCTTAGCCTGGAAGATTATATTCTTTATACTTCTCAAATTGGCCTGTCTGATATTACCCTGAAATACGACAGGGGCGTAATGCTGAGTTATGGTTTTAAAACCGGAACAGATGTTATTTTTGAGGTTGTCAATGGAAATGGATTGCCGGAAAGGCAGTTAAATCTTTTCGATAAAGATAAATACAAATCCTATTTTGGTAAAATAGCCCAGGGAATAGGTGAGTATTTAAGTGTGGGAGCTTTTGCATATATGGGAAAAGAGAATCAGGAAAGTGCAGGAAATGAAATTGAAAACGAGGTTATGATTTTTGGACCTGACTTAACCGTTAATGTATCTGATATTTTTGAGTTTAATTTTCAATACACCACGAGGGAGGATTCTGAAATATATCCCTCCCCCGGGGCAACCAATGCTATGGAAAATGTACAAACTAACGGTATTTTAGCAGAGATGATTTACAGTCCGAAAGCTGATCAAAGCGACTGGTATTTACTGGGCTTATACAACAAGGTTGAGTCAGACTTTGACCCGGCCGATTACGAATCCATTACGTTGCATGCCGGGTATCTGCTCAGAAGGAATGTGAGACTGGCCACGGAATATTCTTATGTAATCCATGACCCTGATTTTGGTGATGATTTTGGAAAGTTTAGTATAGGATTTGTTTCTGCTTTCTAAGTTGTATATACTATTGATTAACGTGAACTCGATATAAGATAAATTTGTATATAGCTGGTATTCAGATAGCCTGGGCTTTTAAGCCGGGGTTGTAAAAGGCTCAGTGTAAGGGCACAAAAACTCAAAGATCATCAAAGTAAACTGTTTTGATCTGTATTAAGTAATCAACAAGGTATTTGAATTCTGTAAAATTCCTGTAATCCGTATTCACGGTGTTCTATTCAGGCCAGATAGGGGTTTCGTCATCCTTCCAGTATGGCCCGATTTCTATTTCGTCCAGTGTGTCTTCCACAAACCAAAGATTAACGTTTTCCTTATCAAAAGAGTACAACTCTTGTTCCGGTAAATCTTCGTCACTTAAGTCTTCTCTCTCAGGCTGGCTCATGTTTAATTCTTTGAATATTTTTACAACTTCTTCTTTGGACATTCCAATCCGGATTTTATTATTTATATGAAACTTCTTATTATGAACGGCTAAGTAACTCAGGAGATAATCATTGTCTGATTCGAATGTAAGTTCGAATCCCTGCTCGTAATAGTAATAGGAGATAGAGTTGTCGCCATCTGCATAGTTGAATTCTTCTGTTTCATCCGGTTTACCCAGAATTTCTTTGATTTTTTCCCTGGTCATTCCCAGTTTAACCTGGTCAAATCCTTCGCCTAATTTGAGTTCATAATCTTTGATCATAGTTTGGTTTTTATTAAGTCTTAAATTCATGTTTATGATGTTAAGATAGGAAAAAAAATCCTAATGTGCCAAACCAAATTATCTAATCATCAAATTATCCAAAATAAATACTAATCATATTATTCAATACCCAGTTTGCTCAAATCCATAACAGTTTCCGGCTTTACCGGTTTGCCCTGATTTAAAGCTACTCCATACACCTTAGCCTTAACAATTAGTTTATTGTCAGGTATTCTCAGAATCTTCTGGTGGAATACCAGTCTTAAATGCCCTTCTTTGGCCATATTGATGGTTACCTTAAACCTATCTTTGCTGGTGAGGGAATATTTGTAATCAATCTCAACACGGGTAACAAGCAAATCTTTGCCCTGGTTATGTAGTTCAGCAAAGTCAATATCCCTTGAAGCCAGAAATTCATGGCGCGCATGCTCCAGGTAATGCTGGTAATTGGCATTGTTTACAATACCTTGCAGGTCAAGTTCGTAGTCTCTGACTTTGAATTCGTGTTCGTATGTGTGTCTTTCAGTGTTCATTGTTGGTTGAGTTGGTTAATCTAGTTAATTCAGTTGATTGAGTTGATTAAGGGAAGTAAGCTGAATCATTCGCTAATCCCCTTTCATGCATGAAAATGCGAACTTCTTACCTTCCTGCTTCTTCCTTCATTCTCAATTCTTATCGTTTATTTCATTGCAAGCTTAAAAGGTGGCTCTTTGTGTTTCTTCGCTTCCTGGTGTCTTGGTGGTTTAAAATATTAGCCACTAAGAAAAGAAGGCTCTAAGATGCACCAAGAAATGCTCAACTTCATTATAAATTCATAATTCATAATTTTTCATTGCTCATTTTCAATTCATAATTCTATACTCTCACTCGTTTTCTCCTTATATTGCCTGTACCTCCTTAATGATATCCAAATATGACTAATGGCGAAAATTATTGTTGAAATCAGCAGGGGTATAGAGTGCAGGGGATAGGAGGCAAACAAGAAATAAAACAGCGGACTGATTACCAGAGGGAATGGAATTCCCAATAAGGATTTGAAAAGATACTTGTATTGCATTTGAAAAGCAAAATACCTGAACCATGCTGCATAATAGATAATCAGGAACATAACCATGACTATTGCAGCCATATCTTCTCCTACACTTTCTATTTGAAGTGGAGTAAAAATGGGTGTTAGAATTACTCCTATTCTTCCTATCCATTCCAGTACCGTCAGAAAATTGGGTTGTTGTTTCACCCAGTCGTCATTGAAACCTTCGGGTGAAACCCAGAAATATATAAGATTGGGTAAAAGGATTACCCCGGGTATGATTAAATTTATCCAATACATGTTATTTTTATTATTTTGACCAACTTATTATGTATGGGTTTAGGGCTACAAATTTAACATCATTTTTTAATCCTTTATAAGGCAAATGGCTATTAATCTGAATTAAATAATGATTTTTACTTCATTTCTCCACAATGAACATTTGGAATCAGCAATTGTAAATGTTACATGACATCGTTATATTGTAGAATTCACTCAGAAAAAATAAAATTGAATACAAACAATACAAGCAAAAAATATTTGATACTTCTCCCTGTATACAATGAACAGGATTCTCTTGAGGAAATAATTCATCAGCTTGAGAAATACAGGGACGTGTCGGATATATTGGTGATTGACGATGGTTCAGAGGACAGAACACCCGGGCTGCTCTCAAAAATGAAAGAAATTGAAGTTATCCGTCACGAAAGCAACTATGGGTATGGTGCTGCCCTGATTGAGGGTTTTCAGTACGCCATAGAGAAGGAATATGAATATGTAATTACAATAGACAGTGATAAGCAGCATCAACCGGATGAGATTGAGAAATTTATGAGAATGAATGAAAAAACCCATTTTGATATTATCTCCGGTAGCCGATACCTTTTTACCTCGGAAGAACACTTCAAAAAAGCTCCAGACGACCGCAGAAAGGTGAATATGCGAATTACCCGGGAAATCAATAATATTACGGGGTATGAGCTTACTGATTCATTTTGCGGGTTTAAGCTTTATAAAGTGGAAGCACTGAAAAGGCTTAATCTTACGGAACAGGGTTATGGAATGCCCCTGCAACTTTGGTTGCAGGCATGCTGGAATGAGTTGGCTGTAAAAGAAATCCCTGTGGAATTGATCTATTTTGACAGGAACAAAGGCGTATCCAATTCATTTGTAAATGTTTGTGAACGGTATAAATATTATTTAAAAATCATTGAAAAAGAGTTGAATAACCATGAAGATATTAGTACTCGCAGCGCATCCTGATGATGCCGAAATATCCATTGGGGGAACCATGCTTACCCATGCCCTCGGGGGCGATGAGGTTTACCTGCTTAATTTTACCAACGGAGAACCTACACCCAACGGTACAGTTGAAAAACGACTGAAGGAAGCGGAAGCATCAGATAAAATACTTAAGATAAAAAAGCGGATAGTAATGGATTTACCCAATCGCTATCTGGAGGATACCATAGAAAACCGGATGAAAGTAGCTGAGCATGTAAGGGAAATTCGCCCGGATTTAATGCTGGTTCAGACACAAGTGGATCAGCATCCCGATCATATTGCAGCTCACCAGTTGGGAACTGCGGCCCGGTTTTATGCCAAACTGACCAAAACCGATATGAGAGGGGAGCCTTTCTATCCTCCCAAAATATTGTATTTCTATACCTCCCATTTCAGGCTTATTCCCAATCCTTCTTTTGTGTTGCCTGTGGAAGAAGAGGTTTTCCAGGAGAAGGTGAAAGCTGTGGAGGCCTATGAATCCCAATTCAAACACAGAAACAGGGATATTCCGGAATTTTTAAAAATGATGGGAAAACAATACGGTTCAAGGATCGGCAGTCCTTATGGTGAACCTTTCTATACGCCCGAAGTAGTAGGAATGAAAAGTCTGCATTGTATCCAGGAACTATGACAGTTGAAGAAACCATCAGGAAAAACAGGAGCTTGTTAGAACGTATCTTTTCTGGTAATGAAGAGCTTACAACCATACGCGATACCCTGAGAAATGAAGCAGGAATCGTATCCTTTCGCGAAAAACCTGTTATTGCAACAGGACACCAGCCTGTGCCTTATTATCCGGGTTTGCTTTTCAAGAATTACTTTACCGGGAAGCATTCAGAGGAATTAGGCGCTCAATCCTTTAATTTTTTAGTGGATTCTGATCAGAATGTCATTGAAGTGCCCGTTCCCTGCTATAAAAACGACCAGTTTTCTAAGGAGATGGTTACCCTTAAAGCCGATAAAGAAACTGTTTTTGCGCATTTTGAGCCCCAAGAACAAGATCTGGAAACGTTTTTAAAGCGGATAGATGATAGCCTTCAAACTCTTGATATCAAGGAAGTAATAGAAGCTTATCAAAACTGGAAAGATAAGTTTATAGCTGTCTATAATGAAAAACAGGACTTTATTGATGCACTCAATGCAATGCGTAACAGGTTTGAAAATAACCTGGGGATACAACTTGAGGACAGGAGAATTTCAGAAATAACTAATACCAGAGCCTTTTACCATTTTGTCTACTATATCATTCAGAACACAGAGGAGTTTAGTAACCATTTCAACCAAGCCATACAAAAACACAGCAGTGAAAATTACCAACCGGTAAAATCAATTGAAAACGATAACGGATGGATTGAGTTGCCCTTTTGGTTGGTGCAAAAGCACAAAAGACATACTGTCCGTGTTAAAAAAGGGACTAATCTTTTAACGCTTTCTTCTCCTGCTCTGCAAAACCAAATTAATATTGCAGATGAAAACTCAGATGAGGCAATTGATTCATTAAAAAGCCAGGTAACTTTCTTCCCGAAAGCCAATACTTTAACCCTGATGTTCAGACTATTCCTATGCGATCTGTTTGTTCACGGAACCGGAGCCAGGGAATACGAACAGGTGAATAATGATTTTATTCAGTCTTTTTTCAATCTTAGTGAAAAACTCATTTTTTACACTGTTACCGGGGACATCTATCTTCCCTTAATTCATAATCTACCCCAATACGAAAAGGTAGAGTCGGAGTACAATCAAATACGAAGCTGGTTAAAAGAAGCGGACAGAAAACCGGAAGGTTTATTAGATAGCTCAACAGCCCGGAGATACAAGCAGAAAAAGAAAGATATTGCTACAAAAATGAGAAACGAACCGGATAGTAAAGAAAGAGAGAAACTCCACAATCAGTTAATGGAGCTTGATAATGAAATGAAAAGACTGCTTTCCGGGAAGATTGAAAGGAATCATCAGGCATTGAATTACCTGAGCTATCTAATGGAGAACAAAAAAGTATTCTATGAAAGGCAATATCCTTATTTCATATACCCTGACAGGGTTTTGGAGGAAGAAAAATTTGAAAAGAATATAAAGCTGGAATGGTATGAATAATTAGCTGATTATAAATCATTTATAACACTAAGATAATTTTCTGCCTGGTTTAAAATTTCTTTTTGTTTTTGGACGCTCATTTTGTCCCATGTCCGGTACATCATTCCAACCCGTGGATTGTTTCCGAGTTTGTTCCTGTTGCGGAAATAGAAATTCCAGTAAAGGCTGTTGAATGGACATGAATTAGCTCCTACCTTTATTTTATGATTATAGAAACACGAATTGCAATAATCACTCATTTTATGGATGTAATTGGCGCTGGATATATAAGGTTTTGTGGCGATAATCCCCCCATCAGCAAACTGACTCATACCCCTGGTATTTGTAATTTCTACCCATTGAATGGCATCGATATAAATTCCGAGGTACCATTTGTCAATCTCGTCCGGATTTATTCCTGCCATTAGAGCAAAATTGCCAGTAACCATTAATCTTTGGATATGATGGGCATAAGCATGTTGCAAGGATTGATCTATTGCGTGTTTCATGCAATTCATCTGGGTTTTTCCTGTCCAGTAAAATTCAGGTAAAGCCCGGGTGTGACTGAAATAATTTTTATTTTCATATTCTGGCATGAATGCCCAGTAGATTCCCCGCATATATTCCCGCCAGCCCAGGATTTGCCGGACAAAACCTTCAACCTGTGCGAGTGAGATAATTCCCGGATTTTCTCTGTATTTTGAAATCACTGAATCAATCACCTCTTTTGGACTAAGCATTTTGGTATTTAGGGAAAATGAAAGACGCGAGTGAAAAACCGACCAGCTTTTTTCTGTCATAGCATCTTGATATGTACCAAAACTGGGTAGAAGGTTTTCAGTAAAATAGTTCAGGGTTAGCAAAGATTCTTTGCGGTTTACGGGCCATTCGAAATCATTCTCATTGATGGAACCAATGGTTTTTATCTTATGATTTTTTAGTAAATCTGTGATATGGGTTGCATTATGATGAAAAGAAATCGGTTCAGGAATATGAATGCCTTTCGGTAATTTTTTCCGGTTTTTTTTATCGAAATTCCATTCGTTGCCTTCCGGGGTTTTGCTGTCATACATCAGGATAGTATGTTTCCTGCGCATATCCCTGTAGAAATTTTCCATTAGGTATTGCTTTTTTCCATGGAAAAAGTCCTTCAGGTCAGTTCTGGAAGTATAGAAATGCTCTGATGAACACATTTCTGAAGGGATATTCAGTTGCCGGCAAAAATTCGCAAGTTGTTCTTCCAGACGAGATTCATCCGGCTCCTGGTATTCAAAGCGTGTAATTTTGTATTGAGTAAACAACCCAATGAGATTGTCATCAAGTTTTTGCTTGTTGTTTGGATTATCAAGCTTAATGTAATGTACTTTATGACCCTGAGAGGATAAATAATCAGAGAATTCACGCATAGCCATAAAAAAGCCCGTAACCTTTTGAATATGGTGTGTTACATAACCAGTTTCCTGCTTTATTTCCATCAAGGTATAAACGACGTCATTGTCTTTTTGTGAAAACCATGAATGATGATAATTAAGTTGGTCTCCTAGTATTAAGCGCAGAATCATGAAAGAGTATTAAGCGTTTACTTCAAAAGTAAAGGAAATCTACAACTAAAACAATTAAGCCCGGAGATATAACTAAATTACCGACATGCCCCCATCAACATGCATGATCTGCCCTGTAACCCATCTGGATTTATCGGTAAGTAGGTAGCTTACCATTTCAGCTATATCATTGGGGTCACCGATTTCTTTGAGTGGATGTCTTTCTTTTGATGATTCCATTTTTTTGTCGGAATTCAGCAAGCGTTCTGATAACTTTGTGTTTGTAAGAGAAGGAGCAATGCAATTTACTCTGATCTTAGGTGATAATTCTGCTGCAAGCGAACGTGTCAATCCTTCGATAGCTCCCTTTGCTGATGCAATGGAGGCATGGAATGGCATTCCTTTCTGCACGGCGACTGTTGAAAAGAGGACAATTGAGCTTTTATCATCCATTCGTTTAAGCGCCCACTGGATGGCCTTTAAAGCGCCCATAAAATTGATGTCCAGATCTTCCTGGAAATGCTCAGGTTTGAGGCCTCTGAATGGTTTCAGGTTGATTGTTCCCGGAAAATACACCAGACCATTGATTTTCTCAGGCAGAAAATCATCAGGAAAGGAACCTTTAACCGGATCCACTTGGATATGGTGTTTTATGCTCTCATGCGAGGGTGATTTCTGACGTGAAGTACTATAAATATGTGTTTGATCGTCTTCAAGTTTAAAAATTGTTGCTTTTGCAATATCTGAGTTGATACCAATTAGAAGATAGTTTTTCATAACTGACCAGTTTTAAATTTTAAAACTTAACAAAATTGAACATGAGTTGTTTAGTGTTTTTGACACAAAATTAAACAAAAAATATAAAGTTCTGTAAAAAAAGAAATCACGAAGGGTTTGGAAATTATTGATTTGAAGTTTTGATTAATTGATTACAGCAATGAAAGTTACTCATAATATTCATAGGCCTCTATAATATCCAGGTAAACACCGTCAAAACCAGCACCGATGATCTTTTTAAGGTAAGAATTGTTATTTCCAAAGATGATGTTTTGCCATTCTTTTTCCCAGTATTTGACTTTATAATTACCCTCCCAGTCCGGGTTTTCCTCATCCAGCCAGGATGGTTTGTTTGATTCCCAGTCAGATTGCCAGTAATACCGGTAATCTTCCGCTTCACCGATTGACATGTAGCAGATAACCAGCCTTTTTCCACCATTAGCTTTATTTTTGAGCTGTTCAATCCCTGAAGAGGTGAATTCAGTGTCATCATGAAAAAAGAGATCCATTATTAGCAGATCATAATTGGTTGCAGTCACAGCATCGATAAAAGCCGTCTTTGAACTGTAATTTTCGGGGTTGATGAGGTAAAGAAAATTCTTGATTTGGGATAAACTGGTGATTGAAGCATCATTTTCACCATATATGGGATCCGGGTAATCAGGAATATTGTTCAGCTCCCGTTCATCAGCTGCAAAGGATATATAACCTGCAGTATTATTCTGACTGTATGAATCATCCATCTTGCTTGATGTATAGCAATAATCGGTGACCAGTATTACATTACCAGCATTTTTGGATTTGTCAAGAAAAACCCGTAAATATTCATTTTCATTAGAAGGTGTAGCTTCATCATCTTCATCATAGCCATAGAAGAGATCTTCCTGCCCGTGACCTGTAATGGCATCCATATAATCATCATGCACATTTTCTTCTTCTTCTCCATTATCGGTAACCAATTCGATACCATTTTGCGGAATAGTTATAAAGCCAGAAATGAATCCAGCAGCGTAGTCGTTGATAGCAATAACAAATTCACGCATTTCTTCTTTAAAGTCCAAATCAGGTGTAGAATCACCATTTTCATCTTCACTACAAGAAAATAGGATAGCAAAGAGAAGACAACATAATAGTATTTTTTTCATTTTTTTTAGAATTTTTATCAAGTTACGGCTATTATTTGTATTTGTCCATCTTTTAAATAAATATTAATCACCTTGATTAACTTGCCCGATATCAGTAACTTGATAAATGGTTTATATCGTTTAATCTGGGATGGGATTTTAAAATATACTAAAATCTAACGAGATGAAACCAATAATCAAATTTTGTACAATTAGCTTGGTTGTTTTGCTGCTGGCAGTAACTCAATGTTATGCCCAGGAAAAGGCAGATACATCACTATATCGTGTAGAGACCAGTGATGGGAATATCTGTATGGGATAAATCATAAGTAAAGATTCGGTGCATATTATTTTTAATTCGGATAAATTAGCCCGAATAATTAACTTCGTTGAGGGCTTCGCCGTTCAAGAATTATTCCTGT
>CAZPDP010000051.1:0-21991 GCA_964585385.1 uncultured Bacteroidales bacterium
GTGGTTGAAATCTTCCATGGCCTTACCCTGTAGTAAACATACGATGACCTGGAGATATCGTATGTTAAGGCCTGTCCTGACATCCGATGTATTGGTTTCATCGGATGTTTACTCTTGGAGAAGCGTTGATGAGAGAGTGAAAGAGTGAGAGAGTGTGAGGGTGAGAAGGGGAGAATTTGGGAATGGTTTCAGGCAGGTTTCGCTGATGTGGAGTGAGTTTGTGCTTTTATTTAAACCGCAGAGCACACAGAGTATACGCAGAGCACCACAGAGAAACTCCTCTGAGGCCCTCTGAGCATTCTCCATGTTCTCTGTGGTTGAAATCTTCCATGGCCTTACCCTGTAGTAAACATACGATGACCTGGAGACATCGTATGTTAAGGCCTGTCCTGACATCCTGCTTTCAGCCCACTGCCTGCTGGCCACTGCTCACTGCTCCTCCAGCTTTCCGGCCAGGTACTTTTCATAAAGCTCTTTAATGGTTTTGGAATCGTCTACTTTCAGCAATTTGCAGTTTCCGTGCTGCATGGTCTGCATTGCTTTGGGACCCAGTTCGGCTGATATGATAACATCGGCGCCCAGGTTGATGGCTTTCTCTGCTGCCTGGATGCCCGCTCCGTGACCGGCATTGACGTTTTCTTCGTTGGAATGCCAGGTGAGTTCTTTTTTTTCTTCATCATACACAAGAAAGAAATGACCGCGGCCAAAACGGCTGTCGGGTTCCGCGTTCCAGTCGGTTCCTTTGGCTGTAAAGAGTATTTTCATGGTTTTAGTTTTTAATTGATTATAAGAATTCTTGAATTAAACAAAATGGACTTAGTGTATTTTTTTCTAGCCACGAAGGCGCTAAGAAACACTAAGTAGTCATAATTTATCTTATAGAGTTACAGAAATTATAAAGCGTTTTAAATGATTTTTAGTTGTTCAGTAGACTTTTTACCTTGCCCCAGATGGATTCCACCTGGCTTTTTAGCTCTTCATCATATTCCACAATCGTTTGCCCCTGGGTCATGGATTTGGTAAAGTTTTCCTCGTAATTAAATTTTCCGAGGTAGTCCATTTGGGTTTTTTCAATGAATCGTTCAATTTCATTGCTTTTCTCCGGGTTCAGGTCGTACTTGTTGATGATGATGCCCACCGGGATTTTGAAATTCTGCACCAGTTCGTGCACTCTCAGCATGTCATGAATGCCTGATACCGTGGGTTCGGTTACGATTATAGCATAATCGGCTCCGGTCAGGCTGGCTGTAACCGGGCAGCCGATGCCGGGTGTGCCGTCCACTATGGTAAAATCCACCTTTTCTTTTTCAGCGAGTTCTTTGGCTGTCTTCTTCACATGGGTTACCAGTTTGCCCGAATTATCCGCTCCAATTGCCAGTTCAGCGTGCACCAGTGTGGTGTCTGTTTTGGTTCTGGAAATATAGGAACGTCCCGAAAGGGCTGGCTTCATCTTTATAGCCAGGGTAGGGCAGATGCGGGCGCAATAACCGCAGCCTTCGCAGTCGAGTTCTTTTATGGTGAAGGTCTGGTCGGTCAGGTCAATGGCATCGAAGCGGCAGACTTTCTTGCACTTCCCGCACCTGATGCATTTTTCCTGATCTATAGCTGCCATTTCTCCGCTGTAAAAGTCTTCCTTGTTGGCAAAGTCAGGTTTCAGAAGCAAATGCATATCTGCCGCATCCACGTCACAATCAGCTACTACGGCATTTTGTTTTTCAAGCATGGCAAAAGAAGATGTTATAGAAGTTTTGCCTGTACCGCCTTTTCCTGATATGATTACAATCTCTTTCATTTCTTTACTGACAGCTCTTTTTGAATGGTTTGAAAAATCCGGTTTAATTCGGGCTGAACTTCTGGCATTTCCCAAATTTCTTCCCCCCTTGAGTATTTTTCGGCAATCTCCCGTGAATCGGGTATCTGGCCCAGTATGGGAACATTTTCTTCCCTGCAGTAAGCTTCCACCTTCTGATCACCTATTCCATAGCGGTTGATGACTACACCAAAGTTCTTTTCCATCTTTTTCATGGTCTCCACCGAAAGCTTGAGATCGTGCAGTCCGAATGGCGTAGGTTCGGTTACCAGCACCACATAGTCTGCATCTTTTGTGGTTTCTATAACCGGGCAGGATGTACCCGGAGGCGCATCATACAGTTGAATGCCGGAGACAGTGTTTTCGGCTGCATACGTTTTGGTTTCTTTGATGGCAGGAACAGCCTGTTGTTCACCTACGTTGATCTGTCCTTCCACGAAATTCAGTTCGTTGATTTTAAAATGACTGATTTCTCCGCTCTTCACCGGCTTCATCTCAAGCGCATCTTCCGGGCAAAGCTCTACGCAGGCATAGCATGAATGGCATAGCTCCGGGAAAATGAGCACCGTACCCGGTAAAAGGGTTATTGCATTAAAATTGCATACTTCTTTACAGCGGTTGCAAAAAGTACATTTCTCCTTTTTCCATTCGGGTATTTGTTTGATGATATCTTTTGTGTGGATTTTATCCCCTTTCATAAACAAACCCGAATTGGGCTCTTCCACATCCAGGTCCACCAGGGTGACCTTTTCCCCGGAAAACCGGCCCAGGTAGCGGGCCAGGCTTGTCGAGAGGGTGGTTTTTCCTGTACCTCCTTTTCCGCTTGCTATGGCTATTATCATAAAAGTTATTTATTTGTCTTGTAAGAAGATTTCATTGAAGTATTCGATATAAAATAAAAATGCAACTAAGACACTAAAATCTCAGACTTCACTAAGCCGGTAATAACCTTATTCATCACCAGGTTCTAGAATAGTATGTTTTCTAATTATAAACCAGCCGGGTTTCTTTTTCGGAGAGAGTTGGGGCAATGAGCTCATTCCACTTATCTCCCTCCCAGGTGCCCAACTTTTTGTGCGTTTCAAAATATTTTTCGGGAATCGGGTGAGTCCCCACCACTACCTTCACACCAAATTTTTCTTCAATGTATTTCTTGAAATAACCTACCCTGGGACACGGCGGATAACCTACAACCATGCCTGTTGCAAGATGGATTGTATCTGCACCGTTTTTGATCATCTCTTCAGGTACGTATTCAATATTTACTCCCGGGCATCCGCCGCAGGTTGTGTATCCTACTACTTCCACATCCTGGTCTTTGTAAATATCAAAAGCTCCTTCTCTGTTCTTAATGGCTTTAAAACACTTGCCACCTCCGCAACGGTGATACCTGTCACAGATGATGATGCCGATTTTATGTGATTCTTTACTTTGCATAATGGTATTATTTAGTTATAAATGATAATGTCGCCTTTGTTCACTCCCACATAGTTGCCAATGACCTGGCATTTTACCATGAGGAGGAAGAATATTCTTGGGTCTTTGTGATGCATTAATCCTTCGAAATTTCCCTGTCCTTTTGAAATAATAAGGTCAGCCGACCTGAATATCTTCTGGAATTCCTCCGAAGATTCTTCCACAATGGTAGAGGGTGCGTCATAGCCATTGTCAATGACCCTGGCGAATTTATTCATTCCCACCATTTCGGCGTCTTCTTTAGTAGCGTCATTAATGACCGGTGAACCCTTTACTGCAAAATAAACATTCGTGTGGTTGAGTGTTTCCAGGAACAACTTGTCGAAAACGATTTCCCCGGCATTATCTCCCAGATATAGCACCTTTTTGGCCTCTCTGAACTGTTTTCTGAGTTCTTCTGACCGGTCTATGGCGATGTTCAGATTCTCCAGCTGGAAGACCGTATCCATAATGTTGAACCGGTCTGCTGGTCCGTAATCCATTATATTGCCTGCAATAGCCAGTTTCAGAGCTTCTTTAAAGGGGTCTGAGGTGTTATGGACCCTTTCTTTGAGGTAATCATACACCTCAAGAATCAATTGATTGTTCTCCTTTTTTTCGTTTTTATATGGATCCGGATTGTTCAGAAAATCGCGAATCATGGCGTGTATGTCTCTCGATATATAAGGAGTAGGAAGAGAGGTGTCTGTTTTCGATAAATAACTGAAAAAAGACTGCGTGAGTCGGATTTTCTCTCCCTCATCCCGAACATGATTGTTAAGAACATTCTGAAACTGCCTGGCAAAACAATAAATACATCTGTGGTCCATAACCGCCTCTTTAGTATGATTTAAGAAAAATGGTAAACTCTGCTATAGGGTTGATAAATAAAATACAATTCTTTTAGTCTTTGTGAAACCCCGTGTTTTCATGTTTCGTTGCCGTACTCTTTTTTGCTACTAAGGCATTAAGACACAAAGCAACCACAAAGTAAGAATAGTAAAAATCAGCTACGTTTCTGAATTTAATGATCGCAGAGATTCTCGTTGAGTCTCAGCGAACCGTTTATGAATTCTTCCACAATCGCTTTTGATTCGTTGCTCGGTGCCCCGGCATAGACGTTGACTCCCTGTGCGTTGAAAATGTCAATGGCTCTTTGTCCGATTCCACCTACAATGACATCGGTTACATCCTGTTCGCCAATCCATTTGGGAATAACTCCGGGTGCATGGGGTGGAGGGGTTTTCTTCTCCAGGGTACTGATTTGTCCGTCTTCCACTTTGAAGAAATGAAACTCCTGGCAATGACCGAAGTGTTTGCACAATGTGCCGTTGATAACTGGGATAGCAATCTTTTTCATAGATGTTATTTTTTGTTTTGGTTTATACTAAACTGATTTTTACTTTTTCTTTTGTTCAAATCTTTGGGCCTTTGGGCCCCAACCCGACAGGTGTCTTCCTGGCGGGTTTTGGGTATTTTATCCGGCACAAGGCTCAAAGACCCAAAGAAAAAAATTGAACATTTAACCCGAATAATTAACTTCGTTGAGGGCTTCGCCGTTCAAGAATTATTCATGTTAAAGAACGTTGAGGCTGATTACCTGCGCCAGCCAAATCCTCTGCCACGGGCGAGGCCTCTGCCTCCACCTTCTCTGCGGCCGGGTCTGCCGGCTCCCTGGCCTCGGCGCATAGCCATTCCGTGTCCGGTCATCGGTTCTGTGTCATCTCCTTTTCTATAAGGGGATTCCGGGTTACAGCGACCCATTTTTCTTCCGGTCATGGGTCCTTCACCTTCTGGTCCTGTTCTGTCAAATCCTGGCATAATTACCTCCTTGTTTTTTAAGATTCTTCTCTAATCATGAAATTGTTGCATTTAGGGCATTCCACCTGTGTGCAGGGAATTCCCGGTTGATGCTGAACTTTTTCGCCGCATTCCGGGCATACACAAAACTCCGGTGTGCTTTTACGGTATTTTCTCTGTCGCCTGTGTCCGCCCCGCCAATGTTTAAGGCTTTCGTTAATATGCTCTATATCATCCGAATCACAAGAGACACACTGAATGTTGTTTTCCTTTTCGGCATGGAAAACCGTATGGCATGCATTGCAGCGGTACCATTGTTTGTCAAATGAAACATTGCCTCCTTCAATCAAAATGGTTTTTCCTTCAACAAATGCTTCAGCTACTTTTTGACGCGCTTTCTCATAAATTCTTGTGAAAGTTGGCCTGGAAACATCCATTATTTTTGCCGCTTCTTCCTGTGACTTTTTGTTATAATCAGCAAGCTTTATTGCTTCATATTCCTCATACTGCAAGGAGATGTTCTTACTGAGCCGAAAAGGAACCCCCATGGGTTTAAATCCTCTCAACGTCGGAGGATTGCTCACTTTTCTGTGTCTTTTGGGTCTTGGTGACATAAGCAATTATTTTTCGGTACAAATATAATGAACATATGTTCAAAATACAAAAAAATTGTAATTATTTTTCAATAGCGTAAAAATTATTCTGGAATTTGTGAGATTTTATATGCCCGAATTTGTTGGCTATTCTATTGGGTGAGACAATATCGAGGAATATGAAAATTCTTCCTCTTCAACCGGGTGATGGTATTTTCCAGGGAAGAAGCTGATAGAACATGTTTCCCAGCATTCTCTGAATCATTATAAAGAGAATGAAAAACCTTTAACTTTATGAAATGAATTCTTTATCAGTAAGATAGGATGTCCTTAATCCTGTAAGGCCTCATCCGGGTCAGCGTGGATGGTGGCTGTCATCTGGAGTTCTTCGTTTATTCTTTTTTCCAGTTTCTCCGTATAATTGTGTGCTTCAATCAGGGAGATATTCCCGGAAAGAACAATGTGAAAAGTAAGTTCTATGTGTTCTCCGTAACGATGTATATGGATGTGATGAATTTCCGGATTAAACTTAAGTTCTTCTTTACTTATTTCTTTAAGTTTATGGATTAATTCCCCGGAAGGCTTTTCACCCATTAGTGGTCCGGTGGCATTCTTCATTACTTCATAAGCAGCATATCCTATCATGGTTGAAACAACGATGCCCAGAGCTCCATCAATCCACCAGAAATAATCACCCAGGAAAATTCCGATAAGGATAAGAATGGAAGAGATAGAATCTGTTCTGTGGTGCCATCCATCAGCTTTCAGAACATTCGAATTTGTTCTCCTGCCTGCCCAGAAGGCAAATTGTGCAAGACCTTCTTTAACGGCAATTGAAGTAACAATAGCTATAATTGCAATGGTTCCGTATTCAACACTTTCCCGGTCTTCAAGTTTGTCAATACTCTCCATGATAAAATTGAAAGCAATTATGGCCAACAGCATGCCAATAATGAGAGAGGCTATAAGTTCAGCTCTTCCGTGTCCGAAGGGATGTTCTTTATCAGCTGGTTTACGGGATATTTTCATACCCACCAGTACAATAACGGAACTGAGAGAATCGGAAAGAGTGTGCCAGGCATCAGCTATTATAGCTACCGAGCCTGTAACTATACCAGCCCAGTATTTGAGTCCGAATAATAAGACATTACCAGTAATAGCAAGCCACCCTTCAAGATTGCCAAGCTTCTGGCGTTCTGCTTTATCGGTCTTAATCATATTAGATGATGATTCAAAATACCTTAAAAAAAGTCAAATGTATTGACTTTTATTGGATTTTGCTATATTATTGTAATGGTTTTAAAATTAACGAAGAAATACGAAAAAGTTGATCTGTATACGGTGGTTTATTTTTTTAATACAGTAATGAAATTTAAAATCTAATTCTATGCAAACAATTCTCGGTGCCAGTGGTCTGCTTGGAAAGGAACTGGCGAAAGCATTAACTCAATATACAAAGGCCATCCGGCTTGTAAGCAGAAAACCCGAAAAGGTGAATCCCTCTGATCAGCTGGTGGCTACGGATATAACTATCCCCAGGGAGTTATTTAAGGCCGTAAATGGATCAAAGGTGGTCTATGTTGCAGTAGGATTTAAATACAGCGCTTCTGTATGGAAAGAATTGTGGCCTCCCTTTCTTCAGAATATAGTAATTGCCTGTAAAAAGCACGGCGCCAGGCTTGTATTTTTCGACAATGTTTATATGTATGACAGAGACCATATATATCATATGACAGAAGATACTCCTGTCCTCGCTACCAGCAGGAAAGGCAAGGTAAGAGCAGATCTATCCAATGATTTGTGGGATGAAATAGAAAATGGAAGACTAGAGGGCCTTATAGCGCGTTCCGCGGATTTCCTGGCAAGCAGAAACAGTATCCCTGTTGAAACCATATACAAAAGATTTAAAGAAGGAAAGAAAGCGCAATGGTTTGTGGATGCTAACAAAATACATAATTTTACTTACATTAAAGATGCTGCCAGAGCTACAGCGCTTTTGGGTAATACAGATGAAGCCTTTAATCATATCTGGCACCTTCCTACGGATAAAACCAAAATGACCGGGAAAGACTGGATTGAACTTTTTGCCAGAGAGATGAATGTCGAACCCGAATATAAGTTGATTAAAAAATGGCAATTGAATCTTGCCGGTATTTTTAATCCCTTTATGCGGGAATTGACAGAAATGTGCTACCAATATGACAGAGACTACTTTTTTGACAGTACCCGGTTTGAAGAGAAGTTTGATTTGAAACCTACACCGCCGGAAGAAGCTGTTCGTGAGATTATCAGCGAACTGGAGAACCGAAAAAAATAGAGGAACTTTATTTTACTTCAGCGTCATTTCAATGAATATTTATTTGAATTTTTTTTCAAAAACAGGTTCAATTTGCAACCAATTGGTGTGAAATATTTTATCGTTCTTTGACTTATTTTTGTTTTGTAATACCACAATTAGATTACTGGGAATCTTTATAAAAAGTATTATTTTTATGCAACTAAAACAATTTTTTTAAGTATAAAAATCACAAAAGCCCAAGTCCTATGATTGGGCGATTGTTGTTTTCTATAGAGCATGAAGATAAAACAGATATCAAATAAGAACATTTCTCAACCTTTTATTTCGGAAGAAATACTCCTTGAATATTCGGGAAGAGTTGTATCCCGGTACGTTTACCAGGGAATCATCCCAAAGCGGGAAGAGGAGGATGTAAAGATGTCCATAGTGGAGCGGTTTTGGGAAAAGCACGAACGAATAGCCTCCGCCTATTCAGGGAAAGCCAAAATATCCACTTATTGTATTGCTGTTCTGAACCGGATGTGTTGTGAAGTGATTCGAAAGGATTTGATACACTGGAAATCAAGGTCAGAAGAGTTTATCAGAGAAGAGAGCTCCAGTACTTTAAGCAGTTCTGAGAAATTAATCATCCAGGATGAAGCCCGGATGCTTGATAAAGTTATAAGACTTTTAAATGAGGAAAAATCCAAGGTATTGGTTTATCTGGCTTACTTTTTTTTCCTCAAACCTAAAAAAGTCCATATTGAAGAGTATTCCGGGAGATGTAATCAAAATGGGATATCTCAGCTTTTAGACCCCGGTAATATTCAAAATAAATCGCACCTTTTTGAAAACCTCGCACAAGTGATGAATACATGCGAAAACAAATCTGTAAAGGCTGATGCAGTGCGCATGTGGTTGAACAAAACAATGGATAAGATCATCGAACAGCTGAATGGTCCTTTTCAAAGGGCCAATTATGACAGGGAAAGTTTGAGAACGCTTTTTGAACATTATTATTTATCAGACGGTTCTTAATTTCCCGGCTTAATTTGGAATTTTAACATTGAGATTGATCCTTTAAATTCATTATTTTTGCTGTGATGATAAACCGAGAGCACTTAACAGAAGACCAGATTTCCATTTATGCTGAAGCGATTTCTTCAGGGAAAGAATCCACTATACCCGAAGAATGGCGCAGGCATGTGGCTGAATGCGAACAATGTGCTCATGAAGTAGCGATGGTAAGTCAGATTATTGATGAAGGCGGAACGCAAAAAAAAGAGCCTGTGGCTGAAAGTTCCCATTCCGGTTTCCTTTCGAAGAAATTCCTTACCCGCTTTGGAGTGGCAGCTTCTATAGTGGTTATAATAGGAGCGGGGGTCTTTTTTACTATAATGCTGACTAATAACCCCCATGAAAATATTGCCGCTCTTGAATCTGATGAGCAGGTTACTGATACTCTGAAACCAAAAAGCTCCCGGGAGAAAGCTTTGCCTGCAGAAAAAATGAGGGACACAAATAAGACAGAGGTTGTAAAGGATTCAGCCGGAACACAAAAACCTGGGGAAATAAAATCCCAACCCCTTCATCAAAAGCCTTCAGAGGACAGGATTAAGCTGGCCTATGTTCCTGATGAAAATCTTGAAAAGCTGGCTGAGCGTTTTGAAAGCGCCAGTATGCGAGGAGATGATGTCACTGTCATTTCACCCCATGAAATAAAAGCAGAGCAGGGAAATGAAATCCTGATTGAATTGAAAAATCCAGAAAACACTTTACTGATACTCGAATTTTTTAACAACAAAGGGGAAAAGCTTTTTGAGAAAGAAACTTCTAAAGAAACCTGGGAAGTAAAAAAACTCACCGAACCCGGTTTATACTACTGGAAGCTTTTAAGCCAGGATTTTGACCTGCTTTATTGCGGAAAGATTATTGTTGAGGATTGACTTGAATAGCCGCGAATCCCGCTTTCAGACGGGACAGGTTCGCGAATGGCTTTTAATTAGGGCTTCAAGCTTGAGAGTTGGATCTTTGTGTTTCTTCGCTTCTTGGTGTCTTAGTGGCTAATAATTTGCCACTAAGAAAAGAAGACTCAAAGATGCTCGAAGAAACACTCAACTTCATTCTAAATTTCTCATTGTTCTATTGTTGACGATTTAAGTTGATTGAGTTGATTGCTCTGCTACTGCTACTGCTACTGCTACTACATTCACAACTCACTACTTCCTACTTCTTACTCCTTACTTCATTCTCAATTCATAATTGTTCATTTCTCATTGTTCATTTGAGGTTAAGTCTGAGTTAGATTCGAAAATTAGGCATCCGGTATCTGGTATCCTGGATCTTGTCCCAATGATATATTCATTCAGAAATATAAGTCGTATCCCCGGGTTTAACATCACCAGAAAGTATTGCATTAAGTATGTTTTCGGAATTTATTAAGCAAATAGATTACATCTGTGGTGGTTTTTTTGATTTTTTCTTCCGGGTTATCAGAAAGCATAAAATCTGAAAAGCCTTTTATTTCAGAAGTTTCCTTCTTCGTTATTTTCTGGAAACCCATAGACCAGTCCGGGAAAGCCCGAGATTCAATAGGTTCTTCTAAAAGCTTGACAACATTTTCATGGCGTGTATCTTTTTTTATAATTTCAAACAAATTATGGATGGTGCCTTTTTCTCCTTCAATGACCTGGATGAAGGCTTCATTGTTATAGAGTAGCAAGCCCGTTACATCCCGGGCTTTGTTCTTTGCTCTTACCTCGGTCAATAATTTAAATATTTCGTCTTCAGATAACGATTTCTTTGAGAAACTGACATAGACAATATGGATCAAATCTGGCATTTCTGTTTTTTTATAAAAATAAGAAAAATTTCTTTCAGAAATTGACTAATTAATTGTTGGATAGCCGCGAATCCCCCTTTCAGACGGGACAGGTACTCGAATAACACTTTCCAAACGGGATTCGCGGCTATTCAACTCAATTAACAATCATCCATTCAGTGGGAATACCAGAAATATCGCGATATCCCATACAATGTGACTAGCAATATTCATGAGCATGGAGTTGTATTTCAGATACATCCAGCCCCAAAACAATCCTCCAACCAACGCGGCAAGGATAAGGATGAGGTTTCCTGTAGCCACATGAATGAGAGTATACAGGAAAATACCCAAAAGAAAACCAGTGACTTTTCCAAGACTTTTTGAAAGAACTCCCTGGATGTAACCCCGCCAGAGTAGTTCTTCGCCGGGTCCGATAATGAATAGCATAAGCAACCCGATACGAAGTGCTTCGGCATCCCCTTTGAACCCGTAGACATAGCTTATGTTCCGGCCTGCAAAATCAAACATCCAGCGCGACAAGCCGTTTCCAATGAAGAATACTCCATATAGAACTACTGCAGATACAATTCCGAGGAGGGCTTTTCGGAACAAATGGCTTTTAAAATCTCCGGCAAGTTCGTTCTGATAAGTTTTATCTGTTGCAATTACTATTGTAACCAGTAAAACAAGGTTCCCGGACATCCACCACCAGAAATCAAAAGCCCCTATACCCCTTAGAATAAACAGGGGTATAAAAAGCATAAGGGCGAGAATGACAACAAGAATAAAAATCCGGTTTTTATAAATACCTCTTCTTGTCATAAATAGCATTTAGAGTATAGAATGAATGACCAAATCAAGCAACAAAGCGAATGAACAAAGGATCCCGAAAGTAAGGTTGAGTTTTGCAGTAGCGCCATCCAGGGCAATAAAGTCCATGGGATTTTCGGGATTGTCTCTTTTCAACGCTTTTTTCCAGAGCCTGAAGGCTATGGGTAAGGCTGAGAGGGTTACCAGGAAAGTAAAAGGCATGGCCGTTACTTCAGGGAAAAAGAAAAACGGTACAAGAATAAGGCCTAATACCATGAAAAAGGGACCGTAAATCAGGACACCATAATAGCGCAAGGACTTTTTATCGCCCAGGAGAGATGCAATGGTGATGATTTTTCCCGCTGTGTCCGACTTTATATCTCTCCAGTTGTTTGCATGCAGTATAGCAATAACCAGGGTAGCCATGGGTATTGACCAGATTACGGGTATCCAGCTTAATTGACCGGTTTGGACGTACCAGGCTCCCAGCGCCCCAAGAATACCAAAATCCATGAATACAGCAAGGTCTCCGAGTGCGTTGTATTTGAGAGATATCTTAGTACCTGTCGTATAAAAAATACCGATTAACAGGCCGGCTATACCCACTGCCAAAAGCCATATTCCTGTCAGCCATGTGAGGATAAGGCCAATCGTTGCTCCAACTGAGAAAAGTATAAAAGAAGCGACCTTTGCCTCTTTTATTGTAATCAATCCTCTTACAACACCTCCACTTACAGGCGTGGGGATTTTGTCTAAGCCCCTGTTAAAATCATGGATATCGCTGAGAATATTAGAGGCCCCGTGTAATAAAACCATTCCTGTGAATGCCATCAGGAAATACCATGGGTTAAAAGAAGCATGCCCATAAACAATAGAGAGAACTGTTCCGAAAATTACCGGCATGGTTGACGCAGGTAAAGAAAATGGACGGATGGAAATCCACCATTTTTTGAAAAAAGAAATGTTTTGATGCTGACTCATAACAAAAAGTTTAAAAGCTTTAATTTGCATGTAAAAGTAAATGTTTTTTTTTAAATGCCGAATAAAACGGAATAGCTATCATTAGGTATTTTTATCAGGTTTTAATTCTCAAAAACATATAATTATAAAATTCCTTTTATTCTTATCTTATATTTTTTAACTTGCTTACAAACAGATTGCTGATTTTTAGTCATTTTATTTATGTCTTTTACTGGATTTATGATTATAATCAGTTTTGTTTGATTAAATATTCCTTGTTATGATAACCAAAAATCAAGTAAACCAGGATTTTAATTCCCTCATCGATTATTATAAAATTATTACAGACTCGGCAAGAGAACATATTTTTATTATTAACAGCAGTTATGAGGTTGAGTTTGTGAATCAATATGCAGCAGATAAGCTTGGGTTGAGCAGACAGGATGTTGCAGGAAAAAAAATGGAGCAATTTTTTCCTGAAGATATAGCTAGCATGCAAAAGGAATACCTTTCCGAAATATTTAGAAACGGGGAAAACAAGCAGAAAATTTCTCATTCAGAAATTGGAGGCCAGGAGGTATGGCTGGATACTATTTTAGTGCCCCTGCCGGATAATAATGGCAGAGTCAATAAAATTCTGGGTATTTCAAGAGATATAACCAATCGCAAAAAAGCTGAGGAAGAGTTGAAAGAGAGTGAAGAAAAATACCGGATTCTTATTGAGAATGCTAATGATGGCATTTATATTAGAGATAAAGACGGGACTATAGAATTTGTGAATGATAAATTATGTGGAATACTGGGTTACAAACGGGAAGAGCTAACAGGAAAAAGGTCATGGGATTTTATTCATCCTGATGACTTTGACAGGGTCCAAAATAAGGTTGATCTGAATAATCTGGATGATAATTTTTGGCAAGAGGGGCGAGTGATAACAAAAGCGGGTGATGTTAAATGTTTGGATATCAACACAGTGCCATTCGTTTCTTCGAAAGGGGAGAAAAAAGTATTCGGAATCTGCCGGGATATAACAAACAAGAAAGAAACTGAGGAGGCCTTAAAATCCAGTGAAGAAAATTATAAGCTTTTAATCGAGGAGCAGGGAGAAGGAATTGGAATTACGGATGCAAACGAAGTGATTCGTTTTGCCAATCCGGCAGCAGAGAGAATCTTTGGAGTGGGTAAAGGTGGGCTTGTAAACAAATCTCTGGAAGAATTCACGAGCCCGGAAGAATTTATCAGGTTGAAAAAAGAAACTCAGTTAAGAAAAAAGGGGAAGAAGTCATCGTATGAAACTGAAATTATATGTGCCAATGGCAAGAGAAAAACATTACACCTGACAGCCACTCCCAAATATGATATAAATGGCAATTTTGAGGGCACATTTGGAATATTCAGGGATATCACGTCTGAAAAAAAGATAGAAGAAGCATTAAAAATTAGTGAGGAGCGGTTTAAAAGATTCACTGAAATTACGTATGAAGGAATCATCATTCATAAAGCCGGAAAAATTCTGGATGTTAACCCCTCAGTCCTGAAACTCTTTGGATACGGAGAAGAAGAGGTTATGAATAAAGATATTTTTGATTTTATATTACCCAAATATCATCAGGTTATCAAGGAGAGATTGGCTGAGGATTATTATGGAATCTATGAATTTGAAGCCATAAAGAAAGATGGGACTGTGTTTCCGGTTGAGGTTAATGTCAGGTCTGTAACGATTGAAGATGAAACCTACAGGGTTGTGTCTTTGAATGATATTACAAGACGCAAAAAGGCAGAGGAAGCGCTGAAGGAATCTGAAAAAGCCCTGAAAGAAGCTAACATAACCAAAGATAAGTTTTTCTCTATACTGGCTCATGATTTGAGAAGCCCGGTTTCCAACCTTATGCAGTTTTCGAAATTGCTTGAAGAGAATTTTGAAGAATTATCCGTAACGGAAATTAAGGACTATCTTCGTTTCATTTCCAACTTATCAGGTAATACTTATAATTTACTGGAGAATTTGTTGACCTGGTCGAGGATTCAGCTTAACAAGATGAGTTTTGACCCGGTTGAATTTAATCTGAAAGGCGTTGTGGAGAGTGTGTTGCAGATATTCAGGGAAGCCATCAGTAGTAAGAACCTTACCATAAACCTTGAAGTGAATAATACCCTAAAACCCTATGCAAACGAGAAATCCATTGAAGTGGTAATACGAAATTTAATATCCAATGCCGTGAAATTTACTTCAACTGGAGGAGAAATCGATATTGCCGCCAAAGTCACTGATAAAGAAATGAAGAATGCGAATTTAATAGAATTTTCAGTGACTGATTCTGGGGTGGGTATATCGGAGAAACATCTGAAGGATTTGTTTAGTATTGATTCTGTATATTCTACAGAAGGAACTGAAAAAGAAAAAGGAACAGGCCTGGGGCTGATTCTCTGCAAGGAATTCGTAGAAAAGAATGGAGGTACCCTTTCTGTTGAAAGTCAAGCAGGAAAAGGAAGTACTTTCTCTTTTACCATTCCCTGTCTTTCTTAAATTATTTTTAAAAATTCTGTTTTCGGTTTTTTGAAATTTCTCAAGTTTTTATATTTTAGCATCATGGTTAGCATTTATTCATAACCGTTTAATGTAGGTTCTGTTTGGTTTTCAAGCCAATGACAAATTTAATAAGTGGTTTGTTACTGAAGATTCGTTTATTTAGATTGTGCAAATGACCTTAAGAATTAAGCATTCGGTTCAGCGAATTGAACGTTTTGCTTTAGAGTAGCTGATTCATTGGTATAATAAAAGTAATCTTTCTGAAAATTCAGCTCTTCAATAATTTTAATCGGCAGGGAATTACAGAGGTGTTAATCCCATGTGCATAAATTATTATAGAGCAGCTTAATTCAGATGTATCAGAATCAGCTTTCAGAAGGAGGTTACGGCCTCCTTCTTTTCATTTTAGAGACAAAAACTGTGTGTGGAACTCTGATTCAATTTGTTTAATGAGACCAGAAGGATGCTCTGAATGATACGTGATTTTATGCTCCTCCGGCTGATAAACTTGAATGGTACAGTAATATTTACGAATAGTGTTATTTTTTTCTTTTACATCGAATTGAGGGGGATATTGAAAAGGTTCTGTTTTTAATCCATGCTGTGTTTTTAATTGAGTTTTTAGTTTGTTCAGGAAATACATTATTTCTCCTTTGGCCAGTTCCCAGTTGAAGTTGAGACCTGTTTCACTCTCAATTTCGGGTGAAGGCATTTCCACGTCTCTCAGAATTTTTTTGTTTTTATTGACAACAATTAACTTTAATCTGGGATATTCCATCGGCGGATTATCCGGATAAGAGGTGAATTCTGATTCAACAATCAGGTGATAATGGTATTTGATTTCGATTGTATCCTCACTCAGTTGTTTTGTGTCATACAGATTGATTTCATAATCCACGAAGCCACTGTGACCGCTGCCGGCATTTTTTTCACCCAGTGACTCATCCTGACTGATTTTCATTTTGATTAATTCAAGTATTTCATTTTCTGTGAACATGGGTTGAATTTTTGCTGGTCTTTTTTTTTGATTAATGGCTAATGAAAATATTCGTGAATAGTATTGAAAAAGTTCGTTAAATTATCAACCTAGTTTTAACCCGAATAATTAACTTCGTTGAGGGCTTCGCCGTTCAAGAATTATTCCTATCTCCTATAGCGACTTAGATAAACTTCATTTTTTTCAAAAATTTAAGTTTCCCGAATTAAGTTCGGGACAGGGCATCTAAGTCGGGGTTAGAGTTTTAACAAATCCTATGAGAATTTCAAGATAATAAAAGTTCTTCTCACATTCAATTTTATCTGGAATAAAATGCTGGTAAATAATTTTTTAGTTTTTGATAGACTAAAATAGGTAAAGAAAAGTGGAAATTCCAGGTATCCCCGAAAACATGCTGATATTGGTTTATGATTTGGCGAATCAAGAGTATAGTAAAATCAGCCTGCAATCAGGGAGATACCTGAAACTTCCAGAAGAATCATCAGAATGTGCCTGAATTTTCCTTCGTTTATTTTATAAACAAGAATGATGCTGAAAAGTAGGAGAAAGACAGACATCAGGGCTATAGCCTGCTGCATTGGGAGTACTGCCAGTAATAAGGGTATGGCAAACAGACTGGCAGCAAAGCCCACAACTGTCTGTATATAAAATCCGACGCCTATACCGATTCCTGCTATAATAAAATTGAGTATACCCATTTAATGGTTTTTACATAAAGATATTTTGTTAAACGTGGTTTTAAATAAAAGACCTTTTTTCAGGAATTCCCCGGAATTTTGATGAAAATCCTGTTTTCTTTCCCTGAATTTGCTTAAATTGCATAGACCTAAGTTGAGCGGTTTGAACAGCCGAATTTGGGTTAGAATTAAAAAGGATGTCTATGTCCGTAAAACTTATAACGTATTCAATTTTTATGGTAGTTTTCTTCTCATTTTGCTCACCAAAAAAAGAAAGCCTCGAAGTAGTTGATAAGGTAGATTTGGAGCAGTATGCCGGAACATGGTATGAAATTGCCCGGTTGCCCAATAAATTTGAAGAAGGACTGAAGTGCGTGACAGCGACTTATGAGCTTCGGGAAGATGGTAAGATCACTGTAATCAATAAAGGACACAAAATAGAGAACCCGGAATTGACTAAGAAAGCAGAGGGCTGGGCTAAGGTGCCTGACAAAGATGTACCGGGGAAGTTAAAAGTGACATTTTTCTGGCCTTTTTTCGGGAAATACTGGATAATTGAGCTGGATAAAGATTACCAGTATGCCCTGGTAGGCTCACCCTCCAGGAAATACTTATGGATTTTAAGCCGTGAGAAGAACATGGATATTGAATTATACGAGAAGCTTGCGGGTATTGCTCAAAGCAAAGGTTTCAACGTTTCGCGGATGGAAAAAACGAAACAGGATTGTAGTACCCTTTAAATTATGATGCTATGGATATTTCGGTATGCGGATTGATATGCAACGATTGCCCATTCTACGGAACGGACTGTCCGGGTTGTTATAATATGAAAGGGCAGCCATTCTGGACAAAAGAATATACAGAAACAGGCATTTGCCCTTTATACGAATGCGCTGTGGATATGAGCGGATACGCAAGCTGTGGTGACTGCGCTGAACTTCCCTGTAGCATGTTTCAGAACCTTAAAGACCCCAATATTTCAGAAAAGGAGCATAAGGAGGCAGTTGAGAAAAGGGTAGGGGTGTTAAGGGATAGTTCTTAAATAATTTACTTCGAATTACTTAATATCCTAGTATTTTTATAGCATCATACAGGCATCTGGTATCATCGCTTGTTGGTGAAAAATAAAAATCTGACCGGGGCTCTTTTTCGTATGAATTGATTTCATGAGTTTCTTCTAATTTATACTCACCATCAATATAATATTTTAAGATTGTAACTTCTTCTTTTATCATATATTCAACTCCTATTTTTACCCATTCATCTTCTTTATATACCCCTAATTTATTTTTACCATGGGAAAAAATCGTATCATTTTTAAAAGAAGTCAACCCTCTTACTCCAGGCTTTGTCCAACTGGAGCCTGTTCGAATTCCTACACCCCCATTACCACTGTGGCACCCTATTTTTCCCTCCCCCGTAAACAGATAGGCAAATTCTATTTTATAACATGAGTATGAATTGTCGTATTTTTTGTGCAGTAAAGCCTCCCAACAGCCTCCACTGCTGCCTTTCATGGAAACAGCTTTGGATCCAGAATATGCATCTTCTGTGGTTGTCTTACTTGCACTATTCCCAGACTTTTTCCAATCAGAGGGAAATTCACCTTCGGAATAAGATTCGAAACCATCATCCAATAATACGGTTGGTTTATTACTAAAGCAACTACTATCAACAGTTATATATTCCTGTTTGATTTTTTTATCGGTTTCACTGCCATTTGAAATAATAAGCTCCACAGTATAAGTCCCGGGATTATTATACGTATGTGAAGGATTCTGCTTACTGCTTGTATTTCCGTCCCCAAAATGCCAGGTCCGGCTTGTTGGATAGCCAGTTGATTTATCAGAGAAATCAACTGTATCTCCTACATAGGTGCTGGTTTTATTGGCGCTGAAATCAGCGGCCAGACCTATAGAATCCTCAGTAAACCTGAAACCGGCATCTGCCGGGGATACATCTCCTTCAATCAAAATATAATAGATGGAACCATCATGCTTAAATTTTATCCAGTCTTTGTCATTGTGACTTAAGCACAGGTTTTCTGAGAAATTTATACTATTGCCAATTGAGTGGGCTTTCGAAGCTGTGTTATTATTTTCCAATGGATCTTGACAATCATTACCGTGAATATGGACATTAAATTTTCTGGTCCAGCTATCCTGGTCAGAGGCAATGTCTAATGTAAATTCCACATGCTTTTCCGGGCAACTTAAGGATACCTCAAAAACATACCTGTTGTCTGCAGTGTCTGTACTTCCTGCCATTATGCCACCGTAATTCGCTACTGAATCCAGGATGTTTATATCCAAATCACTGGTTGATAAGGTCGCTGAAACATTTGTGGCGTCGCCTGTCCCTTTGTTCTTTATTTCTACCGGCAATTCCATGATTTCTCCCTGCTCGGCCATACCATCTCCATCGCCCTCGCTGCTTCCAGATGCATCGTCATCAATGGAATGACTGGAATATTTTAAATTCGGCAGGTGGATGTGAACGGTAACTTGATCCGTCCAGCTTCCCTCATTGGATTTGATGTTGATGTCAAAAGTTACATCTTTTTCGGGACATGTAGTTGAAACAGAAAAAACAAATGAACTGTCTCCCGGAGAGTTACCTCCCTCATTGACTGTTCCAAAATAGACGCTGTCGTTTTCTATTGTGATATCGCCATCGCTAGTGGAGACAATGGCTGAAACATCCGTGGCATTGCTTGTGCCTGTATTTTCAAGTTCTATAGGTAATTCAATGGTTTCTCCCTGTTCGGCCTTTATATCGTTGTCTCCGCTGCTGGCACCATTGGAATCATCATCAATTTGATGATCAGATACGGATAAGTCTGGAAGATAAATGTGCACGGTAATGGTCTTTGACCAGCTTCCTTCATCCGAAGTGATAGTTATATCAAAATCTACGTCTTTTTCCGGGCAATCCGCATGCACATTAAAGACAAAATTGTTATCTGATGTGTCCTTAGTACCCGATTCAATTTTGCCAAAATTAACATCTGAATTTGTAATAGTTATATCTCCGTCGGTGGTAGATAATGAGGCAGTTACATTCGTTGCGTCCCCTGAACCTTTGTTTTTCAATACCAGTGGTATTTCAATGGTTTCGCTCTGTTCTGCTTTACCGTCTCCATCTCCTCCACTGTCATCAATCTTGTGATTCTTGTAAACCAGCTTGGGTAGGTGTATGTGCACCTTGAAAGTATCTTTCCAGGTGCCTTCATCCGATTCGATTGTAAGGAAAAATTGAACATCTTTCTCCGGACAGGAAGAAGAAACTTCAAATACATAACTGGAATTTGAATACTCCGCATTTCCGGAGGCTATATCATTAAAATCACTTGTTGAATCGGTAATATTGATGTCCGAATCATTGGTGGATAGGACAGCCGATACATTCGTTGCATCAGCAGAACCTGTATTTTTAATTTTCACCGGCATTTCTATGGTTTCATCCTGTTCTGCTTTTCCATCATCATCACCACCGGGATTGACATCATTGAGTTGATGATTTGTATATACTAAAGCAGTGGAATCGAAGGTGTATTTTAGTTTAGAGAATTTTTCTATGCCACTGTCATCGTCATATTTTAATTCGGTTGAATCAGAGTCGAACAGGTAAAGTTCGGTGTCTGTCATTCCATAGCCACTTACCGGAGAGGTTTCAATTGTGACTTTTTTACCTGAACGGTTGAAATCAATTTCATACGGCCCGGTTGATTCTTTCCAGAAACCTTTCACCATGAAATAATATGTTGAACCCTGGAAAATAAACGAATACCAATCCTGATCATTTGGATATAAGCATACATCTTCTGAAAAGCTTGTATTTTCTCCTATTTTAAAGGCAGAAGTGTCTGCATTGTTTTGTTCCAGCGGATCGTTACATCTTTGTTTGATGTTACAAACCGCACTTCCTGATGGATCGGTTACAGTAATCTTGCATGATCGTGGAACAATATCGGAATTTGCTTCATAGTTTATAGTAATGGTTCCATTTCCTGTACCGCTACTGGGTGATACGGTCACCCAGCTACAATCTGTACTTGTATTCCAGGATTCTTCAGAGCTTACATCAAGAGTTAAACTACCCGCTTCAGGTCCTAATGTCGTTACAGGACATCCCGAGAAGGATATATCAGAGGTTTTATTTGACTGGGTAAAGGCACAGGATGCACTGTCTTCTTGTCCAACCAGCAGGACATCACATGTTCTGTCATTCTGTGCAGTATTTTTTTCATAGGAAACTGTAATTGTTACATATCCCGAATCACTGGAAGGTGATACTGAGGCCCAGCTACAGGTTTCTGCTGTCCAGTTGAGGTTTGATTCCACATTTAAATCAAAGGAACCTGCAGTAGAGTCCATTACCTTTTCCGGGCAATTTGCTATATTGACGTATTTGGTTGGTTTTTGCTTAAAAATACACGTATCCCTTTTGCCATCTCCTGATACTATAAGACTACATTCTCTGGTGGCTTTATCCAGGTTTTTCGAATAGGAAATAGTGATTGCAGAACTACCTGAGCCACTGGATGGAGAAACAGACGCCCAGTCGCAGGCAGAAACTGTCCAGTCAACATTCGATGAAATCTGTAACTCAAAACTTCCTGAGCTTGAATCCATCATTGAAGTTGGGCAATCTATAATGTCCAGATAATCTGCACCTTCCTGTTTAATGTTGCAATTATCGGATTGCCCGTTTCCTGACGATACTATTACGTTACAATATCTTGGAGATTTATTCGTGTTTTTATCATAATATAAATCTACATATCCGCTTCCTGAACCACTGGAAGGTGATGCACTTAGCCATCCACAGGAAGGAATACTCCAGCTTACATTTGATTCAACATATATGGTTTCCTTGCCCGATTTATAACTTAAGTCCTCATTCGGACAAAGAAGAACGGTAATGTAGTCAGATCCCTCTTGTTTAAATTTACACTCTACTTCTTTCCCAGCACCTGATAAAGTAATTATGCATGATCTGTCATTTATCCAGGAGCTTTCTTCATAAGAAACTGTAATGGTTTCATCATTTGAACCACTTGAGGGCGAAACTGTAGCCCAGTTACAATCCGTACTGGCACTCCAATCTACGTCAGCATCCACATTTAAAGTGAATGATCCGGAGGTATACTCTACTTTACTCGGGCAGCCTGAAATGTTAAAATGACCTTCTGCTTTCTCTTGTGTGATTTTGCACTTCACTTTTTTACCTTCTCCTTCAATTGTGATTTCACAGG
>CAZPDP010000052.1:0-20129 GCA_964585385.1 uncultured Bacteroidales bacterium
GTTAACCCCTTGCTCCGCCGTAGCGGCTACGCGAAGGCGATGCCGACTTAGGTGAACTTAAAATTTTGTAAAAAACACTCTTTACTTGAATTGCCCTCACAAAGATGTTGTTTCTATTAACAATCACTCCGGCTTTATTTAAAATGATTCTAAACAATAAGATGTAAAAATTTGTTTATAAAAGACAGAAACTGAACTATTAAGATATCAGTAAATACAAAACCGATTTTATTTTAGCGATATGAGTTGGAATAAATAAGTAAATTTAAAAATGGAGTTATTATGAACTTGATGGGTAAATTAACAGGATTAGCAGCCATAGTACTTTTAACATTCTTTATGGCATGCGAGGAGGAGGAAGAAACTAATGAAACAATGGAAAATCAAACTTTAACGGTCGAAGACCAAATTGTTTCACAGAATATGATTGAGGTTCAATCTGCCGAAATAACGCTCGATAACGGATGGATTGTTGTTCACAAAGATGATGGGGGTAGTCCTCAAACCCCGGATATTATCACTGAGCCTGTCCAGATCCGGCAGGGAGTAAATGAAAACATCAAACTAGAAATAAAGTCGGATGTTTCCGTTTCTGATGGTGAAACGCTCTGGGTAATGATTCATGAAGATACGGGCGAAGAAAACAGTTATGAATTTGGCGAAGGCGATTTGGATCCACCGGTAACAGTTGATGGATCACCCCTGACAAAACAAATTGCTATTATCGCCCCAAAAATAATGGCCAGTGACCAGGCATTAAAAAATAAAACAGCCAACATTAGCGAGATAGTTGCAGGAACCAATGGATGGGTTGTAGTTCATAAAGATAATGGTTCCGGCGCTCCGGGAGCAGTCCTGGGACACTCAAAAGTAAGCGAGGGTATTACACAGGACTTGCAAGTTCAACTAACCGATACTTTAGAATATACACACGGAATGGATTTATATCCAATGCTTCATGTGGACAAAGGGAACATGGACGAATATGAGTTCCCCGGAGCTGATGTGCCTGAAATATTTGGAAATGAAACCAATAATATTGTGCTGACATCATTCATGGTGGATACCACAACTACCTCTTCAGCAGATACCACAACAATTGATATTTCTGGCAATGCATTCAATCCGTCTTCAAAAACCATTTCAGAAGGAACCACTGTAAAATGGGTTAATAATGACGGCTATGCACACACCGTAACCAGTGACAATCAAGTATTCTCAAGTGGGAATATTAATGGTGGGGATAGTTACACATACACATTTAACTCAACAGGTACTTACGACTACCACTGTACAATTCATACAACTATGACAGGTTCAATTGTTGTTGAATAGAACCACTATGGTTAAATATAAGGTTAGATATTGTCCAAAGTCCGTCTTTCCTTATCCTGAAGCTTCTTGAATTTGGTAGGTGAAAATCCCGTAATTTGTTTAAACTGGTTGGAAAGGTGAGAAACACTGCTATAGTTAAGGCTGTTGGCAATCTCACTCAGATTGAGCTCGTCGTATATGAGCAACTCTTTAACATATTCAATCCGCTGGGTAATAAGGTACTTTTCAATTGTTATGCCTTCTTTTTCTGAAAAAAGTTTGCTTAGGTAATGATAATCCCGTCCAATCTCTTTGGAAATGTAATGGGAATAGTTATATGGATTTTTATTTTCTGCAGGATTCCTTATTAAATCGATAATAAGGCTTTTTATTCTTTCAACATACTTCACCTGCTGATTTTCGATAAGCTGAAAACCAATGGCTTCGAGTTCTTGTTTAAGTCTTTCGGTATCAACATTCTTCTTGGGTTGTGTGAGAATAACTTCTCCAAGCTTAACATCAATATAAGAAATATGCAACCTGTCCAAAATATCTTTCACTGCCATGATACATCTTGGACAGACCATATTTTTAACATATAATTTATATTCTTTATTCACTATCTGAGTTAGATTTACACGTTAGGGCTTATAATTTAATCGTTTTTGTTTTCTTCTTCTTTCTTTTTATTTTTCTCTTTATAGACGCTATAAATCCCATCTTCTTTCATTTTTTTATATTTCTCCGGATCGGAGTCAACGTTAAAAGTTGAACCTTTATCATATAATAATTTCAAACCATAAACACCCATAATAAGTGCCACAAGAATTATTGCTACCAGTATAAGTTTCAGGTATAAGCTCATAAGTTACAGACTGTTTACTACTTTCTCCAATTTGCTTTTAATAAATGAAGCCACTTCTTCCAGTTCAGGATTTTCAACAGCGGCCATCGAGGCTTTCGGATCAACAGCTGATACATCGACTTTTCCATCCTCAGTTTCCTGCACAACCATATTGCAGGGAAGCATCAGACCAATGTTGGGTTCTGCTGCAAGGGCTCTATGGGCATTAGGTGGATTGCAGGCTCCCAATATCCTGTATTTTCTAAAATCCACATCCAGTTTGTTCTTCAATGTTTCTTTAACGTCAATATCCGATAAAACTCCAAAGCCTTCTTCTTTTAAAGCTTCTGTTACCTTTTCAATGACTTCTTCGAAATTTCCTTCTACCGTTTTATTTGTATAATATTTCATAGTCTTTGTTCTTTGTTTTGTATTGTAAACAACAACAGAGGACTTTTGTTTAAGGCTCTGAAACAAGCATTTCGAGTAATCTAAGAGGGTTATTTTCATGAGCCTGCCGTTTAAACGAGATAACTCAGTTCCATTGCCCTTGCTTCATCCAGTACATCCTTTCCTGACCAAAATGTTGTAGTTGAACCTGCCGGTCTTTGTGCAGTCTTTCAAAAAAATAGCTCTTATTGCTCCAGATATCCGCAAAAAAACCGTTCTCTTTTAACCATTCCTCAAGCCTGGAATCATATTGACCGTATGAAGAGAAACCCATAAATTTCCCGGGCATGCTGTACTGATCCTTTAACCCGGTTCCAACGATTGAAAAAGTAAGGGCATTGGCATAAAAAAGAGCGGATAAATATTTCAGGTTCCAATGATATACAAGCAGCCTCATCTTTCCTCCTTTAAACAGCCATGCCGAAAAATTGCTTTTGTCTCTTTTTGATTATTCAGAAAATAAATGCTATTAACTTTCTGTATCTTGTGTAGAATTTTTATAATTTTAACCTGCCTTATTCATAAATTTAAACTAAACCTATTAAAAAAAATAACGTACTAAGTCAATATAGTTAAAAATTAACTGGAAGAGTTGCATGGCCCTATCGGATAAAGAAGTCCATTATTTTGTTTCAACAATAAAGAATCATTCGGATTACGACCTTAGCGAATATTCTGAAAAATCCCTGAAAAGGAGAATCCAGAAGGTTCTGGATGACAATAGAATGGATATAACAACCGTACTTTCCAAATTGAAATCAAACCCCTCCTTCCTTGAAAAAACAGTTAAAGACATCACTGTAAATACAACGGAATTATTTCGCGATCCCCAGGTTTGGCAGGATCTACGCTTCAGAATCTTACCCCAGTTTAAAAACAACAAAAACATCAATATATGGCATGCAGGCTGCTCCACAGGCCAGGAAGTATATTCAATGCTCATATTGCTAAATGAGCTGGGCCTGTATGACAAAGCCAAAATTTTTGCAACCGATATAAATGATGACGCCCTTGAGCAAGCAAAAAAAGGGGTGTATAAATACAGATTCAATATAGGGTATCTTGACAATTTCGATAAAGTAATTAAGGAAAACCCCTTCAATTATGAAGAATATAATGAGGTTCCTTATTCCAAATATTTCAAGATTCATAAAATTTCTGATTCACTGGAGATAAACAGTTTTTTAAAGGAAAAACCCATTTTCAGGAAGCATGACCTGGTGAAAGGTGAAAATCTCTATTTTGCAAAATTTGACCTGATTATGTGTCGCAATGTTATCATTTATTTCAAATATGAATTGCAAACAAAAATATTCAAACTGTTCCATGAGCATTTATACACTAACGGGTATATGCTTTTTGGCATGCATGAAAGCATGCTTGGTGAAATTGCCAATAAATTCGAAAAAAGAGGCCATTTCTATAGAAAAAAATATTAATTTACTGATATAAATTCAGCAATATGAACAGATACGAGATAGGCATAGTCGATACCAGAAATATAATTAAGACCATAAAAGAAAATTATGAGTATAATTTTAAGAACTATGCTTTAACTTTCTTCAAGCGAAGACTGGAATATATTATTACTAAATACAACCTGAAAAGTGCCGATAGCTTTATCCGAAGAATAAACAACGACAAAGATTTCTTTGAAATATTTCTGAAGGAGGTGTGCATTGAAACAACTGAACTTTTCAGAGATCCTTCGCTGTGGCGATATTTGAAGGATAATTTTTTTCCTGAAATAATTCCAAAATCACAACAGTATAAAATCTGGTTTCCCGAAGTTAACTCAGGTGAAGAATTGTATTCCCTGGTTATTTTATTGAAAGAACTCAATTTCCTGGATAAAGTCCAAATATTAGTAAGCAGCATAAGCCAGATTCACCTGAACAAAATCCAGGAAGGCTTTTTTGACTACAACAAAATTGAAATGAATGAGGCAAATTTTAGTAGAATTTTCCGTGAAGGAGAACTTAAAAACTATTATACCGTAAAAAATGAAAATGCATATATAGATATTTCATTACTTGAAAATATTAAATTTATTAAACAAAATACTATCTTTGAGGAATATCCAAAGGGCATCAAACTCATCATGTGCAGAAATCAGATGCTATATTTCAACCAGATATTACAGGAAAGACTGCTGAAGTCTCTCTATAATTGTTTGATCCCCGGTGGACACCTTGTTATGGGTACCAACGAAAGAATAGATTATTGGAATTCAGATAAAGATTATATATTAGTCGATAAAAACGAAAGTATTTACAAGAAAAAAATTTCATAGATGTTCAAGGCCGTAATTATAGGGGGTTCTGCAGGAAGTTTCAGGGTAATCACAAGGATACTACAATCATTACCTAAAAATTACCCGTTGCCCATTTTACTCAACCTGCACAGGCTGAAGCACGTACGCTCAGGATTTATGGAAGCGCTTTCTATCAAATCAAATATTCCCATAATTGAACCGTATGACAAGGACTCCATCAAACCAGGTTACGCTTACCTGGCCCCTTCCAACTACCATATGTATATTGAACTCAATAAAAAAATTGCCTTGTCAACAGAAGAACCGGTGAACCATTCCCGGCCCTCAATTGATTTATCCTTTGAAACGGCTGCACAAACCTACAACAGAAAACTGCTTGGAATCATTCTCTCAGGGGCAAACAGGGATGGCGCCTATGGACTGAAAAAATTGAAAGACCATGGAGGAACAGCCATAGTACAGGATCCAAAAGAATGTGAAGTGGGTACTATGACGGAGGCAGCACTCAGATTAACAGAGGTGGATTATGTATATACATCGGATAAAATTATTGATTACTTGTTAAATCTTAAATAACTACCAGATGAGTTATAGCAGAAATACACAAAAACTTGTCAGTATTATATCATTTATAGTACTCCTCGTCATTTCGGTTATACTATTCTCGAAATTTCAAAACCTGTCAATAGAATCAGAAAACCTGGAAATTTCATTTCCCCTGCTATACTTCCTAATTGCCTTAATCCTTGTAGCCGCCATTATCAACCTTGTAATAATCATGAACCTTACTACGGAAAAGATATACAAAGACGAATATATCAAAAAAACTTACCTGACAGATATTCACAATATGGAAGATAGCGCAACAAAAGCCCAGAAAGAACAGAAAGAAGAATCAGAAGAGATTGATATTGAATCTATAGAAGAAAAAATTCTCCCCGGGAAAAACAAAAAGCTGGACCAGGAGAAATTCTGCGAAAACATACTAATCAATCTGGCCAGGGAATATGATATTGTTCAGGGGCTGTTTTATGTTCGCCAGAAAAATACCGATAATTTCACTATTTGCAATAAGTATGCCTATTATGGAGAAGAAGAACCTAAAGATTTCGAATTAGGCAAAACTCTATCAGGACAGACAGCAAAAGACCAAAAAGTCATTACCCTGTCGAAAATCCCCGAAAACTATATGACCATTCTTTCAGGGCTGGGGAGTAGTTCACCCAATACTCTTATTCTGATACCCCTCATCCATGAAGAAAAAACAATCGGTCTGATTGAGCTGGCTTCATTTAAACAGTATGATAAAAAAACTGAAAAAATATTCGCTAAACTAGGATACAGCATAGGAAATCAGTTATCAACAAAATTAACATAGAGCTTTTATGAGCAAAGAGAAGAATGCCATAACAATAACAAAAAATGATATCATTCTGGGAGTGCTAATCGCCCTGGTTGCTCCTATTACGGCATGGATTATTGATATGGCTGTCAGTAATCTGAAGATATCCTTTTCTTCCATAGCCCAAATTCATGCCAACAATCCGGTTCATTGGTTTATTGATGCCTTTCCGATTGTCGTTGGAATCATAATATACATATACTATAGAAAACGAAAAGAAGAGAAAGATATATTTGAAGAAATCATTCATCAGCGCGACCTGGATATTGACCGAAATGCAACTTTTGCCAAAAAAATTGGTGAAGGGGATTATGATGCTGAACTGGAAGTGAAGGATGAAAACGATGTGTTGGGAAAATCACTCTTGTTAATGCGTGAAAATCTCATTGAAAATACACGCAAGGAAAAAGAAAGAAACTGGATATCAGAAGGAAAAGACCTGATTGCAGGTATACTAAGGATGCACAACAACCTGGAAAACCTTGCTTATGAAGTTATTGTAAAACTGATTGACTATATTAATACCATTCAGGGCGCCTTGTACCTCTATCATGAAGAAGAAGGCAAGCTTGTCAATTATGCAACCTATGCGTACAACAGAAAACGTTTCATAAACCAGGAATTTAAAATCGGGGAAGGCCTGATTGGTGAATGTGCCTATGAAATGGCTTATATTTACAGAACAGAAATTCCCGAAGATTATGCTACCATAACTTCAGGTATCCTTGGCGAGAAAAAACCCAGAAGCCTGCTTATCGTCCCGTTGATTGCCGACGAGAAACTGCAGGGCGTCATTGAATTCGCGGACATAAAAGAAGAGTTTCCTGAATTAACTATCCAGTTTCTGCATGAGCTTGCAGAAATCCTGGCACGGACCATCTATAACCTGCGCATGAATCAAAAAACAGAACAATTGCTTCAGGAATCCCAGCAAATGACAGAGGAGTTAAAGGAGAATGAAGAGGAGCTCCGCCAAAATGCTGAGGAGATGAGATCCACGCAGGAAGAATTGGAAAAATCCAATAAAAAGCTGGAAGCCCAGATTAAGGAGGTTGAAAATGCACAAAAAAGGTTGAGAGCCCTCCTTGAAAATGCTTCGGAAGTTATTTCAATTTATGATAAAGACCTGAAATTAAAATACCAGAGTCCAAACGTAAAGAACATCCTGGGTTACACACAGGAAGAAATGATGCGGGGAAAGGATATGGAAAGGCTAACAGCTAAAGGAGAAGTTGCGATTCAAAATATGTTCAAAGAACTCCTTGAACACCCCAATAAATCACAAACTCTCCAGTATACTTACATTAAAAAAGACGGCAAAAAGATATACCTTGAAACAACAGGCAGAAACCTGCTGGATGACCCTGCAATTAATGGAATAATTCTGAATTCCAGGGATATTACGGAAAGAAAACGAGCTGAGAAAGAGGAGCGCATGAAAAGTAAAATGCAGTCACTCTCTGAAAACAGCCCCGATCTGATTATCCGGCTCAACACAAGGGGTCAGTTTTTCTATGCCAACCCGGTATCCCAGCCATATATCGGTCTTGACCCCAATGAGCTAATAAACACAAGAATTAAAGATCTTGAAATAGAAGGAACGCTTTCCAATTTTTTCCTTGAATCTATTGAAGAGATTAAAAAGAAAAACGAACAGATTAATCATGAGCTGACCATACCCACTGCAAAGCTTGGCGAACGAATCATGAATTTTAAAGGCATTCCTGAATTCAATGAAAATGAGCTGGAAACAGTACTTTTTGTGGGTCACGATATCACAGAAGCCAAGCAGATTGAAATGGAAATACAGGACAAAAACAAAAAAATTACGGAAAGTATCAACTATGCCCAGCGTATCCAGTCCTCAATCCTGCCCAACACTACAATTGTACAGGAATACCTTCCAAAATCCTTCATCTTCTACGAACCACGTGATGTCGTAAGTGGCGATTTCCCCTGGTTTTTCAAGAAAGAAGATATCCTGTTTATTGCAGCTGTTGACTGTACAGGTCACGGGGTACCCGGTGCACTGTTATCATTTATTGGCTACTTTCAGCTTAATAATATCGTTGACCACAATAAAAATTATACGGCAGCACAGGTGCTTGACAAATTGCACTTTGGTGTACGAACAACCCTCAAACAGGAGAGATTTGATGCAGAAGCAAGAGACGGAATGGACATAGCCCTTTGCAGAATTGATAAGAAAAAGAATGAACTGCAATATTCCGGGGCACACAGACCTTTATACCTGCTTCGTGATGGCAAACTTACTCAGTATAAAGGTAACCGTAAAGCCATAGGTGGTATACCGCACAGGAAAAAGCCTGAAAAAGACTTTGTTAACCATGTTATCAAATACAAAGAAGGCGATAAAATATTCTTTTTTACAGATGGCTTACCCGACCAAATCGGTGGACCTGAAAAACGAAAATATACTCCAAAGAAAATAAGGGAAAACATTTTAGAAAACAGCGATCTGACTATGCAACAGTTCTCTAGTTTCTTTGCGAGCGACTACAGGAAATGGAAAAAAAACAACAAACAAATAGATGACGTATTGTTAATTGGAATAGAATTTTAATATATTTACTTTGTTTAACTAAATTAATATTTATGTTATGGATAAACACAATGTGAAAGGCTTTCTTGAATTTGTTTACGATTTCTATCGATCCATGAAAGCCCACGAAATAACTTTGGTTTATGAAGGAGAAATCACGCACCAGATAACAAAAGCATTTACTTCATTGACCGAGTCTAACATGGCTAAGGAAGAGGAATCCAATACGGTTCAGAAGAAAGTCTTCCATGTCATGGTGGAATGTTTACAAAACATCAGTAAACACGCAGATACCTTTGGTTCAGATGATTACCTTTTTGCAGGAAGAGGAATATTCATGGTAAGCAAAGGTAAGCAAGATTATCATGTAACTACAGGTAATGTTATAGAAAACCGGAAAATCGAGGAATTGACCGAAATGCTTGAAGAAATCAATAGCCTGGATAAAGATGGTCTGAAAGACTTGTATAAGAAACAAATGAGAGAAGGAAGATTATCCGAAAAAGGGGGTGCAGGCTTAGGGTTTATCGATATAGCAAGAAAGACCGGCAATAAGCTGGAATATCACTTTCTGCCAATCGATGAAACCAGTTCGTTTTTCCTACTCTCATCATCAATTTCTAGAAACATTTAATAAAAAGTGAACTATGGAAGTAATAAAAATAAAAGGAACAGATGACACGCCCAGTGTAATTTTGGATAAAGAAAATGAAATATTTGAAATTTCCGGACGCTCTTTGCCAGAAGATGTAACTACCTTTTATGAACCCATACTAAACTGGCTTGATGAATATGCAGAAAATCCCAATACAAAAACTGTTTTTTCATTTAAGTTGGTTTATTTTAATACAGCATCTTCAAAACTATTGCTTGATATTTTAATGAAAATGGAAGAAATGTATGAAAACGGGAATGATATCCTTATCAAATGGTATTATCCCGAAGATGACGAAGATATGGAAGAGGCTGGAGAGGAATATGCAGATATAGTTGATATTCCTTTTGAGCAAGTAAGTTACGTCTTATAAAATTCTTTTACCTGTTTACCGGATAGTTTATGAGTGAAGAAATTCTAAAAGCTTTAATGCAGCTTTTTGCGATAATCGCAAAGCAAGATGACGGCGTTGAAACCAATGAGAGGGATTATGTCCTAAACTTTCTGACACAGCAACTTAATGACGAAGCAATCCAGGAATACATCGCTCTTTTTGACAAAAATGCCGGTTATACAGGTGATGATAATAATGCCGAAGAAAAACAAAAGAAAAGAAAACTTACCTCAGTAAAAGATTCTGTCAGGATTCTCGGCCTTTGTAAAAAAATTAACAAAACGCTTACCCAGAAACAGAAAGTCATTGTTCTGGTAAGACTGTTTGAGCTTGTGAATGCAGACCGCAAATTCACCGAGCAACGAATGGCCATCATCAATACCGTTGCCGAAGTTTTTAAAATCAGCCGGGAAGAATATGATAGTATTGAAAAATATGTCGTCAACAATGAAATAAGTGCAATTGACGACCCCAACATTCTTATTATAAACGATAAAGAAAAAGAATGTGAAAAGTGTAAACACATCAAATCAGAAGCCCTTGACGGAAATCTTTTCATCTTGCACATTCAGAGCGTTGACCTTTACTTCCTTCGTTATACAGGTGAAGAAGAAATTTACCTGAACGGTCTTCCGCTCAACAATAAAAGAATTTACCTTTTTGCACAAGGAGGTTCAATAAAATTACCCAAAGGCAAACCCATATATTACAGTGACGTAGTCGCCCATTACCTGGCAGACAAAACTTCACTTAAAATTTCACTTGTCGCGGACAACATAAGCTACCAATTCCCAAACGGGGCCTTTGGCTTAAGAAATATCAACTTTGGAGAGACCCAGGGTAAGCTCGTTGGAATTATGGGAGCAAGTGGCGCGGGGAAAACCACCCTCATGAATGTACTGGTGGGAAATAACAAACCTACAGAAGGGGAAGTGAGGATTAACGGAGTTAACCTCCATGAAGAAAACGAAAAGGTCAAAGGCGTAATTGGCTATATTCCGCAGGATGATCTCCTGATAGAAGAATTAACGGTGTTCCAGAACCTTTATTACAATGCCAAATTATGTTTTAAAGACAAGCCTGAAAAAGAAATTAAAGATCTGGTTAACAAAACTCTATATAATCTTGGACTCGGAGAGATTAAAGATTTAAAAGTAGGTTCACCCCTCAACAAATTAATCAGTGGAGGTCAGCGGAAAAGACTTAACATAGCCCTTGAATTAATCAGAGAACCCGGGATATTATTTGTAGACGAACCCACATCCGGTTTATCTTCACGGGACTCGGAAAACGTGATGGACCTTCTCAGGGAATTAACCCTGAAAGGAAAGCTCATCTTTGTCGTTATTCACCAGCCTTCGTCAGAGATTTATAAAATGTTTGACAACATGATCATTCTTGACGAGGGTGGTTATATGGTCTATTACGGAAATCCGGTTGAAGGAGTCATGTACTTCAAAAAACTGGATGCCCAAATCAACAGTGAAGTTGGAGAATGTCCCACCTGTGGTAATGTGAATCCGGAATTGATTTTCAACATCATGGAGGCCAAGGTGGTTGATGAATACGGTCAATATACAGATCAAAGAAAAGTTAGCCCTCTAAAGTGGGAGGAAAAACTTCATAAAAACATTCATCTCGATAATATAACTGAGGTTGAAGAAGTTAAGGAAGATCCACCCTCGAGTACAAGGATCCCATCCTGGTTTACACAATTAAAAATTTATACCATAAGGGACTTTCTTTCAAAAATAAGCAACAAACAATACGTTGCCCTTACGATGCTTGAAGCACCCATCCTGGGATTCATCCTTTCATATATCATACGCTATATACCCGATCCTGTTTCTTCGAACTACATATTCAGGGTCAATGAGAATATCCCTATTTTCATCTTTATGTCTCTTATTGTATCCCTCTTCCTGGGCCTTACAGTAAGTGCTGAAGAAATATTCAGAGACCGGAAGATTCTAAAACGCGAACAATTTCTCAACCTCAGTAAATCGAGTTATCTGGTTGCAAAAATTCTGATTCTGGTAATTATATCTGCCTTACAATCATTCCTGTTCATCATAATCGCCAACAATATCCTTGTTATAAAAGACATGTTGTTCGATTACTGGCTGGCTTTATTCATCACAGCACTTTTCGCGAATATGCTGGGGCTGAACATATCCGCGTCGTTTAATTCTGCAGTAACGATATACATCATTATCCCATTGCTGATGATACCCATGATGATACTCAGCGGAGCCATGTTCCCCTTTGACAAACTCAACCGTTCTATCAGCAGCGTTGAGAAAGTACCTCTTATCGCCGAAATAATGCCAACAAAATGGTCTTATGAAGCTTTAATGGTGAACCAGTTCAAAAACAACAAATATGAGCAACGCTTTTATGATCTGGAGAAAGAAGAAAGTGAAGCCAACTTTAAACAGGTTTATTTCATCCCTGAACTGGAAAAGGCATTAAAATATGTAAGAACACACCTCGACCAGCAAGACAAACCCAAGATCAGAGAGCAAATGATATCAGATTTGGGAATGCTGAAAAATGAAATTTCTGAAGAAATAGAAAGAACAGGCATGGAATTTGCTTTAATTAATCAGCTCAACATTAATGAAATCAATGACGCGGTTATCGCTGAAACCGAAGGTTATCTGGAGAGACTTGACCGGCATTACGGAGACCAGTTTAATGCAGCCAATAAACGTCTGAACAATATTAAAAATTATCTGCTAAACAAGAATGCAAAAGCTTTTAGAAAACTGAAGGATGACTATTACAACGAAAGTGTTGCAGATAATGTCAAAAAAGTATTTGAAAAAAATAAAATTATACGGTACAAAGATGAGTTAATACAGCATGTTGATCCGATTTATCAGGACCCGGAAGTTGATGGTTACTTCAACATTCGTTCACATTTTTATGCGCCCAGAAAACATTTCATGGGCAATTTCTATGATACATACTGGTTTAACCTGCTAATCATATCGCTTATGGCAATAATTTTATATGTCACATTATATTATCAATTGCTTTATAAGCTGCTCAACTTGCCACAGAAACTTAACTTAAAAAAATTAATCTTTCGTAAAAAGTAATATTTTTTTAAATTTACGAGATATAATTTTATTTTTGTAATTAATCTTTAGAAGAATAAATATGAAGAAAAAGTTTATTCTCAGCCTGGTTCTAATCATTGTATCATTTACTGCCTGTAAAAAATCAAGCAATAATGATTATGATAAAGATTTTGAAGTTCCTGATTCCGTGCTTAACAAAGGAATTCACGAAGTATCTGAACAGGCTATGAAGAATATCACCGAAAATATTTCCTCCCCTATTGAGACCGCTGCCCTGATTAAAAACCTGAATGTCCCTTTCTCAAGAGATTATCTGGCTACAACAGATAACGTGGATCAATACAATACAAACTTCAAGCAATCTCTGATACTAGGTATTTTTGGGGCCGATTTGGGTTACCTGAATATGTATAACAAAACTTCCATTGCAATTGACTACCTGAAATCCATCAAAAAAATGGCTAATAAAATTAGAGTTGGCCAGTTTTTTGATTTTGAGACGCTAAAAAGACTTGCAACAAACAATGAAAACCTGGATTCTCTGATGTATTTATCTCAGAGGAATTTTAACCAGATGGATAATTATCTGCGGGAAAACAACAGAAGTAACCTCAGCTCCCTGATGGTTGCAGGGGTTTGGATTGAAGGGCTTTACCTGAGTTGTAAAGTTTACCAGTCAGACCCTGACCCTGAACTCAGAGAAGCGATTGGTGAGCAAAAGATAATGATTAGCGATTTGATGATTCTTTTGAAAAATTTTGAAAATAACCCAGATTTTGCTAAATTGATTGAGGATTATAAAACCATTCACAACCTCTTCAAAAAAGTTACAATAACAATAGAAAAAGGTGAGTCAACCAGCTCAGTTGTTGATGGTCAGTTGGTTATACAACAAAACACAAAAAGTATAGTAAATATTTCGGATGAAGTACTCGATCAAATAATAAATGAAACTATTCGTGTTAGAAATAAACTAATTAGCCTTTAATATGAAGAATTTGTATATTTTAGTAATACTTGCAATCTTTTCTTTTGTAAATATTAGCGAATCTAAGGCCCAAACGGGCGAAGAGTTGGTTAATATTTGCTCCCAAATGGCTAAAGATGCTACCTATCTGAAAGATTTTACAATAAAATTAAGTTCCGCATCTCCCGGAGAAGATGCCCCCATCCAAAAAAATTCCATCATTTTAAGAAAAAATACGCAGTATCGCTTCAATATATGTAGTTCAAAAGACTATCCAGGCAGGGCTATTCTTAAAGTATATGACAGCAGCAAACTTGTGGGTTCCAATTATGTGGTAGCCACCGGCAAGATATTCCCTTCATTTGACTTTAAGTGCCAGAAAACAGGGGCATACCACATATTTATTGAGTTTGAAGATGGTAAAGAAGGTCTGGCAGTGGTTATGCTATCCTATGTGAAAAAATTCTGATACGGTTATTTTATCCATTTGTATAATAAACCAATGCTATCAATCCTGCTAAGATAAAAAGAAACAGATTACCCCAAACTCCGGATCGAACTGCATTGAAATAATTAGCCAAAAGAAATGATAATGGAAAGGCTATAATATAGACGATCTCAACAGATACTCCCTGAATAAAGACGAACAATATTACACCCAGTAAAAATATCCATAAAAAGACCTCAAAGTATTTCCTGATGTAAATTTTCCTTGCCGGAAAACTGTTTAACACCTTAAAACTTCCAATGATCAATAAGAGACCAACAAACCCAGCTAAAAGGTAATAGGCAAAATTGTAGTGAGTAATGGTGGTTGATTCTGTAAAGTTCTTCACAACCAGGTTTAAGAAGTCAGGAATTATATAGTTATCAGATAAATAATAAAAACCAAAAACAAAAAGATAAGGGAATATTAAGCCCAGAATCGGAACAAACCACTCCCTGATATTAAAACCTCTTAAAAGAATCAAAGCAACCCAGATTATCAGGAAGAAAAATACAGAATAGGAATAAAACAAAGAAGATATGGCGACAAAAAGACCTGCCAGGAACAACCTGTTTAATACATATTTTTCTTTATAACACAACAGCAATTGATCAAGCATCAGGATCAGGAAAAAAGCTGAAAAGATCCCGGGATTTAACCTCTGCAACTGAATGAATGAAGAAGTAAGAATAATAAACAATAATGCCGGAAGATAATTTTGGGTCTCCAGTAAAATATGTTGCCTGTTAAATTTCAATAGAAACAGGCTCTCTATGAATACTAAAAACACAACCACCAGAATATGAAGAGTGTGATGATCATTTAAAGTCTGGTAAACAATCTTATAGAGGGGCATTTTGTGGTAGTCAAAAGAAAAAGGCGATATTGGGATACCTTTAATTGAAGGATACCATAAAGCTACAGTGATAATCAATAATAAGAATAAAACAATTGGAGAGTTACTCCTGACAATACGTAATAACATTTTACTGTCTTTTAAATATCAAAACCTATATCTTTTCTGAAAGATTTTCCGTCGAACTCTATCTTATCCATGGAATGGTAAATAATCTCCAATGCTTTTGTATAATTCTCTGCACGCGCTGTCAATCCCATAACACGACCACCTGAAGTAAAAAGCTTACCGTTTGTCCGTTTAGTTCCGGCATGGAATATATTTACATCCCTTAAATCTTCAGAAATATGAATTTGCTTTCCTTTTTCGTATGAACCAGGATAACCTTCAGAAGCAAGAATAACAACAGCAGCTGAGCCAGAATAACACTTTAGTGGATTATTCCCCAGATTACCCTCATGCAAATCCTGAAGATGTAGAAGCAGATCACTGCTCAGCAAACTTAGTACGGGTTGAGCTTCCGGATCCCCTAAACGTACATTGTATTCGATGACATAAGGTTCCTCCTTTACTTTCATTAGTCCAAAATACAAGACCCCTTTGTACTCGATTCCTTCTTTTTCTAATCCTTTCAAGGTGGGTTCTATGATTTTCTCCCGGACTTTTTCCTCCAATTCTTCACTTATGTAAGGAACCGGTGAAACTGCTCCCATTCCGCCTGTATTAGGACCTGTGTCATTCTCACCTATCCTCTTGTAATCTTTTGCAAAGGGAAGTAGTTTGTACTCTTTTCCATCCGTTAATACAAAGGCAGAAAATTCTTTCCCTTCCAGGAACTCTTCAATCACAACTTTCTTGCTTGCATCCCCAAACTTACCTTCCAGCAGTTCAATCAGGTACTTTTTAGCTTCTGCAATATCCTCTGTTATAATAACACCTTTTCCGGCTGCAAGGCCATCTGATTTCAATACATAGGGAGGATTTAAAGATTCCAGGAAATCGTATGCCGGAGCCATTTGCTCAATAGTAAAACTTTTATAATCAGCGGTGGGAATATTGTATCTTTTCATAAACTGATTGGCAAAATCCTTGCTCCCCTCCAATTTTGCTCCTTTTTTATCAGGTCCGATGATAGACACATTCTGTAACTCATCATCGCTTTTGAAAAAATCTACAATACCCTCTACTAATGGCTGTTCAGGACCCACAATTACCATCTCCACCTCATTATTCAATACCCCATCTTTCACTTGTTTAAAATCAAGCGGGTTAATATTGAGATTCTCACCTAAGGAAGAGGTGCCTCCATTGCCGGGGGCAATGTATAGTTTGCTCAACTGGGAGCTTTGAGATATTTTCCATGCAAGAGCGTGCTCTCTTCCTCCTGAACCTAAAATTAGTACATTCATAACAATAAATAATTAGGAATTCCAGACAAAAATAACAATTGAAAGGATTAAAAATAATTATTAAACGCCAATTTTTCTGAATATTTACAAAAAAGCCCCGGATATGTCCATCCAGGGCTAGTTCTTTTTGGGTTATAGTGCTACTTTAACAATATCTTTTCTGTAACAATTTGTTCCCCGCTTAAGTATTTAACAAAATAATATCCAACACTCTCATCAAGTAAAGGAATTTCAACTAACCTTTCCCCGTATTTAACATTCTCCTCATGTATTTTCTTACCAAGTATGTTAAATATCTTAACATTCCCATCATGTTCTGACATCATATCCTTCAGAGAAATATAGACGGTTTTATTGTTACTGTAAATATTGATATCTGAATTTCTCAAACTGCTTGCACCGGTAGCATTATTTTTGTTTGTAAACTTCAGCAGAAATCTTGGATTATCACTCTCGCTGGTTGAATACTCGAATTGATAAAAAGCACTTGTCCTTAAATCGATTGTTTCATTTAAATTCTTATCAATAAGGTAAACTTCTGCATTATTATCAAATTCAATAATATTGGTTGCTTCAAGGGTATAAGTTCCTGATTTGTGTGCTTTAAAACCTAATGGAACAATCGCACTATCGACTAAGGTTGGCAACCCATTTATTGCTAAGTTTTTCTCATCCAACACTGTATAAATCTGTGGATAGGCAGGATTATCAGCGAACATTTTCTCAGAATCATAGCCTTCATAATGGGCTTTTGCCCCGGGATAAAACCCTACAACAGCAAAATCCTCAAATCCATTACGTACTGCTTTCAATCTTAAAATTTCTTCTTCTGATTTATGCGATTTATAAAAAGTTGAAAGTTTTTCATGCACTCTTGCATTGTTGCTAAAGCCTAAACTACCTCCTGAGGTGCTTGAAACCCTTACCCAGAAAGACTGCATAGGAGGAGCAACTCCATCGGTACTACTTCCGCTGGCAGCGGTTCCGGAAGCCCAGTTATATTCCTCAAAATCACCATCGGATCTAAACCATATAGTGGAGTCCAGGTTAGACCAGGTAATTCCCGGGTGATTTCCAGCTTCTCCCAGATCCAATCCGGAAGGATAAGGATTACCAACAAGGTTAAAGCCTGATTTGACATCTCCTTCATTGAGGGATAAAGATCCTGTTGAGATATCACTCGTATTTAACGTTCCTGTAAACTCTGGTGTTCTTTCAGCTTCCTGACCTGCAGCATACCCTTTCCCCACGACCAAAGTTATTACACTATCATGTCTTATTTCAATCCATTTATGTTGAGGTTCGCTATACTCAAACAAATAATTCTTTGTTCCCTGAGTCAGTTCATCGCTTGTTTGACCTGATACAGGTGTGCTTATATAACGCCAGTTATTTGTAGTTGTATTGGTTTCCAGGTATCTTTGCACAGTGGCTGTACCATCAATAGTCAGACTGCCATTATCTATAATTGAAGCAGCGCCTGAAGCATCTGACTGCATGGTTACATTATTGAATACTCTAATATCTCCGCCGGTATTAATTGTAAGCATAGCAGTAGGTTCCAGGATAAAATTATTGCAGGAATCCACTTCGGTCCCTGGTACAATTACTTCATAACCACTCCTGACGATCACATTGATACTGGAATCCACATTAACGTCAGGCTCAACAACGTCGGCCCAATCACCGGTAGAGGTAACATAAACATTGTCAACATTAACAAAGTAACTGCTATCCCTTGTACAGGAATTATCGTCTGTGACTGTAACGTTGTATGTCCCTGTCGGCACGTTATTTTGATCTTGTTGGTCTGTATTACTCAAGGTGCCATCAGTGGTTGTCCAGCTATAATCATAAGACCCTGATTCTGTCCCGCCACTGACACTTAAATCGATAATTCCATCGGAAGAGCCCGGATCATTAGCATCCGTAATATTTGCAGAGAGCTGGATTTGTGGTGGTTCTCCTATAGTATCCTCACTGACTGCTTCGGGACAATTATTTGCATCTGTAACGGAAACCGTGTACACATCAGGCGAAAGAGAGCTATAGTCACCTGTTTTATTAGTTGTTGAGCCAGGTGTCAGGGTATAATATAAATCCCCTGTACCTCCCTCCGCATCTACATCAATGCTCCCGTCTGAATAGCCGTAGCAGCTGACATCGTTATACTCTTCGAATGATATGGATATGGGATCCGGTTCTGAAATATCAATATTACCGGTTTCTGTGCAGCTGTTGTCATCCGTAACTGTAACGGTATAAGACCCGGCCGAAAGACCGTCTGCTACCTTGGTGGTCTGATTTGCACCATCATTCCATTCGTAATAATAGCTGCCGGTACCACCGGATGGATTGGCTTCGGCTTCAGCATCGGAATAGTTATAACAACTGACTGCTTCGTTTAAGGCAACACTAACTGTTAAATCAGCCGGCTCCCCAATGGTATAGCTATCGCTTGTGGAACAGCCATTATCATCTGTTACAGTAACGTCATAGGTTCCGGCGGTTAAGCCACTCTGGTCTTCTGAGGTTGTATTCAGGCCACTTCCGTCTGTAGTTTCCCAGTTGTAAGTATAAGGACTTGTCCCTCCCGATCGTGTAAGGTCAATAATTCCATCCGAGTCTCCATAGCAATCCAGCTGGGAGGTTGACGAACCGGAAAATCCGATTGACAATGGATCAGGTTGGGTAATGATAACTGAATCCGTTATTGAGGTATCGTCATCTGCTACAGTAACGTAATATTTATCAGCAGAAAGGTCATAAGCCAAAGAATCATTTATGCTGGTCGCATTATCGCTCCATGAATAGCTGGGCGCTCCATTGGGTTCAACGACTGTAACAATGGCTCTGCCATCACTTCCACCATTACAGCTTACGTGCTGAACACTGTCTTCATGAAAGTAAACATTCATCCGGGTGGAATCAATTACATTAACAGAAGTGTCAAAAGAGCACGTATTGTCATCTTCCAGGGTAACTGCATAAGTTCCACCTTCTGTAAGTCCACTAATATCCTTGGTTGAAGCAGAAAAACTTTCCGGCCCTGTCCAATTGTAGTTTGAATAAGGAGGTGTAGCTCCTGAAACGGATAGATCAACCGCACCATCCTGCGTGTTTGTAATATGCGTTATCGAAGTACCTGAAAAATCAATATTAGAAGGCTGGGTGATGATTATTGAAGTATCTGCTGTACAGCTATTATCATCAGTAATAGTAACTGTGTAGGTTCCGGCAGAAAGATTGGTTTGATCCTGTGTTGTTGCCTCCAGCCCACTTCCATCTGAAGTTTCCCAGAAATAATCATAAGGTGCTGTCCCACCCTCGGGAGTATTATTAATATCAGCTATGGTATCACCGTAACATCTTATGGTATCACTCATAACACCGTTGAAATATATCGGATCAGGTTCGGTGAGCGTTT
>CAZPDP010000053.1:0-20025 GCA_964585385.1 uncultured Bacteroidales bacterium
TACAATTCTTCAAAAAAATATGTATCTTATTCCGTCGGAGGCGCTATTACTTATCTTTCTGATCCGGAAAAGGAGTATGAGGAATGCATGGTAAAAGCAAATGCCATGAGCCGGGTTTTGAAAAGCTGAAACTATGTATGAAAAATTTGTAAAATTCAACCAGGAGCAGAAACTTTTTTCAGAAAAGGATAAAGTGCTTTTAGGCATAAGCGGTGGTATTGATTCTATGGCTATGCTTCATCTCTTTTTAGAATCAGGTGTTTCTGCAGGTATTGCGCATGTTAATTTTCAACTGAGGGGCAGTGAATCGGATGAAGAACAGAGATTTGTCGAAGAATTTGCAGGACAAAACAATTTGTTCTTTCATACCGTCAATTTTGATACACGGGAATATGCAGAAGAGCATGATCTTTCAATTCAGGTGGCTGCTCGTGAACTGAGATACAATTGGTTTGAAAAGATAAGAAGAGAATATGGTTATGACAGTGTTGCTGTGGCTCACAATAAAGACGACGTGGCAGAAACTTTTTTGATAAATGTAAGCAGGGGTACAGGATTAAAAGGTATTACCGGAATAAAATCAAAACAAAACGATTTGATCCGGCCTTTATTGTTTGCCCGCAGAGTCGACATCCTAAACTATTGTTCTCAAAACCATATTGAATTCAGGGAAGATTCATCTAACTTGTCAACAAAATACACACGGAACAGGCTCCGGCATAATATTATTCCTGAATTTGAAAAAATAAATCCCCGTTTTGTAAATACGGTTATTGAGAACATTGAACGTTTCCAGAGTGCTTATCATATCTATTATTCTGCAATTGAGGAAATGAAAGAGAGGGTGGTTACTAAGCAGGAGCACGATATCAAAATTGACCTGGAGGGATTAAAAAACTGTGAGGAGAAACAAACAGTTCTCTTTGAAATACTAAGTGATTATTCTTTTAGCAAGGAGGTTACGGCTGAGATAATAAGTGTGCTGGATGGGGAGCCCGGGAAAAGATTTTATTCTAAATCCCATGAATTAATAAAAGACCGCCACCATTTAATTGTAACTTCACTTCGTCCGAAAGATTCAAAAAGATATTATATAGACCATGAAGATTCAAAAGTGCAACATCCTGTCAAACTTAAACTGGAGATTGAAGAAAATCCTCAAAACTATACCATACCCAGACAACCTACTGTGGCCAGTCTGGATTATGATAAGCTAACGTTTCCCTTAATTATTCGAAAATGGCAGCAGGGTGATTATTTTAAACCCTTTGGATTGAATCATTACAAAAAGCTCAGTGATTTTTTTATTGACCGGAAGTATTCTTTGCTGGATAAAGAGAGGACATGGCTATTAACTTCCGGTGAGGACATTGTATGGGTTATAGGCGACCGGATGGATGAAAACTTTAAGATAACCGGGCAAACCAGGAAAATCCTTAAAATTACATACCTGCCTGATTGATCATACACAGGGAATTTCCAGAAGCTTTAATAATTATTTGTTTTATCGGAGATAGGAATAATTCATGAATTATTCGGGTTAAAGACCCTGGGTGTTTTTTGTTCTTGTATCATAAAATCTGCCAGGGCAAAAGCAGTAACGGCTTCTATTATTACCGGTACTCTCAGGGCGATGCAAACATCGTGTCTGCCTTTTACTTCAAGTTCCTCAACTTTTTGAGTCTCCAGGTTGATGGATTTTTGTTTTTTGGGAGTGCTGGCGGTAGGTTTAACCGCCACACGGAAATAGATATCGTTTCCGTTTGAAATTCCACCGTTTATACCTCCGGCGTTGTTGGTTTCGGTTTTTCCATTGGCATCAATTATTGAATCATTGTGCTCGCTTCCTGTCATAGAGGCAGCCTGAAACCCTGAACCAAATTCGATGCCTTTGATGGCCGGAATTGAGAATACCAGGTGGCTTATCAGAGATTCTATTGAGTTGAAGAAAGGTTCTCCAAGTCCTACAGGAACATTTTTCGCCCGGCATTCAATGATACCCCCGATGCTGTCTTGTTTTTCTATGGCCTCCTGTACAGCTTGCTCCACATCGTCTTTACCTCCGGCCTTAATCAGATTGGCATTAACAAAGAGCGGAAAAATAATTTTTTTGGCAATTACTCCCGCGGCAACTAGTCCCAGGGTGAGTCTGCCGGAAAAATGTCCGCCGCCCCGGTGGTCGTTGAATCCACCGTATTTTTTGTAGGCCGTGAAATCGGCATGGCCGGGTCTTGGAATACGTGTAAATTCATTGTAATCACTTGATTTAATATTTTCATTTCTGAATAAGATGGTAATAGGAGCGCCTGTAGTATATCCTTTAAAGATACCGCTCATAAATTCTGGCTGGTCAAGTTCCTTGCGGGGTGTGGTACCAATCTTTCCGCTTTTTCGTCTGGACAAATCCGTATTGAACTCTTTTTCATCAATTTTGATACCTGCCGGGCATCCGTCAATTGTGATTCCGACAAGCTGTCCGTGAGATTCACCAAATATGGATAGTTTCAGTGCCTGACCAATGTTGTTCATACTGTTCAATTTAATTTGATAAAATTCAAATATATAAAAAAAGCAGCACCTTTTAAGGATGCTGCTTCCGGGAGGAAAATCGTTTGAAGTTAGTCATTTACCTTTTCTTCTTTTTCTTTCTTTTTCATGTATTTCCTGTCCCACAGTTTTTCTGTCAGTCTTTCCAGTTTATTATCGTATTCAACTAAAGTTTTGTAATAATCTTCATCTTTCAGCGATTCTTCTGCTTCCTGACTTTCTCCTTTAGCATGATCCGGGAGAATGTTCTTTCTGAAATTGGCATAATGATCTCTGATGGAACATGGCATAAGCCAGTTGCCAGGATTCTTAGGATGCCCAGCTCCATATTCTTCAATCCATTTCCTTCCGTTTTTCATAAAGTCTGAAAAGAGAGCATCAACCAGAGACTTACCATTTTCATATAGATCGTAGACATTATCAACATAATAGGGTACGAAAACACAGGGCATGATGTTGCCGTTCCAGTCAATGTAAAAGTATCCGTTCTTTCTTCCATATGCGATGCATCCATTGACCAATACACCGCTGTTCCAGAAGTCAGCTACACAATATTTTTTCTCCTGGATAAGTTTTTCCCATTTTTTGTAAAGTTCAACGCGTTTTTCAGGGCTAACCATTAAGTCGAAGGCAGTATTACTTCTTCCCATGGGCATCAATTGGAATTCCCACATATAGGTAGCGCCAAGTTCATCAAAATAATAGTCATAGAATTCATCAGTGAGCAGAATATCTTCGTTTTTGCTGGTTGCTGTCACTGAAATTCCAAAAGGAACACCTGCATTTCGCAAATTGGCAAAAGCTTCCAGTATTTTTTTATGGGTACCTTTTCCTCTTCTTTCATCGGTTTCCTGCTCATAACCTTCAACTGAGATAGCTGGTGTCACATTGCCCATTTTACCCAGTCTTTCGGCAATCTCCTCGTTTATAATCGTTCCGTTTGTGTAAACCAGGAAGAATATATCATCATATTTTTCAAAAATGTCAAGGAGTGTTTTGCCTTCACTTTTGTACATGAAAGGTTCCCCGCCACTAATGGTGATGAAGCGGCTGTGAAACTTATCCCGCACCTCACTTACAATTTTGTCAACAATGTGATAGGGCAGGGTGGGAGTTGTGTGTGCATTGGATGAAGCATAACAACCCGTGCAATTCAGGTTACACCTCTGTGTAGGCGACAATACAATAAAATTGGGAGGATAAATCCCGTACTTATTCTTGAAATCCTCCAGCTTCTCGCTGTAGTTTTGCCTGTTGAGAAATGAATTTTCTACAAGAACATTGATTAGTCGCTTAAATACATTTTTCGAGAAAGATCCTTTCTCCACATTTCTTACAGCTGATTTCAGCATGGAATCCATGAAGTGATACTTTTTCTCCTGCACTTCACGGAGATTTTCATCATCATTTTCTACAATTGAGTTGTACATATATTTGTCGAGCTTGCTCAACAGGTAATTGCGCGAAACCTTATTGTTTACAAGCTCTTGTAATACATTGGTAAATATTAAATTTTTCATAATTTACACCTCATATTTTATTATTTACTCATTAATATCAAATTTATAAGTTATAAGGGTTAAAGTCAAGTAAGTGATGTTTTTAATTTTACTTAAATGGTCCTTATAATTTGTTTTATTATACGTTAAACCCTTGTAAATATTATGTTAAATTAATTAATTAAAACCATTCAAAATAATATTAATAATTAGTCTAAATAATTACAGATCATTATTTTGAGAGCTTATATTTTGGTTTTATATATTTTTGGTAAATCTTGAGAAATTAAGGAAGCTTAGGGAGTAAATAAATTGTACTTTTGCGGATGGAAAGCAAAAGAGTAGACTATTTATGATTATTGGTATTTTATTACTTGTATTGGGAGTTATTTTTGGAATGCTGCTGAATAAGAAAAAGCGGATTATAAAACTTACCGGCAAGCTTACTGATTTGGCTATTTTCCTGCTGCTTTTCTTCCTGGGGGTTTCCGTAGGAATGAATGATAAGATAATTTCCAATTTTAAAAATATAGGACTGCAGGCTTTTTGGATAACGATTGCAGCAACTGTGGGTAGTGTTTTGATTTCTTATATTGTGTATTTGCTTTTTTTTAAAAAGACCAGGAGATGATAGGAACACTTATTATATTATTGTTTTTTATAGCCGGCCTTTTTACTGGTATATACGAACTACTTCCAGCCCATTTCGGAGGAGATGAGATGACTTTGTATGTTTTGTATGCTTTGCTGTTACTCGTAGGAATCGGTGTTGGTTCCAACAAAAATACACTGTCAATACTGAAATCAGCCAACTGGAAAATCATCTTAATTCCATTTTCAGTTATTGTGGGGACTTTCCTGGGAACCACTATATACACTTTTTTTGATCCGAACATGACTTTGCGTGAATGCTGGGCTGTAGGTGCAGGATACGGGTATTACAGTCTTTCCAGTGTAATCATCAAGGAAATTGCTGGAGACACACTAGGTGTGATTGCCTTGCTATCCAACATTATGAGAGAAATTTTAACCCTTGTTTTTGCACCCTTGTTATCCAGGTATTTTGGTATCCTTGCACCCATATCAGCCGGAGGTGCGACGGCAATGGACACCACCCTGCCCATCATAACCCGGTATATAGGAGTGGAATATGTCGCCTTTTCAGTATTTAGCGGATTAGTTCTTACACTTCTGGTACCTTTTATTGTACCCCTGATTCTGTGAATTATTTTAATGTTTGTTTTCATATAAGTTGACTTTTATCCCTGCATTCTATCCGAGCTTTCGGGGTACTAAAAAGATTTCCAGCGAATAAGAGCATTTCTTCCCCTTGAAATTCAGGAACAATTATTAACTTTGTGCGGCTTTTGTGGCTGTTTTTATGTATAACTCGTTTAATGAAAGTAATATGAGCAAGCGACTGACTGTAAATGTACATTCTGAAATTGGTGAGTTGGAAGGAGTGATTCTGCATACTCCTGGTAATGAAGTGGAAAACATGACCCCAAAGAATGCGGAAAGAGCTCTTTATTCTGATATTCTTAACCTTTCTGTAGCCAGTCGTGAGTATGAACAATTTAGCGGGGTGTTAAGCAAACTTTCCAAGACCTTCCAGGTAAAGGAACTATTGGCGGAGGTTTTATCCAATGAGAAAATCAAAGAGAACCTGATTCAAAAAATCTGCAATTTTGAAAAACGCCCGGATATACATGAGCATATGATGAATCAAAATCCCAAGGATTCAGCAAAAGATTTGATTGAAGGAGTTGTAGAGAAAAAAGATACGCTTACAAAATATTTGAGTAAAGAGCGATATGCCTTGAGACCTTTACACAATTTCTTCTTTACAAGGGATGCCTCCATGTCAGTTCTTGACGATGTTTTGATTGGCCGAATGGCCAATGATGTGAGAGAACGTGAATCTTTTATCATGGAAGCTATTTTCGATTACCATGATTTGTTTAAGACAAAGACAGTCAACCCCATCAACCAGAAGAATTTTGATCCCAAAACATCTATAGAAGGAGGGGATTTATTGGTCGCACGGGACGATATCCTTTGTATCGGTGAAAGCAGTCGCACTTCTACCCAGGGTATTGACTTCATACTTGAACAGTTGATTAAACAAGGAGAGAAAGACAGGCATATCCTGGTACAGGAGCTTCCTTACCAGCCTGAGTCTTTTATTCACCTTGATATGGTCTTTACCTTTCTGAATAAGAATGAATGCATGGTCTATGAGCCGTTGATTTTGAAAACCAACAGGTATCAAACCATACACATTCATATTAAGGACGGGAAAGTATATTCAATAAAAGAAGAAGAAAGCTTGTTAAAGGCCCTGAAAAATCTGGGTATGGATTTGAAACCTATTGTATGCGGAGGCACCAAAGATTCATGGATCCAGGAAAGGGAGCAATGGCATAGCGGCGCTAATTTTTTTGCTGTAGGGCCAGGAAAAGTGATTGGGTATGAAAGAAATGTGTATACCATGGAAGAGATGAATAAGAATGGCTATGAAATTATTCAGGCAAGAGATTTTTTGAATGATAAGGTGAATATCAATCAGTATAAAAAATATGTAATAGCGCTGGAAGGTTCTGAACTACCACGAGGCGGAGGTGGAGCAAGGTGTATGACTATGCCTGTCAGGAGAAAATCTGTAAACTGGTAGTGAATGAACAAAACGACAGGCTCAGTTGTTTTGTTAAAAAAAACAATAATTATGCAAAAGAATGTAGGAAAGACAGACACAATCATTCGTATTGTACTGGCCGTTATCATTGGTGCACTGGGTGTTTACTATAGTACCTGGTGGGGTTTGTTGGGTCTTATCCCTTTGTTAACTGGTATTTTGGGGCTTTGTCCACTTTACATGCTTATCGGTGTAAGAACCTGTCCCGCAAAAACGAATGAATAAAAGAACAGGAGACCCTTTTTGAGTCTCCTGGCTTGTATACTTTCATGGATTTTACCTAAATCAATTCCTTCACCTGGTTTGCTGCTTCCTGTAAGGTGATGGCAGATTTTACTTTTAGTCCCGATTCATCAATCAGCTTTTTGCCTTCCTCTGCATTTGTGCCCTGTAATCTTACAATTACCGGAACATTTATTTTTCCCACAGATTTGTATGCATCCACAACACCTTGAGCCACTCTGTCGCATCGCACAATTCCACCGAATATATTAATCAGGATAGCTTTGACATTAGGGTCTTTCAGGATTATGCGAAAGCCTGCTTCAACTGTTTGAGCATTGGCTGATCCGCCTACATCAAGGAAGTTGGCAGGATGACCTCCTGAGAGTTTGATGATATCCATTGTAGCCATAGCAAGTCCGGCGCCATTTACCATACATCCTACATTTCCGTCCAGCTTGATGAAGTTGAGGTTGTGTTCATCCGCTTCAAGCTCAGCAGGATCTTCTTCTGTTTTATCACGCAAATCAGGGTAATTTTTATGCCGGAAGACAGCATTATCATCCAGGGTAATTTTGGCGTCGGCAGCCAATATTTTATTGTCGGATGTTTTAAAAAGCGGATTGATTTCAACCAGTGAGGCATCTAGCTTGAGATAAGCATTGTAAAGTTTGATAACAAATTTTACCATATTTTTAAAGGCATCTCCCGAAAGGCCCAGGTTGAAAGCTATTCTTCTGGCCTGGAAGGGTTGTATTCCAATACCCGACTCAATTTCTTCCTTGAAAATCAGATGCGGTGTATTGGCAGCAACAGATTCAATATCCACGCCCCCTTCGGTTGAATACATAATGAGGTTTTTACCCGAATCCCTGTTCAACAGGACGCTCATGTAAAACTCTTTGGGTTCGGATTCTCCGTCATAATATATTCCCTGTTCAATAAGCACTTTATGAACTTTTTTTCCTTCCTCACCGGTCTGGTGAGTAACCAGGTTCATTCCCAGGATGTTTTCTGCATGCGATTTTACCTGGTCAAGAGACTTGGCAATTTTCACGCCTCCGCCTTTGCCTCTTCCTCCGGCATGTATCTGTGCTTTTACTGCCCATGTATTTGTAGATGTTTTTTTGGTAATGGTTTCTGCAGCTTGTAAAGCATGGTCTGCAGTTTCTATCATAATGCCTTCCGGAACAGGCACACCATTTTCTTTTAAAAGATTTTTAGCTTGATATTCATGAATGTTCATTATGTCAGATTTTTAGAATGTTCAATAATGTTCTGTAGTCGATACTGATTCTCAAAAATATAAAAATTTATTGAATAGCATGTGAAATTCCTGAATGGAACCACTGCGTCCTGATTTTCTTTTATTTAGAATATTTATAAATTAATTGTTATTTTAGTAACACTGTTAAAAAATTAACAATAAAAATATATATTTGCGCTATGATATATGAATAAATAAATCTGTAAGTATAGATGAAGCCATCGGAAATAGCAAAAATAGTAAGAGGAAAAATTCTTTGCAATGGCAATGAAAATGCAGAGGTAGATAAAGCATTTGCTTCTGATTTGATGAGTGATGTTTTAAAGCTGGAAGAAGACAACACCCTTCTGATTACTGGGTTATCCAATCTTCAGGCTGTCAGAACTGCTGAAATGTCTGACATCAACATTATTGTCATTGCCAGAAATAAAAAGGTCAATGAGGAGATGATTGAGTTGGCAAAAGAGAACAATATGGTGCTGATGCAGACACCCTGTTCTGTTTACCGTACTGCTGGTGAGTTGTATAAGGCCGGACTGAAACCTGTGTTTTAAACCATATGGAATTTGATTACGAAATAAACGGCGGGGATTTTTCCCGGGCAGGTTTTGCTTCCAGTCATCTGAAAAAGATTCTGAAGCAACTGAATATTCAGCCTAAACTGATTAAGCGAATTGTTATTGCGCTTTATGAGGCGGAAGTCAATATCGTTGCTCATGCTTACGAGGGAAAAATAAAGGTGATTATTGATTCCGATAAGATCCTTATTCATGTTAAGGATAAAGGACCGGGCATTGAAGATATTGACAAGGCGATGGAAGACGGATACTCCACGGCCTCGGAAGAAGTCAGGGAGATGGGGTTTGGTGCTGGTATGGGTCTTTCAAATATTAAAAACAATGCAGACGATTTGGAGATTGACAGCACAGTGAATGAAGGTACCGAATTACGGATTGTTACAAAATTTAATTAATTATGGCGACTACAGAATTTCATCATGCCCTGAAGATACAGAAAGAGATATGCATTGGATGTGCACATTGTATGAATGTATGCCCTACAGGGGCTTTGAGAGTGAAGAACGGAAAGGCTGAGCTGTACAACGAGAGGTGTGTGGATTGCGGGGAATGTTACAGGGTGTGCCCTGTCAGTGCCATTACTGTTGAGCAGGATGACTTCAATAGAATTTTTCAATACAAACATCGTGTAGCTCTTGTTCCCGAGATTTTATTCGGTCAGTTTCCCGAGAATGTCAATAAAGAAACAATTTACAAAGCGCTGAAGAAGATTGGTTTCAGTGAAATTTATGAAGTGGAGCATGCTGCAGAAATACTCAAGCAGTCAACAAACGATTACATAGAGAAAACCGACCAGGAAAAACCTTTAATATCAGCTTTTTGTCCTGCAATTGTGCGGTTGATACAGGTTAAATTTCCATCCCTGGTGCATCACATCGTTCTTCAAAAACCCCCGCTGGATCTGGCTGCACTTTATTACAGGAAGAAGATGCTGGATGAGGGCATAGATAATGGAGATATAGGTATTTTTTATATCACCCAGTGTGCTGCAAAGATAGCCTCAATAAAGAGTCCTGTGGGTGAAAATGACTCAGAGATAAACGGGGTCATCAATATGGATTTAATATACAACAAGATCTACTCAACCATTAAGGATGAAAGAGAGAAAAAAGACGCGAATTCTTCACAAGGTTTAAATCCTGACCCGAAAGTTTTTAACTGGAGTCTTACGCATGGTGAGGCGGATAATACCCGGGGGCGTTGCCTGGCTATTGATGAAATACAGAATGTTATTGAGTTTCTGGAAAAAGTGGAAGATGGGGAAATGGAGGATGTGGATTTTCTGGAACTCAGAGCCTGTGATGAAAGTTGTGCTGGAGGAATTCTGAATCCTGCCAACAGGTTCTTGACAGTGGAAAGGCTAAGAAATAAGGCAGGCAAACAAGCTTCGGAATGGGGTGATAAGAAACGAAAAAGTGAAATCTCTCTGTATTATAAATATCTGCTTGAAAAAATCGATCTCAAACCCGTTGTTCCCCGATCGATTATGAAGCTTGATGAGGATATGACCAGGGCTCTCAAGAAAATGCGACGTGTACAGGATATTATGAGCCGGCTTCCAGGGGTGGATTGCGGAACCTGCGGAGCCCCTACTTGTTCGGCTCTTGCGCAGGACATTGTTCGTGGAGAAGCTCTTTTAAAGGATTGCATATTCATTCAGCGTAAATATGAACAGCAGGGAATGATTAGTAAAGAAGAAGGTTTTGAGATCATGAAGAAGATATGGGGAAAGGAACATTTGGATTCAAAACAATAAAAAAATTACAATATGAAAGTCAATGAGTTGGTGAATAGGTTAGGTTTAGTGATTTATGGCGGTAAAGAAGGGGTAAACCGGGAGGTAACCGGTGGATACACCTCAGATCTTTTGAGTGATGTGATGGGTCATGCCAGGGAAGGTCAAATATGGGTAACGTTACAGACACATAAAAATGTCATGGCTATTGCTTCACTCAAAGATCTTGCCGCTGTAATCCTGGTAAAAAACAACAAACCTGATGCGGATACGCTCGAACAGGGCAATGAAGAAGGTGTCCCGATTCTGGGAACAGATAAAGAGGCTTTTGAAATAACCGGTGAAATTTACGGAATACTGAAGCAGGATGGAATTATTTAAAGGAGACCTGCACATACACACAGTTCTATCTCCCTGCGCCGACCTGGAAATGAGTCCGCGCAACATTCTCTCCTGCGCAAAAAAACGGGATATCAAAATTTTAGGCATATCGGATCACAATTCCACCAGGCAATGCAGAACCATGAAAAAACTGGCGGCTGAGGAAGAGATTTTTATCCTTTGCGGCGCTGAGGTGACAACAAAAGAAGAAGTGCACTGCCTGGTGTTTTTTGAGGAGCAGGAACAGCTCGATGAATTTGATCAGTATATTTATAATCATTTGGCAGAGGTGAGGAATGATCCGGATAAATTCGGTCACCAGGTTGTTGTTGACGAAGACGAGCAAATCCTTGATCAACCGGAAAAGCTTTTGTTATCGGCAACAGATCTTACCATAGAACAACTCGAAAAGGTTGTGCATAAAGAAGGAGGTATTTTTATTCCTGCCCATATCGACCGGGTAAGAAATGGTATACTGGGTATGCTTGGGTTTATTCCTCCTGACCTGAATTATGATGCCCTCGAATTATCCCGTTTTACTGACTACACTAAATTTGTAAGCGATAACCCGCTTTATTCCGAGGCAGGTTTTATACACAGTTCCGATGCTCATTATCCTGATGAGGTTGGACAGGCAACAACAAATTTCCTGATTAAAGAACCTTCTTTTTCTGAAATAAAAAAAGCGATACACAAGATTGATGGCCGAGCAATAAAAATTTGAGACATGAAAAATATAGCCTACCACATTCTGGACATTGTTCACAATTCAATTCAGGCTGAGGCAGAATTGATTCAGATAATTATAGAGGAAAATACAGAAGAACATAGTTTGACTCTTAAAATAATAGATGATGGCAGAGGTATGACCAGCGAACAGGTTAAAACAGCGAGTGATCCTTATTTTACTTCCAGGAAAACAAGGAAAGTGGGTATGGGGCTGGCTTTACTAAAACAGAACGCACAACAGGCAGGAGGAAGATTTTTAGTGAATTCAGAACTTAAGAAAGGAACTGTTGTAGAGGCCGTATTTGATACCAGTAACATCGATTGTCCTGCATTGGGAGATATTGTTGGAACTATTCATTCTTTAATTACTACCACGCAGAATGTAAATTTTGTATTTTTATTCAAAAAGAATGAAAATGAATTCGAACTCGATACACGAGAAGTAAAAAAAATTCTGGAAGGAGTTCCGTTTTATCAGAAGGAGATAAGTCAACACCTGAAAGAGATGATAGAGGAGAATTTAAAAGAGATTGGAGTAGCACTCACGCAATATAGTTATACAGCATAGTAATTAACCTGCATTATTTTTAATGTATTTCTTAATAAACTGAAAACCCATGACTATAAAGTACTATTTTACAGATTTTTATACTCAAGAACCCGTGTTGTTTAGAATGTTTTTAAATTAATTGTTATTTAAGTAACAGTGTTAAAAAAATAACAATTAATTGTATATTTGTACCGTTATTTAAATATAAAGATATAGAACAAACTAATAACAGAACATTTAATAATTAAAGCTATGGGAAAAATAAAGTCTTTGGAAGACCTCAAGAAGAAAAAAGAAGATCTGCAAAAGAAGGTGGATCTCAGAGAAAAAGCCGATCATCCTGAGTCTTATGTACAGATTAAAGTGGGAATGGCTACCAGTGGTATTGCTTCCGGGGCAAAAGAAATTATGGATTTTCTTATCGACAACCTTGAGAAGCGTAATATTGAAGCGGTAGTCACTCAGGCCGGCGATATGGGTTACAGTTTTGCTGAGCCTACAATAGAAGTAACCAAGCCCGGTGAAGAGCCTGTTGTTTTTGGCTATGTGGATAAAAATAGAGCTGACGAGATTGTTGAAAAATACATTAAACGCGGCGAATTGGTTGACGGTATTATCCCGCAGAACTATAGAACAATTGATGAGGAATAATAAAAAATTGGAGGATATCAGATATGTCTAAATATAAAATGCATTTGCTTGTTTGTGGCGGTACAGGATGCCGTGCCTCAGCAGCTGATTCACTAACAGAGAGTTTAAAGGAACAACTTGCCGGACAAAATCTTCAGGAGCAGGTACAGGTTGTAATGACCGGTTGTTTTGGTTTTTGTGAAAAAGGACCCATAGTTAAAGTTTTGCCTGATAACACATTTTATACTCAAGTGACTCCCGATGATGCCAAAGAAATTGTAGAAGAGCATGTTGTTAAAGGACGGCAAATAACTCGCTTGTTGTATAAAGACCCTGAAAAAGAAGAGGTGATAAAGGATTCTAAGGAGATGGGCTTCTACAAGAAGCAGATACGTATAGCATTAAGAAATTGCGGTTTTATTGACCCTGAAAATATCGATGAATATATAGCAAGAGATGGTTACTTTGCTTTAGGTACCTGTCTGAAAGAGATGAGCCAGGAAGATGTTATTAAGCAAATAAAAGATTCTGGTCTGCGTGGACGTGGCGGTGGTGGATTCCCTGCTGGCTTGAAGTGGGAGTTCGCTTATAAAAATCAATCCGACCAGAAATACGTGGTTTGTAATGCTGACGAGGGCGACCCGGGAGCATTTATGGACCGTTCCATATTAGAAGGGGATCCACATGCTGTTCTTGAAGCAATGGCAATTTGTGGATATGCCACCGGAGCAAACAAAGGTTTAATATATATCCGCGCTGAATACCCACTGGCAATTAAACGATTGAAAATCGCTATTGAACAGGCTCGTGAATACGGTATGCTGGGTGAAAACATTTTTGGAAGCGATTTCAATTTTGATATTCAGCTTCGATACGGCGCCGGAGCTTTCGTTTGTGGTGAGGAAACGGCACTTATCCATTCAATGGAAGGAGAAAGAGGAGAACCTACTTTCAAACCTCCGTTTCCTGCTGAGTCTGGATATCTTGGTAAGCCAACAAACGTAAATAACGTAGAAACATACGCCAATGTACCTGTCATTATTAATAAGGGTGCAGGCTGGTTTAGTAAAATTGGTACTGAGAAATCCACAGGTACAAAAGTATTTGCCCTGGCAGGAAAAGTCAATAACGTGGGTCTTATTGAAGTTCCAATGGGTACTACACTCCGGGAAGTGATTTTTGAAATTGGTGGTGGTATAAAAGATGGTAAAAAGTTTAAGGCAGTGCAAACGGGTGGCCCCTCCGGTGGCTGTTTAACAGAAGAACACCTGGATACACCCATTGACTTTGATAACCTGCTGGCTGTTGGTTCCATGATGGGCTCCGGAGGTATGATCGTAATGGACGAAGATGATTGTATGGTGTCTGTTGCGAAATTTTTCCTTGAATTCACAGTTGAAGAGTCCTGTGGTAAATGCTCACCATGCCGTATAGGAAATAAGCGTTTATATGAACTGCTTGACCAGATTACTAAAGGAAAAGCTAAAATGAAAGATCTCCAGCGACTGAAGAACATGTGCCATGTAATCGCAGATACTTCTCTCTGCGGTCTCGGACAAACTTCTCCAAGTCCGGTACTCTCAACCATGCAGAACTTCTGGGATGAGTATGTTGCTCACGTGGAAGATCAACGGTGTCCTTCAGGTTCTTGTAAAGACCTGATGAGATATGAAATCATTCCTGAAAATTGTGTAGGTTGTACCGCTTGCGCCAGAAAGTGCCCGGTTGGATGTATATCCGGAGAAAGAAAGCAAGTACATGAAATTGACCAGGATAAATGTATTAAATGCGGTGCGTGCTATGACGCTTGTAAATTTGATGCTGTAATTATAAAATAACTAGAACGATGGATAAAGTAAAATTGACTATAGATAACAAAGAAGTTGAGGTTCCTAAGGGAACCACGATATTCAAAGCAGCAAAGGAACTAGGAATTGATATACCTGTTCTTTGCTATATGAATCTGGAAGATATCAACGTTGAGAACAAGCCTGGCGGTTGCCGTGTATGTGTTGTAGAAGTAGAAGGAAGAAAAAATCTTGCTCCTTCCTGTGCAACAGAGGTAACTGAGGGTATGGTTGTGAAGACACATACCATGCGCGTAATCAACGCAAGAAGAACAGTGGTTGAGTTCATCCTTTCCGACCATCCCAAAGATTGCCTGACTTGCAAGAAATCAGGTAACTGTGAATTGCAGGACCTGGCTATTAAATTAGGAATCCGTGAGATTCCAGGACAGGAATATGCAGAAATGTCTACTTACAAAACGGACTATTCGCCATCTATCGTAAGAGAGCTGGACAAATGCATCATGTGCCGCCGTTGTGAGGTGATGTGCAATGAATTCCAGACTGTAGGAGCCCTTAATGCATTTAACAGAGGTTTTGAAGCAGCGGTTGCCCCGGCATTCGAGATGGATCTCCAGTATTCACCCTGTACATATTGCGGTCAGTGCGTAGCAGTTTGCCCAACCGCTGCACTTACTGAGGTTGACCACTCCAGAGATCTGATTGATGCTATTTCTGATCCTTCAAAAACAGTAATTGCACAAACAGCTCCGGCTGTACGTGCCGCATTGGGTGAGGAATTCGGTAACGAACCCGGAACACTGGTTACTGGAAAAATGGTAACTGCTCTAAGAAGATTGGGTTTTGATTACGTTTTCGATACTGATTTTGCAGCTGACCTGACCATTATGGAAGAAGGAGCTGAACTGCTCGATCGGTTGACTAAATACCTGGACGGAGACAAAGATGTTCAGATGCCAATGCTTACATCCTGCTGTCCGGCATGGGTGAGCTTCTTTGAGCATCATTTCCCGAACCTGAAAGATGTTCCGTCTTCAGCCCGTTCGCCACAGCAAATGTTCGGCTCCATTGCAAAAACCTATTTTGCTGACAAGATTCAAAAGAAAAGAGAAGATATCGTTGTGGTTTCAATCATGCCATGCCTGGCTAAAAAATACGAAAGTCAGCGTGATGAATTTAAGGTGGATGATAATCCGGATGTTGACTTTTCTGTTACAACTCGTGAATTAGCCAGATTGATAAAAGAGGCAAATTTTGATCTGAATAACCTTCCTGATGAAGACTTTGACCGACCAATGGGTGAATCAACGGGTGCAGGTGTAATGTTCGGAACTACCGGTGGTGTTATTGAAGCAGCTACACGTACAGCTTATGAGCTTTACACCGGAAAAGAAGCAGATAAGATTGTTTTTGATGAACTGAGAGGTTTTGATGGAATCCGTAAAGCTACTGTGAACTTTGAAGGACAGGATATCAATATTGGTATCGCCCATGGCCTTGGAAATGCACGAAAGCTTCTTGAAGAGATTGAAGAAGGAAAATCCGAATTCCATGCAATAGAAATTATGGCATGTCCGGGTGGATGTATCGGTGGTGGCGGTCAGCCTCTGCATCACAACGATACCGGCATACTTAAAGCTCGACAGAATGCCATATACGAAGAGGATAAAAACAAGCCTCTGAGAAAATCTCATGAAAATCCGGAAATTAAGAAGCTCTACAAGGAATTCTTAACCAAACCGATGAGTGAAAAAGCTCACAAGCTGTTGCATACTAAATATTTCGATTTAAGCCGTAAAATCGAGATCAGTTAATTTTTTAAAAAATACAGGAGGATCAATCCATGTCCAGAATAAAAGTCAAAATAAAAGAACAAGATCATAAAAAAATACAGGAGATCTGTAAGGAGCACAATAACGAGCCCGGAGAATTAATTAATATTCTTCAGAGAACACAGGAACATTTCGGTTACCTGCCAGCAGAAGTCCAGGAAGCAGTGGCCCAGGAACTGGGAATAGCCGTTGCTAAAGTTTATGGTGTAGTTACGTTTTATTCATTCTTCACTATGATTCCGCAGGGAAGATATCCAGTCTCAATTTGTACAGGCACAGCTTGTTATGTGCGGGGAGCGGATAATGTTCTGCAGGAATTTAAACGTCAGCTCGGAATTGAAGTCGGAGAAACAAGCGAGGATGGAAAATTTTCGATGAATTGTCTTCGATGCGTTGGTGCATGTGGTTTAGCGCCGGTTGTGCTCGTAGGAGATAAAACATACGGCCGTGTAGCAGCCGATGACGTTAAAGATATAATTGCTGAATACCAGGATAAAGAATAAGTTTGTTTTAGGGTTTAGGGTTATTATTCTTTGTTGTTTAATGGGTATTCTGAAAACCGGCACTTTGAAAAAAGTTGCCGGTTTTTTCTTTCTTTTACCTAAGTTGAGCGGTTTGGTTTTTGTATCTTTAAAGAGTCATTATAAAAACAGATGCCATGAAAAAATATTCAATTCTTATTTTTGCCGTGTTGTTGCTTTTAACAAGTGGACTGTCCCACGCTCAAAAACAAACAAAAAACACTGATATGAAACAGGAGAACAAAAATGGTGGTATTGTATTTCTTGCCACAAAAAACCTGGATAAAGTTTCCGAATTTTATCTGAACGAGGTTGGTTGTGAATTATGGCTGGATCAGGGAGCTTGTAAAATCCTGAAACATGGAAACATGCTTTTGGGCTTCTGCGAAAGCGATCATACAGATAAGGAAGGGGTGATTACGTTTTTCTACCCGGATAAATCTAAGGTGGATGAAATGTATTCAAAATTGAAAAAAATAGCAGAAGATAAACCCAAAATGAATCCTAAATTCCATATTTATCATTTTTATGCAAAGGACCCGGAAGGGCGGTCAATTGAATTTCAATATTTTGATCATGAGTTGAACCAGTATTAATATCCATGAAGCACATTGGTATACTGGGCGGAACATAAAACGAATATTAAACGAAAGCTTCCGGGATGAGTCTATATTTATTAATTTTCGTTATTTTTCAGAAAATTTATAACCAATTAATGTCAAACTTAAAACTCTGCTAAAGTGAAAAAAACATTTTTATTATTACTAACCATTGCCATGTTTATGGGAGCTTGTTCAAAAATGCAAGACAAAAAACCGGAAGGTGAAAATCCTTTTTTTACCGAGTACCAAACCAAATTTAAGGTTCCACCCTTTGATAAAATAAAGATCGGGCATTATATGCCGGCTATTGAGAAAGGGATCCAGGAGCACAAAAAAGAAATTGATTCAATCATCAACAATGAAGAAGAACCTACATTTGACAACACAATTGCCGCTTATGTTCGTAGTGGCAAATTGCTTGATAAGGTAGTTACAGTATTTTACGGACTTAACAGCGCCAATACAAACGATGAGATGCAGAAGCTTGCAAGAGAAGTTTCACCCAAGCTTTCTGCCCACAGGGATGCTATTTCTATGGATCCCAAGTTATTTGAAAAAGTCAGGAAGGTTTATGAAAACAAAGACCAATTAGACCTGAATGAAGAAGAAGCATTCATCCTTGAGGATATGTATAAAAGATTTGTAAGAAGCGGCGCCAATCTTCCTGAAGAAGAGAAAAAAGAACTGAAGGAAATAAACCAGAAGCTTTCTTCAACAACGCTGGAATTTGGTCAGAATGTTCTGAAAGAGACCAACAATTTCGAAATGGTCATTGACAATGAAGAAGATCTGGCCGGCCTTCCCGCAAGTGTTGTTCAAACTGCTGCTGAGACTGCGAAAGAAAAAGGTTATGAAGACAAGTGGGTTTTTACTACCCAAAAGCCCAGCATGATACCTTTCCTCCAGTACGCCGAGAACAGGGATTTAAGAGAAAAGCTATACAAGGCTTATCTGAACCGGGGTAATAATGACAACGAATACGACAACAAGGAAAATCTTGCGAAAATTGTTAAGCTTCGCGCTAAGAAAGCAAACCTTTTGGGATATGACACTTATGCTGATTATGCGCTTGAAACCAGAATGGCCAAGGAACCTTCTAATGTTATGGATCTGCTAAATAAACTATGGGATGCAGCGCTTCCGGTTGCAAAAGAAGAAAGAGCAGAAATGCAGAAAATGATTAATGAAGAAGGTAAAGATTTTAAACTGAAAAGCTGGGACTGGTGGTATTATGCAGAAAAAGTCAGAAAAGCAAAATACGACCTTGAAGATAGTGAGCTAAGACCTTATTTCAAGCTGGAAAATGTGACAGAAGGTGCATTCAACGTAGCTAACAAGCTTTACGGTATCTCTTTTAGCGAGGTGAAGGATGTTCCTAAACCACATCCCGATGCAAGATTTTGGGAAGTAACAGACAAGGATGGAGCTCAATTAGGGCTGTTGTATATGGACTTTCATCCGCGTGAAAGTAAACGTGGCGGTGCATGGTGCGGTGGATACAGAGGTACTTATGTGAATGAGGAAGGAAAAGAAATCCGGCCCATTAAGACAGTGGTTTGTAACTTCACCAAACCAAGCGGTGATAAACCTGCACTTTTAAGCATGGATGAAACCAGTACTTTATTCCATGAGTTTGGCCACGCTCTTGACGGACTTTTTAATACAAATGAATATCCTACAGGCTCCGTACCCAGAGATGCTGTTGAGCTTCCTTCACAAATTATGGAACACTGGGTAACTGAACCCAGAGTATTGAAGGAATACGCAAGACATTACGAAACAAATGAGCCCATACCGGATGAACTTATTGAAAAGATGAAGAAAAGCAACCTGTTCAATCAGGGTTTTGCTACCGTAGAATACCTGGCTGCCTCAATGCTCGATATGGCTTATCATACAATGGAAGCACCCAAGGATATTAATGTAATGGAATTCGAAAAAGAATACCTGAATTCAATCGGCCTGATACCTGAAATTGAACCCAGGTATCACAGCACTTACTTCACTCACATTACAGGGGGATATGCTGCTGGTTACTACAGTTATATCTGGTCAGGTGTACTGGATAATGACGCCTATGAAGCATTTGAAAAGAATGGAATTTTTGACCAGGAAACTGCTGATAAATTCAGAACACTACTCGCTAAAAATAGCTACTCTGATGCAATGGACCTATATGTTCAGTTCAGAGGCCGTGAACCTAAAGAAGATGCTCTCCTTAGAAACAGAGGGCTAAAATAATGTTTTAAAACATTTTATTACTAAAAGCGCTGCTTTGTTAAAGTAGCGCTTTTTTTGATTTTTCTTAAATATCTGTTTATAGCCGGATTCAAAAATTCATTTATAAAATGAGTTTGATAGGATAGGGGTATCAGAGAATTATGGGTCATAATTTTAACCTGCATTATTCATAAATTTTTAAATATGAA
>CAZPDP010000054.1:0-19675 GCA_964585385.1 uncultured Bacteroidales bacterium
CAGGAATAATTCTTGAACGGCGAAGCCCTCAACGAAGTTAATTATTCGGGTTAAGCAATTACGAAGTGAAAGTAAATATTTTTTTTATATTCTTGTAACTTTATTGCATCCCGGTCGTCACACAACAGAGAATCAAGCTTGATATGACAGTAGAAGAGTACAACAAGTGCGTCGACGATTATTCGGACAATGTTTACCGCTTCATCCTAAAAAATCTAAAAGATGAGGATAAAGCAAAAGACATTGTACAGGAAACCTATGAAAAATTATGGGTGAGAGCTCACGATGTATCCTATCAAAAAGCCCGTTCCTACATTTTTTCCACTGCATATCATACTATGATTGATTCCATCCGAAAAGATAAAAGACTGACTGATTTTGATGAAGTGGATTACAATGAGCATTATCACTCGAACCAGTATAGCGGATTAAACGAAATCCTCGATGAGGCTTTGAAAAAATTGCCGGATATTCAGCGTTCTGTTGTCCTTTTAAGAGATTATGAAGGATATAGTTACCAGGAAATCGGAGAAGTAACAGGACTAAATGAATCACAGGTTAAGGTATACATTTACCGGGCAAGGGTAACCTTAAAAAATTTTATTGGAAGTATTGAAACAGTATTATAAGCAGGTTATGGTAAAAATTAACAGACATAATTACGAAATTTTCTTCATGGATTACCTGGACGGTAACCTGGATGAGAACCAGACTCAAATGCTGTTTACCTTCCTTCGTGAGAATCCTGATCTTAAAGAAGAGATGGAGAATATATCTGAAGTTCAGCTGCAACCGGACAGGTTCGTGCATTTTCAAAAGAAAAACAAGCTGAAAAAAGACCCTGAGATACTCCCTGATGCAATAAGCAATCTTGATGAATTGTGCATTGCCAGTTTGGAAGGAGATTTAAAGGATGAGGAAAATCTGGAATTTGGTAATCTGCTGGAAGAAAACGAAAAATTCTCTTCGTCTTATGCCCTTTACCAAAAGACAAAGCTTGTCCCTGATAAGTCTGCAACCTTCCCTGAAAAGGAAAAGCTAAAAAGAGTTAAAAAAGTTGTTCCTTTGTTTACAGAAACTGTACAAAAAACTCTGGCTTACGCTGCAGGAATCATTTTATTAGTTGCTTTTTATGTCAACATTTCAAGTGATTCATTAAATAAAGATTACAATACACTATCAAACAACATTTTATTATTAGAAAATTCTTTATCTTCAGAAGAAATTCGCTCTGAAATCATGGATCCGGGAATTATTGATACTAAAACAACTCACTTAAGTATAGAATATAATAATTTATCATTTAACCCAAAGGTTGAAGTTAATAAGTTTTCAAAGCAAACTGAATTGGCTAAACTGTCACCTCTTAATGAACCTTTAAAAGCTGAATTAACAACCATTCAATACGCTTTTGCTGAACCAGTACTTAAAATACCGGATTATTATATGCAACAGCAGGAGAACCAGGAACAAAATACTCCCATTACCAGGCAGGCTTTAGCAGCATTGCAAAAAAATGCAGGGAACAGTAACAGGGAGGGCTTCAGTCTCCTGGATGTTGCAGATTTAGGATTCCTGGGCATCAATAAATTAACAGGCAAAGACTGGGAAATAAAGCGATTTTACAATGACAAAGGAGAATTAACCAAGCTCGCACTGAAGGCCGAATCCATTTCATTCACAACAAATATCAACAAAGATTAATTCTCCCTGTAACATTTCCTCCTGCTCAGCCGTCCCACTTTCAAACAACTTTTAAAACTAAAAATTGAAGACCATGAAAAAGATAGTATTAAGTATTGCCATTATTTCAATTATTACTTTAAATAGTATGGCTATACGTCCTGTAAACAAAGGTAATAATTATTGGAATTATCATTCAAGTGATTTTGCTGTGGAAGATACAGTAAAACCCGCAAAGAAAGACACAACGGATATCAATTTCAAAAACAAAAAGATCCGCATTGTTGAAGATGAAGAAGGAACAAGAATTGAAGTAAAACGAAAAGATAAAAAAAGAGTAGATGACATTGAGATGGACGACATGGATGATGAAGACGAAGTTTTTGAATTTGATTTTGACGACGACGAACCTGGATTTGATGCTCACTGGGCCGGCTTTGAGTTTGGATTAAACAATTTCCTCAACAATGATTACAAAATGCAAATGCCGGCAGGCCTTGAATTTATGGAGCTAAACACAGGAAAATCGTGGAACATTAACCTCAACCTGCTGGAATATGATCATCACCTTATCGGAAAACATTTTGGCATAGCCACGGGCCTGGGACTTGAATTCAATGATTATCGTTTTGACAACCTTCTGCCTATAAAAAAAGGGGATGATGGTGTTGCCCCTGAACTTCAATATGATAATCCGAATTACAATGTAGAGAAAGCCAAATTAACTACCACTTATATTACTGTTCCCCTGATTCTTGAATTGCAAGGACCATTTACAAAAGACAATGACAAAATGTATATCTCCGCAGGCGTAATAGGCGGACTTAAAATAGGTTCTCATACCAAGGTGAAATACAAAGATGCAGACGGAGACGACAAAAAGGACAAAAACAGAAGTGATTTTCACCTTTCTCCTTTTCGATACGGCTACACCGTGAGGGCCGGAATTGGCTTCGTCAAACTTTTTGCAAACTATTATGCCACCCCGCTTTTTGAAAAAGAAGTAGATGCTGAAATTCATCCGTTTTCTGCGGGTTTTGTCCTTAGTTTTTAATGGGCTTTTTGGATTTATAATTATCAGAGGCTGTAACCGCAGCCTCTTTTTCATTTTAATCAGCCCAATACTCATTTCACATTTCCTTTTTATTTTCCTATTTTTACAATCCAATCATTAACAATAAATCTTTTAGAATCATGAGACTACTATTGATAAGCAATTCCACAAACGCAGGAGAAGATTACCTGGAACATGCCAAAGGTCATATCAAGGATTTTCTGGGAGGAAAAGTCAAGAAGGTATTGTTTGTGCCTTACGCGGCTGTTAGTTTTTCTTACGACGAATACCAGGAAAAAGTGCAAAAACGATTTGATGAGTTTGGCGTAAAAGTTGATTCTCTGCATAAATATTCTCACAATGACAGAAAGCAGGCTGTTCAGGATGCCGAAGCCATCGTTGTTGGCGGAGGGAACACCTTTCATCTGCTGAAAATGATTCAGCAGGATGATCTCATTGAAGTTATGCGTCATGCAGTCCTCAACGGTACCCCTTATATAGGCTGGAGTGCCGGTTCCAATGTAGCCTGCCCCACAATCTGCACAACAAATGACATGCCCGTTATTGAACCTGACAGCTTCCATGCTCTTAACCTGGTACGATTCCAAATCAACCCGCATTACCTGGATGCGCATCCGGAAGGCCATGCAGGAGAAACCAGGGAAATGAGAATCCAGGAATTCCTTGTTGTGAACCCATATATCTATGTTACCGGATTAAGAGAAGGCTGTATGTTCCTCGTGGAACAAGGTAAGATTTCGCACATCGGTTCGAAATCAGTCAGAATATTTAAGGGAGAAGAAGAACCTGCTGAATTAAAATCTGGTGATGATTTTGATTTTCTTTTTGAATAAAAGCCGGAAAAACAGCATAAACACATTAAAGCCTCAAGTTGATTCAATTTGAGGCTTTTTTTATACTATGGTTTATGTATTTTAATCGCTCAATTTGGGTTATATAAATATTCACCAGAACATTCCGGCAATAAATAATAATTTGATAATATGATTTTTTTCCATATATTCAAACAATAATCATTATCCCTTCGTTATATTTAAATACTATCCACTATGATTGAAACAAAACAACTGGTTAAAGTATTTCGCACCGACGAAATCGAAACCACCGCTCTGAACAAAGTAGACCTGACTATTGAAGAAGGCGAATTTGCTGCTGTAATGGGCCCTTCCGGTTGTGGCAAATCAACACTTCTGAATATTGTGGGTTTACTTGATAATCCAACAGCGGGAAATCTCATTTTTGACGGAAAGGATGTTTCCGGGTTAAGTGAAAAGAAACGAACCTACATCCGGAAAGGAAATATTGGCTTTGTCTTCCAGAGCTTTAACCTTATTGACGAATTGACAGTTTACGAAAATGTTGAACTGCCTTTGCTTTATCTCAAAGTCCCTTCTTCAGAAAGAAAGAAAAAGGTTGAGAAAGTACTCGAACGTATGAAAATGACTCACAGAAAAAAACACTTCCCTCAGCAATTGTCCGGTGGCCAGCAACAAAGAGTCGCGGTAGCAAGAGCTTTAGTATCCAGCCCCCGGCTCATTCTTGCCGACGAGCCTACGGGTAACCTGGACTCAGCAAATGGCGAAGAAGTAATGAACTTGCTAAAAGAGCTCAACGACGAGGGAACCACTATTGTAATGGTAACCCACTCCCCCTCGGACGCTGAATTTGCAAAAAGAATCGTACACCTGTTCGATGGTCATGTCGTATCTGAAAATGTAACAAAACTTTAAGTATTATGCTGAAAAAAACAACAGGACTGGTTATCGTAATTGCGTTACTTTCTGTTCAGTTTTCTTTTGCGCAAAAAATATCAGAAAGAAAACTCAAAGATTTCAACTCCATCAGAATCGTAGGACAAATCAACGTAGAGCTGGTTCAGGGTGATGAAAACAAAATCTACCTGGAATCGGAAGATGTAGAGGTTGAAAAAATGACCACGAAAATTAAAGACGGGGAACTTCTTCTCAAAGTTCTTTCCCATCTTTTCAAAGACCCTGCGATATATGCAAAAATAACTTTTAAAAAAATCAATAAAATATCGGCCAATGCTGATGCTGATGTGCTTTTTGAAGATCCCGTAATTGAAAAGGATTTTACTATCAAATCAACCAGTGGAGCAAAAATTGAACTTAAAATCGATTCGGAAAATGTGAACCTATCCGCTTTTCAGGGTGGACAGGTTCTCATAGCAGGAGATGCAGACACCCTTGATGCGTATGTCAATACCGGTGGCATTTTGTCCGGTACAGATCTGAATTGTAAAAATGCCAAAATCAAAATGAACACAGGAGGAAAGGGAGAAATTACTGTGGAAAAATCATTGAATGCATCCATCAATACAGGTGCCGATTTCAGCTACTTCGGCACCCCGGATAAAACAGACGTATCCACCTCCCTTGGCGGAAAGGTTTCTGCATGGGATGAAAAAAACCAGCAAACCCCACAATAATTAGAATCCATCATTACGCTTCCAATCTGAATTTTAGAAATTTATTATAAACCAATACAAAAATACATCCATTCAGAATGAACAAAGACCGCTGATCTGGAAAACTATCAGCGGTCTTTATAAAATGTTGGAACTTAGTAATTCAATCCCTTTAAATCTTTTCTGTTTGATTTAAAAAAACCTGAAACTCAATTTTCTGAAACACGTAAAATAATTAAACCTAAACCCAAAATCCTGTCCCTATGAAAAAAGTTATTTTCGACACAGATTATGCTGAAGTTTCCTATGATGCATCTCTCAAATTAGGGAAAATCGTGTGGAAGCGAAAGCCCGGCTTTGAAGAATACCGTAAGCCTTTCAACGAGCTGCTTGAATTTGCCAAGACCCATGATATCGACAATTTTTTGTCAGATATAAGAAACCAGGGGGTAGTATCTCCGGATAACCGCAAATGGTTTGAAAAAGAAGCTTTGCCGGAAGCAACGCATCAAAGAGGATTAAAAAGAGCTGCCACCATTTTCGATGGAAATATCTTTAAAAAGTATTATTTGGATATGATTATAAAGACTTCCGGGAAATTCAAATTACCTCTAAAAACATTTACCAGTGAAGAAGATGCTTTAAGCTGGATTAAAAAAGAGATGGAAAAAGAAGAAAAACAGGCTTCATAGAGCAGACCTTTCTATTTGCCGGTTTTTGTGCGTGATTTATTTTGCTTTAACTTTTCAATTTCTTCATTGGTGATAATTTTGTAAACCTTATCAGACCGCCTGAGTTTTTTCTCAACCGGAAAGGAGCAGGCGGTTCCTTTTCGTGCTGTTTTTACGGGTTTATCATCCACTCTCAGTTCTTTGATTCGGGTTTGAATCACTCCCGTTGTGGGCCCCATAATATAAACCTCCTCATTGGCATCAATAGTATTAGCCTCAGTCAGAAGCTCGGCCACCTGAATATTGGAAAAGTAGTTGGTTATTTTCCCAACATAAATTTTTCGCTTTTTTGCCTGGGATCCATATTTATGGCTCCATTCACCCAGCTTTTTGCCCAGGTAATAACCACCCCAAAAGCCTCTGTTGAATACTTGCGACAACCTCTCTTTCCAGTTTTCTATTTTTTCTTCAGAATAACTGCCTTTAAAGTAACTATCCACGGCCTCCCTGTAACATTCAGTAACCGTTTTCACATATTCGGGAGAACGGGCACGACCTTCAATTTTTAAAACTTTAACCCCGGCATCCAGAATTTTATTAAGAAAGTCAACCGTCATCAAATCTTTGGGAGACATAATGTATTCGTTGTCCACTTCAAGCTTATATCCGGATTCTTTCTCTGTTACTTCATAGGCTTTTCGACAGGTCTGCAGGCAAGCGCCCCTGTTCGCTGAATAATTCTTTTCATGCAGACTCAGATAGCATTTGCCCGAAATGGCCATACAAAGCGCACCGTGAGCAAACAGCTCCACCTTGATGAGATTACCGGAAGGACCTCTTACCTTCTCCTTTTCAATAGCCTGGGCTATGCCGGCAATCTGTTCCAGGTTAAGCTCCCTGGCCAGAACCACTACGTCTGCAAATTGACTGAAAAATGTAAGACTTTCTATATTGCTAACATTCAATTGCGTGGAAATATGTACTTCCACTCCGATTGACCAGGCATACTGAATAGCGGCTATATCCGAAGCTATGACTGCTGTAACTTCATTTTCCTTTGCTGAATCAATAATTTCACGCATCAACCCCAGCTCATCATCATAAAGTACGGTATTGACTGTGAGATATGTTTTGACTCCATTTTCCCGGCACGTTTGAACAATATTGGGTAAATCTTCCGAGGTAAAGTTGAAAGAAGACTTAGCCCGCATATTCAGCTTTTCAATACCAAAATAAACCGAGTCTGCCCCAGCCTGTATCGCTGCCTGAAGGGATTCATAAGAACCTGCCGGAGCCATTATTTCCACTTCATTCCTGTCCATAATAAACTGTAAAATTATAATGCAAAATTAACAAATCCCCCGGACTAGAGGCCTTCATTATTTATTTAAAAAAAGATATCTGAAACCATAAGAGTTCCAGTATAAAACTTTAATCCACAATTTAGAAAAAACGATGTATCTCCTTTTTTTGTTGTTGGGATAAATTGACATAGGTGGTATTATTTCGTATATTTTTCAAAATTTTTCAACCATGTGCAATAACAAACCACAACTTGAAGTAACGGGTTACATAAAAAAACTGGAAACACTAACGAATGTTGAAAGCAACATTATCAACAATACCCTTGTGCTTGAAAACCTGCATCCGTTCCCGGGTTATCATGGAAGCAATTTCCCGGATAACTCAAATCCCAGGTCACTGTTCTTTATTGTTAATGAAAAATATTCTTTCGAAAAGACGGCAAGAATGTCCAAAAGCGTCAAAAAGCAAGTTGATTATGATTTTAATGCTTCGGAAGGAACAATATACATCCAACCCTATAAATATAATTGTCTCCGTATAAAATACCTCGATTCTTTTAAGTACTTAAAAAATATACAGGAGTTATTCAAAAAAGAGGGTGTAAAATATGCCAGATTTAAGACTGTCAATAAAGAAGCCATTATAACTATCAATAAGGTTTTTTACATTGAAGAAGAGAAAGACGGAATATACTGGGACTGTAAAAATGATTCAAAATACTACATTGAACTCCCTGAAAAAATAAGCTGGGAGACTTTTAAAAACTTCACATTCAAGATAAAAAACAACCTTGAAAAGAACAACTTTGATGCTGCGCTCGGAGCATTCTACAGGCGAAAAGAAATCGCAGATATTGTCAGAATATACGACCAGGAAAGAACTCCGGAAAGAGCAGAGCAGCTAAAAAGTATGTACTGGGAAGAAATAAGGAGATCTTATAAATAACACCAGTGCATCTCCTTTTTAATTATGCCTTTTTCTGCTGAATACTTAACATCTTCATCTAGATTATAGTTTTTCTTCTCCCAAAAAGAAGAACCAGCAAAATGCCGAAAAAATTTTTACGTTTTTTCCAAGTATAGTATTATTATTGCATAGATGGATTATAGGGCATTATTTAATATTAAACGGAAAATGAACGTAATAAAATCAATTATCACAGGATTGCTGATAAGCGTTTTTATCATCCTCTCCACCTCATTTATTATATCTTTTGTATATGAAGATGAGATATCCGAAATATTTTTCAAGGAACTCAATAAACGAATAGAAGAAGATGTCAAAACGGAAAAAATAAATTTATCTCTCTTAAAAAAATTCCCAGGAGCTTCCGTGGAATTCAAAAACTTCAGCTTAAGTTCCGCTAATCAAAAAGATACTATACTCACATTTTATGCTGAAACCATTTTCCTTCAGTTTGATATTATTGAGTTATTCACAAAAGATATTGATGTTACCAAAATTGACATCAATGATGGCTACCTTTTTTACAGAACAGATAAAAACGTAAGGATAGAAACCAGGGCCCCAAAAGATAGAAATATTTCACTAAATCTTAAAAAATTAAATATTAACGATTTAGAATATCACATTTTAAACAAAACTAAAGATTTAGAGATCAAAGGTTTTGCTGAAAAAACCCTCATTGATGGAAATATTAGTTCAAATAAAAAGAATTTAAATATTGTTTCTGAGACCTATATAGAATTTATAAAAATTAAAGATTTCCCTTACCTTAAGGATAAAACCATTGAATATTCTGCCGGTATTTTTGCTACCCCCACGATTTATAAAATTGAAGAGGGCCAGCTTGAACTGGAAAATCTGCCTTTTGAAGTAGATGGTTCATTTAACCGGAAAGAGAAGGATATCGACCTCAGTATCACGGGCCAAAACATCAGGATCCCTGAGTTGAAGCTTTATCTTCCATGGCAAATCAGGCAAAAATATAAAGATCTGGTCATTAATTCCGGAGACTTAAACCTGTTTGCAAAAATTCAGGGAAACACAATAAACCGTGTCCCTAACATAGAAATGGATTTTAAATTATCAAGAGGAAAGGTTCAAATAAAAAAGGACAAAAACTTAAATATCAAAGATATAAAACTATCCGGTTATTTCACCAATGGCAAACTCAACACGCCCCGTTCGTCCTATCTGGTTCTTGAAGGCCTCAGGGCAAATGTGGAAAATACTGCTATTGAGTGTGACCTGGAATTATACAACTTTCTTAATCCCTCGTTAAGTGCAACCGGACAAATAAATACAAAACTCAAATCTTTGACGAGCATCCTTAATATATCAGAATTGAAGAAGGAGAAAGGAACGCTCGAATCCAGCTTCTCTTTCGACACCTATCTAAATCATCCGCTAAATTTGCCCAGGCTTATTGAAAACAAACAACTAACTGGTGATATAGCTCTTAAAAACATCTCTTTTCACTATAAAGAATGGGAAACGGAAAACCTGGAAGGTTTTATATACCTGGATAATTCGGTTTTTTATATAGATAAGCTTTCAGGCAGACTTAATGGTACAAACCAACTTACATTTAAAGGAAAAGTTGAAAATTTTCATCGTTATGTTAAGGATTCTTCTCAAATTGTCAATATCGAAGGCGGCCTGAAATCGGAACTGCTTAACCTTTCTTCGCTGAAAGAAAAAAAAGATACCGCCCGGAAAACAACCCTCAATCTTCCATCTTCATTATCAGGGGATCTTTCACTGGATATTAAGAATCTAAAATGGGGCAATTTTTTCGCCAGGAATCTGCAGGGCAACCTAAACTACCACCCCGGTGAAATAACTATAAAATCGTTAAACTTTCAGACTCTAGAAGGAAAAGGGATGCTCAGCGGTGAATTAAAACAGAAAAAGGACAATTCTTTTTACCTAAAAACACATTCTTTCCTCAGACAGGTCAATATTCACGAAACCTTTAAAACCTTTAACAACTTTGGTCAAAACTATATCATGGCAGAAAATTTAAAAGGATCTCTTTCCGGGGAAATCTTCTTATCAGCCAACCTCAAACGGGATTTTTCTATTCAAACCCATACTTTAAATAACGTTAGTGACTTTACTATACATAACGGAGAACTGATCCAATTCAAACCCATGAACAGCCTTTCCAGCTTTGTTAACCTGCAGGAGCTGAAACACATCAGGTTTTCAACATTGTCCAACAAAATCACCATTAAAAACCAGGTTATCAATATTCCCGAAATGGACATCAGTTCATCTGCCCTGGATCTGTCTCTTCAGGGTTATTACAAATTTAACGGTCTTTATCAATACAGGATAAACTTGCTTCTTTCCGAAATTCTGAGTAAAAAGGCAGACAAAGAAGTAACAAAGTATGGAACAATCGCCGATGATGGGGTTGGTAAGACCAGGCTTTACCTTATCATAAACGGAAACAAAGACAAATCAGAAATTAAGTACGATAAAGACAAAGTGAAGGAAAAAATGAAGACCGATATACGCGAAGAAAAAAATGAACTAAAATCGATTCTCCGTGAAGAGTTTGGATTTTTCAAAAAAGACAGTTCGCTTAAAGTTGACACTGGGAAAAAACCAGGAGATTTCCAGATTGAATGGGAAGAAGAGGAAAAGAAAAAAGAGGATGAAAAAAAGAAAAAGAAGAAAACAAAAAGCGATTTTATAATCAAATGGGAGGAAGATACGTTAAAATAATTGTTTGAAGAACTAACCCGTCATTCGATGAACATCTATTCCCGAAAGCAAAAATGGAAAATATTCCTGCTCGCAGGTGCGCTTCTTATAGCGGTTGCATCTTACTTATTTACCCGCAGTCTTACCGAAAAGCTAGCAGAAGAAGAACGTAAAAAAGTTGAATTATGGGCTAAAGGCATGCGAAAGCTTGTTCAAAGCCAGGATCTTAACAAAGACTACAGCTTTATTCTTGAGGTTATTCGTAATAATGAGACTGTTCCGGTTATACTCACAGATGAAGACATGAACATTATCTCTTCCATCAATATAAAAAAACCGAATAATACAACGGAAAAATATGCAAAGGAACTCATTAAGGAAATGCGGGAAGAACATGACCCGATTGTAATAGATTTGCCTGACGGAACCAAAAATTACATTTTTTACAAAGAGTCTACTCTGCTGACTCAATTGTTCTATTTTCCTCTTATTCAATTAGGTGTCGTTGGCCTTTTTCTGATTGTTTCCTATTATGCTTTCAGCACCTCACGAAAAGCTGAGCAAAACCAGGTATGGGTGGGAATGGCAAAGGAAACGGCTCACCAGCTGGGAACTCCAACAAGCTCTCTTATGGCTAATCTTGAATTGCTGAAAATCAAACTCGGTGACAAAACAATCATTAGTGAAGTGGAAAAAGATGTTCAGCGACTTGAAAAAATTACCGAACGCTTCTCTAAAATTGGCTCTAACCCGCGGTTAGAAAATCAAAATATTGTCCCGGTTCTCCTTAATGCCATTCACTATATTCGTTCCAGGGCTTCCAAAAAGGTGAGTTATTCTATAAATTTTCCTGAGGATGAGACTATTTTGGTCCCTTTCAATAAAGCGCTTTTTGAATGGGTTATCGAAAATCTGGTCAAAAATGCCATTGATTCCATGAATGGAACAGGAGAAATGAAGTTGCAACTTCACGATAAAAACAGTCATCTTGCAATTGACGTAGTCGACAACGGGAAGGGCATTCCAAAAACTAAACACAAAACAATTTTCCAGCCTGGGTACACCACAAAAAAACGCGGTTGGGGACTGGGCCTATCGCTAGCCAAAAGAATTGTAGAAGAATATCATAAAGGAAAAATTTTTGTCCAGCAATCCGAGCTTAAGAAAGGAACTACCATACGAATTGTGTTGAGCAAAAGTCAACAGGAACCGACATCGCAGGATTAAGAACGTTCACATGCTCTTTTTTCATGAATTCCTCTGGCTACTTGTGGTTATAATGAAATCCCAGTATCATAATATCATCTATTTGAGGCCAGTTTCCTTTCCATTGGGTTAAACGCTCTTCCAGTAAATGGTTTTGATCTTCCATGGATTTGTCATGAATCTCCAGAAGCATGTTTTTAAAAGACTGACGCCCGAACTTATGCCCGTTTTCCCCGCCAAACTGATCGTAAAAACCATCTGAAAAGAAATACAGCTTATCCTGACTCTGAAGACGGAACGTCTTTACCGTAAAAGTGGTATCCTGATATACTGCATGCACCCCTATGGGCATACGGTCTGCTTTTATTTCATTGATCTCCCCGTCGCGAATAATATAAACCGGGTTATACGCTCCGGCATAATACAACATGTTTTCATCTGGATCTATCACGGCAAGGGCAATATCCATTCCATCACGGGAACCTCGCTTTTTAACTGTCTGGTGCAGGGCATCAATCACATTGCGCCGCAATTGATTCAATATTTCGTCGGGGTTTAGCACCTTACTCTGATTAATGATTTCGTTCAGAAAAGCTACACCCAACATACTCATAAAAGCACCGGGAACACCATGTCCTGTGCAGTCAGCGGCAGCAATAATGGTTTTGCTATTCACCTGGGAAATCCAGTAAAAATCGCCGCTTACAATATTTTTGGGTTTGTAGAAAACCAGGTAGTCGTAAAACAGATCGTTCATGGTATTCTCCTGCGGCAACACAGCAGTTTGAATTCTTCTGGCATATTCAATACTTTCGGTAATGATCTTGTTTTGCTTGGCAATCTGATCCCTTTGCTTTGTAGCCATATCTCTTTGTGCCTCAATCTCATCCCGCTGGGTTTCAATTTCCTCTTTTTGAAGAGCAAGTTGACGGTTGGTTTCAATTTTTCTTCGGTAACTTCTGTATATTACTACAACCAACAAAAGCAGCAGAACAAAACCGCCCACAAATGCCCATGTAATAATCTTTTGTCTCTTCAGCCGTGCTTCCTGTATGGCTTGTTGACGTCTCTGTTCATACTTTAGTTTTTCCTGCTCCTTCTCAAACTCATATTGCATCTCCAGTTCATTAATATGCTGATTGGCCAGGCTATCTTTCAACTTAGAATATTGGGCATGATATTCCAAAGCTTTATTATAATCTCCAGTCTTCCGGTAAAGCTTATATAATGCATTATAGGACTCCTTTAGCTCACTCTTCAGATTTTGTTTTTCTGCTTCTTTAAGGCTTTCCTCATAAAAGCTAAGGGCCCTTCTGGTATTTCCTTTTTTGTAATAATTATCCCCAATGAGTCTTAAAAGGGAAGGAAGCTCCAGTTTATCCTGAAGTTGATTCTTTAATTCAAGAGATTCCTTCAGGTGTTGAAGGCTGGTATCATATGCGCCTTTTTTATAATATATCTTCCCGATATTGAATAAAGAATTAGCTATACCGTATCTGTTGTCATTCTTTTTGTTCCTTTTCAGGACAGTGGTGCTGTACTCAAGAGCTTTTTCCAGGTTTCCTGCCTGTGCATAAATCAGGCCATATTCTTTAAGGCATAATGTTTCCCCTGTTTTAACATTTTTGTCCCGGGCTATGATTTTATAGAGGTCATAAGATTTATTGAGGTAATCCAGGGCTTTATCATAAGAAGCATTTAGTTTAAAGAGCCGGGCAATATTGAGAGAAGTCCAGGCAATACCTTCGGTATCCTCAATCTTTTCATAGATAGCAAGAGCCTCCAGGTGGAACTGAATGGCTTTATCGTAATTTCCAAAGGTCCTGTAAATGCTGCCTATGTTAGTAAGACTTCTGGCAGTTTCTTTCCTGTCGTCTACATTCCGGTTAATTTTCAAAGCTTTTTGGTAGTGCTTTAAAGCTTTATCGTAAGATCCTTTTAACTGGAATGTATTTCCCAGTCTGTTATATATCAAGGCCTGCCATTTTTCATTGTTCACTTTTTGATTGGTTTCGAGCGATTTCTGCAGAAATGTTAAGGCCGAATCATAATTATTTTTGTTATAATGCCCAAAGCCAAGAAGATAATAGGCTTTTAATCTGAATATATCGTTTTCTTCAGTTTCGCGCAGGGCTTCCCTCGCATATTCAATTGCTTTTGCAGGATTTCGGGTAGCGTTGTAACCTGATTCATCAAGAAGCTTGGTAAGGCGGGAGGTATCTTGTGAATGAATGCCTTTCTCCCGGGCTATTCCCAATACATGAATAAGGAGAAATATAAGGGTAAAAAGGCTAAATTGAATAAGTTGTTTCATAGAATCTGCATTAATTATGTAAAAGTAAGAAAGATTTTCTTTTTCCTAAAATCAAAAATAAAATGGAACCCAATGACTGAAATAAGGCGGAATAAACCCTGCATAGTGTTAATTGAGATCCCGGGGAAATAAATTTAGATTTCAAATCCGATGACTGTAATATCGTCCACCTGCTCATAAACATCATCGAGCCAATTCTCCATTGTATCTTTAAGAATTTTATGCTGCTCCTCCATAGGAAGGGTATGGTTTTTAAGCAACATCCTCCGGAAGGGGACACTCTTGAATTTTTTTCCTTTCGGCCCTCCGAACTGGTCGATATAGCCATCGGTGTAGAGGTAAAACTTGTCGCCTTCTCTTATATTAAGTTCAAGCGATGAGAAACGGCGCATCTTGTAGTGGAAGGAGATTGGCATGCGATCGCCTTTAAACTCTATCACTTTTTTGTCTTCTGTGGATTCCCGGGTAGGAATATAGCATATGGAGTTGTTGGCAGCTGAAAACTTAAGTTTTTGATTCTTCTTGTCTATGAGCACAATAGCCATATCCATTCCATCTTTTTGTTCATATATCTTTCCTTGCTGATGCAGAGTAGAGATGACATGCTCACGCAGTTCATTCAGGATGAGGTCAGGCTCGGTAATGTTTTCTTTATTCACAATTTCGTTAAGGAAACTATATCCCAGCATTGTCATAAAAGCGCCCGGCACTCCGTGCCCTGTACAATCGGAAACGGCAATGACAATATTGTCTTTGGCCTGGGAAATCCAGTAGAAATCGCCGGTTACAAGGCTTTTGGGTTTAAAGTAAATAAAAAAGTCCTTAAAGTTTTGCTTGAATAAAGACTCGTTATCTATCAGAGCCTTCTGTATTTTTTGGGCATAAATTAAACTATCAGTATGATCTTTTTGTATAGTCTCAAGAGCATCAATCTGTTTCATGATTTGATCGCTTTGCGCAGTAATTTCTTCATTCTTCTGGTTAATGTTTTCATTGGCTCTCTGAAGATCGCTATAAGCAGATTTAAGTTTGTTGTTTATATCAGAATAATCCAGCAAAAAATTGGTAACCCAGACATTCAGAATGCTGAGTAATCCGATAAACACAGTGGTACAGAGTCCCACAAATAACACCTCACCCTGTATGGCGTACAGGAACAAATTCAAGCTGACCGTGAGCACAGCGCTGTATATTACAATTTTTTTATCAAGTCTTAAAACACTCAACGAATTAAACAAAACAAAAACAAACGACACCAGCAAAGTATAATCCAGTCTGGATAAAGAAAAAGGAAGTTCTTTATGAAGAATAACAGGCAAGCCTAACAACAAGACAACAATAAGGTCCAGGGTAGTAACAATATACTTGGTCCAACTTTTGGAAATCTTAGTCCCGGGTATTCTATGAATAAAAAACAAAAGCGGAACAAGGATGAGAAATAAACCAGCAACCACCATATTACCAGTAAACCCAGGTACTATATCACTCAGAAAAAAGAATAATAAAACAAGGATGGCAGCAATCAGGGATACTAAAATAAAACGAACACGGGATGCAATGTTATTAACCTGCATACCCCTGTTATGCTTTTGGGAAGCATTCTTATCAGGGCTGTCTTTTTTTTGTGAAATATCCATTCAGTGAAACATTACTATAAATATATATATATCAGGTATCTTCTTCCGAAGAAATTATTCATCGCACCGATCTATTCATATCCGTATACAAAAAGCAAATAACCGTTTGTTTATCTGCAATGTAAAAAAAATATATTTAATTTATAGAAATATTATAATATGCTTAAATACAATCAAATATAAAACTTATTGTTTTTTAATGCAATTTTAATAAACGGCCCATTTTTGAAAAGATGCCCTGAGCAAGGCGGATAACAACCTATACATGAGACACCTATGCATTATGGTAAAAACCATACAATTTTCTTAGAAATGAATAGAATCAATATCTATTCAATAGAAATTTTTATAAGTGGCTGTTTTTTGTTGATTAATGTGGCGTTTATTGTTTACGGGAATTCTTCGGGAGATAGTTTATAATTCCAACCCTATTACAGTAATATCATCAATCTGTTCATATTTCCGCTTCAGCCAGTTCTCCATGGTATCATTCAATATTTTCTTTTGTTCCGTCATACTTTGTGCATGGTTATTAAGCAACATTCGTTTGAACGGAACTGACTTAAATTTCTTCCCATTGGGCCCTCCAAACTGGTCAATATACCCATCCGTATATAAATACAACTTGTCGCCTTTCTCATAGCTGATTTTAAGTTGGGAATACCTATGCATCTTATAATGGTAGGATATAGGCATTCGGTCACCTTTAAATTCAACAATATCTGCATTTTCGCTGTTGGTCACTCTTGGAATATAACAAACAGAGTTATTTGCTCCGGAAAAAAGCAATTCGTTATTATCCTTGTCTATCCGCAAAACTAGCATATCCATGCCATCTTTGGGTTGGTAAAGTTTTCCGTCCTGATGCAGCGTTTCAATAATATTTACTCTGAGTTGATTCAGAATTTTATCCGGCTCCGTTTTCTTGTTTTTATTGACAATCTCGTTAAGGAGGCTTGTCCCCAGCATTGTCATAAAGGCTCCAGGAACACCGTGCCCGGTACAATCAGCCAACGCCAGAATCCACTGATTACCCAGTCGGGAGGTCCAGAAAAAGTCACCGCTTACAATGGACTTTGGTTTGAAATAAATAAAATGGTCCGCGGTCATCTCTTTCAGGGGTTCCGCATTATTTATCAAAACGTTCTGTATCTTTTTGGCATAAATAATACTGTCGCTTAGTTCAGTGTATGCTGTTTCCAGGTTCAGCAGGTGGTTGTTAATTTCTTCTTTCTGTGTGGTAATCTCCTCATTCTGATGGGATATTTGACTATGGGCTTCTTTAATATCGTTGTATGCGCTGTGGATTTTGTTGCTTAAAAGAAAATAATGCAAAATATAATTGCTTACCCACAAAATAAAAACATGAATGATGGCCAGGATAAATACAACAAATAAGCCTATCATTAAGAATTTATCCAGGCTTAAATATAGAATTGTATTATATGTTAATGCCAGGAGTGCGCTGATTAGTATAACAGTGTGATTCAGTCTAAGTGCGCTTAAAAGAGAGAAAAAAATAAACACTATGCTCATTAATAAAACATAATCTGTTTTTGTTAAATGAATCAATGCAGATGCGCTGTTCAACATCAATAAAGCTACCAGAAATAATACAGTCAAATCCAGAGTAACCGTAGCAAATTTCAGCCAGGGATAATACTTCCCTCTGTTGGAAATATAGTGAATGATTATCAATGCAGGCAGGAATAAAAGCAAAACATAGAATGAATTATGGATATCTATGTCGTGATAGTATCCTTTAGTATTGACAAAATAAGCGGAGAGGTTAAAAACAACTGCAATGAGAAAGAAACCCAGACGAAAACGATTAATAATGTTTTCGATTTTCATTTCCCGCGATTGAAAAGAATCTAACTTTTTAATATCACTGGGAATTCTGGAGAACAAAATATTCATATAACGCTTTATTTTCTGTAAAAATAAATTCTGCTGATGAAATAATAAAGGATTGTTTTTAAAATTCTTTATATGTAAACAGCATCAAATCAAGATAGTTCATCGTATCAAATTATCAATAACTGGTCCAATATACGAAAAAGAAATGGAAGGGTTTTATTTTAAATGAGTCTGTATTATTTCTTAAACCCTTTAATGTTTTAATCAGGCTTGTAATAAATTGCTTTATTTTCTAAATTGAACAGCTTACTAAGTCATTGAAAATGGATATATTATTTTCTGATGCGTTCCGGAAATTTTCCGGGTGGAGATTTCAAATCATGACAAAACCTGCGGGTGCCAATTGTAATCTGAGATGCAGTTATTGTTATTATCTGGAAAAACATAACCTGTATCCGGATTCCCCCTATAAAATGAGTGATGAACTCCTGGAAAAATTTATCAAAGAATATATTAAAAGCCAGGACCTAAAAGTGGTGAGTTTTGTCTGGCAAGGTGGAGAACCCTGCCTGGCGGGATTGGAATTTTATGAAAAAGCCGTTTTCTTCCAACGAAAACATGCCGGAACCAAGCAAATAGCCAACGCTTTCCAGACAAACGGAACCCTGATTGATGAAAACTGGGCTGCATTCTTTTCAAAGAATAATTTCCTGGTTGGTGTTTCCATCGACGGACCTGAACATATCCACAACCATTACAGGAAAAATGTCTCCGGTAAAGGCAGTTTCTCAGAGGTTATGAGGGGCATTCAATGGCTCAGGCAATACAATGTTCAATTTAATACCCTGACCGTTGTAAACGATGTCACCAGCCAATACCCGCTCGAGATTTATAATTTTCTGAAATCAACAGGTAGTACTTTCATGCAGTTTCTTCCTGCCGTGGAACAGGAGACGGAATCCACCACAAATAATTTACTCAAACTTGTCTCTCCGGATTTTAAAGGAACCGCAAATTTGACTCTTTGGTCAGTGATTCCTGGTGATTACAGCAATTTTCTCATTTCTGTTTTTGATGAGTGGATAAAACAAGATGTAGGCAGGTATTTTATTCAAATATTTGATGCCACTCTGGCAAACTGGGCTGGGGAAGATCCCGGGCTGTGTGCATTTCAAAAAACATGCGGAGATGCAGGAGTCATTGAAAAAAACGGGGATGTATACTCCTGCGACCATTTCGTATATCCTGAGAATTATCTCGGAAATCTCTACAAATCATCACTCAATAAAATAATGGATTCAGCCAGGCAAAACGAGTTTGGTTTAAACAAACATTACAATTTACCGGAAAAGTGCCTTCATTGTGATTACGTATTTGCCTGCCATGGGGGTTGCCCCAAAAACAGAATTGTTGAAACAGAAGAAGAAGGAAAAAGATTAAATTATTTATGCCTGGATTACCAGAAATTTTTCATTCATGTTACTCCATACATGAATTTTATGGTAAAAGAATTACAAAATGAACGCCCTCCGGCTAATGTTATGGAATGGATAAAAACAAAAAACCCAACCCATACAAGATAACAGAATGTATTAACCTAAAGCACTTTTATTATAAAAATTCCTTTTAATAAAACATCAATTCTGCTTTTCGCAGGTATTTCCGGCTCAAAGGCTAACTGCCAAAAGCCAATTCCGTGCGCACCCTAACAACAAAAAAACCTCCATGAACAACTTCATGAAGGCTCCCTGCCAGTGGTCCTACCAGGACTCGAACCTGGATCTAGAGTTTAGGAAACTCCTATTCTATCCCTTGAACTAT
>CAZPDP010000055.1:0-19173 GCA_964585385.1 uncultured Bacteroidales bacterium
AAACTGACTTAACAAATATTTTTAGATATGTCACGCAATAAAAATAATCACTACTTATCCATGGACAACAAAGTATTTCAAATAATGTTTTCTCTTTTTGTAACTTCCAGCCTATTTATATTGCAGGTAATTATAGCACTTTTACCGGTTTTGTCAACAAGAGTATAATTAGTTAGTTTTCAATATCAAACTCATTAGATAAATATTTTGCAGTATCTGAGTTTACAATAAAAGTATACCTTAATTTATAAGTTCCTGCACTATCTATTTTTATTAAATCTTTTTTTGTTTGTGACGGTGAGAGGCCGCCAAAAAATAGTATTTAGGTTGGAATTACAAATTGCTAATTGAAATCATTGTTCATTGTAATCATTTCATCGCAAGGCTTGATAAATCGGAACTCTTCTGCTTTTTGCCTGCCCGCTGCGTTCTGCTTCCTACTTCTTCCTTCTAAACATCTTCCACTCTTTTTTCATACCTTCGCTACCAAAGAATACATTATGAAAGCTACATTGTACACTTCAATAATCCTTTTGATGCTGATAATTTCGGCTTTTCCGGGTAAATCCCAGTCCATAGAGGAAAAGATTTACAAAGAATCCATCCGGACGGTTCAGATGCACAAAAAAGGCGAGCCATTGACTGCTCCGGTTATCAACCTCAACTCCGGTGCCCGGGTAACCCTGGGCTTTGATGACCTGGAAGCCGGTTATCAAACCTATTCTTATAAAATCATTCACTGCGATGCACAGTGGAAGCCCTCTAACCTGAGTCAGAATGAATACCTTTCGGGTCCGTTCCAGGCGGAGATACAGAATCACCAAAGTTCGTTCAACACCATCATCCCCTACATGCATTATGAGCTAAACATTCCGAATGAAAACACGAAACCTCTCCTGTCGGGTAATTACACAATCGTTGTTTTTCAGAATTATAACGAGCAGGATACGGTGCTTACCCGCAGGTTCCGAATCTCTGAAAATACAGCCCATATCAGCCCTGAGATGCACGTATTCAACAGGATGTCGCCGGAGAAACCCAATCAGCAACTGGAAATGAAAATCAATACGGGTTCTGTTTTTGTGAGCAATCCGTATTCCGAACTCAAAATCGCCATTCAAAAAAATTACCACAACGAGCGGCTTATACAGAAAATCGATCCAACCTCCATGCAGGGGAACACCCTTGTTTACCGTAATATTGAACAAATGGCGTTCAAGGGAGGCAATGAATTCCGTTATTTCAACACGAAGTCGAAAAATTACGCCAGCGAGAACATTCAGAAGATTGACTTCATACAAAACAATTTCCATTTCCGCCTGAAACCCGATACAGACAGAAGCTTTGAGGAGCATAAAACCCAAAAGGAACTCAACGGCCGGTTCCGAATAGACAAGGAGAAAACCGACAATCCTGACCTGGAGGCGGATTATGTGTATGTGTATTTTACCCTGAAGGAAAAAAACCCGGAACTGGAAGGCGGTGTGTATGTTACCGGCGCCTTCAACAACTGGAAAAGGAACGAGACCAGTAAAATGAACTACAACATGGAGCAAAAAGCCTATGAAAAGAGGTTCCTGCTAAAACAGGGCTATTATAACTACCGGTACGTGCTGAAAAATTATTCAGGTTATGACCCGTATTTCTACTCAGGCAATAAATACCAGGCAGAAAACGAATACCAGGTTTTTGTCTATTTCAAAGACTTTTCCAAAGGATACGACAGGTTAATCGGGCATACGACCTTTAATTCGGCGAGCGTGCAGTTTTAAAGAATTATGAATTATGAATGAAGTAGGAAGTAAGGTGTCTTATACTGAAAAATATTATTCGCGAACCTGTCCCGTCTGGAAGCGGGATTCGCGGCTATCCGGATAGAACACGAATGAAAAGGATAAGACGGATTTTATGGATTCGATTTATTACATCAACTTGATTTCCCCTTGAAATGCCTTCAGGCATGTTATTTTTATGACGCCGGATGGAATAAAATGGAATCCGGGGACTTAACCAACAACCACTTCTTAATCCCGTCAGGGATGACACACCTCCGGCCCCGTTCAATTACCTCACTAACCATAACCAATAAGAAATGAAGAATTATGAATTGAGAATGAGATAGAAAGTAACGAGAACTCAATTAACTCAATTAACTCAATTAACTCAATCAACTCAATTAACTAATTGTCAATTCATAATCCCAGGAAACCTACCCTTCAAATACAATCGAGTCTGAAGAAGCTCCCAGTTTTTCAAGGGTTTTATTTATCTCTTCTGTCATTTTAGGTGTACCGCATACATAGAAATGCCTGCTGAAGTCATCCACGTGTTTCTTCAGAAATTCCTCGTCAATCCTGCCGTGAAGATAATCAGGATGCTCTTCTCTAGTGAGGGTGAATACTGCATTGTCTCCCAGAATATCTTTTAGTTCCTCTTCATGGATGATGTCTTTGCTTGTTTTGTTAGAGAAGAAAAGCATGTTGCCGTCAACTTTGCCGTCCTTTTTAAGTTGCCTGAAAATTGCAATAAACGGTGTAATTCCGGCTCCACCCGCAATAAAATAGCCGGGTCCTTTGTACTGGATTGCACCCCAGGGCTGTCTGACGATAAGCTCATCCCCTGCTTTCAAATCATCCATAGCATCGGTGACTCCATCCAGCTCGGAATAAATCTTAATGGTAAACCGCAGGTTTTTCTCTTCATTCAAAGAGGTGAATGTAAAGGGCCGGACTTCATCTGTAAGACCTTCTTTATTTATCGAGACAGCAGTTGCCTGTCCGGGTGTATAACTGAAATCTTCCGGCTTTTCGGTTACAAACTCTTTCACATCGTGAGTGACCTGGTTGACTTTTAAAATTCTTACTGTATGTTCCATATCTTAATGGTTTATCTGATGTTTTAAATAAAATGGTAGAACAACAAATTTACGCATTTGTTTAAGTATTTAAAAGGAGTCATTAAACATGGCGATAATCCAAATTATGAAAAAAATTTAAAACTCGGAGAACACTGAGTACACTCCTGTATTCCGGATTGTTACACCCAAAATCTAAATCCTTTATATGTCTGTGAGATATTAAACGGGACACATATTCCTAATCGAGTTATTGTCACCAATTACAATTTGGGGATGTAAAAGTTGTAGGATCAATACTATCGACCCTTCATTTTTTCTTTTTTTTCATTGCCAAAAAAAAGAAAGAAAAAAACGCTAGAAAAAATTAGCCTACCTACCCACATACCCACCCAAACCCGGCCGATTTTTTCTGGCCTCCGCACGGTTTTATCAACAGTTACCCCTTTTGCTTTAGCTTGCCGCATAATAAAATTTTGCCATAAATCAAGGAAACAGGGAAGATTTTTAATAACTTATACTTGATTTACAGTGAGTTATACAGGTGTCTCAAATAAATGCGGAAAACAGGAATTTTCTGCTTACCTTATGGTTGTCAAGGTATTCCAATGCTTTTCCGCATCAGTCTTTTGAAATAATAATGAACTCAACCCTCCGGTTTAGCTCTCTGCCTTCAGGGTCATCGTTATCAGCCACAGGCTGTGATTCACCGTACCCTTTCGTGGTGATTCGGGTTTCTTCAATGCCCTTTTGGGTAAGATATTTCTTGACGGCGTTTGCCCGGTTCCTGGACAAATCAAGATTGAAACGGTTGGTTCCGACACTGTCGGTGTGGCCCTCTAACCGGATGTTTACTTTCGGATGCTCTTTCAGGAAATCCAGAACCTTGTTTAACTCACCAAAAGAAGCAGGCTGAAGTTTTGCACTGGCAAAATCAAAGAATACATTATCGAGACGGACTTTTGCACCGGTTTGAATTTTTGATAGATAGATATCCCTTTTGATGCCGGGCTGGTATTTCCTCTCCACCAGGTTGACATGAATACCCCCGGGGATATAGTCCATCTTATCTGCAGCTATACGGTACTGGTTGTTCATTCTCAATTTCAGAGAATATTTTCCGTCTTCTTTGGTAATAATTTTCTTTTGAACGGCATCGTCATCTTCCAGGTTATACAGTCTCACTACCGATGTCAGGGGAGAATTATCCGCTTTATCCAATACCCTTCCATAAATCTCCAGTTGCCGTCCGGATATCCCTTCTCCCAGCAACATAATCTGTTCAGCTTTTTGGGAGCCACCCGGATGAACAGTAAGAACAGAATTTAGCCGACCCGTTTCTTTGGGTGCAAAACCAATCTTTAGCTCAAACTCCTGTCCGGGCGTTATTGACCCGGGTAAATTGCTCTCAGGTATATCAAAATGAGAGCTGGCAAGCCCTTCAATATTTATCTGCCGGAGATTTACAGGAACCTGCCCTGTGTTCCTTAACACTGTAATCACTGTATCTTTTTGTTCGGCTACCCTTACCTTACCAAAATTGACATATCGAACTGGTATCTCATACGTTTTGGCAATACCTGTGCCCAGAAGATTCCGGTATATTGTATCGGCCGGAGTAACAACAGTTATCCGGGCCCGGCGCTTACCAGGCTGAGAAGGGGTAAAATTCAGCTCAACATTCAAACCGCTCCCTGGTTCTATAATGCCCCCGGAAAATCCGGAAACAACATCAAAATCATTTTTATGTTTCCCTGTAATCTCTACTTTTTTGATGACCAGCGGTAATTGGTGGTTGTTCATAAAATATTTGGACAATACTGAATCTTTTGGTCGTCCAACCCGTTGTCTTCCCATGTCCACCGGTGAAAATTCCGGTTCGGGAGAAACAATGGAAAAGGTGTTGTCTGAAACATCCTCCTGGAAGGCCTGTCTTTCCTGAACCAGCCATATCTTCACATTACCGTCGCTGTCTGTTGTTAAAAGGCGGTTTCCTGAGTTATCAAATTCGGCGTGCCGGAAATATTTGTCTTTACCGGCCCTTATCACTTCCTGCAAGTTGAGGGATGGAGTTTTCCATATACGAACGGTGCCATCGCTGCTGGATGTTACAATATGTTCTCCGTCAGGACTGAAATTCGCCGTATAAACTTTACCCGAATGCTCTGTGTTTCTATTCATAAGCTTTTTATCAACAGCATCCCACAAACAAAAAGAACCATCCTTGCTGGCTGAAACAAATCGTTTCCCTTCCGGCGAGAAATCCACATCATATACCCAGTCGAGATGACCCCTGGCTGTAAATACCTCTTTCTTTTGTTTTATATTCCACAGCCGTACAAGCTTGTCGTCACTACCCGTCACAAGCAATTGATCGTCCGGACTTGCAGCCACGTCCAGTATCCAGCCCGGGTGACTGAAATACCGTTCCACCAGTTGACCTGTCTTCGTATTCCAGATTCCAAGCATACCATCATCACCCGCAGTTACCACCAACTGTCCCCTGTGAATAAAAATCGCCTGATTAATTCCCCAGTTCCTGTTACTCAGGATGGTTATTCCTCTTCCCGAATTCAGACTAAAGACCTTGGCTGTGCCATCTTCACTGAAAGATAAGAGCAATTTTTCCTCCCAGTCGTTATCCACGCCGAATACCCAGTCTTTATGGAAGTGGTAGTCCTGTATGTAGCGACCGGTAGATGAATTCCACAGCTTAATAGAAAAATCCTCTTCTGAAGTGATAATAAAATTTCCCCGGCTGCTGAACTGGGCATTGCTGGCATTATATTCGTTCCCGTAAAGATTAATAAGGGGGATGAGCGTTAAACTTTTTCCCAGGCTATTCCCCTGGGAAGCTTTGATGAGATTCCGGTCGCCAATAATAGCAGGGATATTCCAGCTTGTTTCCAGGTCGATGTCTCTTTTCAGGTATTGCCAATCTTTTCCGTTGTTGGAAGAAAAGTACAGACTGACACTATCCATTTTCTGGACTCCTTTCCATTTTACAGAGCCCTTTGTTCCTGCGGCAAAGACTTCACCCCCGTTTGGACTTACAACCTGCAGGGGCGAACGACCTACACCCGTTTTACCATCCTTAATATACACTTTTACATCAGGGCATTGTTCATTTTCAACAGACAAATGGGTAAAAACCGGTTCATTCTCTGTTTTCTTCCGCCTGAGTATCAGTTGACCGTATTCGCCCTTTCCAATTGTGAAGGGCATTCCTTTATTTGTCTCAATGGTATAATTCTCCTTCCTCTCTACATTTACCTTGTTTACAGTAAAGTCGCTGTTATGCGCTTCAAGCGTTATTCTTCTTACGGAATCACGCGGATTTTCTTTAAACACCAAAAACCGGGGCTTGGCCTGCAGCCTGGACACCTGGTTATCATTAAGCTCATAGACAGCAGAAGAAGTATTCCCGTTGAAAGTGAAATCAATTTTGATCTCTTTTTTACAGGCAGAAGGGCTTCTCCACACCACCTCACCATAAGATCTCATGACTGACCGGGCAAGAATCTCCCGGTATATCCGCCTGGCTTCATTGACAGATTGAATATTCTCATAATATTTCCCCCCTGTCTTACTGGCAACTTCTTTTAGTAATTCCGGTGTATCCAGGAAGACGGTCACCGGATAAACAGTTATGTTGTGTTGGTTTGCCTGTTTGATTATTTCTTCTTTTTCACCTTCTCCCCTGCCATCGGTAAGAAAAATGACCACCTTTTTGTTTTTTCCCTCCTTTGCAACTTTCAAGGCTCCTGCAAAAGGCATGAAAAAGGCTGAATTATAATTGGTCCCGCCCTGGGGCTGTAAGGCATCCAGGGCATTCATAAGCTTACTTTTATTCTTTGTGAAATCGCAATTCAGGTAATTCAGGTGATCAAAGCTGGATATGGCAGCTTCGGAATAAGATGTATTCAGGCTCTCAACCAGGTACCTTCCCGCTTCTCTTGCAATCTCCAGTCTTTCTCCCGTCATTGAAGAAGAAACATCAAAGGCAAGCACTACCGAAAGATCCTGCTTGTTATTCTTTCCGGGAAAATGCAGGGAAAGCAGTTCAGCATCAGTCCTGTTTTCCGCGATGCTAAGCTCTTCTTTTGTGAACTGGGGAAAACCTGTTGCATCCTCTTCATAAAAAAACTTTGCCTTTACAACAGGATACTCGCTGGTTTCAATGTCAAAAAAATTAAGAGTTTGTCCGGGCAAGCTCCGGGCAAAAGAAACCAGTAAAACCAGCATTAAAACTTTTACACTAATAAGTGTTGATTGCCTGTATTTCAAACCGCTGTTGTTATTCATTCAAATAAAATAAACGAACCCGAATTATTCATGAATTATAAAAATTTATGAATAATGCAGGGTAACATGATAAACCCTTAAAAATATACATTTATTGCATGCATTCTTTATAAATCCTTATCCCTCCTCAAACCAAAGTTATATTCCAAATATACAGCTTTGCACTGCAAAACAAACTAAAAATAATATTTGATTTTATAATATTTGGGTTATTGATTATATTTAGGGAGGTAATCTATACCTAAGTTGAGCGGTTTGAACAGCCTGTACCGTACACGGAGTGTAGGGAAGGTAAAAACCTTACAATCTCTTTGTCCCCGACACTTCGTGTACGGGGCAAGCAGTGAGCGAAAATCGCTCAATTTAGGCAATAATAAAAAATCACTTTTCCGTATGGATTCATTGATAAAGAGATTCTTTCCCGATACATTGCTTGATATGGATAACAGGCAGTTACAGCATAACCTGGAAAAAGAAGTAATTCAGCTTGACAAGAATGAATTGCCCTACGAAATATCTCCGGCAGTCAAAAAGCAAATCATTGATAAATTAAAAGCCACCAACTGGAATCGTTACCCTTCACCCTATTTTCCAGGCCTGGAAAATCTTATAGCCGAATATGCCGGTGTAAAAAATTCAAACATCGTGCTTGGGATTGGAGCCGGCCAGTTAATCAACATGCTCTTCAATTTCTTTGGGAATAAGAGAATAATTATAGCCCATCCTTCATTCTCGCTTTTTGAATTTCTATGCCGTGCATACGGATTTACCCATTATAAGTGGAAATTGGATGAACAATTCCAGTACAGTACCTCAACCTTTCCTGATATTCAGGGTGAAGCAGTGGTTGTCCTGGCCTCTCCGAACAATCCTACCGGAACCGTTATCGAAGGCTCATGAAGAGCATGCCGGCTTTACAGTATATCCCTCTTTCTCGAATTTTTTGTTGATCAAATTCCGGGACCGGAAAAAATTTGACACCTATGGATTTCATCTCAGGGAAAAGAACATACAGGTGCTTGATCTTTCCAATGTTGAAGGTCTGGAACATGCCATGCGTATCACCATTGGCAAACCTGAAGAAAACGACAAGGTGGTGGAGTGTATGAGGAGCTGCAACTGATTAAAGGATGCCTTCTACTTCGTTGTTTAAGCGGTCGAAAAATTCAACCATAAACTCATGCCGTTCTTCGGCGAGCTTTTTTCCTTCCCCGGTCAGCATCCGGTCTTTGATTTTGCTTAATTTCACCAGGTATTCCCTGTAGGCTGTATCATCTTCTGTGTAGGATTTTGTATTTTCAATATCCACGTGCTTATCGTGCAGTTTTGCGCCTACTTCACCGGCAAAAAGGAAAGCTCTTCCAATACCCACAGCTCCTATGGAGTCTAGTTTATCCGCATCGTAAAGAACCTTTGCTTCAAGTGTTTCCGGTTTATTGCTTCCCCTGAACCGGTGGGTCTTTATACAGTGAATGATATTCTTTCTCTTCTCCTCGTTAATCCCTGATTTTAAAAGTATCTCCTCTGCCATTTCCGCACCAAGCAGCGCATGGTCAATTTGACCGTTAGACTGGTCCTCCTTCTGCCTTCCTATATCATGCAAAAAAGCTGCAATCTGCACAGTCTCAAAATCGGCGCTCTCTTCCCGGGCAATATGCCCGGCCACCCGGAGCACTCTTAATGTGTGATCCCAGCGGTGACTTCCTTTGGCATTTTTGAAATGGTTTCGGGCGGTATCTTTAATTTGCTGTATGATATCCATATCCTTTCATTCTGTTCGATTAGCAATCCTGCAAATATATAAAAGAGTTATGTATGGATAAGAAAAAAATGCGTTAATTCATTTAATCCCTATGGGATAAAGGGAACTTAATGGTAAAAATTCTGCTACTACAATTCTTTATGCCCTACGGACAATTTTAAAGGCATTAAAAACTGTTTATTGTAAACACTTGCCACTGCTGTTGCTTTGCAACCAAAATACCGTGTAGCGGTTAAAGTAGTGTAGACAGATGAGCCCTGACAGACCGTTAAATTTCCCCTTAGGAGATAAACATACTGTTCAACAAAAAATGGGATCAGAAGATTATAGATTTCACGAGAACGCTCATGCTCTCTTTCGTTTCTTTCTGCCTTTATTATTTGGTTTGCTTGGTTTCCCCTTGCTTTTTGCGATTTCAACGTTCACACTTTTCCCTTTATAATAAGCATTTTTAAAGGCATTTAGAAACTTATCCTCAAAGCTGCTGTCGATCTCAACAAACGAAAAACTATCCAGTATTTCTATCTTCCCGATTTCCACGTTCCGCTTTCGGAGCTGGTCATTGATAAGCCCCATTATATCAGTCTTTCTGATGTTTTGTTTTTTACCCAGGTTGATAAAAAAACGCGTAAAAGAATAGTTTTTTTCAGATTTTTGCCTGGAGTCTTTTTCCTGTTTTGCAGCTTTCTTTTCCGAGACATTAATATCCGGTGCATCCGCGTAATAATCAAGAAAACGCTCAAACTCTAAAGAAACAAAACGTTTAATAATTTCCTCTTTGCTCAACCAGGAAAGCTTACTATATATTTCGGGAAGGAAAGGTTCAATCTGCCTTTCATTAAATTCGGCATGCTGTTCTACATTGTTTATCATATTGAAAAGCTGCTTTTCGCATACCTCTTTTCCCGAGGGTACCATTTTACGCTCAAATTTTTTACCCAGCATTCGTTCAATGGTTTGCAGCTTGCCTTTTTCTTTTAAATGAATGAGGGTAACTGCTATTCCCTTCTTACCTGCCCGGCCGGTTCTTCCGGTACGGTGAATATAGACCTCAGGGTCATCAGGAAGGTTGTAATTGATAATATGCGTGAGGTCGTTCACATCCAGTCCGCGAGCTGCAACATCAGTTGCCACAAGAATATTCAGGTGTTTCAGACGGAATTTTTTCATCACATGGTCACGTTGTGCCTGCGACAAATCGCCATGCAAGGCATCCGCATTGTATCCGTCCTGCATCATTTTATCAGCTACTTCCTTGGTTTCCCGGCGGGTACGGCAAAACACAATACCATAAATGTCCGGGTTCATATCAGCAATTCGTTTCAGCGCATTATACCGGTCCCTTGCATGAATCAGATAGTAGTGATGATGAACATTTTCAGCACCGATATTCTTTTTGCTTACAGATATTTCCAGGGGATCCTGCATGTATTTGGATGCTATTTCCGCGATATCACGCGGCATAGTAGCTGAGAACAACAATGTTCTTTTTGCCGTTGAAGTCCTGGAAAGGATGCTGTCCAGGTCATCCTTAAACCCCATTGAAAGCATTTCATCTGCTTCATCAAGCACAAGCGTTTTGATACCGGAAATTCTGAGTTTTTTCCGCTTAAGCAAATCCAGTACCCGGCCTGGTGTACCTACCACAATATGCGTATTTTTACTCAATTGTCTAATCTGTTCCGAAGCACTTGCTCCGCCATAAACCGGAACAATACCCAACTTACCGGCATACCTGGAATAATTTTGCAAATCATTGGTTATCTGCAAGCACAATTCCCGGGTGGGACAAAGAATAAGAGACTGTATGTAGTCCTGTTTTAAATCTGTTTGCTGAATAATGGGCAGCCCGAATGCAGCGGTTTTACCTGTACCGGTCTGAGCCAGGCCCACTAAATCTTCTTTCTCATTTAAAAGGTGGGGTATGGTTTTCTCCTGTATTGGGGTGGGTGATTCAAATCCTAATTCACTGATAGCGTCAAGAATTTCTCCCTTCAGTCCAATCTCACTGAATAATTTCATTAATTCCTTTTCTTTTGTTTTAAAAAATCAAGGTGCAAATGTAGAATAAATTTTCGGATAAATCTACAGGTTATATCAGAAGTGAGAAAAAAAACAACTTCGATGGCTTATTAACTAAGAAGCAAGAGAAAAAAGGACTGAAATTACCTGTGTAAGGTTACCATAAGTTCAACGACTAAGAAAATGAATTTTAAAGCAAATAAAAAATATTACGATATGAAAACAATAGACAGAAAAGAACTAAAAAGAAAACTTGACCAGGGAGAAGATTTTGCCCTGGTGGAAGTCCTGGATGAAGAAGATTTCAAAGCAGGCCATATCAAAGGGGCAATACATATGCCAGTTACACGTATCGGAATGATGGCCACAAAGAAATTTGATAAAGACTACGAAATAGTTGTTTACTGTGCAGATGAAGATTGTGGCGCCAGTCCGGCTGCAGCAGAAAAACTTGTAAAGATGGGATTTGAAAACGTCTATGATTATCCCGGGGGTAAAAGAGACTGGTATGAAGCGGGTTATCCGATAGTGAAAAATTAGTTTTTCATAAGTGCCGCTCTCCTTATATCAGAGTTACTTCTTTTCCTTTCCGGCCTTTTTACCATTATCATCCTCCTGATTTTTTCGCTTTATACCCTCTTTCATGAAGCATTTTCAGCACATCCTGTCTAAAATCCCCCTGAATAAGAAGCTCCCCTTCTTTTACCGAACCACCCACACCCAGCCTGGATTTCAGTTCTTTGCCTAAATCCTTTAAATCATCCTCACTTCCAACAAAGCCGGTAATCAGAGTTACTTCTTTTCCTTTCCGGCCTTTTCTGTCAAGCATTACACGAAGATCTTGCTGTTGGGGAGGCAACGTTTCCTGTTCCCCTTCATCCTGAGCATAATTATAGTCTGGATCTGTTGAATATACAATCCCCGATTTTCCTTTCTTTTTCTTCTTAGACATAATATTAGCTTTTGGTTGATTTTTTCAAAGTTAAGAATTGCTTAAACTGAATAAAAATTTACGGCATCCAAATTAAAGCATTTTAAACTTTTTTAACCGGCCATTTCATAAAGCATCTTTATCTCATCTGCCCATATATCAGGATTAGGAGTTTCAAGAATCATGGGAATTTCGTCAATCCGTTCGTCCCTCATGATGTTTTCAAAGGCTTGTATGCCAAGAAATCCTTTTCCCAGGCTATCATGGCGGTCAACCCTCGAACCATAATCCTTTTTGCTATCGTTCAGATGCATGCCCTGCAAATACTGAAACCCGATAATCCGTTCGAACTCCTCCCAGGTTTTTTCATACCCTTCAGCCCTTATAAAATCATAGCCGGCAGCATATCCGTGTGCTGTATCAATGCATACTCCTACCCTGCTCTTATCTTCCACATGATCGATGATAAATTTTAAATGGTCAAAACTGTAGCCGAGGTTTGTTCCCTGTCCCGCTGTATTCTCTATAACAGCTGAAACTCCCTTTGTTCTGTCCAGAGCCATATTAACCGACTCTGCAATTGTTTTCAGGCATGCTTCTTCTGAAATTTGGTTGAGATGGCTTCCCGGGTGAAAATTCAGCCGGTCAATCTCCAGTTGTTCGCACCGGTGCATTTCATCGTAAAAGGCATTCCGACTTTTCTCCAGCTTAGCCTTTTCCGGATGACCAAGATTGATTAGGTAGCTGTCATGCGGGAGAATTGCACCTTCTTTATAGCCGTACTTTTTACAATGGGCTTTAAATTTTTGAATGTTCTCCTCTGTAAATGGTTTGGCAGTCCACCGGCGCTGATTTTTAGTAAACAAAGCAAAACCTTTTGCACCGATTTTATGGGCATTCAGGGGAGCATTTTCCACTCCGCCTGCTGTACTAACATGTGCTCCGATATATTTCATAATTCAAACAATTTTATTCAAAAATATAAAGATAAATTGATTTATTTCAATTAAATTTGCTCCAAACCGTAAGTGGATTATAAAACTATTAATCAATATATCAGATGATTACTAAACGCTTTATTTGAGGGTGTCCTCATCATCAGTTGGTTAGTTAGTGTTTTCTAAAAACTGCTTCCTTCATCAGGGGGGCAGTTTTTTTATGTACTAATAACCAAGTAAATAGAAAAAAAAGATTATAATCCATTTTTTTCTGTAACTTATCCAAACATTATGGCGTCCTATTTCTAAAAAATTAATGTTATGTTCAAAAACTATATTAAGACCGCACTCAGAAATATAAGCAGACAGAAAGGATATGTGTTTATCAATATTCTGGGCCTGGCCATTGGCATTGCCAGTGCTATGCTGATAGCCATTTATATTTTCAGTGAACTGAGTTATGATCAGCACTATGAAAAGAAAGACCGGATTTACCGGGTTTACCTGGATGGCAAAATTAACAACCAGGTGATTATGGGAGCTTTCACCGCTTCACCGCTGGCCTTTACAGCAAAAGACAAGTATCCTGAAATTGAGGAAGCTGTAAGAATGGATACATGGGGAGAAACCGTAATCCGCCACGAAGAAAAAAGTTTTGTTGAAGATGCTTTCATTGCTGCGGATTCAACGTTTTTTAAGGTATTTACAGCCCCGTTGGTAAAGGGCAATCCTGCAACAGCATTAACAAAGCCTCATACAGTTGTGATCTCTGAATCCACTGCCAAAAAGATGTTTGGAGATGAAGCGGCTATGGGCAAGAGCATCAAAATAGGCACGCACGAGAGCAACCATGAGATTACGGGCATCATGAAAGATTTACCCGAAACCTCCCATTTCGATGCCAATATGATCGGCTCCCTAGTAACCGACGATAATGCCACTAACCAGAACTGGCTGAGCAACAACCTATCAACTTATTTTCTTCTGTCTGAGAATGCATCTGCTGAAAATGTTGAAAATAAAATTCCTGATCTGCTGCGAGAGAACGCAGGTCCGTTGCTTGAACAATTCCTGGGCATCTCATTTGACGAGTTCATTGAAAAAGGAAACCGCTATTCCTATCATCTTCAGCCGTTGCTGGATATTCATCTCAACCCCGATATTGAGAGCAGCATGAAACCTCCCCACGACAAGAAATACATTTACATATTCTCCATTGTTGCTGTTATTCTCATTCTTATAGCAACCATTAATTATATGAACCTTTCCACTGCACGGGCTGCCAACAGGGCTAAAGAAGTAGGATTAAGAAAAGTTGTAGGATCTACCCGTCGTATGCTTATTAAACAATTTCTCACCGAATCGGTTATCATGAGCTTTATGTCATTGATACTGGCGGTAGTGTTTGTTCAGATTGCTTTACCCTATTTTAATAACCTAATCAATACCCAGCTTACCCTGAATTATCTGGAAGAATGGTATTACATACCTATCTTAATTGGCCTGGCACTTATCATTGGGCTTCTGGCCGGAAGCTATCCCTCATTCTATCTTTCTGCATTCAACCCGACCAGTGTAATGAGCGGAGAGCTGAAATCAGGCGCAAAAAACAAAAAAATCAGAAGTTACCTGGTTGTATCACAGTTTGTTATTTCTGCTGCTCTTATATTAGGTACAATCGTGATATCAAGGCAAACGAATTATATGCTGAACAAAGACCTTGGTTTTAAAAAGAACCAGCTTTTAGTGATACGCCGTTTGACTGTTCTGGATAATCAAATCAAAACATTTAAAAATGAAATCAATAAAATACCCGGCGTTGTGAATTCCACTCACTCCACAATGGTGCCGGGCTATCCGAACAACAACAACGCCTACCAGATAGAAAGCCAGCCCAAAGACGAAACTTATGTGTTTGACACCAACTGGGCAGATGAGGATTTCCTGGAAGTCTACGGAATTGAATTGGTGCAAGGCCAGCCACTAAATGAAGATCACACAAAAAATCCTTCAGTCTGCCTGCTGAATCAAAAGAGTCTGGGCGATTACCCGATTAAGGATCCTATGAACGAGAGTATATTGCGTCCAGCCGGAAATGAAGAGATGGAATCATATAAAGTAATTGGTATAGTAAGCGATTTTCACATCCGTTCTTTAAGGCAGAAAATTAATCCATACATCATCATTCCTAAAGATGACAACAGAAGGTGGGGATATTTAACTGTCAAAGTCACTCCCGAAAATATGTCGGGTACTATTGAGCAAATTGAAAACAAATGGAAACAATTCACCAACAACGAACCCATGTTGTATTTTTTCATGGATAATGAATACGCCAATCTTTACCAGGAAGAGCAAAGAAGCTCAAAGCTGTCGGTTGGATTTGCCATTTTAACCATCTTCATTGCTTCCCTGGGGCTTTTTGGACTGACTTCATTTACTACAGAGCAAAGAACTAAAGAGATAGGCATCAGGAAAGCCATGGGGTCATCGTCGTCAAACATCGTGCTGTTGATTGGCCGGGAAACTGTAAAGCTTGTGCTAATCGCCCTTGTTATCTCGTGGCCCATTGCATTCTATTTCTTATCCAACTGGTTAAACAATTACCCCTACAAAATATCATTGAATCCACTGGATTTCCTTTATACGTTGCTTATAATCGTAGGAATAGCATTTATCACTATCAGTTATCAAACCATTAAGGCTGCAAGGAGGAATCCTTCGCATTCACTGAGGTATGAATAAAAGCATAAACTAATGAGCGGTCTCTATGGTTTAGGGTGCAGATGACTCAGGGAACTTTCCCGGTTTGTCTGCACCTTTTCTTTCTTCTTCACGCATATCAACCGTAACGGCAGAAGCTGAGCTCACATACGAAACCCTAAAATAACCCAGGGCATCACCACCCTGAATGTTACCAATGGCATTAGCAGGCGGACCTGACATATCAAAAGGATTCCCGGATTGATTGGCTATATTCTGTATACCTGTTATAAAATACCTGTACTTCTCACTTACAGAACTGATTCCCAAGGTCAGCGTGTCTTTTGCATCGAAATTTTCAAAGAAAGCCAGGTTATGCAGGTAATTGCTGCTGAATTCCTGTTGGTCAGAATATATCTGGACTTCATCAACGGTATCTGTAATCATCTCGCTGTTTTTATATAAGTCAACCCGGTAATAATTTTTGAGTTCTTTGGGTTCTGCACCAAAGGCATTTACAACTAGCATAATGGAATCCATAGGAGAACCTTCCACATAGAAAGGATTTTCATAGAGCCTGGACTGAATGCTATCCAAACGAATGCCTTTGTATAACTTTTCTGTGGCATGAAAACCGGTTTCTCCATTAAGCGGTTGTTCCAACTGGATATCCAGTCGATAGGATTTCCCGGCATGACCGGCAATCTTATTTTCCGATTTATATATGCCGGAGCTATTTGGCTCTTCTCTGAATTTATATATTGAGTCTTTAGTGGAAATAGTAACAACAGCATTGGAAATGCCTGGTGTTTTCTCGTTGGAGAAATAATCAGCCGATTGAGTCAGAATAATTTTATGATGCTTGTATTCATTGGTAAATGTAGCCTCAACAACCAGCTTGGATGGTGCATCTTCTGCTTCCCAATCAATGGGTTCATCCTCGCAGCTATAAAAAGCAGCAAGAGAGATTAATAAACCCGCGATGTATCTGAAATTTTTCAAATGCATTTCTGTTAAAATTTAAAATTATAGGTTACAGATGGGAAAATGGTAAAATAAGTGGTTCGCATAGCCCTTGTTTCATAAAAATTATTCTGATCCTGTTCAAAATACAGAGCATCAGCATTTTTATGAGCATAGGCATTGTATATAGAGAATACCCAATCCCCCTGGAAGATTTTCTTTGGATCCTTCTTGCCCTTTATGGTCACACCTAAATCAAGCCTGTGGTAGTTTGGCATCCGGTCCTGATTTCTGCCCGGGTACTCAGGTAAAATCAAATTCCCGTATTCATATCGTTCAACAGGAGCATTTACCGGCCGGCCTGTCTTAAATGTCCAGTTAGCCGAAAGACTGATTCGTTCATTAAGATCGTACATAGCTACCACAGTAAAATCATGGGTTCTGTCATAAGGCGAAGGATACCAGTCTTTCTCCTGGATATCCTGTATCTTTCTTTCAGAGCGGGACCACGAATAGGAAATCCATCCACTCAATCGACCCTGTGGCTTTTTCATCATGAGTTCAATCCCGTAAGCCCGTCCCTTCCCAAAACGCAGAACTTCTATCATGTTTGGATTGAATTGAGGCTGGGCAAATTCTTCAAAAGCCACCTGGTTTTCCATATCCTTATAATACACTTCCAGCGAAGTTTCCAGGCTGTTATCCCTGAAATTTCTGAAATAACCAGCGCTATATAAATCCCCAACCTGAGGTTTGATGTTGGGATCAGAACTAATCCATACATCTAAAGGTGTGCCTGTATTGGAGTTGGAAGCTATCAGCAAATACTGCCTTGTTCTGGAATAACTGGCTTTTATTGAACTCTTCTCTGAAAACAGGTAAGTGACCCCTAACCGGGGTTCAAATCCCTGGTAGGTGTTGTAAATTTCACCCTTTTCGTAATTCTTTTTACGGATAATATTATAATCCTCGTCAAGCACTGGTACAGTGGCATCTCCAATATTTTGAAAAATGGTATACCGCAACCCATAATCCACGGTAAGGCTTTCATTGACTTTCTGTTTATTGCTCAAATAAATACCGCTTTCAAGACTGTAAAGCAGAGGCTGATTAAATCTGAACTGAATCGTATCCTGCCTGCCACTAATGCTGCCTGTGTTAAAATCATGATACTTTGATGATATTCCGAATTTCAGGGTGTTGTTTTTATTCAAATAATATCCAAAATCTGCCTTAAAGGCATAGTCCTTTACATAAGCATCATACTCAAATGCAAAGACCTTTTTCTCCCTTCCTACAGTAAACCTATTGTCAAACAAATAGTCGTAATTGCTTGCCAATAAAGTAAAATTCGAAAATAGCTTCTTATTGAAAATGTGATTCCATCTCATGGTTCCTGTATAATTCCCCCAGTCGAAATTGGATTCGTTTGATGGATCTGTTGAAAAAGCGAACACGTCTCTTCCGAAATACCCGGACAGAAACAAGCGGTTTTTATCATTCAGATTATAATTTGCCTTTGCATTGAGATCATAGAAATGAAAGGGAAATTCAGTAATAAGGTCACTTTGGGTTATTTTCTTAGCAGATTTAATAACTGCATCCATGTATGTCCTTCTCCCGGACAGGATAAAACTGCCCTTGTTTCTAACAATCGGGCCTTCCAATGTCAAACGACTGGAAATCAAACCAATTCCCCCATTAGCTGAAATTTTTTTCATGTTGCCGTCTTTCATCCGGATGTCAATTAAAGAAGACAGGCGGCCTCCATATTTAGCTGGAATTTGGCCTTTATAAAGCTCCACATTTTTGATTGCGTCATTGTTAAACACTGAAAAAATACCACCCAGGTGAGATGCATTATAAACAGTTGCCTCGTCCAGCAGCATAAGGTTCTGGTCACGGGCTCCTCCCCTTATACTCATACCCGAACTCATGGCACCGGTTGATTTTACGCCGGGCAGAAGCTGAAGGCTTTTAATCATATCCACTTCTCCCATTAAAACAGGAATTTTTTCAATCGTCTTACTATCCAGCTTATCCATGCTCATCTTAGTGGATACTACATTCTCATTCGACCTCACTGACTTTATTACAACCTTTTCTATCTGTTCAGAACGGGGTGAAAGCGATACCTCCCTTGTCACGTCTTCCTGAAGAGACAAAAAAACTTTTTTGGGATTGTAACCAAGATATGTATAAACTATGGTATAATCCCCCGGTTCCAGTGTCAGAGAATAAAATCCATACGCATTGGTTGTGGTTCCTGTCCGCTTTCCTTCAATGTATACATTAGCCCCAATAAGTACCTCTCCGCTGGTACTGTCTTTCACATAGCCATTTATGGTGTATTCCTGGCCTATAAAAACAAAAGGAAGCAGAATGAATGCTATAATCAAATAATGTCTTTCAGTCATTAGTATAGAGTTTCATATAATGAGTAACCTTTATCAACTATTTATTACAGTTACCCCATTTAACCCGAATAATTAACTTCGTTGAGGGCTTCGCCGTTCAAGAATTATTTCTGTCTCCGACAGCGACTAAGGCTCACTAAAATTTTTTTCAAAAATTTAAATTCACCTAAGTCGGGGTTAAAATGTGATAGCAAAATCAATACCCAAATAGAAAAAACCCACATTAACGTGAACTCAATATAAGATAAATTTGTATATAGCTGGTATTCAGATAGCCC
>CAZPDP010000056.1:0-18030 GCA_964585385.1 uncultured Bacteroidales bacterium
ATAATTCTTGAACGGCGAAGCCCTCAACGAAGTTAATTATTCGGGTTAAGTTATTCTGGAAATCTTTGAAATGATTTACATTGGAAATACCAGTTGACACCCATCTATTTTTTTACTACCTTATGAAAGTAAATATTCTGGTTTTCCCGAAATTCAGAATAGTAATGCTCAAGCTTTATGAATTTTGATTTGATAGAACATACATTTCGATGTCCTTATTGTAATGAACCCATCTCAGTGATGTTGGATCCTTCTGAAAAGAAGCAACAATATGTTGAAGATTGCGAAGTTTGCTGCAATCCTATTGATATCAATTATGAAATTTCAGATGGTAGCCTGGTATATTTTGAATCCAGAGCGGCAGAGTAATTGCAGAATTTATGTTTTTGAACAAAAGGACATATTCCGGGGATCAAACAAAAAATCCCGCATAAAAATGCGGGATTCAATTAAAAAGGTGCTTGTAATTCTCTTCAGTATTTTCGTTATACTTTTTTAACATTTACAGCATTCATACCTTTTTTGCCTTCTTTCAAATCAAAAGTTACATCGTCGTCTTCTTCGATTTCATCGACAAGACCTGTTACGTGAACGAAATACTCTTCATCTGATTCTGCGTCCTTAATAAATCCGAATCCTCTGGATTCATTAAAAAATTTAACTTTTCCTTCTTTCATAATAAATTAATAATTAATAAAATTCTGTGTGCAAATGTATGGCTATTTATTGAAATAGCAAGACATTTTCTAAATTTTTATTTGATTTATTTAATTTGTAATTTCATGAATATCAGGCTAAGAGTCTATTGACCTAATAATCAACACATTAATCAACACTTACTTTGTACACAAATAAAATGTTCCTTTGGTTGCTTTGTGGAATCCCAGTTATTCCACTTTTTATCTGGAAAAAAAGCAGATTTACTATCTTTCGCAATGATTCTTTAAATGAACAAATTGAACATAGTTTAATCAGGTTCAGCGGATTTACGGCTTCATAACTGCAGAGTGCCAGCCTGGCTTTACGAGGAAATGGCTAACTTTGAGAGAACAATTGACGAAGCAATCGTTGAAGTATATGGTTCCCCGGAAGTTTTGAGGAAACTCAGTGGTCCTTACCTGGTCCAGTCTTTAAAATCAGTAAAGGCTATGAGCTGGCATTCTTCCGGAATTACCACTTCCGTAACGGGGGGCTCTGAAAAAAGCTATTAACCCAAATTCCAGTGAATTAGGCTTGTGTGTATGTAGTGGACGAGGGAAACATTCAAAAAATACACCTTAAAAACTACTTAAGTTAGTAGATGAAAAGAGTTTGAATGACAATGATTTATATAATTTCAGTAAATCAATTGCAAGGATTGATAATACAGCTATCCGGTATAATTATCATTTGGATCTTCATATTTTTATTCGGAGACAGGAATAATTCTTGAACGGCGAAGCCCTCAACGAAGTTAATTATTCGGGCTAAAAGGACCTCAACTAATAAACTTTTCAGATTGATTAAAAAATAAAGTCTGTAAAATCCTGATTTATAATTAAAAATAAGGATTTTCTTAAATATTACTTGAGATATTTTCCAAATTGCTCTTGCAGTTTTTCCATTTTCGGATCAATTCTGAATCTGCAATAAGGCTGTTTAGGATTCTTCTTGTAGAAGTCCTGATGGTAATCTTCAGCAACATAAAAGTTTTTATAAGGCTCAATTTCTGTTACAATGGGATCCGAAAAATAGCCTGAATTATCCATTTCCTTTTTAGACTCTTCAGCAATCTTTTTCTGTTCCTCATCATGATAAAAAATAGCCGAACGGTATTGAGTTCCTATATCAGGTCCTTGTCGGTTAAGCGTTGTTGGATCGTGTGTTTTCCAGAAAACCGTAAGGATTTCTTTGAAACTTACTATCTCTGGATCAAACTTAATTTGCACTGATTCGGCATGTCCAGTGGTACCATTGGTAACTTCCCTGTATGATGGGTTTTTCACATGTCCTCCGGAATATCCTGATTCTACTGACTCCACTCCTTTTAATTGTTGAAAAACTGCCTCAACACACCAGAAGCATCCAGCACCTAAGGTAGCTGTTTCAATTTGTTTATCGCTCATAGTTGGGTTTTCTTTTTGTGTTTGTCCATTAAAACTGTTTAACTGAAAAAACAGCAATAGGAATAAAAATATGGATAATTTGATATTCATTTTGTATTATTTCTTTTACTTTTAACAACAAGGAAATGCTAATGTTTATTATTTGGATTAAATAAAAACAAAAGGTCTGCAATACTGAATTTGCAGACCTTTTTTTGTGCGGATTTCGGGTTATTTATACCCCTTTTGTTAATTCTTCTCCAATTTTTTCAACTTCTTTAAAAACTCTTAGAAAATTTCCACCCCAGATTTTTTTAATTTCTTCCTCAGAATAACCTCTTTTTACTAATTCTTTTGTGACATTGGGCATCTGACTGACATCCATACAATCCTTCAACCTGGCGCCACCATCAAAATCGGTGCCAATACCAACATAATCGACACCAATTGTTTCGACTACATGATCTATATGATCGACCATATCACTTACAGTTGCAAGATTCTTGGGGTATTTTCTGGCCGCGGCATACCACTCTTTACGGGCTTTAGCCATTTCCTCTCCGGTTAAATTTTCAAATCCGTTATACTTTTCCCTGATTGCAGTCATGGCAGAATCACGCTGTGGATTTGGAGGCATCTTTTTAACGTAATCCGTTAAGAAACAGATCTGTATAACTCCCCCATTTTCTTTCAATTTCTTAAGCATCTCATCTGTAAGGTTTCTGGGGCTGTCACATAAACTCCTTGCACAAGAATGAGAAGCAATAATTGGCGCTTTTGATACTTCTACAACATCATAAAAGGCTTTATCAGAAATATGGGAAACATCAACAATCATTCCTTTGTGGTTCATCTTCTGTACTACCTTCTTTCCAAATTTACTCAATCCTCCATGCTCCGCTCCATCTGGATCCGTAGAGGAATCACAGATGTCGTTGTTGCTTGTATGACATAAAGTGATGTATCGAGCGCCTAGATTATAGAATGTATCGATGTTTGCAAGATTTTGATTGATGGGATAACCATTTTCCAGTCCAATATAAACCGCCTGTTTATTTTTTTCTTCAATCTTTTTGGCGTCTTCGGCTATTAAAGCCAACTCTGCTATATTGGAGTTCTTTTCAACCGTTTGATGAATAGATTCGAATATTTTTAATGCCCTGTTTTTGGCTGTTCTGTATCCTTCTGCATCCCTTTTCCTCTGACCCAGAAAAACAGCAAAAAACGCAGCATCCAGTCCACCTTCTTTCATTCGTGGAAAATCTACACAGGAATAATCTTCCCTGGGATCATGCTTCTCACCCATATCGAATTCCGGATCAGCCATGTGAAGTGGAGTGTCATTGTGAGTATCAATAGTTATGGCTTCCTCGTGAATTTGAAGATAGGCGTCTTTTTTATCCTTAGGATTTTTTGCGCAACTTAGTAAAAAAATGAATAGGACTACCAGTAAAATGCGTGCTATATAATTCATGATTGTAAGTATTTAAAATTATTTTTCAGACTTCTAAAATTATATAAAGTTTAATCCGGAAACTGTCCGATACCCGGTCAGAATAACAAAGTGAATTTGCCAAAAGGAATATGTTTTAGGTGTGGGGGTGCAAGCGATGGCATAAATGGTGTGTTTTTGGATAATCTGGATGCCAATAACAGCAGCGATATAAATGGAATGGAATTGGAGTAATGGGTATCGTTACGGGCAAAAATAAATAAGAATTTATGTCGAGGTATTGGGACAAGTTTTGGTGGTTCTTATAAGAGCAAACAATCTTTATCTAGGCAATAGCATAGGAATTATAGAGAATCCCTATTAATTCGTCATCCAGTTGCTTTATATTGCTTACTATAATCCTGTGCATATACCTGCTGGACGCAATTTTTACAGTATGAACCGGTTTGATTGATAAGTCCGGTTTTTCTGACTGGAATTCAAGTTCAAGGCTTTCTTCTTTGAACCGGGTTGTAAGAAATACGGAGTTTAGCTTAAATTGCACAGATGAATTGGCTGGTTCTACATCAAAGATTCCGAAAAATTTTATCTTTTCGGTAAGGGAAAAGAAAATCTTTTGAACTTTTTGTGGGCTTTTTTCAAGATAAAAACTTATGGATTCAGGTATACAATGATGCTTTTGATTCTGTAAATCAAAAGTATTCTTACATTTAGGACATTCCCACTTAATATCGTTTCCCATCTTCATCAACCATTGGAACAAATCGTACAGAAGAAATTTCCTGTTCAATAAGTTTGTTGTCTTTTTTCTGAAAAAGAACCAATTCCTGCACAAATTTACCTCCTACCGGAATGATCATTCTTCCCCCTTCTGCAAGCTGATTCTTTAGTGGTTCAGGCACATCAGAAGGTGAACAGGTAACAATGATAGCATCAAAAGGCGCATATTCTTTCCAACCTTTATATCCATCACCGATTTTAACTTTAATATTATTATACCCCTGTCTTTTAAGGGTTCTTTTAGCCTCTCTGGCAAGTTCTTCAACAATTTCAATGGTATATACCTCTGAAGTAATATGACTTAAAATGGCGGCCTGATAACCTGACCCTGTGCCTATCTCCAGAACCTTTTTCCCTTCTTCTACTTCAAGCAATTCAGTCATTAAAGCCACTATGTAAGGTTGGGAAATGGTTTGTCCATGACCAATAGGCAGCGGTCTGTCATCGTAAGCCATATTCCTGTAATTTTTCGGCACATAATGATGCCTCTCGACATCTCTCATAGCATTTATTACTTTGGGGTCGGAGATGCCTCTTTCAACAATCTGCCTTTTTACCATTTGATTTCTTTCCTTCCAGTAATCCTGACTGTATGATATAATGGGAAGGATTAACATCAAAATTAGAACTGCCAAAATCCTTTTCATAGCAATTTATTCTTTTAAAGTATAACGAAGTTAACATATTATTTATGCAATGTCAACTGTATAATTTACCTGGAAAGATTATTTAACTATTGCATCGTAAAGAATTTCAGCAGGATGAAAAGCTTTAATATTTGTTCCGTCCTTAATCTGATGTCTGCAACTGGTTCCGGGGGCACAAATTAAGGTTTCGGGAAGTGCATCTCTAACCGCCGGGAAAAGAACCATCTCTCCGATTTTCATGGAAATGCCATAGTGTTCTTTTTCATATCCGAAAGAACCCGCCATACCACAACAACCGGAAGGAATTTCTTCCACGTTATAATTTTCAGGTATTGAGAGCATCTCAATTGTTGTTTGGGTGGATGCTATAGCTTTTTGCTGACAGTGACCGTGCAACAATATTTTTTGGTTTCTCCGGGTAAACTGGGAAGTTTGAATGTTTCCATTTTTCCATTCATTCAGTATAAATTCATCGAGCATAAAAGAATTTTTGCTTAGCTTTTCAGTATACTGGAAGTTCTCGTCTGTTGCCAGGTCAGGGTATTCGTCACGGAAAGCCAGGATAGCCGATGGTTCTATTCCGATTAATGGAGATTCATCGCTGATTCTGTCTTTTAGGTAACCGATATTCTTATTGGCTATTTTCTTTGCCTTTCTTAACAAACCTTTGGAAAGAAAAGTTCTTCCGCTCTCCAGATGTTTTGGAATTACTACCTCATAACCCAGAAATGAAAGCAATTGTATGGTTTTTATTCCAACATCCGTATCATTGAAATTGGTGAATTCATCATTAAAGAGATATACTTTTTTCTTTTTGGGGTTTTGGTTGTTAACTTGTTTTATATAGCCTTTCATCCACTTATTCAGGGTAGTATTGTGTATTAAAGGGATACTTCTTTTTATTGCAAAGCCGGTTGTTTTCTTTATAATCCCTGATGCAACAGGATTTTTCATAAAGAAATTGTAAGCAGGTGGCAATATGCTGCCCAGCTTGTTCATACGGGTAATATAAGCTATAAGTCTTGTTCTGAGAGGTATCCCATTTGAATCATAATAATGTTGTAAAAATTCAGCTTTAAGCTTAGCTACATCAACATTGGAAGGGCATTCGGATTTGCAGGCTTTGCAGGAAAGGCACAAATCCATCACCTCGTAAATTTCTTTATGGTTAAATGGATTTTTTTGTGTTGAATGGGTTAAAAATTCTCTCAGGATATTAGCCCTGGCACGGGTAACATCATTTTCATCCCTTGTCGCCATATAGCTGGGACACATGGCCCCTCCCGTGAACTCTGTTTTCCTGCAATCCCCACTTCCATTGCATTTTTCTATTGCCCTGAGAATGCCTCCTGCATCAGAAAAGTTAAAAACTGTTTCAGGCTCTTTCACCTCCCTTCCAGGTTCATACCTTAAGTTTTCAATCATTGAAGGGACATCAGTAATTTTACCCCGATTGAAAATATGATTTGGGTCCCAGGTATTTTTTACTTCCTTAAGCAGCTCGTAATTTTTTTCTCCCAGGATTATTGGAATAAACTCCGAACGTACTCTCCCATCGCCGTGCTCACCGCTCATAGAGCCCTTATATTTTTTTACAAGATGAGCTATCTCAAACCCGATAGTCCTGAAAAGTTTTACATCCTCAGGATCTTTTAGGTTTAAGATAGGTCTGAGGTGTAGTTCACCGGAACCTATATGGGCATGAAAGACACAACGAAGATTATACTTATTTAATATTTTCTGGAAATCTTCCAAATAATTCGGTAGCATTTCAACACGAACAGCAGTGTCTTCAATAATAGATACGGGTCTTGCATCGCCTTTAAGATTGGAAAGAATACCCAGGCCGGATTTTCGTAAATTCCATATTTTCAGGGATTCAGGATGAAAAATTAAGGGATAATGATACCCATAGCCGGCCTCTTTCAGATCTTTAACGAGACTTTTATGAACTTCCTCTATTTCATCTCTGGAATTTCTTGCAAACTCAATAATAAGAATAGCTCCTGGATTACCTTCCAGGAAAAACCGGTTTTTTCTCTGTTCTATATTGTTTTTTGTGAGATCCAGAATGATTTCATCCATCATTTCAACTGCCCCGGGCCGGTGTTTCAGGGCAATCAAATTAGCCTCAAAAGCTTCCTTACGTGTTTTGAAATGAGCTGCAACCACCGCTTTATATTTTGGTGGCAGCGGAACAAGGTTGAGTTTTATTTCCGTAATCAACATCAATGTTCCCTCTGAACCGCAAATTAATTTTGAAAAATTAAATTTTTCCCTGCTCCCCTGATTGAAAGGCTCTGCATCCATCAATAAATCAATTGCATAACCGGTATTCCTTCTGTATATTGATTTATCCGGATATTCCGCTTCAATTTCCTTTTGGTTTTCAGAGGAGGATAATATCTTATTTATATTTCTATAGATGCGACCCTCCAATGTATTAAGCTTTGTTTTTTGCTCAAATTCGTTTTTGGACAGAGGTCCAAATTCCACCTCCGAACCGTCACATAGCAAACCTTTCAAAGAAAGGGTGTGTTCTCTTGTTGAACCATAGAGTATTGAATGAGATCCACATGCATTGTTGCCCACCATACCTCCAATCATACAACGATTTGAAGTAGATGTCTCAGGGCCGAAAAACAGATGATAGGGTTCCAGAAACATGTTCAGTTCATCAAGAATAACTCCAGGCTGTACCTTAACCCATTTTTCTTCCTCATTCAACTCAATAATTTTTGTCATATATCTGGAAACATCTACAACAATGCCAGAACCTACAACTTGTCCGGCCAAAGAAGTGCCTGCTGTTCTGGGTATCAGACTGGTTTTAGTTTTGTCTGCATATTCAATCAATAATTTTATATCTTCTTTATTTTTTGGACGAGCTACTGCAATTGGTATCTCCCGGTATACTGAGGCATCAGTAGCATAAAGCAGACGGGTTTTCTTATCTGTGTATAAATCACCGTCAAGTTTATTCCCAAGTTCCTGAAATAGATTATGCATGAAGATTGTGTTTTTTTCAAAAATAATAGAAAAAGGATGAATAATCTAACCTGCATTATTCATAAATTTTTATGATTATGAATTATATGCAGAGCCTGTGCCGCAAAGCGGCATTAACCCCTTGCTCCGCCGTAGCGGCTACGCGAAGGCGATGCCGACTTAGATAGCCTGTCCCGAACTTAATTCGGGAAACTTAAATTTTTTAAAAAAATTTTAGTGAATCTTAGTCGCTATCGGAGATAGGAATAATTCATGAACGGCGAAGCCCTCAACGAAGTTAATTATTCGGGCTAAAAGGTAAGAATTGTTATTGCTGAATTATATTAAAGGAAGAAATATATAGTATTCTATTTCTCTGTTAGTGCAATAATTATGGATATTCAGAAATTGTTTAGACTCAGTTTAACTTTTGAGTAAGCGGTTTCTGAGTCTGAACATCATTTTTATTTTGGTTCTCAATTCTATAGGATTAAAAGGTTTGGTAATAAAATCATCTGCTCCTGAGCTAAGTCCAATTCGTTCAGAATCTTTGTCGGAAAGAGCAGTTACCATAATGATAATGGAAGTTCGCAATTCTTTTATGGTTCTTAACTCCTTACATACCATAAAACCGTTTTTGCCGGGCATCATTACATCCAATAAAATAAGTTCAGGTTTGTGTATCCTGGCTTTTTCCAGCGCTTCTACCCCCGTATCAGCAATTATCAGCTCATATTCATCCTTTACAACTTCCTGAATGATTTTACGTATCAATTCATCGTCTTCTGCTAATAAGATTTTATTATTTTTGGACATATATTGCTATTAAAATTAAAAACCATTTCTCCTTATTTTAGTGAATCGAAAGATAGAGTAAAAAAGTTTCTGTTAAAAATAAAATTTTTACGAAAAAACGGTTAATATAGATGACTAGCCCGATTATAAAGACAATCGTAAAACTGTTTTCAATTTTCTCCAACATTGACAAAAATTGTAATGTTGAAGATGTCAGGCCACTGCTGAAATTTTACCTCCTGCATTATATTAATGAAGATCAAATTGAAGAGTTTCTTACCATTTTTGAATTTTACAACAAACAATATTCAGACACGGAAACAAGGGATTTTTATAAGGAAATCAGTCTAAAATCAGTAAAAACCCTTCGATTAGTTGAAGATATAAATAAATCTCTGGTCTATTCTGATAAATTATTTTTAATTACCCTCCTTGCTGAATTATTGAAAACAAAAGGGAACATTTTACCTTATGAATATGACTATTTGAAAACTGTAGCACTTTCATTTAAACTCCCTGAAGATGAGTTTGCAGATATAGAGCGATTTATCATTGAAGGTTGCGATAAAGTTACCCAAAAAAGCAATTTACTTTTTGTAATCAGCAATGATACACAACAAGAAAATGCTGATTTAAAGGTTATTAAGAGAGAAAATCTGGATGGAAAGATTTGCTTTCTGCACATTGCTTCAGCCAATCTTTTTATCTTTTATTATGATGGCAACGATGCTCTTTTTCTGAACGGAAGCAAAATTATCCCTCAAAAAATATATCCCTTTCGAAAAGGGAATTCCATATCCAGCTATAAACTGGGGTTTCAGAATGTCAAACTGAAACCTGTTTATTATACGGAATTGGCTCAAAAATTTATTGCGCAATATTCTGCTGATTATGTGGAACTAATAATAGATGAGCCTGAATTTTACTATACCAATAATAAGCAGGGAGTCAGGCCTTTCCGCTTTAAAACTGAATCTTTTCTTTTTGTTGGGGTAATTGGGTCCAGCGGAGTTGGAAAATCCACTCTTCTGAATGTTATTAATGGCAATCTGACCCCTCAAAAAGGCAGTATAAAATTAAATGGTTATGATATACACCAGAATAAAGATCTTCTAAAAGGGCTTATTGGCTATGTTCCACAGGATGACCTACTATTTGAGGAGTTAACGGTATATCAGAACCTATACTTTAATGCAAAACTGTGTTTTGATGATTATTCAGAGGAGAAAATATCCGAAACAGTTGACAATATTCTTGAAGAACTGGACCTGAAGCATATCAAACATTCAAAAGTAGGAAATCCTCTTGATAAGCAAATCAGCGGAGGTCAGAGAAAACGTGTCAACATGGGCCTGGAATTGATACGTGAACCCTCTATTCTCCTTGTAGATGAACCAACCTCAGGGCTTTCCTCTTCTGACTCCATGAATATTATGAACCTGTTACGAGAACAAACCATTAAAGGAAAATTGGTAATTGTAAACATTCATCAGCCTTCCACAAATATATTTAAATTATTCGATCAGCTTATCGTGCTTGATGAAGGGGGGACTCCAGTCTATACAGGTGATCCTATGGATGGATTGGTTTATTTTAAAACACTCGACCAACAGGTTCAGGCAGAAAAAAAAGAATGTCCGGTTTGCGGTTCCATTAACCCGGACATTATGCTTGAAATCATTGAAGATAAAGAAGTTGATGAAAATGGAAAATATACAACCAAACGAAAAAGAAGTCCCGATTATTGGTACCAAAAATTCAGAGACCATATTGATAACGATGCAGTGATTACTGAAGAACAAAAACAAATACCTCACAATCCTTTTAAAAAGCCTAATCTTTTCAAACAGTTTAAAATATTTATTACCAGGAATATTTTGACAAAACTATCTAACCCTCAATACATTATTATTAGCCTCCTGGAAGCGCCATTACTTGCCCTGATACTTGGTTTTTTTACCAAGTATACTGCAGGATCTGGGAATGCTGAACATATGTATGTTTTTAGTAAAAATGTAAATATTCCTTCCTTTATTCTCATGAGTATAATTGTTGCCATGTTCATAGGAATGCTTATAAGCGCTGAGGAGATAATCAAAGATCAAAAAATACTTGAACGGGAGAAATTTCTGAATTTAAGCCGGTCCTCTTATCTTTTCTCCAAAATAGTTTTTCTATTAATTCTCTCATCTATACAGATTTTTACATTTGTCATAATAGGTAATCTTATCCTTCAGATAAAAGATTTAAATTTTGAATACTGGCTGGTTCTTTTTTCTGTGGCTTTTTTCTCGAATCTGCTGGGGCTTAATTTGTCATCAGGTTTAAAGTCACAAATTGCCATATATATCCTCATTCCTTTTATCCTTATTCCTCACATTTTGTTGTCAGGTACAATTGTTAAATTCGACCAGTTGCACTTCAATCTTACCTCTGAAATATACCCGCCCGTAACGGCCGATCTCATGACATCCAGGTGGGCCTATGAAGCTCTTGCTGTAACGCAATTCAAAGACAATGAATTCCAGAAAAACTTTTACCCTATTGAAAAAAAAGAAAGCGAATTGCATTATAAAATAAACATCCTGATACCTGAACTGCTGTCCTATATTGATGAAATCCTGGCATATACAAATGACTCAAAAACAGCGAATAGTAATATTGAAAGAAAATCGGACGTACTGCAAAATGAGCTAACTAACCTGACTAATAAGTATAAAGGATTCAATCCGGGTGTAAATCTCAACATGAAAACGTCAGATGAAAAAGAACTAAATAAACTTGAAATGAGCTTGAAAAATTTAAGGCTGCATCTTTCGGAGAGTCTTGAACAATTGCTCTATGAAAAGGACAGACTAACAGATTCTTTAATTGAAAAAAAGGGCGGTTTGGAAGAATATAATCAATTTAAAAGAACTTATCATAATGCTGCAATAGCAGAGTTGGTCAAGAGAAAAGACAATCCTGAAAAAATCATAGAAAAGAATGGTCAGCTAATCAGAAAAGCAGAACCGGTTTTTAATACACCTTTACTCAAAAATGGCAGAACTCAGTTTTATACAGCAGAAAAAAGAATCGGTGATTATCTAATGGATACTTTTTGGTTTAATATCATGGTAATTTGGATTTTCAATATTATTCTGTATATTATACTTTATTATAATTTGTTAAAAAAGACTATCTATTATTTTAGCAATATTAAATTAAGTAGGCTATCTGTGTGATAGCTGAAAATATATAATTTTACATCTAACATATATTAGAATGAATGTAAGAGTAAACATAGTTTTTGTATTTGTATTTTTATTATTAATCTTAAGTTCCTGTAAGAAAGAAACTAAAAAGAAATCACCTGATGCAGGATTTAAAAAAGATTCCATTACACTGACCTCACAGGAAAAAACAAAAGACATTTACTTCAGGTATCCATCAGCAAGAGAGATGATTGAGTATATCAAAACAGAAAATTTGCCTTACAAACCCAACCTGGTCAATCCTGTCGATAATATAGAAAAATACCACAACACAAGGGCTAAAACTCTTAACCTGGGGGTTTACCTTGCCGATCTATCTTATCTGATTCTATATGAAAAAACAAAAAATACAGAGGATTATTTTAATGCTGTTTTTAACTTATCTTCAGAACTAAGAATTAAGGTACCTGAAGAAGAAAAACTGGTAAAAAGAATTACTGAGAATCTTTACAATAACGACTCGTTAATACATATTGCAGAACAATATCACACCCGAATTATAGACTACTTGCGCAACACAGGACAGGAAAAAACACTGGCGGTAATTTCAACGGGTAGTTATATTGAGGGACTCTATCTTACGCTGAATCTTATAGGGAATTATAGTGATTATCAGGAAACTGTCAGAAAAATAGTTGATCAGAAATATGCCTTTAAAAACCTTGCAATGTTTGCTCAGGAATATAAAGAAGACCTTAACATTAGTTACTCTGTGAATTACCTGAATGAAATCAATGCGTTTTTCGATCAATTGCCTGTTATAAAGGAGAAAACCGTTGTAAAACGAAACAAAGAACACAACCTCGTAATTGAAGGAGGAGAAAAGACCATTATTTCCAGGGAAAATTTCATGGATTTGAAAGAGAAAATTGATACCATAAGAACAGAAATCGTTCAAAATAAAATGGATAAGGAATGAAATATATATACAACATTTTATTACACCTTTCTTTGGTATTAATCCCTTTGCTATCCCATGCACAAAACTGTGAGAAATACCATATTGAGAACTGTCGCTGGGCCGACCGAAGCTTTTTTTACAGCCGGCAGTCAAGAAGTGCGGTGTTTACTCCCGGGATGACATCAAAGTTCAGCATCGTGGTATACGGAGGTGAAGAATATTATATCTCAATTAGCGGTCATAGGAAACTTGGAGACATAAGACTTCGTATCCTGGAATCACAGGAGGATGAGGCTGTCTTATATGACAATGCTGATTACAAATATGAAGAATTCTTCTTTTTTAAAATCAAAAGAACCAGAAAGCTTATTTTAGAGATAACTACTGAAGAAACTGATGGCAACAAGGAAAAAAACAAAAAATATTGTCTTGGTGTCCTGATTGAATTCCGCGATCCCGACAGTCCGGATAAAGGCGCAAAAAAAGATACCGGCTTTTAATATTTATTATATCTCTTTTCTGTCGCTGTAAATCAATATATATCATTTTTTTTTACAGAAAACAAAAAAGGGAAAGCTTTGCTAACTTTCCCTGATTAAATATTCTGATAGGCAACACATTCCCGTTATTTTAAATTTGTATATGTGCTCTCAAATATTTTATCGGCTGATGATGTAATAAATCCGGTGTACAGATTATTGTTTTCGTCCCGGTATCGCTTGGTAAATTCATAATAGCAAGCAGGTATCTGATACATACCTTCTTCAAACTTAACATCGGTTGGATCTGCCATAATACTTGATTGCTCCAGTAATTTTTCCTTACTGCCTTTAATTTCACCTCCGCTCTGATTCATTGTGTAACCCTTTTCTTTCAGCATGCTGTTGATTTTCTCAAGGGTGACCAGGTTTTTCAATTTATTGACGTTTATAGCAAAATGATTAATTCGAAAACCGTATACATACATCCAGGAAGCATACTCCGATTCTTCGTGTAATTTTTCATATACTTCATAGGAGGGAAACCCCCACAAATTACCTGCAAAAATTAGTGATTCCGGCTGAAGGTATTCATTCGGAATTTTGTTTAGGGAGTCATTCACAGTTTTTTGAAGATAATCACTGAATTGATTAGTCAGCAGATGACTTATAAAAACTTTTGGTGCATCGGGATCTGTTTTATGCTCATAATGCTTGGCATAGAGTTTCTTTTTCTTGAAATTATAATCTTCTTTAGCTTCATAACCATTGTCCACAAATGGCTTTGCCAGCACATCAATATTTACCCTTGGATCATCAAATGTTCTGAAAGCGATATGATCATGCTGAACATTATCCTCCTGAGAACGGAACAATTCATAAATTTTACTAACAGAAGCATTTTCTATCGTATAATGCTCCCATGAACGATCAAATATTTCTTTTAATTCCATAAGCGCGATTTTTTTGCATTAATTATAAAAGTAAATGTTTCTATCTGAAAAAAACCTTTGAATTTTAAAGTATAATTTAGTGTCGATTAAAAAATGTTACATTTGTAACGCGTTAGTTATTTAGAGATAAAAGCTCTCTTCCCCGGCATTCTACAAAAAAGTAATATAGTTATTATTTTAAACTGTTTTAAGACTAAGTAAACAGAATAACAGAATTCAGCTTAAAAAGTTCACGAAAATTCATGACATAACTATCAAGAAAGGTATACTAATCTAGGGCACACGGTTATTATTTACCAAAACACTTTGTTACTAATTATTTATCTGTTATATGTACGATATCCAAGCAGTAAAATATTACTATAACCTAAGTTGAGCGGTTTCCCGATTTTTATCGGGATAGTGAAAAAGCGCTTTACTTATCCGGCAGCTGCAGGATGACTTAGAAATTGTCGGTTTTTCACCGAATTTGTTGCCTGTCCCGTACACGGAGTGTCAGGAAGGTGAAAAACTTACTGTTTACCTAAACCGGATAAACCCTCGCCTCACAGAACTCTCATTTTTTCATAATAAATCAACATACTGTTTTTAAACAATAATTCACATATATCTCAAAACACAACTACCACATTATACAAATGTAACCAATTTAACAATAAAATCAGATCATATTACAAAATCAACACAAGGAGTATAAACCACAATATAACTTATTTTATAATAATCGTTCTATCAGCAATTTACAATATTTATTTGAAATAATACTTGTAGAAATAATGGAGTTATCTATTACCAAAGTCCTGTAATAGACACTATTTAACTTATATTTTATTATATATCAGTTATTTACAGCATAAATTTGAAATAATAATTTAAACGGGGCTAATTTTTTGTAAAATACTGAATAATACACATTAATATACTAAGATATTTCTCTCAAATCATGATAATTTCTTCCTAAGTTGAGCGGTTTGAACCGCCTGACCCGATTTTTATCGGAACAGTGAAAAAGCGCTTTACATATCCGGCAGCTGCCAGACGACTTAGAAATTGTTGGTTTTTCACCGAATGGATAGCCTTTCCTGTACACGGAGTGTCGGGAAGGTGAAAACCTTACAATTTCTTTGTCTCCGACACTTCGTGTACGGGGCAGACAGTGAGCTATAATCGTTCAATTTGGGTTCTTATTACAATTACCTGGTAAAGGTATTAGCGCAATTAGCTTAGAATTGATTAAAGTTAAACATAGAATTAAAGAACAAGGTAATACTCTAATAAATGGTTGATAACTTACATACAATTATTTTCTCCTTTGTGTATCTTAGAGTCTTAGAGCCTTTGTGGCACTCTATTTTTGCCACGAAGGCACAAAGACACGAAGTAATCACAAAGAAGAATATAGCAAATATCAACCATGTTTTAGAGTTTAACGAAGAACAATTACTAGGAACCGAGAATGATGTTTACAATTGTATCGCATATTTTGCATGAAATTGTTACATTTGTTATATATATATTTATTACATTTGTATACAGTATATTTTGCCTGTTTAAATTAATCAATTAGTGCCTTCATGAAAGAAAGATTACTGAAATTAATGGAAGAATTGAATTTAACTTCCACAAAATTAGCTGAAGAGATTGGGGTGCAACGTTCCTCTATTTCTCATATTCTTAGTGAAAGAAATAAACCCAGCTTTGATTTTATCAGGAAATTGATTGAAAAATACCCTGAGATTAATCCAAAATGGCTTCTATTGGGTGAAGGTTCTATGTATTTAAAAGAAAGACAATCCTCTATCCCATTTCATGAGGATGCTACAAAAAATGACCGGCAATTAACTTCACCAGAATCTCATATTCAGAATCAATCTTTATCTGATGAACAGATAAAAGAATCTGAGACCAATAATACTCAAAAAACAACACTGAAACCAATAAAGAGGATTGTGATTTTTTATGCGGATAACAGTTTTGAAGAATATCTGCCTGAAGATAACAAATAGAAATTCTTAATTATCTTTGCAGAAAAAAATGTATAAAGTTATAATCCGGCCGCTGTTATTTAACTTGCCACCAGAAACAGTTCACCGCCTAATAGTTAAATTTATTAAAGCAGTTTTTAAAATCCCCCTTATTCCTCAATTAATTGAAACTATCTGCAATACATCTCACAAGAAGCTCAGAACCCATTTTCTGGAGCTTACATTTAAAAATCCGGTTGGTTTGGCAGCCGGATTTGATAAAAATGCTGAAATCTACAATGAATTCCGGCGTTTTGGATTTTCTTTCATCGAAATAGGTACCGTTACACCCAGGGCCCAATCTGGAAATCCTAAACCCAGGTCCTTCAGGATTCCTACTGACAAAGCCCTTATAAATCGTATGGGCTTCAATAATGAGGGAGTAGATACTGCAGTTAAAAGGCTCAGAAAACGATCTTCAAATGTAATCATTGGCGGTAATATTGGTAAAAATACAGATACTCCCAATGATGAAGCTATACAGGATTACATCTATGCATTCAAACAGATTTACGATCATGTCGATTATATTGTAATCAACTTGAGTTGTCCGAATATTAAAAACCTGAATGAACTGCAGGATAAGGGAAAAACGATTCAAATAATCAATGAGCTGGATACTATCCGCTCCGGCTATAATAAACGAAAACCTATCTTATTAAAAATATCACCTGACCTAACCGTGGAACAACTGGATGATGCTATTGATATTTACTATAAAACCGGGATTGACGGAATAATAGCAACAAATACGACAATCACCAGGGATGGTCTATCAATACCTGAAGAAGAGGTTGAGTCTATAGGAAATGGTGGGTTAAGTGGGGAACCGCTAAAAAACACTTCTACAAAGATTATTCGCTATATTAGCGAGAAAACAGACGGTGAAGTTCCGATTATCGGAGTTGGCGGTATTATGAGCACCGAAGATGCCATTGAAAAACTAAAAGCTGGAGCCAAACTGGTCCAGGTATATACCGGCTTCATATACAACGGGCCCGTATTTATAAAAAAAATAAATAAAGCTATAGTTAAATCATTATAATAAAATAATTTAGGAATGTACACCTTAACATTTACTTAAAAGTTTTAAAGTGTCAATATTTATTTAGCCGGAGTCCTTTTATACCTTTAATTCAAAAGCTAAATAACGAGATAGTCAAGCTATAAATCAATTTTCAGGCTTTCAATATCATGAGCATCTTTTAGAGTGGCAGTATAGTTCACACCTGAGCTTCTAATACCAGGAGTCGGCTGTATGTTTTAATGATCTTTAATTTCCAGGCATAAAAAAAGGGCAAGCCTTATGACCTGCCCTTGTGACTCAGCTGGGTCTCGAACCCAGGACCCTCGCCTTAAAAGGGCGATGCTCTACCAACTGAGCTACTGAGTCGCTGCAAAAGTAAAACCTTCTTTTTATTTTACAAATTTTATAACAATAATTTTAACCCGAATAATTCAGGAATTATTCCTGTTTCCGACAGCGACTAAGGTTCACTAAATTTTTTTTTTCAAAAATTTAATTTTACCTAAGTCGGCATCGCCTTCGCGCAGCCGCTACGGCGGAGCAAGGGGTTAACCGACTGTTAAGCAATATTTTAAGTGCTTTATGTATATGGGAGTCACTCTAAAAGCGGGCTTTTTTCTATTATGTAAATACATTGAGTTTAGC
>CAZPDP010000057.1:0-17929 GCA_964585385.1 uncultured Bacteroidales bacterium
CGTTTAATATCTCACAGACATATAAAGGATTCAGTTATTGGGTGTCCCAATGCGGAAAACAGGAAAGAAACAACCTAATAAAAATATACATCGGATGTCAGGACAGGTCTTAACATACGATGTCTCCAGGTCATCGTATGTTTACAGCCGGGTAAGGCCATGGAAGATTTTAACCACAGAGAAACGGGAGGACACCCGGAGGGCCGCAGAGCAGGTACCCGGCGGACTCACGCACTGGTTAATCATTGCTTCTGCCTTTATTGGAACTCATTAACTTACTTAACCTAAGTCCGATTTAAAGACGAACGCTCAATATAGCTGGTATTCAGATAGCCCCCGCCTTTAGGTGGGGGTCGTCTATAATAAAGAGCCAGTGATTTTTGATAATTTTGTAAATTAAATTACAAAATTATCAAAAATCTTTACACTGAGCCTTTTACAACCCCGGCTTAAAAGCCGGGGCTACCTGAATACCAGCTATATACAAATTTATCTTATATCGAGTTCATGTTACTTAAAATCGTAAGTAATCAGTACATTAAAGTTCTCAGCCACCTCGGCATGTGCTTTCAGAGTTACACCCGCTCTGAAATGGTTCCAGATGTTATAAGTAAGGGAATATCGCTGAAAAAAATTATGCCTTTCATAAAACGGGGCATACAAATACAGCCCCCATTCCTGGGAAAAAACAAATTTCCCAAATACAAAAGCATGCCCAGCCAATAGCGAATAATAGGAATTGGATAACAAGTTGCTGCGGGCTTCATCAAGGGAATAGAGCGAGCGGTCATATACACCTTCAACGCCAAATGTAACAGCATTCAACCGGCTTATTTTTCTTCTGCCTTTGGCGAACAGACCCACTGCAAGTTTATATTCATCTGTATCCTTGGTATGAATGGTTCTGCCTGTCATAAAAGTTCCTCCCACAGGAACAACCGGTACAGGTTTCTCCAGCGGAATCTTTTTCTTTTCCGGGAAATTCAGAGAATTGAGATTATAGCCCATGCCCAGACCAAACATAGGGAAGTTCATTCCTTTATTGGGTTTTTTAACCCCACCGTTGGAGATATGATTATATTTCGCAAACAGGAAAAGAAAAGAATCGTCTGTTATAAATTTTGTGAGGTTAAGGTCCAGATGAACCAGGTAGCTCAGGTGCGAACTGAAAAAAAAATTTTCCGGGTTCTTTTGTTCATCATACACTTTGGTAATGTAACTCAGGCCAGCCGCCATTCTCACAGAGGCCATCCAGGAGCTTTTGTAGGTCAGCAAAGGCTCTGCATACAGGATAAGATTCATAGATTGGCCTAAAACTGAAGGGTTTGCATAATCAATGTACAAAAAAGACACACCCGCCCTGCTATAGCAGTTGCATCGTAACCAGTCTTCTTTTTGTGTGAGATACCAGCCATACTCTCCTTCGATACCATAGGGATTGGTGTGAGTCAGGTCTCTTATGGTTTTTGAGTGGGGCAGAATAAATCCATACTGAGGCTTGACGGCAAAATAAGCAGGATTGATAGTATCATTCTGAGCCAGTGACCCAGTAATGAAAAGAAATATACCCGGAATAATAAGCAGAAATTGCTTCATTTTCACCGAAATTTACATTCTACAACTCCAGCTTATCCAACACCGCATCAGAAATAGCATTCTTATTCAGCATGATTGAGGTAGTCCGTAATTTTACATAAGCCTCAGAAACGTAAAGATAGCCATCAAACGGGTTGTCTGTGCCCCAGGAGTTCTTAACTATGAAATATTCCGTGCCTTTTTGGTCTTTTGCAAGCCCCACAATATGCATCAGATGATCGTCAGTAGTGCTGTAATTGCTGAAATTTTTCTGTCTTACTTCCGGGCGGATTTTTCTCTGCCCGATGGGTTCAGCGAAGACTTTTTCTCTTTCTTCCTCGTCCATATATTTCCAGTCCTTTTCGGGCACAACAGCCAGCCCTTTATCATGCCTAAAACCCGGATCGGAAACATCTGCAGCCCAAGCCAGTGTATAACCTTTTCTGACAGATTCCTTCATCATCTCAACCATTACATCCAGAGGCAGATTGTGAATCTCTTCAAGTGACCAATTATCAGGAGATTCAAAAACATAGGTGGAGTAGTATTCATGCTCCATGAAACTGGTAAAAGGAATGTAGTCGTCTGGTTGTATTTCCAGAAAATCTCTGAATTCTGAAGGCGTGTATGTTTTTCCCTCATAAGTGAAGCTTTCAGGATATTGCCCCAGGTAACCATCCAGAATGCCTTCAAAAGCATCTTTCCAGACCGGCGAAAGCTTCCCGCTTTTATTCTCAATAACCGTATTGATGAATGATTTTAGCACAGCATCCATCTCTACGTGTTCATGCATTGACTCATTCATTTTGAAACCCGGGTATGCCTGTTGAGGAGTAATCCCATCATCCCGGATGACGTTCATAACATCCCATGCCTGGGCGCCCATAGTGAAATTAAGATGCCCGTGGAATTTAACATACAGATCAGCCCGGTCAATGTAGGATTGCCTTACCACAAACATTTCGGCCAGATCCCATTGGCCCTTACCCATCCTTAACAGTTCAGACTCCAGCATGGAAAGAGTAGAAAACACCCAGCAAGTGCCGGTCTTACCTTGTGCTTTAACAGGGGTAGCATCCAGCCGTTTTATTGTTTGAAAATCATACCGGCTCTGTGAAAAAGATGTATTTATCAGAAGTGTAATAAGGAACACCAAAATGATCCCTGTTCGAAAGATTGTAATTTTCTTCATAAGGCGACATAAAAGGATTAATAATACGAAAAATAAAAGATTTTGATCAAATATGCACAATTTCAGTTGGGATTTATTCCAATTTACTAATAGAATGGATTTTAATTTAATTCGATTTTTTGTTATCTTTGATCCTATGAATAATTAAACACAACCATCATGCTTGACGAGTATATTAAAGAATTGATTGCAAGCAACAATCGTGTCATCATTCCAAACTTTGGGGCATTTCTGCTAAGGGCCACATCCAAGAACAAAAACAAAAAAGATCTGGCTTCCAAAGTGGAGGATATATATTTCAGTCCGTTTCTGAAGTTTAATGATGAGTTGCTGGTTAACCATATAATGAAAAAGAAAAACCTGGATCAGCAGGCAGCTATGAATAAGATCAATCAGTATGTAAAAGAGATTGATGAAAAGGTTGCTAAGGAAGGATCATATAAAATTGAAGGACTGGGCGAATTCAATCAGGATGACCAGGGTAAGATTCAATTTAAAGTTTCTGCAGAGGCAGCCAAAGAAGCTCCAAAAGAAGGGCCAAAAGAAAAGTCCAAAGAAGAAGAGAAACCCACTGAATCCAAAAAGACAGAAGAAAAACCTCCTTCCAAACCCAAAACTGTCCAGGAAAAGGCTGCTGAAGCAAGAAAAGCTTCGGCCCAGCAATCCAAAAAAGAAGAACCTAAGAAAGAAGATAAACCAAAAGAACCGGAAAAACAACCACAAGCTAAAGAAAGAACACAAAAAACCCCCAAAGTTAAGACCACTTCGGGCAAAACAGCTTCCAAAAAGTCAGACAGCAATAAAGGTTTAATCCTTTCCATAGCTATTGGTGTGCCGGTGGCTGTTGTTTTTATCTGGGCTATGCTGAATTTTGATTCCGTACAAAACATATTCAGCAAAGAAGGAAATAACCAGGAGAAACTCACAGAAGAGGTAGAAGACAAAAGCAAAGAGGAATCTAAAGATAAATCAAAGGAACAACAAAAAGAAACTCAAACTGCCGGAGTTGATCAGCAAAAGAAAGAAGCGGAAAAGCAGGCAAAAGCCGGCCAAGCTGAAAAGAAAATAGAAAAACCCGCGCAACCTGCTAAAAGGGAAAAGAAATTTTACATTGTTGCCGGTAGTTTCAAAAAGAAACAAAATGCCGTCAATTTCAGGAAGGAATTGATAAAAAAAGGATACGATTCAGAGCTTATTGGAGAGCGTAATGGTATGCATGCCGTCAGTTACGCTTCATTTAAAAGCAAAAATCAGGCAAACGCCGAGCTGAAAAAACTGCGGGAGCAGGGAATCCAGGCCTGGCTGCTGTATTACTGATAGTCTAACTCATAGCTTTTTTCCCTAATCCGGGTCCATTATTTTATTGGTCCCGGATTTCTTTTCTCAGTATTTTCCGGGATAGCTTATCCACTTCCCTGTTTAAATCGGAGATAGCCGAAACACCCTTTTTCTGATGGGATGGAACCCTGTTAATTTCAAGGAAAAATTCATCAACAAACCGATACATTTTTTTTATTAAATCGCTGTGCGCTATCCGCTTTCCCTTCCGGGTAAGGAATTTTGTATCCTCCAGCTTCCTCCTTCTTTTTAAAAGGTTAGCCACGTATTCGCTATCCGTATAAATACGGACTACCCATGCATTGCCAAAATGATTTTTTATATATTCAAGACATTCCAGAATGCTCAAAAGCTCCATCTCATGCTGGGAGGAATCCTCTTTCAGACCCGTAAAGGTTTTTTTGTCATTATCAGTCAAAATAATTCCTGCCCAGCTACCCTTTTTGTGGCGGGGGCTGAAGCTTCCATCTGTAAAAACAGAAATTGTATGTGAATCTTTTGAATAAATATTTTTATTTTTAAAGATATGGAAATTACTTAAATTTTTGCTAATGCCAATAACCTGGGAGCATACATATTCAACAATACTGAATATTTCCTTTGAGTTTGAATATTATCCTCTTTTTATTGTCACTATTGTTGCCCTGACCGTACCTGTTCTTCTATCGCTTCTCCGGTTTTCAAGGGTTCCAACCGTGATTGTGGAAATGATAGCCGGTTACATCATTGGCAAATATCTTATTGCGCATTTTCCGGATACCCACATTCAATCGCTTGACTTTCTGGCTCTTTCCGGGTTTATGTTCCTCATGTTTCTGGGAGGGCTTGAAATAGATGTAAACCAGATTATTCTCTCTTTTCCCAAACGGAAAATTACGTATTCGCGATTCCTTAAAAACCCTCTGCTCGTGGGTATAGCTTTTTTCCTGATTTCCCTTGTTCTTTCTTATCTCGGTTCGTTCCTGATAAAGCAGTTTGTTCCCATTAAAAATGTTTGGTACTTTGCTCTTATTATGGTCACCACATCAGTGGGTATTATACTGCCTGTGCTGAAAAACAAGAATGAACTGAACAGTCGTTTCGGCCAGATGGTGATAACCGCTGCAGCCATCGCTGATATTTTCAGCATCATTCTATTCTCATTCACGGCATTTATCATTAAGCACGGTTTCCAGTTTAAGCTGTTCCTTATCATTGGTCTGTTCCTGCTGTTCTACCTTTTATACCGATTGGGTCAAAATCTTTCAAGAAAAACTTTTTTCAAAAAATTAACCTATCAGCTTTCTCATGCGGCCTCTCAGATTCAAATAAGAGGCACTATTCTGCTTATTCTGCTGTTCGTTGTAATTGCCCAGTTTATTGGTAAAGAGATTATGTTACTGGGAGCTTTCCTGGCAGGATTGTTGCTTTCCGTTTTCATGAATAAAAACCGTTCCATCCTTCTTCTTAAGCTGGACGGTATGGGTTATGGATTCTTTATACCTGTATTCTTCATCATGGTAGGAGTACATTTTGATGGATCGGCGCTGGCCAACCTGAAGGGATCGCCTTTTGTTTTTCTTCTGGTTCTGCTCCTCTTGCTTTTTGCTATTAAAATCATCCCCGGCTTTTTGTGGCAACGATATTTTGGTTTTCGAAAAGCGCTTGCAGGTGGAGTATTAATGGCATCCCGCCTAAGCCTGATTATTGCAGCCTCAAAAATCGGACTCGACTTTGGTATCATTTCCCCCGGAATGAATTCAGCATTCATTCTAATGGCAGTGGTAACCTGCATTGTTTCTCCGGTTTTATACAATATTATTTCACCTAAAGAGCTGCTTAAAGGGGAAAAGATAATCATCGTGGGAGGAAGCAGTTCCGGTGTACTCCTGGCCAGAAGACTGAAGATGCACGGATACAAGGCCATCATTGTTGAAAGCAATAAAAACCGTTACCTGGAAATGCTTTCAAAAGGACTGAATGCTTATCCTGGAAATGGGATGAACAAAGAAATCTACAATAAGCTTAACCTCCAGCCAACCAATTATGTTGTAGTTATTACAGAGTCAGAAATGAAAAATACCCGGATATGTAAACTGCTCAAAGAAGAATTCAACCATCCGAAAATTATCAGTAAATCATCCAATATTCTCATTGAACAACAGCTTCAAAGACTCAAAGTGGAATACCTTGACGTCACCAGGCTTATGGCTACCACCATAGAAAACCTCATATTAAGGCCCACAACATATCATGCACTGGTAGAAACATTTGAAAACTATAACATTGAAGAGATTAACATTACGGATGATAAAATGAGTGGTGCCCAGATTAAGGAAATACCCTTTCACAAAGACGGTGAACTCATTCTTGTCCGCCGCGGCGACCGGATGGAAATTCCCCACGGAGACACCTACCTGCAGAAAGGCGACATTGTAACCGTAATGGGCACAGAACAAGCTCTTCAGGACTTCAGAAAAAAGTTCAGGTCTACGATTAGATAAATAAATTTTAAATTTCCGGAATAATCAAAATTAATATCGCATGCTACTCTTCAACAAAAATAATATTCACAAGTAGAAATACTGGCACAAGAAAAACAAGCTTTTGTACTGCCTTTTTCCAGCATTCCATTCTGCTTAAGCTGGCATTTATTCTTTGCGCCCCCTAAGTATAAATACGGATGTTTAAATTTTTGCTCCAATCATAAAAAAGGATTCTTGTCCCACTTGTCTTTTGAGTTACCGATATAGGGATCGGGTTGTTCGAACGGGTCACTGGGCGGAGACTGCATCTGAATCGAAATGGTTTTGTCCAGTTCTATTTTCTCAATAACCGGCTGAATATATTGCTTTTTACTTTTCTTCATAATCATAAATTTCTGGTTTTTGCACATTTTATTATTTCACTATAATTTTTCTTGATATGTTTTTGCCTTTGAAGCGAAGCTTAACAAAGTAGATGCCTGGTTTTTCATTCAACGGAATCACTACAAGTCCGCACTGTAAGCTTATTTGCTTATCGCGGATTACTCTTCCGGTTATATCAATTACCTCAAACTCTGCCCTTCCCTGTTCTTCTGAACGGATGTAAAGTTTCCGGCTAGCATTCCAAATCTTAAGGTCTTTTTGGATTGTCTCATTCACATCAGTATAAGTCCCTTTGGACAGAATAACTGAAAAACGACCTGGCGTTTGAGGGAAAGCATTCGCTTTAAACCGATAACTGCCGTCTCTCAAATTTGTTATAGCACCGGTTGTATTATCTTTCAGATGTATTTCCACAAATGAATCATAATCCCCGATATTCAGGGCATTTATTTCGAATTTACCAGGCATGCTGGTTTGAAAACCCAGGGGAATAGTCTTTTTCTTATCATTTAACGGTTTGATTCCATTAACTGAAAGCTTCTTTTGACCTGCAATAAAATAAATTTGGGGATAGCGTTCATTATCCGCAAACATTTTCTGCGTATCAAATTTTTCATCAAAGCCATCTTTTGCATCCGGATTGGATAACAGAACAATTTCATCGCTGTAATTCCCCCTGGAAATTTGAAGGGTAAGCGCTTTGTTTTGCCTGGATTTATAGAGGTTGGATGCATTATGGGTTAACGCGGATGGATTAAGTGTAACTGTCCCTCCACCTGACTTTACCCTGACCCAGAAACCCTGCATGGCAGGAATTATTCCGTCGGGCAAGGTTCCTGCTCCTGCTGATACGTTGTACTCTCTGAAGTTTCCATCGGTTCTCACCCAAATATCCCCGGTCCAGTTTGTTCCGCTTAGCTGCCCGGCATCAAAAGATGCAGTAAAAGGATTTCCAACAAGATGAAACCCGGCAAAATGATTCCCGTTGCTGTAACTTAACGTAGAAGTAGTCTGACTGCCAGTAATCAGGTCACCTGCAAACTCCGCTTTTCCTGGCGAATTGACAGGAACAGCGTAGCCTTCCAGTTTGCTTAATGCATCTGCACCGGTAAGATGATTCCACTGATCATTCGATTCATCCCAGCCAGAGGCGTAAATGGTTGTATTGTCGTGCGAGGCACCTGGAAAAACATCAGCTTTAGAAGTTTGTACAGGCATAGCAAGGTAATGCCAGTTATAAGACTGTGAGGTTTCTGCCAGGTATTGCTCCACAATAGCTTCTCCGCTAAGGGTTAAGTTCTCAGCACCGATTAGCGAAGCCGAAGCTGATTCTCCTGATTCGAGAATTAATTCCCCGCATTGACCGGCTGAACTAACAGTAACTTGCTTTCCAGCAGGAATACAGACTATTGACGAGTCCGATGGCACAGTACCTCCAGTCCAGTTTTCAGCCATATCCCATGCAAGTCCTGATTGACCTTGAAAAGTTGTATAATTTCTATAAGCAGCAGGGTTCATATCCGCAACATCAGCGTTAAAAATGTCCCACTCCCCGGCTGTCCATGTATCATTGGGATCTTCTACTGAATTTTTTCGTACCGCTTTGCTGTCAGTGTATTCCCAGTCCTTTCCGCTTCCATCCTCATCCGGAACTCCGTAGGCATCAAATAAAACACCGGAATTTTCATCTCCCCCGACAAACAAAAAATAGCCATCGTCTCCGTTGCCTGTTACGCTCCCAAAATCCAGGCCGGCACTTATATCATAATTGCTCTCGAGGTTGGAGCTGTTGGCAACGACATAAGTGCAGCCGGGTCGTAGCTTTCCCGTGAGCCGCTTGCTGGAATGATTTCCCCCGTTGGACTGCCGGCTGAAATATACTTGTGTTTCACTAAAATCAATAGTTTCAGCACCTGTGTTATACAACTCCACAAAACGGGCTTCATATACATCCGCGGGATCTGCAACCTCTGAGATTATCAAATCCGGTATTTCCACATCCTTCACCTCATAATTGTATTCTGAGGAAGTGGTTGATGCTCCCTCATCATCCTCCGAGTAAATTTCATAAAACACCTTTGTACTTTTCCCCTGTGCAGGGATTTTATTATTTCCCGAATACGTGTTTCCGGTTTCTAAAGACATGGGAATGGTATTGCTCAGATTGCCTGAGGATGTTCCCCAATGCAACTCAGCCAGGTCTATACTTCCGTCATCCTTTATATCAGCTGATATTTCAACTTCATCTGAAGAAGTAATTCCAGAGGCCGGTGACTGATTAATATTTGAAATTTCAGGGGACTGATTACCGGAAACTGTGGAAAGAGTAAAAGAATCAAAAGCAAAATCCTCACCACCTGAATTTACGGCCACTGTTATTCGTAAATCCATGGAGTTTCCTGAATCGTATATATTTTTTGTAAAGGAAGTCATGGTTTCTGACAAAACCACGCCATCCCTGATACCGTCAAAATTGCTGTCCTCGCCGAATTCATCGTTATAAGTACTTCCATTGTTTCTGAAAGCAAGCAGTTTTTGCCAATTACCTCCGTCAAGCCTGTATTCAACGAGTACTGAATCGCTCTTATCAATTTTACCGGTTGCCGCAGAAGCAAACTGCCCTGAAAATTCCAGCCCGGATTTCCCGGAAATGTCTATTCCTGTCCAGAGGATTTGCGACGGGCTTGCACTACCGGTCCAGCCACCATCATCAATATCCTGGGCCGCAAAAAATAACCCGGAATTGCCGTTGTAGGTGATGTCAATATCGCTTCCATCTGTTCTCATAAAATAATCGGAAGCTCCATCGCTTCCTTCAGATCCAAGGGGCACGGAATAGCCTGAAGCGTTGTCAAAATTTTCCGCCCAGGTTTGACTTTTGGCATAATCCGTAAAGACTCCCAAAAAAATTAAGATTAATAGTACAATAAATAGAAAACTTTTGTGTCTCATACAACTTAAATTTAAATTATGTGCTGATTTAGAATTATTTAAACTTCTTGCAAAACAGTACGCAGCGCACTTCCTAATGCCTGCCGGAATTCCCTTTTCATATCTCACAGGTATCACAATAAAACACCAGACCTGATTCCAACCAGGTTAATGAGTGAAATGCACACTTCAATAGGACTGGTATGCAGGTTTGCCGGGTTCCGGATACCTGTAAATTATTTCGGAACAGCCTTCTGAATCCGGCAAAATGGATATTTCAAGGAAAAATGATTTTGAACGGTCTAAAGTAAAAAGAAATCTATAGAAATACAAGCGGTAATTTCTTATTTGTTTTCGTAGCCAATGATTCGACTAAGGTTTGTTATAGAAAATAAGGTTTGACATTATAAAGCACAATCTAAATTTTACCCAAATTGAGCGATTTTCGCTCACAATCCAGAAATTATGAACTCCATTTCTCCCTGAGCCGGATGTAAAAAGCCCGTTTAATTAACGTGAATTCAGATGGCTCCGCAATGAAAACAATCCCTCCTGCAGTTCAACAATGGCATAGGTAAATGAAACCCATAAAAACCCATTGATTTGAATCATAAGTTAAATTAGAATATCTTCTTTCCAGCCGAGTTTAACCAACTCAATATTTTCAGGATTTGCATTGCCCAAATGATGGCGGGTATCTGCCAGTTTTATATGCTTTGGAGAAGGACTGATCGGTCGTTCTTCACCAAAATACTCTTGCCTTTTGGCCTCCATTATCCTAAGACCAGTGGCATCTGCTGCTACCGGGTCTTTGCTGATAATAAGACCATTGTAGCGCCAGGTATATTCTTTATTAAAATGATGAGGCCCTACCCCATAGAACAATGGAGTAATCATCACCAGAATGTTTAGGCGGGTTTTCCCTTTCACCTCGGACCTGAACCAAAGTTTAGCCAGGTCGGCACAGGTATCCGGGTGATACTGCCAGGGCCGGTTGGTAAACATGATATAGTTTTTAATCAGCGACCCGACGCCTGACCAGTCATGCGTTCGCATAGGTCTTGAATTAATCAGGGCGGTACTGTTCTGAAAAATGGGATTGCTGTGGATGCCCCGGTCATCAATTCCAATATCTTCTTCTTTAACCCCTGCGTTCATCACTCTCTCTTTGATGATTTGTTCCAGCTCGGGCGGAGTAGGAAGATGAGACCAGACATTGGATTTTATACCCACGACATCCCGGGGTTGAATCAATTTTCTCCAGGCGCTCATTACATCTGAATCACCTGTCAACTCAGGTACTGCCCAGTCGACCATTTGTTTGAGTATATCCTTGTTGATGGTACCGGATTCATCCAGCAGATTCCTGTCCCTTATCAGTATGACTTTTGACTTCTGCTTACTCTCATTGCCAAAGGCTCTCCAGGGCAATGCACTTAACAAAAGGCTTCCTGCCACACCCGCAATCATATTTTTAAGGGCCTTTCTTCTTGATAAAAGTTTTTTAACCATATGCTAGTGGTTTTTAATTCAATTATTCAATATGCCTCGATTTATTTCAACTTATCATAATTTGCCCTGGTTTGATGAAGCAGGTAATCCACATCCTCTTTTTCAGGGGCATCAAATACATACAACAGAAGGTTGTTCTCCAGGGTAACCCCCAGGAATTTACCATCCTCATCCTGAATGATATCGTTGTTTTTCAGTTTTGCGGGTAAAGTCTGAATGCCTTTTCTATAAGCTTTTTTTGCAGCCTTTTTGTTGGGGTATTGCAGCATCAAAAGGTAATACCGGTTTTTAGGTTCGCCATATTGATTTAAGATAGCATCCACCTCATTGTCGATATTGAATATGTTGTCATTAGATATATATCTGAACTTATTTTGCCAGGCATGATGGTGAAAATAGAAAGTGCTTTCCTTCACAAGCGACTTTTCAGGTATCGTGTGAAATATGAGAGGAAGCTCCCCTGTTTTCCCTATTGCACTGCTTATCATTTTTCCGATCTGCCGGACCAGTTTTTTTGTCTGCTCACTTTCCTCACGAGCAAAAACAGAGACATAATACCGGTCTTGCCAGAAAATAAGCGAACCACCCATATACTGGGCACCCTGACCGACACCAATATTCACCTCCTGGCTGGCATATGAAAACACGCCATAAGCATTTTTTGGGGCGCTCATATCAAAAATCTCCGCCTTGATCTCATTATCCCCATCGAATTTATATATTCGCCTGGCAAGCTTTTTAAAACCGTAATTCAGGTAAAGCTCTGCTCCCCCGTTAATATAGTCATAGAGCTCATAATCTTTTTCATAAACCCTGTCTGACTCAACCGGCAAAAAACTGCTGTCCGGCATTAAACTGAATAATAGAGTATCTTCATTCATAGAAAAACTTTCTGTTGCTATTAATAAAAATAGAATTGCCCACAATCTGCAATGTAATTTCATAATAATGTAAGGTTAAATTTTTCATGCCCGTCAATCGTTCTTTAGACTTGCTAAGTATCCATTCTTATAGATTTATAAAGGTAAGAAATATAAAAAACCAAGGCAATAAGTGTGGGTAATCATAACTTTATGAGCGTCGAGATCCTATTGATTAACGTTAAAACTATGACAACGAAAATTCGTAATGTTGAAGAAAACAGCTAAAAAAAATTAAATACTATCATTCAAAAAAATCAGTTTATAACTATAAGAGATTTCTCTAATATTCTACCCTCTAATTTATGAAGAAAGAAGACTCCAATAAATTATACAGAGAAAATGAAAAACTCAGGCAACAAATTGAGCATTTAGAACAATCCAACCTGCTTTACAAAACAATTATTGACAAACTGCCGTTTGGAATCCAGGTTTTTGAAAACAATACTATTACTCAACATTTCAACCCTGAAAAAGACAAGCAAATCAACCTTGAAAAACTCGAAAATGAAGCGCAAACATTCCTGAAAAGCTTAGAATACCTAAGCAACTTTTACGAAAAAGCTCCTTTACCTTACCAATCCCTGGACGAAAAGGGTTGTTTTCTCGAAATAAATCAAACCTGGCTTGATACCCTGGGATATAAAAAAGACGAAGTAACAGGAAAATGCTTTATTGATTTTCTTCACCCTGATTATAAAGAGTATTTTGAAAAGAACTTCTCTGAATTTAAAACGCATGGAACCATAAGGAATCTACAATTCAAGCTCAGGCATAAAAACGGACATTATCTGAAAGTATCTTTTCAGGGTTGTGTGGGATATGAGACTGATGGCACCTTCAGGCAAACCTATTGCGTGTTTAAAGATATCACGGAGCAGGAGCGGATCGAAAAGCAACTCAGGGAGAGCGAAGAGCGGTACAGGAAGATTGTCGAGAACATCAATGACGCAATGGTTATTCATGATAAAAAGGGAACCATCACTTTCGTAAATGAACATGCCTGCAAATTATTTAAATACAAGAAAGAAGAGCTTATCGGGTTAAGCATAGTGAAGCTCCACAGTGAAGAAAATATAAAAACAATTAAAAGAATAATAAAGGAACAAAAATGGATGGACCAGGCTCTACTTGAACAGGATATAATCGCCAAAGACGGGTCAAGAATTCCTGTCGAAATAAACACCAAAAAAGTTCTGTATCATAATAATTTAGAAATACATTCCTTCATACGTAATATAACCGGGAGAAAAAAAGCGGAGCAGGCCCTAAAGGAAAGTGAAAAGAATTTCCGGTTGCTTTTTAAACACTCGCCGTTGGGCGTTTATATAGCAGACCCCAAAGGAAACCTGATTGATGCCAATGACTCATTATTAAAAATGCTGGGTTCTCCTTCCATAAGGGAAACACAAAAAATTAATGTGCTCACGTTTCCTCCCCTGGTTGAACAAGGCTATGCAGAAGCCTTCAAACAAACCGTTGTGAGTGGAAATGTAGAGTTCAGAGAACATTCTTATACCTCAAAATGGGGGAAAGGCGGTTACTATTCAAGCTATCTCATTCCCTTAAAGAATCGAAACGGCGAAGTAGAAAAAGTCTACACCCTTGTGGAAGACATAACCGAAAGAAAAGAAGCCGAAAAAGCCCTCCGTGAGAGTGAAGAGAAATTCAGAAGTTTTGTCAATACTACCTCAGACGGAATCAGGCTTTCTGACCCAAACGGCAAAATTATTTTTGTGAATGATGCCCACACCCGGTTAACTGGTTACAGTAAAGAGGAAACAGAAGGTGCCTACGTCTGGGATTTTGCCTGGCAATTGCTTCCTGGGGAAGAAAAGACCCCGGAAAAGTATAAGTCTGTTCAGGAAAAACTAAAATCTGTAATGGAGGGTGAATCATCCTATCTTTTTGATAAGCCTTATGATTTAACCATTCAAACCAAACAAGGAAATATTCTGCAAATCCAGGAAGCTATCTCAAAAATTCCCGGTTCTCAATTTATACGATACGGAGCAACCATCCGGGATATCACTAAAATGAAAAAACAGGAAGAAAAGCTCGTTGAACTCAACAACGCCAAAGACAAGTTTTTTTCCATCATTTCCCACGATTTGCGTAATCCGTTCCATGCCATCCTGGGATTTTCACAACTTGCAATAGAAAGTGTTAAAAAAGGACAAATCAACCGGATTGAAAAATACGCTACCGAAATCTATAAATCGGCCCAGCAAAGTTATAACCTGCTCAACAACCTGCTCGACTGGTCGAGAATACAAAGAGGCAACATGGTCTTCGAACCCCAGCCTCTTGATCTAAAAAGTATTGCAGATAAAACGATTAACCTGCTGAAAATAAATGCAGAAAATAAAAACCTACAGTTGAATTCCTTCATAGAGCCAGAAACAAAAATTTACGGGGATCGGTTCATGTTAGAAACCATAATCAGAAACCTGGTATCCAATGCCTTAAAATATACACCACCCGGTGGAAAGGTTACTGTAAAAAGCCAGAAAACAAACCGGGGAACAACCATAATCGTAGAAGACACAGGGGTTGGAATAAGCAAGGAAAATGTCCCCAAACTATTCAAAATCGACGACAATTACAGTACAAAGGGAACCGATAAGGAACAGGGAACCGGACTGGGGCTCATCCTGTGTAAAGAATTCGTTGGCAAGCATGGTGGCAAAATAGAGGTGGAAAGCGAAATCAACAAAGGTTCACAATTTCGTGTTACCATTCCTGATAAACAATAAAGAATTTTCCATGCACAAATTCTGCCCGTTCTCTTGCAAACTCAAAACACGTTCGCCGGTTTTTTTGCTTAAGCAGGACCTGAACCATACTGCTCCATGCTCTATGCTTCCGGCCAATTAGCACATACACATTTGCTATATGCGTGTATTGCCGAAACTGTTATTGACTTCGGTCTCCTCAAATCTTGTCCTAAAACTTATAGGATAAACCTGCTCCGAAAACCTCTTTGAACTGTATGCGGGGACCATGCTCCAAACCGTTTTTATCTATATATTTAATGTTGTCATCATACAACAACTGTGTATTAAGATTTGCTGACAGGTATTCGTTGATCTTCATACTTATAAGCACTTCCCAGTTGATGTCGACATTCTGCGGATCTTCCAGGTAGTTGGTAAAAAGATCCAATTTGGTGTTCAGGTTTACGTTTTTCACAACCTCTTTGTTGTAGGCTATCTTAACGAACCCACCAAATTCATTCCGGATATTTTTTCCGGGTTCCACACCAAAAGCCCCACGGCCTGAAAGCGTGTCATCCATCACGATGGTTGACTTGCCGGCTACAGGCGAAATAAGCATCGTGAAATTGTCACTGGGTTTATAATCCATACCAATGGAGAGAAAAATATAAGCGGGCGCCATAAATTCGGAAAGCATGATTCTGGTTCCGGCTTCATCGTTGTATTTATAACCTTTATCAAACTGCGTTTTAAAAGAAAATGCTCCGCTGTAATACCAGTTGGACGATGTTTTGTATCCGTATTTGGACGATATTTCAAATTTATCATCGGACTTCCTGATTCCTCTTTCTCCTTGTTTAATGATACCATAACCCATATCCAGAGAGTTGTCCCACGAGGTTCTTTCTTTTTTATAATTGGCGTGCAGACTAAAAATTCCATTTAAAGAGTAAGAATTTTCTCCACCTGAGGCCCAGTTTTGAAAGGATACCTGTGAAAAATTCAGGTTGCTCACTCCTCCGGTCTTCCATAGAGATATACTGTCTTTGCTTTCTTCCTGGGCAAGGATGAAATGAGCTGAAAACAGTAAAAAAAATATTAGTGCATACCTTTTCATCTTATTATTGTTTTTGTGATCTAAATATTTCAATTATTAATTACTCTCAGTCCCATTGAATATAAGCATTCTCAAAGGCAAACCGTTCGGCGTAGCATTTCGGACATCGGTAAACCTGGCTCAGTTTAATTTTCTTTTCCCTGAGTTCTTTTTTACACCTGTTGCAGCGAAAGGAGGTCTGGTGGTAAATTCGCCCCCCTTTGTAAACCTCAACATAAAGCTTTGTATAAGGTATATTGCAATGAGAACAGACGAAGCCCTTGTATTCAGTATGTATCTGCATGCCATTGAATTTCTGAGCTAACTGCACAATTTTGCGGTGAGTGGAGGCATGAAATTTCAAAAACCTGTCATTCAAATAGTCCGCTACCGCCATCCCATGCAGCATAAAACCCTGTCCTTCGAGGAGGTTGTCTTCGTAACCGCAATTAGAGCATCGAAAGCCGTAACCTTGTCCCATATGGCTTAGTTTTTAATTGAAATCAGAAGACAGAAAATGAAAGTCATACTATCGGAAAGTATTTGAGAGTGCATTTCAACCATAAATCAAGAGTTCTTCATGTTCCCTGTCAGATACCGATTTCTGGCTACTCCCTGCAACTGAAATCTTATTCGAAAGTAATAAATTCAAAAATGAGATGCATAAAAAATACGTTAAGTTTTTGAAAAAAAACCTCACAGGCTAAATTTTTCTAATCCTTTAAAAATTCCTATTTTGCAATGAAATAAAAACCAGGTATCATGGAAAAAACAGTACTTGCCCCCGATTTGCAACTCTCCAGGATTGTTCACGGCCACTGGCGTCTGGCAGAATGGAACCTGTCCACACAGGAATTACTCCGATTGACAAAACAGTGTATTGAAATGGGCATTACCTCCTTCGACCATGCAGATATCTATGGGGACTATTCCTGTGAAAAGATTTTCGGGAAAGTCCTTGCAACGGATAAATCGCTTCGAAAAGAGATTCAAATCATATCCAAATGTGGAATAAAACTCCTTTCTGATAAATTCCCCGAACGGAAAATAAAACACTACGACTATTCGTCGGATTACATCATTTCATCAGCAGAGCAATCGCTCTCAAACTTCAATACGGATTACCTGGATCTTTTCCTTCTTCACCGGCCTGCCCCGTTTTTCGACCCCGAAGAGGTAGCTAAAGCCTTTTCACACCTAAAGCAATCAGGAAAAGTACGGCATTTTGGTGTTTCTAATTTCACCCAGCAGCAGTATGAGATGCTGGAAGCATATGTTGAACAGCCTTTGGTAACCAACCAGGTGGAGATATCCCCTGTTTGCCTGGAGCATTTTGATAACGGGAACATCGACTTCTTTATAAAAAGGAAGATTCGTCCAATGGCCTGGTCTCCCCTGGCCGGCGGAAAACTAATGAAACCGGAAAGTGAAAAAGAACAAAGGTTGCATAACACGATGAAAGAGATTGCCCGTGAATTGAATGTGGATAGCGCCGATAAAATTATATATGCCTGGCTGCTCAAACATCCGGCCCTGATAATTCCCGTAACAGGCACCGGTAAGGTCGAGCGGATTAAAAATGCCATCGAAGCTATGGAAATTTCCATGACCCTGGAGCAGTGGTACCGTATCTACACAGCTTCCAGAGGCATGGATGTGCCATAGGAAATACCGCCCATAGCTTGCAGGTTAGGTAGTTTTTAAGGTATGGAAATGTTTAACCCCAGAGGACACAAAGAAAACATAGAGAACCACAGAGGATCTTCTCTGTGGCTCTCTGTGGATTCTCTGCGAACTCT
>CAZPDP010000058.1:0-17467 GCA_964585385.1 uncultured Bacteroidales bacterium
ATTTAATTCGGATGCTCTGGCTTTGGTGACCTGACAGGTTTCGAAAACCTGTCAGATCTGTGTTACAGGGTTTGAATTCTATTTATAACATATCAATTTTTTCTGGTAATTCTTCTTTTGTTCTATTAAATCCGGTTATTTCATTATAAAAATCACCAATTAATTCTTTACGCACAAGTAATATATTTTCAGTGAGGTAATTATTCTCGTCAGCTTTTATTTCTTGAAGTTTTGGTAAATAGTCTGGTACACCAATAATATGTTGATGAAATATGAGCTTATATTTTTTATCAAAATCTTCTTTTCCTAATTTATGTTCTAATAATGCTTCATAAGCTTCTCTTGCTTCTTTTGCTTCTTCGTTACTTTCAATAAAAACAGATATCACCCAGGGGGCCTGATCAATAATTCTAAAACTTGATATTGGGTATTCTTCTTTTTCCCCGTCATATTTTAGCGTCTTCATTGAATTAAACAATTTTGCAGATTGCTCAAATGCTTTTTTTTCACTAAGGTTTTCAAAATAATTTTCAACCAAAGTTTTATAGTCTTTTTCATGTACTTCTTCAAAACTTGTCAAAGCATTTTTAGCTTGATGAAAAGTCAAGTCTCCATAAACCTTGGCTGCGTCTGATTGTTCTTTTTGATCTACAAAATTTATGACATATAATGGAGAATGTTTTCTAAAATCATCATTTTCCCTATTAATTCTTCCAACAACCTGAACAATTGAATCAATTGGTCCAATATCGCGAAATCCCATATCAAAATCTAAGTCCACTCCAGCCTCAACTACCTGGGTAGTTACTAAAATGGGTTTTTTGTTTTCTTTCAGATCATTGCGGATTGCATCAATTGTAGATTTACGTTGTATGGGTATGATATTGGTCGATAAATAATAAATGGGATTTTCTAATTCAAGCTCACTGATTTGGTTGAAAATTTCAAGTGATCTCTGCACCGTATTGCAAACAATTAAACAAGACTTATCTTGCTTCCAATAATTATTGAATATTTCAATGAAATCATCATTATCTATTTTTTTATCTAATAGTGGAACAATTTTCGTTCTTTCAAATTTTCTAAACAGAGAATGGTGATTCGTTAAAAGCTCTTTGGTTTGAGCTTTTTCACCTTCATCATCTAGAATTAATTTTTGTGCTAATTCAAAGATTTTGGGTTGCGTTGCAGTCATCATGATTATACGGGCATCTAAAAACTTAGATAAAAAATACAATGCTGCTCCTATAAGTGGCATTAAGTCAAGCTTAAGTGTCTGTACTTCATCTAAGATGATTATTGAACCTGCCAAATGATTAAATTTTTTAAGCAATTTATTTCGATTGGAAATAAGAGTTTCAAATAATTGCACAAATGAAGTAATTACAATATCAGCCTGCCAGGTATCGAGTTGCATCAGTTTTTGCTGATAACCCGTTGATTCATATTTAGTGTTTCCAAAAACATCAGCATATTGATAATGCGCAAGGATATTTGCTTTGTTATTTTTTTCATCATTTTTAAAAACCTGGTTTTTGTAAACATCCAATGCTTGTTCAATGATATTAATAAAAGGTAAACCATAAATGATTTTTGCTTCCCGGGTTTCTTTTGTTCTAATTTTGGATTTAAGTTTTAAAGCAAAATCGAGCGATGTAAGTGTTTTCCCTATGCCAGTCGGCGCAGTTAATGTAAAAAGTTTGTAGTCTAATATTTTTGGATCTTCTAGTTGGCTTATTACTTTTGCCTTGGCATAACTGCGTAGTTTGTTCTGTTCATTTATTTTATTGATATCAGAGAATTCAGATAGTTTTACTGGTTTGATAATTTTGTCAACAGAAGTATCATCCAAAGGTTGTTTCGTATATAAAGGGGTTTCTGAAGCGTCTAATTTATCTGCTTCCGTTAGGAGGGAGAAAAGATAGTTGGTAAAGTAATAGTCCTGAACATTGGAATCATGTTTTAGCTTTTTCCTGATCGATTTTCTGAAATAGGGATAATCAGTGAATTTAAGTATTTTTTCAAAACTTGTAATTTTTAATTCATCCTGAATTTGTCCCTTTTTTTTAATCAAGTCTTCTTTTTGTTTTGCAAACCTTTTTTCGTAGTTAGGTTTTGCTGTACCATAAAAGAATTCAGTATCCTTAATATTAGTTAAATTGCCATGATGATTGACTAGACAGAAATAGCCCAGCAATGCAAGATTAAAGTCAATATCCAAATATTTATTTGCAATACAATAAGCTCCTATTTGCGAGTGTTTTTTTAAATCCGCATCAACTTTTTTACGATTGAGTAGATAATCCTGAAAAAATGATGTGTACTTCCCGATATCATGAAACATGCATAGTTCCTTTAAAATGTCTGATATCGTTCTGTTTTCGATTGAGAACCCTAGATTATCGTACAATTGACCTGATGCAATTTTATAGACTTGTTCAAGATGATTTTTTAGTTCTTTTGTACCTATTTTTCCTTTTTCTTCATCTTCTGATGCATGAGAATAAACTATCATTAATCCAAGAATTGAATGTTTACAATTTCTTTTTGTCTTTTAAATGAATATAATGTTCCTGAAAATTTTGCATATAAAGGTATATCTCCTGTTGTGTAGATTACCCTGTTCATTTTTTCCACTTCACGGTCGAAATTTGCTTTAAAGTCCGCAGGCATGAGTTCTTCTTCAATAAAATTGTATTTATCCTGTTCTTCCTTTTCAAACTTTATCTCCTCAATATTTTCCGATTTACATACAGAATCAATTGAAATAAACTTTCCATCAATTTTATTTTCTTGAATCTCTGCATCTTCAATTAAAGACAAATTTTCAATAGAAGCAGAATGATTTGCTGTTCCTAATGAAATATTGAAATTAATTTTATTTGAAAGCAGGGCTGTTTTTAATTCTTTAAATGTATTATCTTCTCCATAATAAGAGATATAGATTCGGTATCTTACATTATCTTTTCTTAAATCATTTCCCGATACAATTTCAACAGGAGTTTGAACATGAGGTAGTCTACCGCGAAAGTCGCGTTCATCTTTTATCATTAGGTAATTTACCCTATGAAAGCTCTTTTTTATATTGCTTTTAACCTGAATACCGAACCTTAATTTATCTGATGCAAATTCTTCATAATATGAATCTCTGGGTTTTCCCAGGATAGCCCCCACGATTCCCATTAACGTGGTTCGCGGGGGTATTGTGAAACTCATTGCAGTATTGTTGGTATAATATTTTCTAAAGTGTGCAAACTTGCCCACCAAATCGAACGATAATATTTCCATATATTAAAGATTTAATTCCAGGTCATCAGTTTTTTTAAATATGATTTCTTTGATAGGTTTTCCGTTCCCTTTATTTTCTTTAACCAATTTTTCAATTTTTGAAAAATCAATTTTTAAATCATTTATTCCCCGAACCTGCTTATCCTGGATTCCATCCTTTGGTTGTGCATCAATGTAATTTCTTAGATCACCGAAATACCCATTATGATAATTATCGTTGTAAATAATTTCCAGGTATAATTTTGGGTATTGATTAAGTTTTGAACGAGTAGGAAGCGCTGTAATACTATTCCAGATAGCATCTCTGAAGAGCTTCATATCACCATCTGACAAACCTGTAGTTTGTGCAGCGAATTTGTTAACTGTACCATTAAAAGCTAAAAGGCTGTAGTGCACCCTGTAATCTTTTCCAAAGGTGCTACTTCCATCATTCATAATTGTAACCAGGGAATCAGAATCCATCAATTCCACTTTGTTGAGTGAATAACCCCAGTTTAATTGAATTGCACCAGTGTATGATTTAGTAAAACCCTGCACAGCAAAAGCGCTGCCAAACATTCTTAAATCCGGGTATTTCTTTTTCACTATTTCTTTAAGAATATGGTAGTTCAATTTTTGATTTTCTTTGTCTTTAAGAGTTTCTTTATTTTTTAAAGCATCTGCTATTCCCTCATTATCCTTTTTATTCTTCATAATATCCTCGAACCTTTTTTTAAGCTCAGGTGCCTCCTTGAAGATATCTTCTTTTTCCTCTTCTTTAGAAAGGTGTTTATCCAAGGTAAGAATTAGCTTACTATCAACACTAACTTTTGAATCTCCTTCCATATCAACAAAGACGGGTTTCTCTTGCATCTTAAGGTAGTCTCTGATAAACCTTTTTACTCTTACATCAGTTACGAGATTTGTTTTTGTGTCATAATCCATTCTGGGTTTATTTTCCTGGTCCGGATCTCCATTAGGATTAGATTGTGTTGCATCGTAGATGAATAGAAAATCTGAATTGTTTTTAATTGTATTCATAATTAAAGTATTTTATAAGTTAAATTTAGTTTTAGTCATTGGATATAAAAAAGGAATAACCTGCTAACAGGAAGAATACTGCTTCCTCTGGATCTAATTTCCATTCATTATAATTAAAGAAGGCAGTGAATTTTGAGAAGCTGAAATGTGTCTTCTCCAGAATATCATATTGATTTGCCTTTTCTTCCAAATCAATTCTTAACCTTCGGATATCATCCCGATCCATTCCATTGTAATTTACTTTATTCATAATGGGTTTGCTAGCATGCCCTTTTCGGTATTGTGCATAGGCAATGTTGTTTAAAACGCGTCCTAAATAAAATAAAGCTTTTTGACTTTCAGTATACTTCATCTTATTGAAAAACGCCTCAATTTCTTCATTGATCTTTTGCGATCTTTCCTTGTTTTTCATAGTATTTGTGGTATTTTCCATAATATTATCTGATTTAAGAAGTTTCAATTTATCTAATAACATAAAGAAGGCAGAATACATAGTCACTGCATTCTTAATGGAAAAGTCAAAAGATGAATTTTGATATATGTTTGAATAAGAATTATGATATTTTTTACTATCAAATTGCCCTGATTTCTGGCATTTAATGTATTGATTAAATAACTGATATATTTGTGACTTTTCTATTGGTCTTTGCTGGAAGATTCTACTATAAAGGTCAAGTGCTATATTGTATTTTCTATCTTTTTTCTTTTTAGTGTTCTCCCTAACAGGAATATATTGATATAATTTATAAAAGTTAAATAACTCTTTTTTAAATTGGTATCCAAAACTTGTATTTACCTCATCAATTGTTTTTATTATTTTTATAAGGTAAGGTTTGCTAACGTCTTTTATTAAGTTAGAAGTTTTAAAAGATTTTCCATCAGAATCTATGGCTAAATAATTTAGCCAATACGGTTTGTCATTTGCTTCATCTTTTATTGAAGTGTTTAACTTATCTACAAGGTTTTTATTAAATAGTAAGTCATTTTTATTATATATATCATCAAATATGTTTTCAAAATCAGCATCTGTTTTTGATAAAAATTGAGGAATTACAACATGATTTAAGCCAGCAATTTTAAACCTCATGTGTTTTAATAAATGACTTGAGGCACGATCTAAATATTTAATTGATTCATGGCTTAATTGGTAGTTTTTATAATAATTTTCTTTTTTAAAATCATTAGCAAAATTTATGGTGGTTTCGACAAACATTTTATTTAGATTCTCACCGTCTTTAAATTTTGCTACTTTAATATTTTGTTTTTTAGTACCCAAGGAATAATCAAGTTTTTTTAATTTATGGTTCTTAATAACTTTAGTTTCAAAAAACTTTTTATTTAAGAATTCTGAATATTCCTTAAGTTTTGATAATTCAGTAATTTTACCATCATTGATGTTTCCTGATTTTATCGAGGCATAACAAAAGATAAGTTCGGAATTATTTCCCAAAGAGAGATTTTGCTTAATGTATTTTTTATCTAATTTTTTTGCTTCTTTTTTTAATGAAAAAATTTGCGAAAGAGCATTATAAAATGTTGTTTCTTTTAAATTAGGAGCTATGGTTTCCAAATTATCCATCAATTGCCCTTTGGAAGCATTGTCGTCACCAAAAAGAGAGATTTTAAGATGGTCTATTTTATCGATTAATACAGTGACATATATTTTTTTTGCTTTTCTTTTTAAAGTTTCTAATAATTTATGCTCATATGGAGATTTAGAACTGAATTCTTCAAGTCCATTAATTTCAATACTACCTTTATCAACATCAAAGATGATATTGGTGATATAAGAAGTCTTCTTTTCATTTGTTTTAGGTATGTGTATTATATCATCCCATTTGCTTCTGTTTTGGGATAATTGTTCTCCGAGTTTAATTAGTGTATCTATCATATTCTTTCCATTTTTCTTACCTAAAATTAACAAAACTTTCCCATATTTTTACACACATCCCTTGCTTTTTTGACTTCCAGCATTTGGTGGTGGAACTTTTGGTATTCCTGTTCTCCTTTAAACCAACCCAATACCGTTTTGCAGTGCAGGAAGGTGAATTTCTGGTGCAGGATGGGGAGGTAGGAGCTCCAGCCGTATTCCACAAAACCATTTGCCAGTCCCTGGAATACGGGCAGGCAATGAATGTAGGACGTGAAACCTGCCAGGAAGGAGGTGGGGTATTCGTCCAGCGGTTTGGCTTTTGCATCTACAAAAATATGGGTGGAATTTTCTTGGCGCAGATAATCGTTAAAGAGGTTAATCAGGTTGTCGAATCCTTTTTTTTGATAGAGGACTACTTCTTTAAGTTTAGGCGAATTGTGCAATTCATACCTGGCGCCGCAAAGGAAAAACGCTTTGCCGGGGAGTATGCTCCAGGCATAGGTGTTCAGCTCTTTTACCATGAAGTATTCGTACAATCTCAGGAACAGTTTCTTGTTCCGGTCACTGCAAAAAATATCGTGTCCATTCTGATCTTTAAATGTAAGCAGGTAGTAGGTTTTTATTTCCATGTCCTTTGGTTTGTTCATTGTTTTGTTTGTTTTACCAAAGGTCTGAAAGTGTAGTGTCAATTTATGTCACTGGAATGTTTTATCCTGATAAAATTTTCAACTATTCCGCAAGAATAAATTGTTTTTTCACTTTGATTTCCTATTTTTAAATTGCTGTTTGTAGTTTAGAAAAGGTATAATGAATAAGAACAAGGAGAGGCGAATTGAGATTGCCGCTGTTGTTGGAACGGGTGTACTGAAATTTGTCCTGATGGATTGGCTGGGGCTCAGGGTGTTTTATGTGTTCGCAGCTTGTTTGTTCTGGTTTATATACGTGTACAGAAAACGAAAGCAGTATCCTGATGTTCTTAAATCCTGGGGATTTCAAAAAGCATACATACGTCGCTCCTTTTTGTTTCTTTTACCTGTTTCATTGATTCTAATAACAGGAACAATCATTTACGGAACGATAAATCAGGTAGTATTTGTGAATTGGCATATTGTGCCGGTTTTAGTGCTTTATCCTGCCTGGGGGATAATTCAGCAATTCATGATGGTAGGCCTTGTGGCAGGGAACCTGAACAGACTGACAGATGTAAAATTCACGGATTCGCAGATCATTCTTTTCACTTCTTTCTTATTCGCGTTAGTACACTTTCCAAGTATTCCACTGGTGGGATTCACCTTTTTTTTAGAAATTATTTTCATAAAAGTATATTTAAAGTGGCCCAATATATGGACATTAGGTTTATTTCACGGATGGATAGGCACTTTCTTTATATATTTTGTGTTGGAGCGGGATTTATGGGCTGAATTGTGGAGAATATTTTTATAAAACCAGAACTAAATATGGAAGAATCGTTTCAGGTCGATTCCTTTTCTCAGTTTGTAATGGATGTATAACAGAATCGCTGATATTACTACTAATGAAGCCATTACAATCAGGCTCCATTCAATATGAAGTTGATTTTTTACATAAAGGGAAATTATTCCTTCAGTACATATACTCAGTAAGCCCGCGGAAATAAGTGAATATGCAATTACGTTGAAGCCCTTTTTTTCCACCTTTTTGATTAATTTAACAAATAAAACCACAATGATATAAGCCGCCAAAAGTATTGGCACACCAAGCTTTACACTCCATCCGCTCGCTTTGGTAAATATGTCGATCAGAAGCAAAAACCCTGAAGTAGATACGAAACTCCCAATAAGCAAAAGTGAGATTTTTGTGTATAGAAAAGTGATAAGGGTGGTATTGATAAGAAGCACAACGCAAGCGGTTATTGGATACTTTGACCATGTAATGGCATTGTTCGCCAGGAAATCAATGATAAGAGTTACAAGAATCCCGGAAATAAATATGATTCCGGATACCTGCCAGAATATTTTCAACTTCTGGGATTTTGTTAATTTTTGGTATGGTGTTAATAGTTTCTCTTCTTGTTGGCGTTTTCTTACCTGTATGTATTCTGTATTTTCATGCTCTTTATCCATTACAGGTTCGCCGCATAGCGGGCAAAAATTCATGTTGTTTTCCAGTTCAACGCCGCAGTAGTTACAAGTTTTCATAATATCCTGTTTTTCTGTCTTCTAATATTAAAATGAGGTTTCAATATTAACTTCTATCCCCTCATCTTTGAGGAATTTAAAGATTTTTTCCTCCAGCTCTTTTGATTTTGTGATATTTCCGAAGCTCAGGGTCAGTTTGTCTTTAAACCCAATGATTCCGCAGTTTACTTTTAGCATTTTATTCGGTGGAGGAGCTGTTATGACAAAGTAGTCTATCATGTTTTCTGTTTCCGGGGGAAATTCTGCTCTCCCCAGATTGGTTACTACTCCGCTGTATTGGCTCGCTCCCAGTGAATAGAATTTCATCCTTAAAATAAGGCTTTTCAATACTAATGGAATACTTTTTATATAAATTTTCTTTTCACTGCCCACATTTCTGGAAATGTTCTTACTGATCAGTTTTTTATCTGTTTCCAGCCGCATCTGGTGATAGACTCTTCGTATAATTTCATCAAATGTATAATGCCCCAGCCGGAGGTCTATTTCAGGCATCACAAACAATGTGAAATTACGCATGGTCTTTGACGGGAAAATATTTCTAAGGTCTACGGGAACTTCAAGCCGTATGAATTTGTGCTTTCTGAAACGGCTGAATGAGTTCAGTTCTTCATAAATTTCCTGAAGGACATAGAGGTAAATTCCTGCAATATAATCGGTGATACTTACATTTTTTTCCTTTGCCCTGGATTTTATCTTATCTATTGAAACGATGGCGTTTGTCATTTCAAACCGGGGAGTAGATTTGATGGGGTAAGGGATATGAAAAGCTTTAGATCTCTTCACCATGGGTGGAATTTCTTCTTTGAAATAGCGTTTATAGGCATCTTCATATTCTTCTTCAGAAATTTCTTCATCGGGGCGGCAGAATTTAAAATCTCCAGGAATGGTTGCTCCGCATTCTTGTGAATATAAGATGAGGAGTGTTTTGAAAAACTGGAAAGCACCGCCTCCATCAGATAAAATGTGTGAAAATTCCACGCTGAGTTCTTTGCTTTTTGTCAGGATGCGGAGAAGTAAATGGTTTTTGGGAAACTTTCTGCAGGGGCTTTTATCGTCAACTTCTACCGGGAACCGGGAGGGAATGTATTCCAGGTAATACCAGAAAAAACCCTTTTTTAGCTGCACTTTATAATATGGGAAGCGCTTTTCAACCAAAGATACAGCTTTCATTAGGGCTTTAATTTTCACCGGTTGTTTCAACACCGCTTTTAATCTGAATACAGTAGTAGTTTCCTCCGTAAGGGTGGCAGGAAAAATTTTTGCTGCATTATCCAGGGAAAGCCAGAATTGATTAGACTTGAATGTTTTATGAGCTGTGTTTTCCAAGACTTAGGTTGATGTTGTTGTTACTATCAAAGATAAAAAAAAACAGGGAAGAGCGTTACTTATTTGCTTATACCAATTGGTTTGTTCAACCTGTGACATGAATTAGCTTTTTGATGGTGTTCATCTTTCCTGGAGCTGCCGGATCTGGATAACGACAACCGCTTAAAGAAACCGGGCTTTATTAATTTTATCTCGTATATATATCTTGAGGCTTTCCGGCTTGTGTATTTCTATCTCATCGATCAGGCCCATTGCAAACCGTCCTACTCCTGCCAGGCTGGCCACTTCTGTTTCGAAAACATAGGAGTTTTCACTTTTCTGTGTTACAAACTGCTCAGCCATCGGATATTCTTCTGTTAACAGGTTTTTGGCCAGCAGGCTCAGATTTAATTTAACGGGTATTTTATCGTAGCTGCTGATGCGAAATACATCCATAAATGCGTCCTGGTGATGGTTTTCGTATTTCCAGTTTTCTTCGAGTACTTCCACTTTTCCAATTCGGGAAGTTTTATAGATTTTGTTTTCATTATCTTCCGAATCGTGGCACCAGACGGCGATGAAATTGGTTGTAAAACTGAATGGCTCAACTATTTTGTTATATATTCTTCCGCTGTTTGATGAATGGTAGTTGATCAGCTTCACTTGTTTCTTTTGGTTGATGGCTTCTGTCAGGGCGTGAATGGTGTCAGAATTTTCTTTTTTGATGATAGGTACAGCAACGCGGTCATAATCGTAGAGCGAATAAAGTTTTTTAATCAGATTGATTTTTAGTTCATTTTCTTCGTCAATGGAGTGTATTGCCCGGCTTAAAATATAGGCTTCTTCTTTTGTAAAGTGAAGTAATTCGCTAATATCGCTATGGTTCGAATCTTCCTTGTTTATCAGGTAATAGTACTTTCCGAAACTTTTCTTTTTGTCTATCACAAAACCGGAATTTCTAAGGGTTTCAATATACCGGTATGCTGTTCGTTTTGAAATATCCAGGTTGGTACTAATTTCATCGAGGCTTCTTCCGTATTTGCAATTCAGCATAAGCAGCATTTCAAGTGTCCGCTGTATTTTGGGTTGTGTACTCATTCGGTTAATAATTTTTTCAGAATGTTTTCCATAACTAAGTTAATAATTTTCTTTGAATTATATGGGTAGAGGTCGAGCCCATTCGATCATATTACAAAATACAATGAGGATATAAAAAAGCCCACCGCCGGATATTGGCGATGGGCTTTAGATAAGCTTATAACTGGTTATTTATTAGGAGTATTTTTCGTTTTATCCCTGCCTTCCGGTATTTCAGGAAGTGGCTCGTATTCTTCTTCTATTTTCTCCAGGATTACATCTATCGCTTTATTAAGTTGCTGGTCAATGCCCTGGTATTCCTTGTACGGATCGTTGTCGATATAGATATCGGGTTCCACGCCATGGCCTTCAATGATCCATTCGCTCTTTTCGGAAGAGTATGAGGCAAACTGGGGGATGCGCAGACTAGCGCCATCGATAAACGGTAAGGAACCGGTAATACCAACAACACCGCCCCATGTTCGGGTACCGATTAGGGGCCCGAGGTCATGCTTCTTGAAGGAGTAGGGGAAGAGGTCGCCATCGGATGCTGAGTAACGGTTTACCAGGCAAACCATGGGTCCTCGCATCATTTTGGATGGGGTCTGTGAGGGTACTTCTGCATTCCTTCTCATGTTTGCACGTGTTATTTCACGGCGCAGTCGTTCGATAATCATGGGCGATACATTGCCTCCTCCGTTGCCTCTGACATCGATGATTAAGGCTTTCTTGTCGAGCTGGGGATAAAAATGCTCAACAAATTCATTGAGGCCATGTGCAATCATGTCCGGAATGTGGAGGTAACCCACCTGGCCGTTGGTTTTTTTGTTAACTTTTTCGATGTTATCCTGCACCCAGTTGTAGTAAACCAGTTCAGATACATCGGCACGGGGTTTTACAATTTCTTTATGGCTGCCATTCATGTTGGGCTGACTGTTAACGGTGATTTCTACTTTTTCATCGGCTTTTCCAACAAGCATTTCGTTCAGGTCTTTGACACCTTTCACCGATTCACCATTGATTGCCAATATGAAATTTCCTTCTTTCACATCAACACCTACTGCCTGGAGGGGGGATCTGAGTTTGTCGCTCCAGTTGGCTCCTTCCATGATTTTATCGATTCGGAAATAACCGGATTCGTGCCTGGTGACGTCAGCCCCCAGCAGTCCGGTTTTAATACGTTCAGGTTCCGGCCTGTCACCGCTCTGGACATAAGCGTGGCCCACATTCACCTCGGAAATCATCAGTCCGATTACATAAGTCAGGTCGTTTCTGTGGTTGACATAGGGCAGGAGCTTACTATAGCGTTCTTTCATTTTCTCCCAGTCAACACCGTGCATGTTTTCAACATAGAAGAAGTCACGATACTGCCTCCAGCTCTCATTAAAAATCTGTTCCCATTCTTTTCTGTAGTCTACCTTAACTTTCATATCCGACAAATCAATCTTTTCTTTCATTTCAATTTTGCCGGTGGGCAGATCCACAATAGCCCAGTCTTTTTTTTGCATTACCAGCATTTTGTTGTTGTTGGGCGAGATGGTAAAACGCATATTTTCTCCCAGTGTCGTTTCTTTTTGCTCCTTAAGATCAAATACTTTTATGGTGCTGCTGTAATCGTCAGAATTGAATTCGTTGTAATAGATTTTGCCCTCCAGGGCGTGGAGGTTTCCATAATTCGAGCCTTTTATGGGCAGTTCCAAAATTCTGTTATGGATTCCGTCTTTGTCGATTTGGACAACAACTTCTCCTTTTTCCTCTTTCTTGCCTTTTTTATCTGAACCGTCGGTTTCCACTTTATCATTTTCAGGCTCAAAGGGGGAAGGAGTAGACTTCTGCAAGGTTACAAGATAGATCTTCTCCATATTGTTGTAGGCATAATTCCATTCAACCTGGCTGTAAATCGGGTCAAAGGTACGTTGCGAGCCAAATACCAGGTATTTGCCATCGCTTGAAAATGTTGCACCGCCGGAGCTATACCAGCCTTCGGTAACTTTAAACTTATCTTTTGTTTCGGTATTATAAACCCAGACGACCGACATGTCATTGTCTGATTCCTTGGAGTAGGTAATCCACCGGCTGTCGGGTGACCAATTGTAGCTCCTGATATCATCGCGTTTGCCTTCATCCACTGTAGTAACTTCCTTGCTTTCCGTATCTATATATTTAAGCTGAAACTCGGAATTGCTCCACATAATTTTTTTGCTGTCAGGTGACCATTCCAGTGCATATTTGTAATTTTTTGTTCCGTTGGTCAGTTGAACCGGAGCTTTTTCATCATCTTTATCCTGTATGTAGATTTGAAATTCGCCTGTTTTGTCGGAAAGATAAGCAACGTGTTTTCCGTCTGGCGACCATTTTGCATCTTTTTCATGCACTCCTGAGGTTTTTGTGAGGTTATAGGTGATGCCTTTTTTGCCAGGCACAGAAAAGATGTCGCCACGGGCGCTGAATACTGCACGATTGCCGTTGGGTGAGAGACCGGCATTCTGAATGTGCTCAGTAGCGTCTACTATCTCATTTCGGCTGGCAAGCTGGTCGTTTTTGATTTGTATGGAAACTTTACTTACTTCTTCTGTTTCGGTATTCATTTTGTAAATGTAACCACCGTTTTCAAAGACGATATATTTATCACCGGGAGATGGGAATTTTACATCGTATTCTTCAAAATGGGTTACTTTTTTAACCGTTTCGGTTTCTGTGTCATAGGAATATAAGTTCATCCTCCAGTCCCTGTCGGAAGCAAAGAATATTTTGTTTCCACTCCACATAGGAATAATGTCCTGGGCTTCATGCTCCGTTATGGCTTTTGTTTCGTGGGTTTCAAAATCGTGAATCCACACGTCATCGGCCATACCTCCTTTATAGTGTTTCCAGGTCCGGAATTCACGGAATACCCTGTTGTATGCAAGTTTTTTTCCATCCGGTGAATAGCTGCAGAAACCTCCTTCCGGGAAAGGCAACTGCTCTGACAGGCCTCCATCAACAGGTACTTTATACAATTTTCCTTTGAAAGAATTGAAAGATTCTTTTCGGGAACGGTAAACAATGTGTTGTCCATCAGGTGTCCAGGTCATTACAATGTTGTTGGGCCCCATGCGGTCGGCTACATCATCCCTGCTTAACGTGGCCGTGTGAGTGAGTCTTTTGGGTTTTCCTCCTTCAGCAGGTATGACAAAAACTTCGGTATTCCCGTCATATTGCCCGGTGAAGGCAATCATGCTGCCATCTGGAGAGAAACGGGGAAACATTTCATAGCCTTTGTGAGAAGTCAGCCTCCGGGAAGTTCCACCTTCAGCATCCACCGTATACAGGTCTCCTGCATAGGAAAATACTATCTGGTCTCCATGAATGGCGGGGAATCGTAACAATCTGCCTTCTTCCTGTCCGCTGGATGCCATCAATCCTGTTACGAACATCATAAGAAAAAACATAAAAATACGTTTCATAATGCTATCTTTTTTGGTTTTGGTTCGTAAAATAATTCTAACCAATTTATGAAAAAATTGTTAATAATTAATGAATTATAAGGAATCTCTTTACTCATCTGCATTATCTCATTTTATATTGAGGAAAATTAAGTATATTTGGATATCTAAAAAACGAACAATATGAACAGACCTGTCTCTTCCTTCCTGATGAAAATGTTACTGCTATTATTCATTGGGGTTTTATTTTCCAGTACTACTTTCCCATCAGATAACGAAAAAAACCGTACTTCAACCCCTTCTTTATTGCCTCTTGAGTCGTCATGGGTGGACAGTGTTTTTAATGAACTTTCTCTTAATCAAAAGATAGGGCAGTTGTTCATGGTTTCGGCTTATTCAAACAAAGGTCCGGAACATACCCAACATATTTTAAGACTGATAAAGAAATATCATATCGGTGGACTTATCTTTTTCCAGGGTGCACCAGGTAAACAGGCTAAACTGACCAATATTTATCAGTACAACTCAGATGTACCCCTTATGATTGCTATGGATGCGGAATGGGGATTGGGAATGCGACTGGACAGCAGTATCAGTTATCCCCGGCAGATGGCTCTCGGGTCTGTTCAGGATGATTCTCTCATTTATAAAATGGGGCTGGATATTGGGGAGCAGCTTAGAAGAACCGGGGTTCATATTAACTTTGCACCGGTGGTGGATGTGAACAATAACCCGGATAACCCGGTTATTGGTAGTCGCTCTTTTGGAGAAGACAAGTATAATGTGGCGCGAAAAGGAATAGCTTATACGAATGGTTTGCAGGACAGAAGAGTGATGGCTGTTGCCAAGCATTTTCCGGGTCATGGAGATACTGACAGGGATTCACATAAAACCCTGCCGGTTATCAAACATGATTCCTTACGCATTGACAGTCTTGAACTCTACCCTTTTAAGCGTTTGATAAACAATGGGGTTGGAGGGGTAATGGTGGCTCACCTTAACATCCCGTCATTAATTGATGAACCCAACAGGCCCACAACACTGTCGAAAAACATTGTTAGCAACATTCTTAGAGAGAAACTGGGTTTCAATGGACTGGTATTTACCGATGCACTCAATATGAAGGGAGTGACCCATTATTTTGATGCAGGTGAAATTGAGTTTGAGGCATTAAAAGCGGGAAATGATGTTCTGCTCTATCCGCAGGATGTGCCGGAAGCCATTTCATACATAAAGAAGAAGATACGGAGGGGAGAAATAAGCGAACAAAGAATTAATGAGAGCTGCAAACGTATTCTGGCATTCAAATACTGGGCTGGGTTAGACCAATTGCCTCACCAAAAAAGAGGGAAAGATGGCAAATCGGTTGAAACAGACAGCCTCTATCCTGATCTTCATAAACCAGAATATGAGGTAACTCTCAGAAAGCTTACAGAACATTCACTTACTTTGTTGAAGAACACAAATTCCACTTTGCCCCTAAAAGGTCCGGACACTTTAAAGATTGCCTCATTAACAATAGGATTGGAGACTGAAGCAAATTCTTTCACAGAAACACTTGATTTGTATACAGACCTTAATCACTATAATGCAGGAACAGAACCAGACATTACTCTGATTAAAGAACTGGGCGGGTACAATCTTGTAGTAGCCGGATTGATGGGGACTAATGAAAGACCTTACAGGAATTACGGCCTGAAAGAAGAGTATTTTGAATTCCTCAGGCAGTTAAGCCAGCGAACCCGGGTAGTTCTTATCCATTTTGGAAATCCTTACGCATTGCAGGATAAAGATTTATCAAATTACCAGGCTGTCCTGTCAGCCTATTCAGATGATCCACATGTACAGCATGTTGCTGCACAGGCCGTTTTTGGAGGATTCCCTGTAACAGGAAGATTACCTGTATCGATAGGTCCGGATTATCCCTCAGGAAAGGGTGAGACTATAGAAAAAAGCATAAGGTTGCGCTATACATTACCGGAACATGCAGGCATGTCTTCTGAGAAACTCAGAAAGGTGGATTCTTTAGTATCCGAAGCCATTAAAGGACAGGCAACTCCTGGTTGTCAGATTTTTGTAGCACGTAACGGGAACGTGGTTTACAACAAATCTTTTGGTTATCATACTTATTTGAAGAAGAAAAAAGTAGATTGGAAGGATTTATATGATATTGCCTCTGTCACTAAAATTGTTTCCACCGTGCCTTCAATTATGAAATATTACGAAGAAGGAAGGATAAAACTGGACGATACTCTGGGGAAGTTCATGCCCAGACTGAATAAGACCAACAAATCAGGGCTGAGAATTAAGGATATTCTTACCCACCAGGCAAGGCTGAAAAGCTGGATTCCCTTTTACCAAAGCACTATGGAAACACTTTATCAGGATAAACCTCTAATCAGTAAAAAGTTTTCAGAAGGCTACCCTTTTAAAATCGGGGCACACTCATATATAGCAAAGAATTTCAGGTTTAAAGAGAATATCTTTTCCTATACGCCATCAGAAGTATACTCTATCCAGATTGCTGATGGTCTTTTTCAGAATAAAGCTTATAAAGATTCAGTATTCAAAACGATAGATGATTCAGAACTGAGAGAAAATAATGAGTATAAGTACAGTGACCTGGGATATTATTATTTTTACCAGGTTATTGAAGATTTTGCAGGTAAACCTATGGAGGATTTTGTTGATGATATGTTCTATAAACCTCTTGGAGCAACCCGTATGACTTTTCTTCCCCTGAGAAAATTTTCCAAAAGTTCTATTGTTCCTACCGAAAATGATATGATCTTCCGAAAGCAGTTGCTACAGGGTTACGTCCATGATCCTGGTACTGCTATGCTTGGCGGTGTGTGTGGTCATGCCGGAGTTTTTTCCAATGCCAATGATTTAGGTAAGATAATGCAGATGTATCTGAACGGGGGTACTTACGGCGGAAAACGCTTTTTCGAAGATTCAACCCTCAACAAATTTACAGACAGTCCATTTGATGAAACCAACGGCAATCGCCGTGGAATAGGTTTTGATAAACCGGTGTCGGAAGAAGATAAACCCGGTCCCACCTTCAGCGGTATTTCATCCAATAGTTTCGGTCACTCAGGCTTTACAGGTACAATCGCCTGGGCTGACAGAGATGAAAAAGTGGTCTATATTTTTCTCTCAAACAGAATTCATCCCGACCAGGACAACCGGAAGCTTATTGAAGATGATGTCAGAACCCGCATTCAGAAGGCTATTTACGAGGCAATCGAGTGAGTTTAGTTGATTGAGTTAATTATAGTGCCATACTTTAATTCATAATT
>CAZPDP010000059.1:0-17011 GCA_964585385.1 uncultured Bacteroidales bacterium
ATTACTATACTTCAAAATATAAACCATGGAAAATGAAAATGGCTTATCAAACTGGTGAAAGTAAAGCTCTGGCAATGAAACTCGAAAAATTTATCAAAATTTTATTTCAACTGTGGCTTTTTTAGTTTCCATCTATTGTGAGAGACGACTTAGCGAAGCTTCTCCTTCGTAGTTTTACTAATGAGAAGGAGCGATCTCCTGGTCGAAAATAATAATAAGGAAAACCAGCATAATGGTAATACATGCGGATTTTAATAGATTCAAAGCAAATTTCTGTTCCGTAAAGTTGTAGAATCAATAATTAACAGACCCTTAATTTTTAAAATAAAGGCAAAATAACTAAATTGTTTATTATTTAAACCCGTAAAATAAAATGAAATAGAAAGTAAAGATTTCTGCAAATATTATTTTTATGCCCTCCGGTAATAATCCCGTCATGGAAATATCTCCATAAAGAAAATTATACATATATTTGAAAAATAGAGTCTCATACATTATCTTAGTTGGTATAATGTTTGATACTCGAAATTGCTTTACTAACACTAAATTTAAATGCTTATGAAAAAGTTTTTAATGATTGCAGTTGTTTTATCTCTAACTGCAATATTTGCGCAACAGGCAGAAGCTTCAAAGTATAAGCTGAACGAAGAAAAGGTGGACGCCTTGTTCGAATCAGCTACTGAAGCTGACTTTAGTTTCCTCGCGGAAACCACAACTGCCAACCCGGACATTGCAACAATGACAATGGCTGAAAAAGATCCAATGGTAGCGATTTTACTTGACTTCTTTTTAGGTGGTCTTGGTGTTCACCGTTTCTATCTGGGTACAAAAACTATGACCGGTATTGGTTATATTTTAACCTGCGGTGGTATTGTCGGTATTGTGCCATTGATTGACCTTATCATGCTCGCTATTGATTACGACGACATATCAAAATATGTTGACAATCCAAAATTCTTTATGTGGGCATAGAACTATTATTAATATGAGGTTGTCTAAAAAGTCAAAATAAAATGTTCGCGCAATGACTGCTAACGGCACGTCTTATCCACAAAAACTGAATACCAGGTAATTTATCTTAAAGCGATTTGCGTAAATCTTTACTGTACTTTGCGTGAAAAAGATTAAATATCCTTTTTAGACAGTCTCATTATTTAAATTTCTTTTCAGAACAAAACTTATGGGATATAAAGGTTACGCTTTATTGATTGTTTTTTTTCCTGCGTTTATTAATTTTTCACCGGGACAGGTCCAAAAAGTCAGTGTGCATAAAAAAAGCCAGATTCTAAAAGAAAACCAGAAACAAACCGCTCATGCGGATTGCTATTACTCTACAGATGAAGGAACTTTTGTAACGCATTATACTGAACCACAGGAATTCATTAAAATTACCAACAGAAAAGGGGAGATGAAAATATACTTTCCCGGGAAAAACAAAGTAAACATCAAGCAGGATTTTTACTTTTCATCCCAGAATGAGCTGTTATACTATTTTGTAAACAACCTTACGGAAGACCTCGGTTTAAAAAAAGAAGGCTTTACCCTGTCCGACACAAAATATGACGAAGGATATATGGTTACTACATGGTCTTCTCCTCCTTCTATAAAACTTATCAGCAAAGTAGAAATCGTATTTGAAAACATGCTGCCCATTTATTCAGCTTATTACAACAATAAAAACGAAATTATACGGAAAATATACTATAGCGATTATTTCAGAGGACAAAGATTCATGTTGCCCAAAAAAATAACAGAAATAACCTATCGATCGCAAAACGATTCCATCATCAAAAGAACAATATTTTCAGACATTCGTCAAAATGAAGATGTTGACCCCTATTACCTGAATTTCAAAATACCTGACGATGCAAAAATTGCCCGATAAAATTCTTGTATTGCCCGTGTTCATTATCACAATAGTTATTCTTGCTGATGCTCCATTGTCAGCCCAAAAAATTAACCCTGCGGCTGATATGGAATTTGTCCGGCAATCCAGGAAGACAAAAGCGCATTTTTACAAACGCGACTATATTTTCAAAGACGAAAAGAGTGCCGTGGTAAAATACAACCCGGTAAGCCTGACCCTGGGCGGTTTGCTCTATCTATACCAGAACGCCTTTTCCCAGCAATTCTCAGCATCATGTCTATATCATCCCTCCTGTTCCGAATTCAGTAAAAGGTCAATTGCCCATTATGGCCTGTTTAAAGGTGTTTTCCTTTCTGCCGACAGGCTTACACGCTGCAATAAAGTTGCAGGACTGGATATTCACCCAATGTCTGTAAATCCCAAAACTCATAAATCAGAAGACCCTATAGATCTTTATAAATGAAGAAATTGATAATTGTAGTTTTTTCTCTGATTACTATTCAGGGGTTCACACAGCAAAAGCCCGATTCAGAATTCCTGGAATATTTGCTGAATAAAGAATTTTACAAAGAAGTTTTATTTCTCAGCAATCAAAAAAATTTCAGAAAACTAAAGCTATCGCTACAGGATAGTTTGCATTATTTTAAAGGTTGGAGTCTGTATTCACAGAAAAAATTGTTTCAATCGGCACAGGAATTGAGCAGGGTTAGCCTGTCCAGCCCGTTCTATCACAAATCACATTTTTTTGCAGCCTACAGTTGGATGCATATAGAAAATTACGACAAATCCCTGGATGTATTAGATACAGTCGAAACCGAAGAAAAAAACCTTCAGACATTAAAGCATTTCGAAAAGGCAGGGCTTGCTTTGCTGAACAGAAACTACAAGGAATTTGACCACCAGATGAACAGGGTGGATACCAATTACTATGCTGTTGCAGAAGAATCTGCACAGTTGAATCAATACGCCACGGATTTACGACATCACAATCATAAATCTCCTGTTTTAGCCAGTATTATGTCTGGTATTATCCCGGGAAGCGGAAAGATATACGCCGGTGAAACAGGCAGCGGGATATCGTCCTTATTGACAGTTGGAGGGCTGGGATTTGTTACCTGGGAGAATTACAGGAAGAAGGGCCCTACAGATATTAAAACCCTGTTTTTTGGCGCTGTTTTCAGTGCATTCTATATTGGAAACATATACGGATCCTATTTTTCAGTAAAAATTACAGAAGATGAATTTCAAAAAGGATACAACAACAAAATTCTTTTTAATCTGCATATTCCTTTGCGGAACGTTTTCAATTAACCTCCCGGCGCAGCAAAAACCCTTGCAAAAGGCCAATGATTTGTTTGCTGAAAGGAAATTTTTTGAAGCATCCATTGAATATGAAAGAGCAATCTACAATCAACCGGAAACGGAAATCCTGAGAATTGCCAGGCTCAAAAAGGCTTTGTGTTACAGGCAATTGAGTCGTTACAACGATGCCCTGGATGCCCTCAACAGAATCAACTTATTCAATGTCCATGATACGCTGGTAACAAAAGTGCTTTATGAAAAAGCCTTTAACCTGTATCTAAACCAGCAACCTCAGGAAGCTTTATGGAATATAGAAAGAATGCAAGCTGAAAAAATGCCAGCCGGGCAATACAGGACTATTTTACCCCTGAAAATTATCATTCTGAATTACAACAGGGAATGGCAGGAAGCCACCCAAACATTCAGTGAATGGATTCTTTCACTTCCATTAACTGACAGCAAAAAGCAACAATGGGTAGACAGCATGGCAATATTATATGAAGAAGAAAACCTGCCCAAAAATTATTCAGAAGAAACCGCAAGTAATTTATCGCGTTTCATCCCGGGAACCGGACAATGGTATGCAGGGCATTTCTGGGAAGGAGCTGCCAGTTTCCTCATAAATGCATCCGTTTTGGGATTTGGAGTGCACCAGATTTGGTATGGATACTATTTTACAGGATATGTAGCCGGACTGGGCATATTTTACCGCACCTACTTCGGGGGCATGGAAAGAGCCGGCAACCTGGCAAAAATCGAAAAAGAAAACGAAATGATCCGGTTTAACAAGGAATGCTCCCGGCTTTTAGCACAGATTCTGCATAATTATTGAAATTAACAGTCCTCTAATGCATTTTCCCCGGAGACAGGAATAATTCTTGAACTTTAAATTCTAAAACATGGTTGAGATTTAGCTATAACTCTCTTTGTGGTTGCTTTGTGTCTTTGTGCCTTCGTGGCAGAAAGAGAATGCCACTAAGACTCTAAAAATCTAAGATACACAAAGGAAGAAGTAATAATATTTAAGTTATCAACCATATATTAGAGTTTTACCTTCTTGAATTATTAGGGTTAGGTCTTTTGAATTCAATTTTAGGAAAGCCTGAAAAAAAATTATTAACAAACGCAACCACAAACGGGCACTTAACTGCATTGTAGCTGTATACAATTAATTATCAAACAAATATTGATAAACAAATTGCTTGCGAATAAGGATATATTAAAAAAATTTTCCTATATTCGCACTTTATGAACAACTCATTAACAATGTCAACCTATGCCCTACAGAAGACTTCCAAACACCGACAAATCGCGCTTAAAAGCCTTAAAAACTGCACATGAGAAGGGAAAAGACATCCCTCCTTTCAATCTGGCTTTTAGTCAGGAAACTTTACAGCGCCTGAGCTCTTTTCTTCCAAAATACGAAAAGGCCATTACCGAATATCACAACACCTATAAAATCCAGACCAAAGATCACAAAGAATACAGCAAAAAACTGAAAAAAGCCAAACTATACATCTCCCATTTTATCCAGGTAGTGAATATGTCAATTATGCGCGGAGAAATGCCGGGCAATACAAGGTCTTATTACGGGCTCCCTGAAAACAGCAAAAAACTACCTTCCCTGAATACAGAACAGGAACTTTTAGACTGGGGCAAAAAACTAATAGAAGGAGAAGCCCAGCGAAAGCTGAAAGGATTACCACCGGTCACCAATCCAACTATTGCCGTGGTAAGGGTTAACTACGACAATTTTGCGGAAGCTTACCGGTTCCAGAAAAAACTCCAGGAAAATCATGCCAGAGCAGCGAATCATATTCAGGAACTCAGAAAAGAGGCTGATCAAATCATCGTAAATATCTGGAATGAAGTGGAAGGTTACTATGAAGATAAACCCGAAGACATCAAACGGGAAAAAGCAAGCGAATACGGGGTGGTTTATGTTTACCGGAAAAATGAACTGGGCCGCATCAACTTATTCGGATTCGACGAAAGCTCATTCGCCTCTTAGTTTTCTTTCATTTGAATAAAGCAGATAGCAAAAGTAAAGGACTCCGGCCAGGCTAAACATGACAACAAGGATGGGTATATCATAGCCACTGAAATCATTATAAGTTATATCGGTCTGATTTTGCATGTAGTAATAATAAACGACTGCAATCCCATTGTTTACAAAATGGGCCAGCACAGGAAGCCAGACAGTACCGCTCCAGACAAGAAAGTACCCGAAAATCAGACCCAGAAAGAATCGGGGTAAAAAGCCGTAAAACTGAATATGCATAGCGCTGAAGGCAAATGCAGTAATCAGTACAGCCCAATGCACATTTTTTGTCCACCTCAACATCAATCGCTGTAATACACCCCTGAATAAAAATTCTTCTCCGATAGCCGGCAAAACAGCTACCAGTACAAGATTCAGTACCAGATCGGTTGGGGTTTTCCCCCGCAAGAACTTATCTGTTAATTCTTCAGCTTTCATTTCCCTCTGCATCAGCCACTGCTCGGCATGCTTTAAAAATTCGGGTAATTCCACAGCCTGATTGATTTTCCCCAGATAACCAATAAAGGGAATTCCTATAAAAAGAATAAGCACCACGAATACCAGGGAAGCTAAATCAGGTTTTTCCCGGGCATTAAGGTATTGAAAAATGTCTTTCCCGTATAACCATGCAAACAGCAAAGGAGGGACCACAAAAAGTCCAAGGGTCTGGAAGGATTGAAGATATTTGAAAAGCATAAGGTTGTTATCCAGTTCAGCAGCATTAAGGTTCTGGAAAATTTCCTGGACAGAAATACCAAAAAGCGGGATTGCCAGTAACAATCCAATTAGACTGAGCATAAGGAGACTGAAAAGCATAATAATTATCAGAGTAATCAGTTGTGTAAAAGGATGATGGTTGAGTGGACTTTTCATGAAAACCTTATTAAAAGTTATTATTTTTGCGCTCTAAATTTAATTAAAAGTTGTATTGATAAAAATCGGAAACATAGAAATCCCGGAAAGGCCTCTTTTTTTGGCTCCCATGGAAGATATAACGGATCAATCGTTCCGTCATGTTTGCAAAGAATATGGGGTGGATGTGATGATATCGGAATTCATTGCCTCAGAAGGTTTGATTCGTGACTGCGAAAAAAGCCATAAAAAGATGCAGATAGATGAATTCGAGAGGCCCTTTGGCGTTCAGATATATGGTCACAGGATTGAGGCAATGGTTGAAGCGGCCAAAATGGCTGAAGAAACGCACCCGGATTTTATCGATTTGAATTTCGGCTGTCCGGTGAAAAAAATTGCTCACCGTGGCGCAGGAGCGGGTTTGCTTAAAAATATACCGCTTATGATTGAAATGGCAGAACAAATTGTGGAAGCAACGCGTTTGCCTGTAACTGCCAAAACACGGATTGGATGGGACCACAATAGCATTAATGTCCTGGACACGGCTAAAAGGCTTCAGGATGCCGGCATAAAATTGCTCTCCATTCACGGCCGAACAAAAGCCCAGATGTACCAGGGAGAAGCGGACTGGGACGTGATAGCTGAAGTGACAAACCACCCGGATATTGAAATGCCTGTCATTGGTAATGGAGATATCCGAACACCTGAAGATGCTTTGAAAGCTTTCAGGCAATACAATGTTGACGGGATAATGATTGGCAGGGCTACTGTGGGGAAACCCTGGTTGTTTAAGCAAATTAAGGATTACTTTAAAACAGGAGAACTCCCTAAAGAACCGCCCATCGAAGAAAAAGTGGCTATAGCTAAAAAACATTTGCAGAAATCCATAGAATGGAAAGGATACCCGAGAGGCATACGGGAAATGCGAAGACATCTTTCAAACTATTTCAAAGGGCTGCCTAATTTTAAAGAAACCCGGCAAAAACTGGTTACTTCGCTTGATGAAAAGGAACTTTACGATACGATCGAACAAATTGCTGAAAGATATTCGGGTTTTGACAGCTCGCAGCTCAAAAGCAATTCTTTTTTCCACTATTAAAAAATATACAAGACTGTACCCATAATTAATGTGAATATGTTCTCGCAAAGGGTACAGAGAAAACCCAAAGACTGCAAAGAATGGGAAACAAATCAACCTTTCTTTGCGGTCTTTGGGTTTTTAACCTGGCGATCCTCGCATGAACCCTTAAATAAAGGACTTTTGAGACAGCATAATTCTTTTATTCCATTTTAACGATCCGCTGCTTTATCTCTTTGTTTCCTGCTTTTATTTTCACATGGTAGATGCCGTTCACAAACTTATCCTCATCCGCTGTTACAATTTGTGTATAAGCACCAGCAGACTGATCTTTCAGAGTGAGGTCCTTCATCATCTTACCGGTATTATCAAATATGGTAATTCTTACATCGCCCTTCTCAGCAAGAGAATAGTCCACATTAAATGTTTTACCGAATGGATTGGGATATACTTTGATATCACCTGAAACCTGCATCTTATCTTCTTTTACAGAAGCTTCTGCCTGGCTGTTGGCAATGGCTCCGGCATCAGCATAATAGGCGGTTTTCATTGTATACGTCCTGTTAGGCTGTACACTCTTGATGATGGTAAGAATTGGATACCGAACAGGCTGGCAATACCATTTATAACTCACAATGGTTGAAGTATGAGAAGAGTTTTCATATTTTTTCGATTTTACTGTCTTTAATCTTACCGCATCATCAATTTCCACTCCCCTAGGTAAAATAAGCTTTCCATATCCATCCACTTCAATGTGGTAGCTTCCTGTAAATTCTCTCTCTCCACTTGAAGTTTTAAGGGTACCGGAAATCTCTCCTCCCCTGGATTCCCCATATTCAAACGGATAAACCATCTTCACAGCTGGTTTTTCATAGTTAATGACAGAATTTTCGGTTACGGTTCCGTAATGTTTCATTGAATTTCCGCTCATCTGGAAATAGAAATGGTTCCCGTATTCTTCCAGTACAATGTTGGCTTTCGGAAACTGGGCAGATTTTTCCACTTTGGAAGTCAGTAACATGTGACTTTTCAGCTCCGATTTCTTTTTCAGTCCGGAGAAATCCCAAACCACATCATACCCGGCATTGCCTTCTTCAACTTTGTTTGTCAGAATAAAATGATGTTCGTCGCCCGGTTTAAAAGTATGATAGTAGTTCTCAAGTGCAGTCTGAGCCAGTGCTCCGGTAATAAAAACCACAAGCAAACTTAAGGTGAGGTAAAACTTTTTCATATGAATTAATTTTTAAGGTTTTCTTAAAGCTAACCTGCCTTATTCATAAATTAATTAATATATGAATTAAATGCAGAGCCTGTAACGCAAGGCGGTATTAACCCCTTGGTCCGCCGTAGCTGTCGGAGACAGGAATAATTTGTGAATTATTCGGGTTAAAAAATTATACGTATACCAAAGATATAAAGTTCAAACAAGATTGTCAATTATTTTTGATGAATTAAAAATTGCGAATCAGGGTAAATCTGGAAGTACTTCAGACAATAGATATGGCTCTTAAGCAACTTTTCTAAATAATAACTAAAATCAAAAGCTGAGTATCATTATATTATTAAGGGCGTACTCTTTTACCAAATTGGCATTTTGCTTGGGATTATCTTCTTGAATTATCAATTCATATACAGTGGCAGGATCTCTTTTGCTTAACCCATAATTGTAAGATTTGTCGTAGTAATTCAGCACAATACGAGCAGCCTTATGATAGTCCCGAATATCAATAGCCCTGATGGCATCCCTGGCATTTTCATACCCGAGCCGTTTATCGATTTTCTCAATGGATTCTTTCAGCAGGGTATCTCCATATTCGGTGTACTGTTTTACGAGTCTCCCGACCCGTTTTTCCTTGGGCAAATTCACTTTAATAACCGGGCTTTGGCGTATCATTGCATACAACTCATCGGGGATGATGTTCTTACCTATTTTTTTGCTTTCATCTTCCACCCAGACCGGTCTGTTGAAATCTAACCGTGTATATTGGTCAAAAATGAGGTTTTCAAAGTGTTCGGTTGGATACTGCTCTTCTTCACCTATTGAACCAAATGCGGAACCTTTATGGTGAGCCAGGTATTCCAGGTTAAGGACCTGTTCTCCCATTTTATTTAATTCATCCAGTATGTCTGTCTTTCCGCTTCCTGTCATCCCACCAAGCACAATTAGATTTTTATTCTGCCTTATAAGCTCTCTCCCGTATCTTCGGAAAGCCTTGTATCCTCCCTCCATCACACGGCATTGGATACCCAGCCGGCTAAAAAGCCAGGCCATATTGGCGCTACGCATTCCTCCCCTCCAGCAATAGACGAGCAATTCTTCCTGTGCTCCTGCAATTTTTTTGCCTTCTTCGGCCATTGTGCGCATCTTTGGACCCACTATTTCCAGGCCCAGTTTGATTGCTTCCTGCTTGCCCTGTTTCTTATAGGCAATACCAACACGAGCCCTTTCCTCATTGGAAAATAGGGGGATATTATACGCACCGGGGATGTGTCCCTTTTCAAATTCACCAGGGCTGCGTACATCAATTACAGGTATGCTTTTTCTTAATTCTAAAAATTCCTCAATGGTAATTTGCTTTACCATAATTATGCAGTATAAAAAGCAGGATTAACATTATCCTGCGTTAGAGAGAACTTTAGGTTTAATCAGGGTCTTTATTTCTTTTATGATGCCTTGTACATCATAACCGCATTCTCTGTACAATTCTTCCTGGGTGCCATGTTCAATAAACCGGTCGGGCACGCCCAGTCTTTTCACTAACGTTTTGTATCCGTTTTCATTGAGAAATTCAAGAACTGCGCTTCCAAACCCCCCTTTAATGGTTCCGTCTTCAACCGTGATTATGTGCTTATATTTTCTTCCCACTTCATGGAGAAGTTGTTCGTCAAGCGGTTTAACAAAGCGCATATCATAATGGGCTATGTTGTAGTTCTGAGCTTCGAGTTCCTCTATTGCTTCCCCTGCAAAATTACCGACATGCCCAATACTAAGTATGGCTAGATCATCACCATCCCTTAGTTTGCGACCTTTCCCCACTATTATTTCCTGCATCGGTTGCTTCCAGTCCGCAGTAACGCCCCTGCCCCTGGGATAACGAATAGCAAAAGGCCCTTTGTTATCCAATTGAGCTGTATACATAAGGTTTCTCAGCTCAACTTCATTCATAGGCGCAGAAACCGTAACATTGGGTACAGAACGCATGAATACCAAATCCAGCACACCATGATGGGTTGCTCCATCACTCCCTACCAGTCCGCCGCGGTCCAGGCAAAATATAACATTCAGATTTTGAAGGGCCACATCGTGCACAACCTGGTCGAAGGCTCTCTGCATGAAGGTTGAATAAATGTTGCAAAAAGGTTTCATCCCATCGATAGCCATGGCAGCTGAAAAAGTTACAGCATGAGCCTCGGCAATACCCACATCAAATGCTCTGTCAGGCATTTTTTCCATCATCAGGTTCAGAGAAGAGCCTGTAGGCATAGCTGGCGTTACACCTATTATCTCCTTATTTTTTTCGGCAAGCTCAATGATGGTTTGGCCAAAAACATCCTGGTATTTGGGAGGCTGGGAAGTATCCTTTTTGACCTGGAATAATTTCCCTGTGGTTTTGTCAAACTTGCCGGGCGACCGGTGCCATGCGGTTTGATTTATTTCTGCCTGTTTGAAGCCTTTTCCTTTTTTGGTAATGCAATGCAATAGCTTGGGCCCTTTAATATATTTAAGGTCCTCGAGTATCTTTGAAAGGTAAACCACATCATGCCCGTCAACAGGTCCGAAATACCTGAAATTCAACCCCTCAAAGAAGTTAGACTGTTTCAGCACGGCTGTTTTCACTGCATGCTCCAGTTGCTGGACAATTTTTTGGTAGTTGGGTCCCAGCTTACTGATTTTACCCAGCAAATGCCACACCTCATCTTTGAACCGGTTGTAAGTTTTTGAAGTGGTAATATCCAGCAAATATTCCTTTAAAGCACCTACATTAGGGTCGATAGCCATGTTGTTGTCATTCAGAATAACCAGCAGGTTGGAATTTTCTGTTCCGGCATTGTTCAGGCCTTCGAAAGCCAGCCCGCCTGTCATGGCTCCGTCACCAATAACAGCCACAACCTGCCTGTCATTCATTTTCTTAAGCTCAGAAGCTTTTGCCAGTCCAAGAGCAGCAGAAATAGACGTTGAAGCATGGCCTACTCCAAAAGCATCGTATTCACTTTCCATGGGATTAGGAAAACCCGAAATACCTTTGTATTTTCTGTTGGTATGAAAAACATCTCTTCGGCCCGTTAGGATCTTATGCCCGTATGCCTGATGGCCTACATCCCAAATTATTTTGTCGTAAGGTGTATTAAAAACATGGTGCAAAGCCACGGTCAATTCAACCACACCCAGGCTCGCCCCAAAGTGCCCGGGATTTTCAGCTACCTGTTCAATGATAAATCGACGCAATTCTTTGCTTAGCTCAAGAAGTTCAAGCTCTTTCAAATATTTCAGGTCAATCGGGCCTTTAACCTGGTTCAGGATTTTATATGAATCTGACATACACAGCTTTTGATTACATAAATATAAGTCAAAATTAAGAATTATTTTAATTCAAAGAAAAACTCAATAAGACTAACTTATTTTTTATCTTTGTTATTTCGCATATACAGAAAAAGATACCTATGAAATTAAAAATTTTTCTCCTCGGCATTATAATAATTACGTCATGTGTCCCCAAAAAGGAGTTTCAGACACTCCAGAAAAAAAAGAATGACTGTACAGAAGAGTTGGAAAAGGTAAAAAGTCAGAAAAGGGAAATGGAAGTGGAAAATAAGGAGATGAAATCCCGCCTGAATGTACTTGAAGAGAGGCTGGACAGGTTTCAGGAAGACAGTGTTGACAGGGCAAAACGAGTCACTTTCTATAAAAAAGAAAATGAAAAGCTGGAAAATAAATATCAATCTTTAAAAGAAACCCAGGAAAAACTGCTAAAAGGAACCACTACTGAGACGAGAGAATTGCTCAGGGAAATCCAAAACAGCCAGGAGCAACTCCAGGCCAAGGAAGACAGGCTCAGAGAGGTGGAGAACAACCTGAATGATGAAAGAAGAAACCTGAAACAACTGCGCAACGAACTGGAAAATAAGCAGCAAAGACTGGTAGAGCTTGAAAGAATTTTAAACCAAAAAGATTCGGTGGTTCAGGCTATCAAAAATAAAGTCTCCAATGCTTTATTGGGCTTTGAGGGACAAGGCCTGGATGTGCACATTAAAAACGGCAAGGTGTATGTCTCCCTGGAAGAAAAGCTCCTGTTCCAGTCGGGCAGCACCCAAATAGACCAGACCGGAAGAGAGGCACTGAAAAAACTTGCTAAAGTGCTCGAAAAGAACAAAGACATCAACATCATGGTAGAGGGACACACGGACAATGTTCCATACATCAGTGATGAAGCCGTCAAGGACAACTGGGACCTAAGCGTTAAGAGAGCCACAGCGGTTGTCAGGATCTTAACGAAGCACTCCAATATTGCAGGCGAAAGAATTATTGCGGCAGGCAGGAGCAAGTATCTGCCTCTTGAACCCAATAATTCCGAAGCAGCCAAAAGAAGAAACAGAAGAACAGAAATCATCCTTACGCCCAAACTGGATGAACTCCTGCAAATTCTGAATGCAAACTAATAAACAGGTTGTGTTTTTTGATGCGTTGTATTTTCTTAAAAGCCTAACTTTCCGTAAGCTAAGGAATATTCTGGCTATTTATGCTAGTTATATTCTTTCATCACTTATCAAAAAGCCAGTATTATGGGGTAAACCGTTTACGGTATCCATTGAGCCTACTGCACATTGTAATCTGAACTGCCCGGAATGCCCGGCTGGAAAGAATACCCTTCAGAGGCCAAAACAAAATATTCCATTGCAACTGTACCAGCAAATCATGGATGAAATTTATCCTTATACAGCCTGGCTTCAACTTTTTTTCCAGGGTGAACCTTTCCTTCATCCCCATTTCGGGAAAATCATATCCTATGCTTATCAGAAAGGGGTTTTTTCGGTTGTATCTACAAACGGGCACTACCTCACACCTCAAAATTCAGAAAAAATAATCGATGCGGGACTTAACCGCCTGATAATATCCCTGGACGGCGCAGATAAAAATACTTACAATCAATACCGTAAAAACGGGGATTTCGATAAAGTCATAAAAGGTATTGAAACCCTTGTACAAATAAAAAAACAGAAAAAAAGCAGAAAGCCCTTCATAATTTTACAGTTTCTTGTCTTTCGTTATAATGAACATCAGATAACTGATATAAAAAAACTGGGTAAAAAGCTGGCTGTTAATAAAACTGAAATTAAAAGTGCCCAAATATACGATTATTGGGAAAAACCGGGTCTAATCCCTGCAACTTCCCGTTACAGCAGATATAAAAATACCGGGAATACCATTACGCTTCGTAAAAAACCAACAACCCGATGCAGTCGTTTGTGGTTTACTACCGTGATAGCCAATAATGGAGATGTGCTCCCATGTTGCTTTGACAAAAACGGAACCTATAAAATGGGAAATGCCAGCAGGAAAAACATATATTCAATCTGGAAGGATAAACCTTATCATCAATTCAGGAAAAATGTACTGAAAGACCGCAGAATCTATCCCATCTGCCAGAATTGTACCGAATAAACATGCTGGTTTGTAGAAGAGTTCCATTTGAAAATCAGCATCATTTCTTGTATATTTACCCCTAAACTTGCTAAAATTGGCACATTTTAACGGACACAGAGCATCAATGCTTAATCAAGCCAACACACATTTTCAGTTTCAAGGTAAAAAAATCCTTTTGTCTTTTTTACTCACCGCTATTTCCATTTCTCTGTACAGCCAACCCGAAGAATACACGCTGAAAGCTTTTTATATAGAAAAGTTCACCCGCTTTGTTGAGTGGCCCGAAAAATGTAACCCAACCGGCAGTAAAGATCCTTTTGTAATAAACATTTATGGGGAAACTCCTTTTAAAAAGACGCTTACCGATATTTTCAGTCTTCAGAAAATTTACCAGAGAGAGGTCCATGTACGGGAAATTAAGTCCCTTGAGGAAATTCAGGACTGTCAGATAGTATTTGTTGCCAGGAAAAAACAAAAGAGTCTTCGGAATGACTTAAAAAAGATCCGGAATAAACCGGTTCTCAGCATATCCGACACACCCGGATTCAGCCAGCAGGGTGTTCTAATCAATTTTATTATTGAAAACGGAAAGCTCCATTTTGAGGTAAATCAGTCTGCACTGACACGATCTCCGCTGGAGATGAGTTATTATATGCTGAATATGGCAAAAATAGTTAACCCTTTAAATCCATAAAATATAACAGGATGCCTCTGAGAAACATCTCCATAAGAAACAAAATCGTTGTATTAATTATAGTGTTTTCAATGCTGGTTGTGGGAGCAGGTCTGGCTTTTGTGATTATTAACTATAAACAGACCTTCAAACAGGAAATGCTCCGTAATACGCTTATGAATACCAATCTTATAGGAGAATCCTGCATTGGTCCTTTGTCCTTTAACAGAAATGAAGAGGCAGAAGAATTTTTATCAACCCTGGATACCATCACCCATGTAAATGCAGGCATGTTGTATGATGAAAACAACAGGCTCTTTGCATCATACAAAAGAGACAAAAATACAGAAATTCCAAAGTTCCTGTCTAATGATAAACCGGGTCATCTTTTTACCGATAAGCATCTTATTGTTACCCAACCCGTAATGTACCAGGGCAACCGTTATGGAACAATCGTTGTCAAAGCATCCACCAACATATTACAAAGGCAGATAAAAAAACAGATATTTATTATTCTGCTGGGTTTAACCGGCCTCATAGCTTCTATTATTATTCTTGCCTACTGGCTGCAGCAGCTCATTTCCAAACCCATACTGAAACTGGAAAAATTCACAAGAAAAATTGCTGACACCAATGATTATACCCTTCGCATTGAAAAAAGCAGCCCCGACGAAATCGGATACCTTTACGATGCTTTTAACAATTTACTGGACCAGGTTTTACACAGGCAGGAAGCAAGAGATAAAGCTGAAGAAGAGCTCAAGATTGCCAAAGAAAAAGCAGAAGAATCAGATAAACTGAAGTCAGCCTTCCTGGCCAATGTTTCTCATGAAATCAGGACACCTTTAAATGCCATTCTTGGTTTTTCCGAATTGCTGACAACTCCTTCAAGTACACTTGCAAAAAAAGAAAAGGAAGAATATATCAGGATGATCTTCAGCAGTGGGAGCAACCTTCAAAAGCTGATTGATAACATCATTGACATATCAAAAATTGAATCCAACCAGCTTAAAATCAATTATGGTCCCTGCGACATCAAGAAAGCTATGAGTGACCTGCTTTCTCATTTTCAGGAGGCAAGAAAAATCAAGGAAAAAGAGCACATAAACATTCAGATCGATGAAGAATCATCGGATATGAGAATCATACTGGAAAGCGACTACTACCGTTTTAAACAGGTTTTCGGTAACCTCGTTGAGAATGCCCTTAAGTTTACAGAGTCCGGGTATGTAAAATTTGGCTACAAAATACTTGATGTGGAATACATCCAGTTTTATGTGAAAGATAGCGGAATTGGAATTAGAAAAGAACATACCGGTTGGATTTTTAAGCGTTTCAGAAAAATTGAAGACAGCGATAAGCTTTACCGGGGTGCAGGACTCGGACTAACCATTTCAAAATTTCTTGTGGAGAAATTAGGCGGGAAAATTTGGGTAGAATCGACACCCGGCGAAGGTTCTGTATTCTATTTCACCCTTCCATACAAACTTGCCAAAGAAAAGGTCAAAACAAGAAAACCCCAACACACCCTGGATTATTACAACTGGCCGGATAAAACCATCCTTATAGCCGAGGACGAACCGGCCAACATTCATTTCCTGGAGGAAATCATTAAAACAACTCATGCCCGAATCATCCTGGCCAGAAACGGACAGGAAGCAGTAGAGACTTTTAAAAAACACAAAGATATTGATGCCATACTCATGGATATCAAAATGCCTGTAATGGATGGCTATCAGGCCACTCAAAAAATTCGCGAACTGGATTCTGAAATACCTGTTATTTCGCAAACTGCTTACGCCTCAGACGATGATATGGAGAAATCAAAAGAAATGGGTATGACCGATTATATTGCCAAACCTGTTAAGCCTATCAAGCTGCTGGAACTTATCGCGAAATATATTGGGGATAATAAATAATTCCCCTCCAACAACCAATATTGTAGTATATAAGCCCCCCGAATTTAAAAGAAACAACCTGATAAAAATATACATCGGATGTCAGACGAGGCCTTAACATACGATGTCTCCAGGTCATCGTATGTTTACAGCCGGGTAAGGCCATGGAAGATTTTAACCACAGAGAAACGGGAGGACACCCGGAGGGCTGCAGAGCAGGTACCCGGCGGGCTCACGCACTGGTTTTTCCTGTTTTCCGCATTAATTCGAGACACCCTCATAACTCACTGTAAATCAAATCTAATTTTAAGCATTTGGGTGTCCCGTTTTTTTATGAAAATATGCCTGAGTGAATCAATACACAAAGCAGTTATTAATAGCCAGGCCATTAACTGGTTTTCGAATACATTTATGTTTGTTTTTTAAATGACCTGTACCACTACCCGGCAGGAAAGAAGATAATAATTGTCTATATTTAATATTTCAATACAGTTAACTATTATTGCCCGTTATCCGGAATACTTCTTTTTTGTCTGCCACACAAAAAAGAAGGAAAAAAAGTCACCGCTGGAACAAAATTTTGATAAATCTACGGAACCCCCACCCATGGATAAAATAAACTCGTTCCGATTTTGGAATAAAAATCGGAACTCAAAC
>CAZPDP010000060.1:0-16800 GCA_964585385.1 uncultured Bacteroidales bacterium
AAAAAAGCCGGTACGTGGAAAATTTCGCACGGACCGGCAGGGTAATCAGAGGTGTTAAACTTTGATGTAACAATATTACGAAAAGTTTTTGAAAATTGTTACCTGTTAGCTAATTTAATTACAGAAATATACAATAACTGACTCATATCCTCCATTATTTCAGGAGTGATTAAATCCACATCATCACCGGGTCTGTGATATACCGACTTCTTCCCGTAAGCGTAAAAACTCAATGAAGGCACACCGGCTGACATAAAGCGCACTGCATCAAGCCTGGGTCGTGTAATGTTCAGATACTCATTCGGATTCAGTTCTCTGTGAACATACTCATCGTTAGCTTCCTGAACAACCTCAAAAAGTTCCGGATAATTCTTACCTGCCGTAACACCTATCTTATCCCCTACTCCAACGCCATCCAGGTTCAATAGTCCTACGGTCTTTTCCAGAGAAACAGGAGCGTTTTTCACATAAATTTCAGAACCTAATATCCCCTGTTCTTCAGCACCAAAGGCTACAAAAACAACGGATCGTTTTAGGGATACCTCATGTTCTTTCAGTGCCCTTGCTACACCCATTATGGCAGCAACACCTGAAGCATTGTCATTGGCGCCCGGAATCATCTCATGGCAATAACCCAGATGATCCAGGTGAGCGCTTACAACAATTGCCTCTTCTTTCAATTCAGGGTCACTACCCTCGATAAATCCAATCACATTACTGCCCCGTCCATTCGCAAAATGTTGGGTGTGATTCACAATGGTAACTTTTTTATTTGTATTAAAAGAACGAGGCTTTAAATTTTCTTTGATTTCTTTGATAACTTCATCATGAGTCCTGCCTGTTCCTGCAAAAATATCTCTTACCGCTGAATCACCTATGTGTGAATAAATATATCCTTCGCTAAATGCATTATTAGGATTTGCCAGGGGACCGTAATTATAAAGCATTCCAACAGCTCCGTGTTCAACTGCGTTTTTTAGTTTATACTGATGGTAAGAATAAGGAGTCCACTTTTTAAACTCCCCAGGATTCTTGCGGTGATTAAGGGGCACTTCCCGTTCTATAAGTATGATTTTGCCCTCCACATCAACATCTTTATAATCATCGTAGCCCAATTCAGGGGCAGTTATACCATAGCCTGCATAAACAATTTCAGCCGTTACTTCACCGGAATCAGAGGTAGAACCCGGCATATATTCGTTCACATAGTCATAATGCTTATGTATTACATCGCCGCCTTCATTCATGTGCAGCGAAACTCTTCCCTCTTTAAGCACGCTGGTATAAGGTACTTTAAAATTTTGATAATACGTGTTTTTTTCTCCAAAAGGTTTTAACCCCCACTTCTCAAAATGACCCGCAAGCCAGGCTGCAGCGGAATCATACCCGGCTGTACCTGTAAGTCTGCCCTGATATTTTTCAGAAGCCAGTTCTTTCACATAATCAAACATTTCCTGACTGGTGATGGAGTGCATCCCTTCAAGTAATGTATCTTCCTGCTTTTTTTCCTGCGCTATCAACGGTTGAAAAAGAAACATAACCGCAATAGTTATGAAGTTGATTCTGGGTATAGTTTTCATAAGTCAATAAAAATTTAGGTTATTATCTTTTGACAAAACTAAACATTGTAGGATTAATTGAACGAAAAGAATATATTTTTGTTGACATATCAGAGAATATGTTGTATATTGACTTGAATGAATATATTACTATAAAAATTTGCTATTATGGAAAAGAAATACAGAAGAACAATTGATTTTTATCTGGGTATTTTAATCATTGGTATAATCATAATAATAGATGTGTTCCGCGTACCCACCTTTATTTGGCTCTATGACGGAATCAAGCTGCTTGTATCTGTAATCGCTGTGATTATAGGAGCCTGGGCTGTTTTTACACCCTACGCTGTGATTACTGATAACACGCTTAAACTTTACAATTCCATTTTGCAAACCAGGAAAATAAAAATAGCCAGTATTGATGATGTAAAACTTATAAACGTTCAGCACAGAATAGAAATCAAGGCAGGAACAAAAACCTATATTATTAAATTAATCAATGTGAGAAAAAAAGACCGGGAAAATTTACGAACCGATCTAAAACAAAAAGTAAACAGAAGTTAATTTATTTAAAGCCAAAAAATCTTGCCAGGTTATTGAAGAAATGGCCCTTCTTTTCATTATTAGTGATTAATTCAGGCATAATATTGCTTGATTCAAAAAATCCTATATTTCGGTATTTGCTGTATCTTTGCTTTACAAGTTTTTGTTTATCCATCAATCCGAATTCAGTTAAATCATCATAAAGGATTTTTTCAAGTCTTTCGAAGGTTTTCTTTGGTTTCTCATCAAAATCCTCGTTTTCTTCTATCACCTGATCGATTATCCCAATTTCATAGAGGTCAAAAGCAGTAAGTTTTAAAGATTCTGCAGCCTTGGCTGCTTTCGTTGAATCTTTAAAAAGTATGGAAGCGCAGCCTTCCGGTGATATTACAGAAAGAATCGCATTTTGCATCATGTACAGCTTATTGGAGACTGAAAGTCCGAGGGCTCCGCCTGATCCTCCTTCACCCGTAATGACAGTCAATGTAGGAACTCTCAAATCTGAAAGCTCATAAAGATTCACAGCAATGGCTTCGGAGATACCTCTTTCCTCTGAACCTATACCCGGGTAAGCTCCAGGTGTATCTACGAAGAATAATACAGGCCTGTTAAATTTTTCTGCTTGCCTGGCCAATCTCAATGCTTTTCTGTATCCCTCTGGATGTGGCATCCCAAAATTGCTCCTCATATTTTCCTTTATCTCCTTTCCCCTCTTAGTTGCAACAGCAGTAACCGGCAAATCCTGAAGATAACCTACTCCTCCTATTATGGCTGTATCATCGCCATAATTTCTGTCCCCGTGAAATTCAATAAAATCTTTGATCAGATTTTCTATATAATCCTGGGGTTTTGGCCTCTCAAGGGTCCTTGCAATTTTCACTCTTTCCCAGGGGGTATGACCTTTTTTCACGTCTTCCAATTCACCACTCCGGCGCTTATTCAACTGACCAAGTTTCTTTTCGAGACTGTCAATCTCAGATTTGAAATCTATATCCTGGGACTCGGAGAGCTTCTCGAGGTTTTTTATGGTCTTTTTTATCTTACTTGCGTATGGCATAGCGATTCAGTTTTAGCTAATAGTTATGGATTTTCAGAAGATTGACCAGCGTTTTTCTCAACTCTTTTCTTTCACAAATCAAATCAGTAAAACCTTTGTCCTGTAAAAATTCAGAGCTCTGAAATCCTTCAGGCAACTTCTGTTTTATGGTTTGCTCAATGACCCTTGGTCCGGCAAACCCAATTAAAGCTTTGGGTTCGGAAATAATAATATCCCCCAGCATGGCAAAAGATGCAGAGACTCCACCCGTTGTAGGGTTAGTAAGAATAGTAATATAAAGGTTCCCTGTTTTACCATACTGTTTGATGGCGGCTGATACCTTAGCCATTTGCATCAATGATACGGCTCCTTCCTGCATCCTTGCACCTCCTGAACGGGTGAGAACAATCACCGGATAGTTCTGAGAAGCAGCTTTTTCAAAAAGTTTAGTAAGACGTTCTCCTACAACCGAACCCATGGAACCCATCATAAAATCTGAATTCAATATCCCGGCAAATAAAGGAATTCCGTCTATTCGTGCCTTAAATGTATCAACCCCTTCGTTGATATTATTGGTGTAGGCCTTGTCAATCTTTTCTTTATACCCTGGAAAATCAAGAATATCCATTGTTTTGTATTCTCCGAAAAGAGACTGAACAGTATTCTTATCGAAAAGAATATTCATCCACTCCTGGTTGGATATTCTGATATGATACCCACATTCAGTACAAACATTCAGATTATTGGATATCTTTCGCCTGTATAGCATATTCTTACAACCGGGACATTGCATAAACAGGTTATCCGGAACAGAAGCCTTATCTTTCGGTCTTCTGGATTTAAAAAGATTCTCGATTATGGATGGTAGTTTTGCACTCATAATATTTTTTCTTAGACTTTGGCTTTAAGTAATTCTTTCTCAATAAAATTGATAGAATAGTCCCCTTTGAGGAATTGATCCGAAAAAAGAATCTCCAGCAGAAAGTCTTTGTTTGTTCTGATACCTTCTACTTCAAATTCTTTAAGTGCCCGGATCATTCGTGCAATTGCATATTCTCTGTTGTTATCATAAGCAATCACTTTTGCAATCATCGAATCATAATGGGGAGGTATTTCCCCGCCCGGATAAACGCCTGAATCAATACGAATCCCCGGGCCTGTTGGAAACAGGATATTCTCAATTTTACCGGCAAAGGGCATAAAATTGCGGGTGGGATCCTCTGCATTTATCCTGCATTCTATTGCATGATAATTAAACTTTACATCCGACTGCTTCTTGCTAAGTGGCTCTCCAGCTGCAACTCTTATCTGTTCCTTTACAAGGTCAGTTGAAGTAGTTATTTCGGTGATCGGATGTTCCACCTGTATTCGGGTATTCATCTCCATAAAGTAGAACTTCCCGTCTTCATAAAGAAATTCAACAGTTCCTGCGTTGGTATAACCAAGGTTCTTTAGCGCACGGGTTACTTTATTGCCTATTGCCTTTCTTTTATCAGCATTAATAACCGGAGAAGGTGTTTCTTCAATTACCTTTTGTTTTCGCCTTTGAGCAGAACAGTCACGTTCTCCAAAATGTACACAATTGCCATACTCATCGGCGACAACCTGTATTTCAATATGTTTGGGATTCTGTAAAAATTTTTCAAGATACAAATGGGGATCATTAAATGAAATATCCGCTTCATGTGAAGCCTCTTCGAATGTAGGTATAAAGGCATTCTCACTTTCAACAAACCGTATACCCCGGCCTCCTCCACCTGAAACGGCTTTCAGCACCACAGGGAAACCAGTTTTATAAGCTTCTTTTAAAGCAAGCTTGGCATCGGTAAAACCTTGATCAGATCCGGGAATAACAGGAACACCCTGCTTTTCCATAAGACTTTTAGCCAATGATTTTTTTCCAAGTTTTGAGATGGTATCAGCGCTGGGTCCGATAAATTTCGCGCCAATCTCTTCACACATCTGGGCAAACTCACTGTTTTCAGCAAGAAAACCGTAACCAGGATGAATCGCTTCCACTCCTTTCTGGACAGCTGCAGATAAAATGTTATTGATATTGAGATAACTTTGCTGAGATTTAGCGGGTCCTATGCATACTTTTTCATCAGCCATACTTACAAACAATGCATCTTTGTCGGCAATGGAATAAACAGCTACCGTTTCAATTCCCATTTCTTTACAGGCACGTATTATGCGGACTGCTATCTCTCCCCGGTTGGCAATAAGGATTTTACTAAACATGAGGTATGTTTAAATAGTTTGACATTCAAAAAAACAGAATGGGTGATTTTATGGTTTTATTTTGAACAAGCAGGTGCCGTACTCAACTGGCGAGCCGTCTTCCAGGCAAATTTCCACAATTTCCCCACTGACTTCGGATTCAATCTTATTCATAACCTTCATAGCCTCAACAATGCAAAGCACATCCCCTTCTTTTACTTTGTCTCCTTTATTGATAAAAGGGGGTTTACCCGGTGCGGAGGAACTGTAAAAAGTACCAATAATCGGTGATTCAACCTTGATAAGATTATCTTCCTGATTCTCTTTTACTTCCTCTTTCTCTTTCTGGGGAGATTCCTTTACTGATTCTTCCTGGGATTCATTTGAAGAACCATTTTTTGACCTGGCCATTTCCTTTAATTGGCTCACATCTTCCTGATCAAGATTTAAAGAAGCATGTGTTCCGTTTTTACTTTTTGTAAGCAGGATTTCTTCCCCGTCATTCTTATATTGTAAAGTATCTATGGACGTTTTCTCAAACTGCTCCATTATTTTGAGAATGTGATCCATTTTAAGCTTTTCCATAGTTAAACCTCCTGATTGTAAATTATGAAGATGTAATATCTCTGTTTCTTTTTAATATTTTGTTTATCTTACTGGTTGTATGTCCAAATTTATACTACAATTCTTTATTGAAATAGTTTAAACAAATCAAATCCGATTGAGATATGTATTCACTTCATAAAACGAATTGAATAAAACTTTAATTGTCAAAATTGAACAAACAGTAAAGCGAAATAGATTTCTTATAATCATATAATTTATTTTACACACACAATGTTATATTAACATTATTTTATATAATGCCTGAATAAAAAAATTAAAAATACGTTTCCCTTTACAGATTTTGTACGAATCAAATGTAAATAAAAATCCAATTAGACGCAATAGAGCACAAGAGTTTAAAAAACAATATATTACAATTTAACTCAAAATATCCCTGATAATAAAGGACACATATAATCAATAAAAGACTAATTTTGACAAAATTTAAAAAATTCAAAACATGAAAAGAAAAAATATGCATTACAGCGTTTAAAAGAGATTAAAGTCAAAAACACTTACCTAAAATGCAAAAAAGAAACCAGGTTCTTATAAAAAAACTCCAGAAAAAGGCAGGTAAAGCCATAAACAGCTACAACCTTATCGATAGAGACGACAAAGTTCTGGTTGCCCTGTCAGGGGGAATCGATTCTATGGTCTTGCTGGATGTACTTTGCGAACGGTTAAAAACCCTTCCTGTAAAATATGACCTAAATGCGTTGCATGTAGTGGTGGAAGACTTACCTGTTCAAACAAATACACAATTATTGGAAAACTTGTGCAATAAAAAGCAAATTCCTCTTCATATTGCAAAAGTCCGGTACCAGAAAGAAACGGATGACAATAAATTTGAATGTTTCCCGTGCTCATGGAACAGACGAAAGGCTATTTTTCAGAAAACACAATCATTAGGTTGTAATAAAGTGGCCTTTGGTCATCACATGGATGACACCCTGGAAACTCTACTGATGAATATGGTTCACCATGCTGAAATATCTGCCATACCTCCTAAACTAACTATGCGTAAAAGTAATTTTGAAATCATAAGGCCCCTAATTCTTTGTACCTCAAAAGAAGTTGAAGAATATGCGAATATGAAAGAATTAAAGTCCGCTGAACCGGAATGTCCTTATGGCGATGAGAGCAACAGGGAAATATTTAAGGAAATTATCGAAAAAATTTCTCATATTCACGACCAGGCAAAAATTAATCTGTTTAACTCTATGGACAATATTTTCAGGGAATACCTTCCTGAAAAACCTGGTAAATGAAACAGGCACATTATTTTTCCGGGTCAAGCCATCGCAACAACAACCAACCTAGTAAAGCACCACCCAGGTAAAGAGGGAAATCCAGCCAGCTAAAGCACGAACCGAAAATAGTATGGCCGATGAATGTACTTCTGATGGAAACTAAAAATTCAGGATGCCAAAGCTGAAAAAATTCAATTATTGAGGTGAGAAAAAAGGCTACAAGAGCATATACAAAAGATGGATTTCCAGGGAAAATCAGGAAGATTATCAGTGCCAGCTCTGTCACATAAAATAACCCTGCTAGATTGTTTGAAATCCATGTTCCTTCAAAACTGGGAATTATCTTTAAGGCGACACCCAGTGCTGCAATTAAGACAATTAATATTATAGTTATAATCCTGGACTTTTGGGTAAGCATTTAAAATATTTCTGTTAACAGGTAATACAACAATTAGATATCGATTTTTCCATGAATTAAGGTAATAACTGAAACGCAAAAGAAAATGAGGTTGTCAATACGGGCTTCGATAGTCATATTCGATTCAACCAACCGTTTATATGAACGTATCTCATTGTTCATCAATTGTTTTAACACATCGTATTTTTGTTTATCCAGTATTTCCGAATTTTCGGCGAGTTCTATAGCTTCCCTCGAGTAGTGCATCAACTCTTTTTCTGTAACATCATCATTTTTTAAACCAACTGCTATATCTCTTATCTCAATTAAACGCTCAATGTTTTTTTCTGTTTGACCCATAAACTAAAAGCTAAAATGGTTTCTCTCAAATTTATAAATTATTTTTAATAATTAAAATTTTTTTGAATTTGACTGAAAGAAACTTAACCTTATAGTAACATTTAATCGAACTCGAAATTGTCCTTATCAATTTCTGCTATAAACCTTGAGGGATAAGTAAAGACAGCATCGTAGGAATAAATTACTGAAGGAAATGTTACATAAAGATTTTGCTTTGCCCTGCTGCAGGCCACATAAAAAAGTCTCCTTTCTTCTTCCATATCTTCAATATCACGCGCTCTTATGGAAGGGAACAAACCGTCAAGGGCATGCGGAACAATAACAGTATGCCATTCCAGTCCTTTGGCAGAATGAACTGTACTGATGGTTAAAGGTTTATCTTCTTCTTCATCAATAAGTGGAGTGGACTCTCCGGATAAACTTCTGGAAGGGGGTTCCAGGGCAAAATCCGACAAGAATTTTTCGATATTCTCATATTTTTTTGACAAATCAATCAACACATCAATATCAAGGAGCCTGGACCGGAAGTCAGTATCCTTTGATTCAAGTATAGGTGCATAATAATCCTTTATATACTGAAGTTTCTCTGCAACAAAAAGCGATTCATCGCCTGCCTGAACAAGCATGTCCCGCAGTTTTCTTAATTCTTCATAAAATTTCTTTCTTTCATACTGGTCAAGAGGTATTCTTCCTGTCTTTCGGATATCCCTGACCACATTTCCGGCAGTAATCTTTCCAATACCTGGTATAAGTTTTAATATACGATGCCATGCTACTGAATCATATGGATTTAAAAGTATACGAAGATAGGCGATCATATCTTTAATGTGCATTCTCTCGTTGAATTTAAGTCCACCGACAACTACATAGGGGATTCCTCTCTTATTCAATTCGGTTTGTATATACCTGTTATGCCAGTCGGCCCGGTTTAAAACAGCAATCTCCTCCAGGGGAATATTCTGTTCTCTCAATTCCAGCACTTTGGTAACAATAAATTCCGCCTCTTCCTCTTCATCGTAAAACCGTTTAACTACAGGCACCTGGTAGGCTTCAATATCAGAGTACAGCTTTTTTTTATACCCGATTATCGAATGATCAATGATGTTATTCGTAAATTGCAGTATATTCTGGTTGCTGCGATAATTTTTCTCAATTTTAACTACTTTGCATTCCGGATAATGCTGGGGAAAACGAAGGATATTTTCATAGTTTGCTCCCCGAAACGCATAAATACTTTGCGAATCATCCCCGACCACCATGATGTTACGGTGTTTCTGAGCGATATAATCAACAATCTCTTTTTGAATGATATTGGTGTCCTGGAATTCATCAACCATTATATACTGAAATTCTTCCTGAAGACGCTTCCGAAACCGAATGTTATCTCTCAAAGCATTTCGCATAAATTCCATCAAATCATCGAAATCAAAAAGATTGCTGATTGACTTGTACCGTGTGTAGCCGTTGTAGATCAGTTCAATATCCTTAACATAATCTATCAGCCCGGTGTAATACCGTTCCACAAACTCATTGATGGTCATATTGCGGTTACGGGAACCTGAAATAATCTTTTGAAGCCTTTTCTTTTTGGGAAATTTTTTATCACTTTTATTATACTGAAGTTCGGTACGTACAAGATCGATGGTATCTTCACTATCTGCTGTATCTATGATGGTAAAGTTCGAGGGTATATTCAGCAGATTGGCATATTTTTTTAATACATAAGTAGCAAAAGAATGGAAAGTACCCCCGACTACCTTTCCTGCCCTGTCATCTTGAAGAAGCTGCCCAACCCGGTTGATCATTTCATGGGCTGCTTTTCTTGTAAAGGTGAGCAGTAAAATTTTCCGGGGCTCAACATTATTTTCCATCAGATAACTCACGCGGTAAACAATTACCCGTGTTTTCCCGCTCCCGGCGCCGGCTATAACCAACAATGGCCCTCTTAAAGTTATTACGGCTGCCAATTGTGCCTTATTCAACTGGTTGCTGTAATCAATTTTATAATCACCACGAGTTAAATCGTCGGCAGAATATTCCAGCGTTTGCTTTTTCTTTTCTATGGAATCAGCAATGAGTTTTAATTCATTGATTCGCTTCCGGGTGTCATCTGTTACTTCAATTTCCTGGTAATCTTCGGGGCTGAGATGATAGACATCCGGCAAATTTGAACCGGGATCTTCCTTTTCTTCCTGATCTCTCTGCACTTCTCCCAGGAAGTCCTCAAGAAGTTTTTCCCTGTTCATTTCATTGAGATCATCTCCTTCATCCTGATCGTCCCCATCCGAATCTTTATCTTTTTTCCTTTTACCCGAACCATTGCCTGATGGGTTTAATAAATCATCACTCCCCTCAAAGGTTCTTACATAGAATGAAGGAGCAAATGGAAAAACCAGAAGCTCTAATGCGCTAAATATCTTTAACATACATGCATGTCTTTACCTTTCAAAGATACTTCATTCGAATGATTTTTCCATGTGCAAACCGGATTATAAAATTTAAAATAAAAAAAGCATGCCTCGATAAAAAGGCATGCTCTTTTCAACAGAATTTCCGGTTATTTCTTAATTATAAAAGTTACCGCTTGGATTGTTTGTAAACGTATTATTGGCCCCGGCTGATTCTATATCATTGATAGAGCCCTGGAAATAAACTCCATACCCTTCACTGTTTTCTATTATGGAATTGGTAAGGGTCAGATTTCCGTTATTATTTCCACTCACAGCGGTTTTAATGTCCTTGAAGTTGCTCAAATCATGTTCTGCTCCTCCACCAAATTTGATATGCACATAGTTAAGCTCATTTCTGGCGTCCTGACTTCCAAATTTGATGCCTTTCCAATAGATCTGGCCTGCTTCATTGGATGTGGTAAATGTAATCATATTGCTTGAGGTTCCGCTGGCAATCAGGTAAGCATCTGAATTCACATCCAGTTTTACATCTTCGTCGAACTCCATTTTGGTCCCCGGATCAATTGTAAGACCTCCTGATGCAACGGAAACATTGCCAATAATATGATAGGAAGCATCTCCGCTTAAATTGGTCCAGGTTAACTCATCATTTATTGAAGAACCAAATATTTCAACTCCGTCCCATCCATTATTGCTGAATAATGTTTGTCCATCAATATTGGCTGCCTGTGTCGAATTCAATCCGATAGCGGCATTGGTATTACTGCTGAAAGAGTTAGAGCTGAATGAAGTCAGCTCGCCGTAGCGGATATACATACCATAGCCGCCGCTATTACGAACATTGGTATTCAGAAGTTCAAGCTTAGCGCTATTGGTAAGTCCGATTCCGGCCGGAACATCGACAAAATTTGCAAAATCTCCGAAGTTGCTGCTTCCCGCAAATGTAATATCCGCATATTTAATTGTATTTTGTGCTGAGGTAGATCTCACAAACACTCCTTTCCATCTGAGCTCAGATGCTGTATCTTCACTGGCCATCAGGACCCTGTTATCCTCCGTACCATTTATTTTAATAGTTCCATCGCTTTCCACATCCAGTTTTTTATCTTCATAGAAGAAAAGCTGAGCGCCAGCCGATATTTCAAATACGCTTTTTATATAAATATTTCCGGTAATCATATAAGGCATTTCTCCATCCAGACTGGCAAGCGTCACATCCTGGCTGGAAGTGGAACCAAAAATTTCCACACCATTTCCAAAGGCTGACCCGGCGTCCATCATATTGGCCTGGTTAATATTGAGGCCCACATCAGCGCGATCGTTATCAGAAAAGGTATTGTTGCTAAAACTATTGAGTATACCATATCGGATATACATTCCATATCCCCCGCTGTTTGAGACGGTGGAATTGGTAAGGTTTAACTTCCCATCATCATACAGACCAATGGCTGCCGGAACATCTACAAAGTTGGAAAAACTGCCAAAATCGCTGTTTCCTGCGTACATTATCTCTGTAAAAGCCATGCTGTTCTGAGTGGAGGAAGAATTGATAAAAATGCCTTTCCATCGAATCTCTCCTGCTTCATTTGTACTCGTTATAGTAACTGTAGAACCGGATTCACCATTTGATATCAGGGTTCCGTTCTTATTAACCCAGATACCCACATTCTCAGCCACATGGATTAAAACACCTGCTTCTATAGTCAGCGTGGCCTCCAGGCTCAAATCTCCTGTTACTTTGTAATCCGGTATAGAGGGATCACTAACCTGATCGGACCAGGTAGCATCACTGTCAATGGTCCCACTTACCTCAACAGTCTGAGGGGCGGTTTCGGTTGCTGTAACTGTTACCTCATCAGTATCACTTACATCACCGGAAGATACTGTAAGCTGCACAACATAATCACCAGCAACATCCGGCGTAAATGAAGGACTGGAAGTTGTAGCATCATTAAGCTGGGCAGTACTTCCGCTTGGTATACTGGAAAACTCCCAGAGATAAGAAATTGTGCCTTCTGAGATGGTACTGTTTGTTCCGTCAAGCGTAACTTCTGTCCCAACCTCTGCACTAACATCACTACCCGCATCAGCAGCAATCTCGACCTGTGTCGGATCTTCTACTTCTTCCTGCAATTCTTCACATGACACAAAGAACAGGGCCATGCTAAGTATAATCATTGTAAAAAAATTGAATTTTGATTTGATAATGTTTAGATTTTTCATAGTTTGAGGGTTTTAACGTATTTCAAATACAATTAAACAAGCCACTGTCAGAGATGTTTCTCACTATCTGACTAAATAAAACTCTTCACTTTGCAATTTAACTAAAGACTGATATTCAGCTTGTTAAATTATCTAAAAATAAAAATTCACGTACTTTATTCTAAATAGGAATCAGGGAAAATCAAATCATTAAAATTCTAGCATAAATTTAACACCGTTCCGGTATATGCCTCTTCTTTTGGCATTTAAACAAAAAACCAATTAATACAAATCCTTCTTAATAAATAAAATTATCTTTAAATGTGAATTTTCTGCCTTTAATGGAATTTCTAAACTTTATTTTAGTCTCCATAATACTCTTTCTAATCTTTCGCTTTTAATTTTATTTTTCTAACTTGCTGACTTAAACTCTTTTTATTTCCAAAACTTTAGAGCAATGAAGTCAATTATCATAAAAACATCATTATTATTACTTTTTGGGCTTTGTCATTCTCAACTTTTTTCCCAGGAAGGAAGTTTATACCTTACAAACTACCAAAATGAACGAGCCAAAGAATTTCAGAACTGGTCTGTTGCCCAGGATAAACATAACAACATGCTTTTTGCCAACAGGAAAGGGATTATGGTATATAACGGAGCGGAATGGAATCTTGTAAGAACTCCTTCCATGCCCTTTGTATTATTTAAAGAACCTGCGACGCAAAGGGTTTTTGTGGGCCTGAGCGGAGGGTACGGATATTTAACCAAAAATAACAGGGGTTTTTATAAATACATCCCTTTAAGCAATGATACACTTACACCCGGTGAATTTACCCAAATTGAACATGTTGATTCGGTGATATATTTTATGAGTGAAAAATATTTCGCCCGTTTTGATCCGCTTAATCTTCAACATAAAAAATACTGGTATGCGAAGGAGGATTACCCATTTACCGGAATCATCCACAACAAGGAGCATGTATTTGTAAATGTCTGGAATAAAGGACTTCACAGACTTCAGAGTGACACACTGTTTCCAATAGTGAGTGGTTTTTATGTCGAAAACAATGAAATTCTGTTCAATATACCCTACAATGAAGAAAGAATTCTTATCGGAACCGATGACAATAAGCTGCGCCTTTTTGATGGTATGAAATTTTATAACTATACTATTAAAGAGAATTCTTACCTCAGGGAAAGCATCGTGTCAGGGGCTCTAAATCTTTCCGACACATCTTTTGCCTTGTCATCCCTGGCAGGAGGAGCCATTATTATCGATAAAAAAGACAACGAAATACTCCACACAATCAATTATCAAATGGGCCTTCCCGATGACGAGGTCTTCACACTGGGTCTTGATAATAACAATGGACTTTGGATAGCACATGATAAGGGCGTTTCAAGAGCAGACCTATCCCTGCCGGTAAGGAATTTCAGTACTTATCCCGGATTAGAAGGAAATATCAATAACGTGATTGAAAAAGACAGTATAATCTATGTTGCTACAGGAGAGGGATTGTTTTACCTGTCAGAGGAAAAGGAATTTGAGGAGAAGAAGGTAACTGTCAAAGTAAGTCAACCAATAGAACCTCAAAAAGAAGAAAAACAAAAGGAAGAAACCAAAGAAGGGGATAAAAAGCCCAAAAAATTTGTAAAAAAATTCTTTAACAAAATATTTAAATCAGAAGAGGAAGAAGCTGAAAAGGAAGATAAAACTGCCCCTTCCAGCCGTTCAGGAAGGAGGGTTTCTTACAGAACAAAAAGAATCTATTCATTACAGTCTGTAAGCCACAAGTTCAAAAAGACAGAAGGTATTGAAGGCAAATGTGAACATCTGATGCTTTTCGGGGATGCCATAATAGCTGGAACGAACTATGGCTTGTACCTTATTGGAGAAAATAATACTGCTGAAGCAATCAGAGAAGGTTCTTATATATACAGCATTATCCCTTTTAAAAACGAAAAGAGTATACTTTTTGCCACACGAAATGGTATTATGAAAGCTGTGTTAGTCGATGGAAAATGGAAAGCAAGCAAATTCAGCAAAGATATAAATGATCCTGTTTATTCTCTCTCTATAAACATTGAGAACAACACTTTATGGGCAGGTGGCAATAATAAGGCCTATAAAATACAACTCAACGATGAAAATGCAGGTTCTGTTAATACCTATTCTCTTAGCAATGGTTTAACAGAAAGGTATTTTACCCGGATTATCGACAAAACTCCTTATATCTTCTCACCTTCAGGAATTTTCAACTATGATGAACCCAAAGATTCGTTTGCTGCAGATATTTCATACATGCAGGACTCTACTATGTTTGGGGACTTTGAATATATTTTTAATCAGGAAGATATTTCGTGGCTAAAAACAAGGGGAAACTGGAAAATGATCAATAACAAAAAATACTGGAAAGAATCATTTGAAAGCTATTTAAAACTCTTTTCCACTATTGATAACATCTACCTGGGTGACAGCAGTAAATTATATGTGGTAGCCCGAAATCAACTTTACAGAATAAACATTGATAAAGGTATTCCAGAGGAAAAAGGATTTAACGTATTTTATACACAGATAAGAAAAAACCTGGATGACTTCCTCAAAATTGAAGATTTCAAGCTGGATAACGAAAATATTAACCTGCATTTTAATTTGGCCGCCACCCATTTTGTGAAAGAAAACATTATTCAATATCAATATTTTATTAAAGGACTGATGGATGATTGGTCTGAATGGTCGGAGGATCATGAAATCGAAATTTTCTCCCAGAAAGGGGAATATACCATTCAGGCGAGAGCCAGGAATATATGGGGGCAAGTCAGCGAAACCGAGGAAATTCAATTTGAAGTACCCCCTCCCTTTACCGAAACAACAGGCTTTTATGTCTTGATAGCTTTAGGTGTCATTATACTGGGCTACTTTGTTATCAAACTCAGGGAAAAAAAGCTAAAGCATGATAAGATGGTCCTTGAACAAAAAGTAAAAGAAAGAACCAAGACCATAGAAGAGCAAAAAGAAGAGATTGAAACACAACGCGATGAAATCCTGCAGTCGAAAAATGAATTGCAAAAGAAAAACGAGGAAATAACAGACAGTATTGAATATGCAAGTCGTATTCAGACTGCACTGTTACCACTTCAGGATCATTTTTACAAAGCTTTCCAGGATCATTTCATACTTTTCAAACCCAGAGACATTGTTAGTGGGGACTTCTACTGGATATACAGAAAAAATCATAAAATATATGTTACTTCAGCAGATTGTACCGGGCATGGAGTTCCTGGCGCATTTATGAGTATGCTGGGTATCTCATTTCTCAATGAAATAGTTAGCCATGACAAAAATGGTGTATATAATGCAGCCGATATTCTCAACAACCTCAGGGATATGATCAAGCAATCACTGCGCCAGAGTAGTGACAGCGATAGTTCCAAAGATGGTATGGATATGTCGCTATGCATCATCGACAAAAAGAAAAATGTGATTGATTTTGCCGGGGCTTTTAATCCCATGATCGTGTTTAAAAACGGAGAGATGGAGGTAATCAAGGCCGACAGGATGCCAGTTGGAGTTTATATTAAGGAGAAAGATTCCTTCACCAATCAGCAGGTTGAAGTTAATCCCGGGGATACATTCTATATATTTTCAGACGGTTATATTGATCAATTCGGTGGTCCGAAGGGAAAGAAATTTAAAATGAAAGCGCTTAAGAATTTACTAAATGATATTTATGACCGAAGTATGGAAGAACAGCTTAGAATACTCGATCATAACTTTAAGGAATGGAAAGGCGATAATATGCAGGTAGACGACGTTATTTTGCTGGGTGTTAAGATCTAAAGCCCGCTCTCAACAGGTAAGAATTTAGATAGTTAATCTTCTATCTTTCTAACCTTCTGGTTTTCTGTGTGGGCATCAATCATGAAAGCGAAGCTCACCCTTTTACCCGATTCAATGGATTCATATTCTATTCCTCTTTCTCCCTCAATAATGACACATTTTCCCAAATCATACCTTAAGGATTCTACCTTATCTCCAACTTTCAATGGTTTCCCATCATAATCGAGCAATTGCTTTTTCTTCTTTTTCTTATTAAATAATCCGAACATGGTTGCATTAATTTTAGGGGTTGAACTTTCAGGAGGCTGTCTAAAAAGTTTTTATGAGACTAAATCTGAAAATCAAGCTTTGCCCCCGATCCGGCAATTGCCGGAA
>CAZPDP010000061.1:0-15189 GCA_964585385.1 uncultured Bacteroidales bacterium
GCTTCCTGATTTTCTAAAATGCTAAAGCGAGCTGGAAATTGAGGGTTAGTATGCTGGAGTAGCTCAATGTATTTGCCTAATAGGAAAAAGCCCGCTTTTAGAGACTGCATTATTTATAAATTATGCGGGTTAGAAAATGATATGTACTCCTATTTTATTAAATTTTGTATATTGCGACGAATCTTATATAATTATATTTATGCGACTCCACTTCATTACTGCACTCCTGCTTTTATTGCTCATTCTTTCCTGTTCGCCGAAAAAGCAGATTACAGAAAATAATAAAGATGATATCACTGTGGGTTTCAATATGAAAGAAGAATATGCGCCGGGAGAAAGGATAGAAATTAACATTGTGAACCAATCTGAGAAGGACAGCCTTTATATTCATCATCCAGCCACGATACGCATAGAAAAGAAAGTAGAAGGGGAATGGAAAAAAATGCGCATAAGATATTGTCCTTGTGGTGCATCATGCCCGCCACCTCCCGAAGAGAGGCTTCTGATCCCCGGTAAAGCTTACCACGTAACCTGGGACCAGAAAGAAGAATGGTGCGGGGAAATGACAAGCAAAGGAATACCTGAAACACATAAAAAAATGGCCGGGAATGGTTTATACAGAATTAAGGTGCTCTTAAAAAAAACAAACAACCATACGATATACACCAAAACCAAACAATTTCGAATTCAAAATTAAAAGTTACCTATGAAAAAGTTTATACTTTCTGCTATAGCTCTGTTCTTTGTGAATAGCCTTCTGGCACAGCCCTGGATGGATGCGGTAAACCAAAAGAAAACCGGTGAAGCAACATTTTATGAGATACAGGAGGAATTTTATAAATATTGGTCAGGAAAAGACATTCAAAACGGCTATTATATAGAAGATGGCGAAAAGAAAAAAGCCGGCGGATGGAAGCAGTTTAAGCGTTGGGAATGGTACTGGGAGATAAGAGTGGATCCGAAAACCGGAGAGTTTCCCTTGGTTTCTCCTTACAGAATTTTTAAACAATACTCTGAACAAATTCCCAAATCGTCGAAAAATGAACAACCCGAATGGAAAAACTTGGGAACAAGTACATCTGAGAGTGGATATCATGGAATTGGAAGAATTAATGCAGTTGGATTTCACCCGGATGATGCTTCTGTATTTTGGGTAGGCTCTCCTTCCGGCGGTTTGTGGAAGACAGAGAATGGGGGAGATACCTGGACTGTCCAGAACGATGACCTGCCTCTGATAGGTGTGAGCGATATTGTAGCTACAAAGGACTATAGCTCTACCAAAACTCTTTTTATCGCCACTGGCGACAGGGATGCCTGGGATAATCAAAGCATTGGTGTTCTGAAATCAACGGATGGAGGAAATACCTGGAATGAGTCCCTTTCTTTTGATGTAGGGAATTATAAACTTACTACCCGTCTTTTGCTTCATCCCGACGATGATAATACTTTGTTTGCTTCTACTAACGAGGGTGTATACAAAACCGAAAACAGGGGAGACTCCTGGGATAAAATTTCCGGTGTTTCTCTTATCGATTTGGAATTTAAACCGGGTAATCCGGATATAATGTACGGATCAACAAATGGTAATCCCACCAAGATATACAAAACAGTAAATGGAGGTGTAAACTGGGTGGAAGTACTTTCCGTTTCCGGTAATCGTACAGAAATTGCTGTAACACCAAACAAACCGGAAAAGGTTTATGCAGTTGTTTCCAATACAAGTTCCGGTTTAGCGGGTATTTACAGATCAGAGGACGGCGGTGGTTCATTTACAGAGGTATATGATAGCAAAAATTTGTTAGGATGGGCATCAGATGGTTCGGATAATGGTGGTCAGGGTTGGTATGATCTGACCATTGCTGCCGATCCCAACTATGGCGATACCTTGTATGTAGGTGGGGTGAACACCTGGAGATCCACTAATGCAGGAAATAGCTGGCATATTGTAAATCACTGGTGGGGAGATGGTGTACCCGCAGTACATGCCGACAAACATTACATGGGTTTTCAGCATGAGACTTCTTTACTGTTCGAAGGGAACGACGGGGGAATCTATAAAACATCGGATTTTGGCAATTCATGGACAGATATGACCGATGGAATGGTGATTAGCCAGATATACCGCTGCGCTACAGCCCAAAGCGATTCTGAAGTTGTCATAAATGGTTTACAGGACAACGGAACTAAGTTGTATTATCAAAACGAATGGTACGATGTTCAGGGTGGAGATGGTATGGACTGCATGATTGATTTCACAAATGCTGAAACCCAATACGGAACTCTGCCCAGAGGAACTGTTACAAGAACAAGAGATTACTGGAACAGCTCGACTACTATTATTTCAAATGATACCATGAGTGGAGCATGGGTTACGCCCATTGAAATGCATCCAACAAACAACAATACCATTTATGCCGGTTATTCTAATCTGCAAATGTCTACAAATCAAGGTGATGACTGGACAATAATTTCCAGCATGAATTCCGGGGATTTACTCAGGTCAATTGCTGTTTCTGAACAAGACCCGTACACAATTTATACCGCGGATAGATACCATATCTGGAAAACTGAAGATAATGGTGAATCATGGACAGAAGTTACCAACAATCTCCCTGTTTCATCCAATAATATTACGTCCATAACCATTAAAAGCGATGACCGCAATACAGTATGGGTGACCCTGGGTAACTACAATAATCAGAATGTCTATGAAACCACAGACGGAGGCGGGACATGGACAAACATTTCCGATGGATTGCCCCAGCTTCCGGCGTTGGATATTGTTGAGAATAAATACAACACGGATGCACAGGAGCTTTATTTAGGAATGGATGTGGGTGTTTACAGACGAATAGACGATGGTAGCTGGGAGCTCTACAGTAAAGGGTTACCCAATGTGATTGTTAATGATTTGGATATCTATTATGATAAAAGCGAACCGGAAAAAAGCAGACTCCGTGCAGCAACCTACGGCAGAGGCCTCTGGGAATTGGACCTGGATGTCGGTCATGTTGTTACCAATCCTGAGAATATAGGAACTACAGTTAAAACAGATACGGTTAAAGTGGAATGGCAATATAACTTAAATAATGATTCTGTGCTTCTGGCGTATTCTTCAGAAGATATATTTGGGGAACCTGATCCTGATATCGATTATGCCGTAGGAGAAGAATTGCAGGGAGGTGGAGAAATCATCTATTTTGGGAATACTGAAAACAGTTTTACACACACTTCACTTGAATCAAATACCCAGTATTATTTTAAAATATGGTCCTTTGACGGAACGAAGTACTCAAAAGGTGTTTCGTTTACTGCTACAACAAGTTGTAACGCACCTTCGGTGCAGGCTTCGAATATCAATTTTGAAAATATAACCGATAGTTCGGTTACCGTTAAATGGCAAAGAGGAGATGGCGACAATGTGCTGATAATAGCAAACAATAGCAGGGAAGTAGATTATACACCTGTCTCAGGAGAAAGTTATACAGCTTATGATACTTATGCGGAGGGAGATAATTACAATTACGGCAATTATGTGGTATACAATGGTTCAGGGACTGAAGTGAATATTGACGGCCTTGCTCGTGAAACTACCTATTACTTTAAATTGTTTGAATTCAATGAAGAAGACAGTTGTTATCTTGTTCCGGGTATTCAGGAAAGTGTCAAAACCAATTATGCTTCCGGGTTAAATGGGACTGACAATCAATCCGTACAGGTGTATCCGAATCCTGTTGAGAATAATTTGATTATCCAAAGCAATGGTTTTTCTGATGATGTAATTATTACAATATCAGATATTTCGGGTAAAACTGTTTATGAAGAACAAGTCTACTCATTCGGCAGAGAAATTATCAGTATGGACAAAATAAAGCAGGGAGTTTATATACTTAAATTGCAGGGAGAAAACAACACATTTGTGGAGAAATTGCTGGTAAAATAGAATTGCAGATTTCCGGAAATATAAGGGATGATGGAATTTAACCGTCATCCCTTTTGTCTTTAAAGAAAATAATAATTGTTTGATTATATTGTTATTTAACAAGAGGAAATATTATTTTATACCATTTTTAAAATAATTTCTTAGTATTTAGATTAAATTTGCATAGAATCAAATAATTTCAAAGAAAAGCGAAAAACATGGATGTTGTAACAAAAGTATTGACCAAATTATTTGGAAGTAAATCGGATAGGGATATCAAGCAGTTGATGCCCTATGTGGAGAAAATCAATAATGAATATGACAAACTGCATTCCATAAGCAACGACGAATTAAGGGAGAAATCCCGGAAAATAAAAGCAGATATTCATAGCTATATAGAAGAAGAAGAAAAGCAGGTTAATGAATTTAAGAGAAAAGCTGAAGAAGATACCACCGATGTAGAAGAGAAGGAAAGTCTGTATAAAAAAATTGATGAAATTGAGAAAGAGGTGGATAAAAAGCTGGAAACCAAGCTTGAAGATTTATTGCCTTTGACGTTTGCTGTAATGCGTGAAACTGCCAAGCGTTTTAAAGAAAACGAAAAGGTTGAAGTAACAGCCACTGAATTCGACAGAGAACTGGCTGCTAAGAAAGAAAGTGTTGAAATAGAAGGAGATAAGGCAATTTACCACAATACTTGGGAAGCTGGCGGTAATCAAATCACCTGGGACATGATCCACTATGATGTCCAGCTTTTGGGAGGGGTGGTCCTGCACCAGGGAAGAATTGCCGAAATGGCTACAGGGGAAGGAAAAACACTTGCTGCGACCTTGCCGTTATTTTTGAATGCCCTTGCGGGCCGTGGATCCCACCTTGTAACCGTAAACAATTATCTGGCTAAGCGTGACCAGGAGTGGATGGGACCCTTATATGAATTTCATGGTCTGTCTGTAGATTGCATTGACAAGCATGAACCAAACTCAAATGACAGAAGAAATGCCTATATGGCCGATATCACCTATGGCACCAATAATGAGTTTGGATTCGATTATTTGAGAGACAATATGGCTATTAATCCGGGTGACCTGGTGCAGCGTAAACACCACTTCTCAATTGTAGACGAAGTAGACTCTGTGCTTATTGACGATGCCAGAACACCTTTGATTATTTCCGGCCCGGTGCCACAGGAAAATACGGAACAGTTCCAGGATCTCAAACCTAAAGTGGAAATGCTGGTTAGCGCCCAGAAAAAGCTGGTGAACCAGATCATTACCGATGCACGAAAAGCCCTCAAGGAAGAGAACAGGGAAAAGGCGGGGTTTTATCTCCTGCAGGCCTACAAGGGTCTTCCTAAAAATAAAGCAATCATAAAGTTGCTCAGCGAGGAAGGTAATAAAGCCCTTATGCTGAAAACGGAAAACTATTACATGCAGGACAACAGTAAGCACATGCATAAGGTAACTGATGACCTGTATTTTATTATTGATGAGAAGAACAATTCAATTGAGCTCACTGATAAAGGACTTGATCAAATAACAGCTAAAACCGAAGAGCCAAATTTCTTCATACTGCCCGATATTGGTAGTGAGCTGGCTGACCTGGAAAAGAAGGAGATTAGCGAAGATGAAAAGATATCCCAAAAAGATGAGTTGCTCCGGGATTATGCTGTGAAGTCCGAACGTGTTCACACTCTTCAACAATTGCTTAAAGCATACACGCTTTTTGACAAAGATGAGGAATATGTGGTAATGGACAATAAGGTGAAGATTGTTGATGAGCAAACCGGTCGTATTATGGAGGGGCGGAGATATTCCGACGGTCTCCATCAGGCATTGGAGGCAAAGGAAAACGTAAAAGTGGAAGCTGCTACCCAGACGTTTGCAACTATCACCTTACAGAATTACTTCCGTATGTATCACAAACTGGCTGGTATGACAGGAACTGCAGAGACCGAAGCGGGCGAATTCATGGATATATATGAACTCGATGTTGTTGTGGTTCCCACCAATGAGCCAGTTATAAGGGATGACAGGAACGATATGGTTTACCGAACAAAACGGGAGAAGTATAATGCTGTCATTGAAGAAGTACAAAGACTAACAGAAAAGGGCAGGCCCGTATTGGTGGGTACAACTGCTGTTGATGTTTCTGAACTGTTGAGTAAGATGCTGAATATTAAGGGTGTAAAGCATAACGTTTTGAATGCAAAACTGCACCAGAAAGAGGCTGAGATTGTTGCAGAAGCTGGTAGATCAAAGAATGTAACCATTGCAACCAATATGGCGGGTCGCGGAACAGACATCAAATTGTCCGAAGAAACACGACAAGCCGGTGGTCTGGCAATTGTGGGTACTGAAAGACACGAATCACGACGTATTGACAGGCAGTTGCGTGGTCGTGCTGGTAGACAGGGTGACCCAGGTTCTTCCCAGTTTTTTGTTTCGCTGGAAGACGACCTGATGAGGTTGTTTGGTTCGGACCGGATAGCCAACGTGATGGCAAGAATGGGTCTGAAAGAGGGGGAGGTAATACAGCACTCCATGATTTCTCGTTCCATCGAAAGAGCTCAGAAAAAGGTAGAGGAGAACAACTTCGGAATCCGTAAGAGACTGCTGGAGTACGATGACGTGATGAACTCACAGAGAGAAGTAATCTACGATAAAAGACGCCACGCACTTTTCGGTGAACGCCTCTCTGTAGATATTGCCAATTCCATGCGAGATGTGGCTGAAACAATTGTGGAGAATTTCCAGGACAGCTCTGACTTTGAAGGATTCAAGTTTGAACTGATTCGAACATTATCTATCGAATCACCGGTAGGACCCGAGGAATTCCTGAAAATATCTGCGGATGACCTGGTACATAAGATTTATGATATTGTTAAAGATACATATAAACGTAAAGAAGAAACAATTGCCGGCCAGGCATATCCGGTAATTAAGGATGTTTATGAAAAGCATTCCCACCAGTATGAAAATATAGTGGTGCCCATCACCGATGGTACCAAAACCATCCAGGTGATTACCAACCTCAAGAATGCTTACGAATCGGAGGGTAGAGAGCTGGTAAAATCCTACCAGAAGAGTGTAATCCTAAGTACTATCGATGAGGCATGGAAAGAGCACCTCAGGGAAATGGACGACCTGAAGCAATCGGTTCAAACTGCAACCTATGAGCAGAAGGATCCCTTACTGATATATAAGTTTGAGGCATTCGAACTATTCAAAAACATGCTGGAAAAAATCAATAAGGATATAACCGCGACATTAATTAAAGGCCACATTCCGGTTCAGGATGCCGATGAGATTCAAGAGGCACAACGGAAGCGGAAGCTTGATATGAGTAAATACCAGACCAAGCGACCGGAAACGGTTACAAGCGGGGGTGAGCAACGGCAAAAATCAGAACCGGTGAAAGTAGGCAGGAAAGTTGGAAGAAACGAACCTTGCCCCTGCGGAAGCGGGAAAAAATACAAGAACTGTCACGGAAGACCCGGAGCAGAACCACTCAAAAGCTAAGAAAGGTGGATAGCCGCATAGGATTGCCGCGAATGCGCGAATGAATTGTTGAATTTTTCGGGCTAAAATGTAAGTGAAAATAATTTTACATAAGATTGAGGAACCATTAAGGGTTTATCAACCACCTTGAAAAGCTTTGGAGTACTCCCAGCATACCAACACATTGGTATTTCACCTATCCAACTCTTACCATATTCTAGCACCAGCCCCGTCTGAAAGCGGGATTAGCGGCAATCTTTACTTTGAGGCCTCGTAAACTTTTTCCCCACCAATAAAGGTCTTCAGCACTTTAGTTCCGGGTAATTTGCTTTCTTCCACTGTCATGATATCTCTGTCTGTTACAACAAAATCGGCGTTTTTACCTTTTTCAATGCTGCCTTTTGACTCTTCTTCAAAACAAGATTGGGCCGCCCAGATTGTCATAGCCTTAAGTGCCTGCTCTCTGTTCAGCGCATTTTCTTTCTGAAAGCCACCCTCAGGGTAACCTTTTAGATCTTTCCTGGCTACTGCGGCATAAAAACCGTACATGGGATTGATGTCTTCAACAGGGAAATCGCTGCCATTACACAGCCAGTCGTTTTGTTTCAATAGTTTTTTATAGGCATAAGCATGCTTTAACCGCTCTTTACCCAATCTTTCATCTGCCCAGTACATGTCAGAAGTGGCATGAGTAGTGTTAATTGCAGGGATCACTGAGTATTTTTCGAAAAGCTCAAAATCATCCGGGTGAATCACCTGGGAGTGCTCTATTCTCCACCTTCTGTCATTCTTGCCACCCAATATTTCACCATAAATATTCAAAACAACCCGGTTAGCCGAATCACCAATTGCGTGAGTGTTCACCTGGTAATCATGTTCATAAGCAAATTGGGCATGCTTTTTTAATTTTTCTCCCGGGGTAACGAGAAATCCAGTATTGTCCGGATCATCTGAATAGGGATTCAGCATGCAGGCTCCTCTTGAACCAAGAGCACCATCGGCGAATAACTTGATAGAACGGATATGCATTGCATCTGTTTTGTAAACTCCTTTTTTTACAAATTGGTTGAAGTTTTTTTCTGTCGGGGAGAGCATTACATAAGTCTGCATTTTCAGGTCGCCAGCCTTTTGCAGGGAGTCCATCAATTGTACAGAGGAATAGGGCAGCCCGGCATCGGCAACTGATGTCAGACCAACACCGAAACAATTGTCAGCGCCTTCAGTGAGTACATTAACTTTTTCTTCCCTGGCCGGGTTGGGAATATGTTTTGAAACCAGTCCAGCTGCATTATCAATCAATACACCTGTTGGTTCTCCGTTTTTAGTTATAATTTTACCCCCGTCAATCGCAGTTTTTTTATTAACTCCAGCAATATTAAGTGCTTTGGAGTTTGCAATGGCAGCGTGCCCGTCTATTCGCTTAAGAAATACGGGTTTGTCAGGAAACGTTTCGTCAAGTTTCTCTTTTGAGGGAAACTTTTTTACCTCCCAGTCATTTTGATCCCATCCTCTTCCAACAATCCATTCCGGGTTATTTTCTTCATTGTATGTTGTGAGTCTTTCAATAATTTCTTCAAAAGATTGCGTACCTACCAGATCCACCTGGCGCAAATTCATACAATATCCATAAAAATGACAATGCGCATCAATAAATCCGGGGTAAACAAATTTATCCTTTAGATCGATTGTTTTCTCAGCATAGTACTTCTGGGTAAGATTCTCATATTCACCTGCTTCAAGAAATTTGCCATCCCTGATAACCATTGCACTGGCACTTGGGTTATCTGCATGAACAGTATAAATATTTGCATTGTGAACCAGGATATCTGCTTTTTCTTTTTTCAGACCGGTGCAGGCTGAAAGAATGAGCAATAACGGAATAATAAATTGAAAAGATTTCATGTTTTTGTTATTTTTATGTGGCAGTCAAATTTACAAAATCATTATTTATTATTTTATTTTCATTGAACAAAGTATGTGGATAGCTGTATTTCATTAAAATAATCGAGAATTGAGGTATTCCAGTAAAAATATTTTAGCCTTTTTCACTCTGGCGCTTTTCCTTTCTTCATTGCTTGTGAAGGATTTGCACCCTTTTTATCACCATCATAATAACAAACATCATAGTGCTTCATTTATCTCAATCGAAGATAAGCATGAAGAGCATACATGTTTGATAGATTCCTATCTCTTTAGTAAAGTTTCATTACCGGATATAAATTTGGTTTTACCTAATCCTTCGAATAAGAGCTCTTATTATTTTCTTTATATTTATAACTTATTACCATCGAAATTTTTCAACCTTTATTCTTTACGCGCCCCTCCTGAATAATTCTTTTTTAATTTTTTCAACGAACCTTTTTTATCGTACCTAAAATTATTAAGAATGAAAAAATATATTATTCTATTTATTATTTTATTATCTATTATACCTGGCTTCTTATTCGCACAAGCCGAAGTGAAAGGTAAAGTCAGTGATATGGATACGGAGACCTCCCTGGTAAATGCACATATCTTTATTCCGGAACTTCAGAAGGGGACTATAACAGATATTGATGGGAAATTTCATCTTCGGAACATGCCGGTTGCAAGTTTAAAAATTGAGATTTCTCATGTTGGATATAAGACTACCACCAAAGTAGTTGAACTGAAAAAAGATAGTGTTCAGAATATGCAAATTATGATGGAACCAACTGTCATCCGTTCCGATGCCGTAGTTGTTTCCGGGGGTACTTATTCTACTCAGCATGAAAATGCAATTAAGATCGAAACATTAAAAAGCGATGATTACCAAAAAATGAACGCCCCGACATTACAGGGTAAACTGGCCGAAATACCGGGAGTGGATATGATTAGCAAAGGCAATGCGATTGTTAAACCCGTTATAAGAGGGCTGTCCAATTCCAACATTTTAGTATTGAACAACGGGGTTAAACTTGAAAACTTCCAGTTTTCTGAAAACCACCCCTTTTTGATTGATGAGTTTGGTGTGGACAGGATTGAGGTGATAAAAGGGCCCGCTTCTCTGCTTTACGGATCGGATGCCGTGGGAGGAATATTAAATGTTATTGGAGAAAAACCGGCTGCTACAGGTTCGCTTGAGGCAGAGGTTATCCAGAAATACCATTCCAACACTCAGGGCATTCAAACCAATGGGGGAATAAAAAGCACCTATGATGATTTTTTCTGGGGTTTTCGGGGAGGATTGAACAGCCACAAGGATTATTTATCAGGGAAAGATTTTCACGTTCCCAACAGCAGGTTTAATAATTCAGGAATCCATGCATTTACGGGTATCAATAAATCTTTTGGTTCTCTTAGGCTTTACTATGATTATACCAAAATGCAACTGGGTATGACAGTGCCCGGAACAGACACCCTGGTGAATATTGAGGGCAGGAACAACAACTTTTGGTATCAGAACCTGGATAATCATTTATTCATTTCCAAGAACAAATTTTTTCTTAAAGAGGTGAAGCTGGAGGCTGATTTTTCATACCAACAGAATAACAGGGAACTCATAACTGTGGATAAGGAAGCAGTAGATATGCAGCTTTCAACCTATTCAGGAAATGTTCGGGCCCATTACAATTTTAACCAATCGACTGATGTCATTCTGGGATTACAGGGTAATTTTAAAAGGAACAGGAATTTTGATGCTCCCAACAGGGTTCTCCCAGATCATCAGGTGTATGATGTAGCTGTAAACAGTTTATTTCAGCATAACTTTACAGGTGGCTTAAAGATGCAGACCGGGTTGCGTTGGGATTACAGGAATATTTTTATCCCGGAACAGGAAAAATCAGGGCATTCCCATGAGGAAGATGAACATCATCAGGAAGAACATTTGGAAGAGTTTTCAGAAGAATATAACAACGTGAGTTTTTCCCTGGGGGCTACATACAGATTGTCGGAAGGTTTCCTGGTTAGGGGAAATGTGGCTTCAGCTTATCGTACTCCTAATGTGGCAGAGCTTACCCAGGAAGGGGTGCACGGAGCCAGATTTGAACAAGGAAACCGTAACCTGAATTCGCAGAAAAATTACGAGGCCGATTTAAGCTTCCATTATCATTGCTGCCATGCCTTAGTTGATATTTCAGGTTTCTATAACAACATTGATGATTATATATATTTGGCTCCAACGGGCAGCTATACTGAAGATAATCTGCTGATTTACCAGTATGAACAAACCAATGCGGTCCTTTTTGGTGGAGAAATAAGTTTTGAAATCAATCCTACCGATAAGATGCAGGCTGGTTTAACCTGGTCAAACACTACAGGTCAGAGAAAAGATGGAAGCAATCTTCCGTTTATTCCTCATGATAAGATGAAAGGTACGCTGGGATACACTTTTCCTGATATTGGTTTTGTAAATAAACCATCTATTCATTTTGCATCAACTTATGCTTTCCCTCATAATAACCCGGCCCGTTTTGAAACAAATACGGATGCCTATTGGCTGTTTGATGCAAGTGTCAGAACAGCAATCATGTTTGATAATCAAAAGTTGTTTCTGGGAATATCAGTGCAGAACCTGTTTAATGAAAAATATATTGACCATCTTTCTACAATGAAGCCCCTTGGATACTATAACATGGGAAGGAATATGATTTTTACCCTGGAAATTCCTTTCTCTTATAATTATTAAGACTGTAATGTTATATTAGAGCCATTAATTTGTAATTTTATTGGATTAATGGCTCTAATTATTTCCTTATGAAAAACAAATCCGAAGAATTCAAAAAACATGCATACGAAATAATCGACTGGATAGCCGGTTATTTTGATGAAATTGAAAATTACCCCGTTAAATCACAGGTGAAACCAGGAGATATAATGAACGGACTGCCGGATTCAATGCCTGATGAGTCTGAGCCAATGGATAAGATACTCAAAGATTTTAACGATTTGATTGTACCGGGAATAACCCATTGGCAAAGCCCTGATTTTTTTGCTTACTTTCCGGCGAATTCGAGCCTGCCTTCTCTTTTTGCTGAAATGTTAACTGCAGCCATAGGAGCTCAATGTATGAAGTGGGAAACCTCACCCGCTGCTACTGAGCTTGAGGAGAAAGTGATGAACTGGCTTCGTGATGCTACGGGGCTTCCATCCCATTTTCAGGGAGTCATACAGGATTCGGCTTCAACCTCAACATTGGTCTCTCTTCTTACAGCCAGAGAATATTTCAGCGATTACAAAATTAACGAGAATGGCTTTCGGGATTTTGATGATTTTAAAATTTATTGTTCTGAAGAAACCCATTCATCCATTGAGAGGGCGGTCAAAATAGCCGGAATGGGTAAGAACAACCTGGTTAAAATTGATGTTGATGAAGAATACAGGATGGATACTGAAAAACTTGAAGAAGCTATAGAGAAAGACTTTAAAAAGGGTCATAAGCCCTTTGCCATAGTAGCAACAATTGGTACAACAGGTTCAACAGCAATTGATCCCCTGGAAGAAATTGCCCGGATAAAAAATAAATACGACTTGTGGCTTCATGTCGATGCAGCTTACGCAGGAACAGCATTACTGCTCAGTGAGTATCGCTGGATGATAAAAGGCATTGAGCATGTGGATTCTTTTGTGTTCAATCCTCATAAATGGTTGTTTACAAATTTTGATTGCTCGGCATACTATGTGAAAGATGCAGAAGCCCTGAAAAAAACATTTCAGATTGTTCCTGAATACCTGAAAACTAAGTCTGACAAACAAGTAAATAACTATTCAGACTGGACTATACCCCTTGGAAGACGATTCAGAGCATTGAAGTTATGGTTTGTTCTGCGCTATTTCGGATTGGACCGAATTAAAGAGAAGCTTCGTCACCACATTGAACTGGCTAATGAATTCAGAAAATGGGTCGAGGAAGATAAGCAGTTTGAGATTCTTGCTCCTGTTCCATTGAATGTTGTCTGTTTTCGATACAAACCCCAAAATACAGATGAACCGGAAAAACTGAATAAGCTGAATGAATCCTTATTGCACAAGGTAAATGAAACGGGAGATATGTACATTACGCACACCAAACTTGACGGTAAGTATACCCTGAGAATGGTAATTGCACAGACCGATACAGCAAAACGAAATGTTACGAAAGCCTGGAAGCTAATAAAGGAAACAGCAAACCAACTCTAAAAGAAAAAGGTGGATAACCGCTGATGTTTACTCAGTATTGGCTACCCACCCCTTCACTTAACCCCTAAGCGGTCACTGTTTCTTTATCCAACTGATGATTTTTTCATCTTTTGGTTTGGTTCTTGAATAAAAGACGTCTACAAGTTCTCCTTCTTCGTCTATAAGGTATTTTTGAAAATTCCATTTTACCTCGGAATCTATTTTTCCATTATATTTTTTATTGGTCAGCCATTGATAAAGCGGATGTTGATCTTCGCCTTTGACAGAAATTTTAGACATCATGGGAAAGGTAACCCCATAATTCTTTTTGCAGAATTGCTTGATTTCACTATCAGAACCCGGTTCCTGGTTTTTAAAATTGTTGGCCGGAAAACCAATCACCACAAAATTTCCATCTTTATATTCTTCATATATTTCCTGTAAACCTTCATATTGCGGAGTAAAGCCACATTCTGAAGCTGTATTGACAACCAAAACTTTTTTGCCTTTTAGTTTAGACAAATCATAGTCTTCACCATCAATGGTTTTTACGGTAAAATCGTGAAAATCTTTATTCTCTGGATTTTGGGAAACCCCAAATAACGGGGTCAACAAGGCGATGATTAATACTAGTATGTTTTTCATAATTTGTTTTTTTCTACAAACAAATGAATTGGAATTTTGTTTTTCAGGCCGTTAATTGCTTATAACATTTTTTAACATTAGAATAAGGCTAATTATCAATAAAATTAGTAGATTTGAGATGGTTTAACAGGAAAAAAGTTTTTATATAATTATTGTTTAATTAAACTGTCAAGTTAGTTCAAAAAAAAATTTTTTTCAAATAAATTGAATCTATTTTATTAAGATCAAAATACAAACGTTATGAAAAATAATTTTTTTATCACAGGTCTTCCACGTTCAAGAACCAGCTGGCTTGCAAATTTTTTTACTTACAACGATTCCTTCTGTTATCATGAAGCTACACGCTTTTGTTCCAATATGAATGATCTGAAAGAACTTATGCGATCTCATAACGCCGGTAATATTGGAAATGCTGATCCAGCCCTGCTTTATATAATGGACGATCTTATTGAAGGGTTTCCTGAAGCAAAGATTGTTCTGATTGAGCGGAAATTACATGAAACAATTGATAGTTTTATTGATTTCTATACAAGCTATGAATACAAAAACATCCAGGAATGGATAGAGAGCTTGTTTGAAATTATGGAGGATATCAAAAAGAAATACCAGGTGCTGACAATCAAACATGACCAGCTGAACAAAATGGAGGAATGTAAAAAAATATGGACGTACCTGCTACCCGGCGAACCATTTGACGAGAAGAGGTGGAACCTGCTCGATGAGCTATACATAAACAAACTGGTGGATAAACATTCTATCCATGTAATGAAGAAAAGCCTTTATCACAAATACATCCATTATTATTAGGATTTAGCGATTAAAAACTACGGGAACCTCCGGCATCTGATGGAATAAAACAAACTCGTTCCCAATATATAAATTCTTTATTAGTGAACCTTAGTCGCTGTCGGAGACAGGAATAATTCTTGAACGGCGAAGCCCTCAACGAAGTTAATTATTCGGGCTAGGGAACGCAATGCAGTATTTTATCCTTTTGGCTTACCCGGC
>CAZPDP010000062.1:0-14613 GCA_964585385.1 uncultured Bacteroidales bacterium
CCACAAAGAGAGTTATAGCCAAATATCAACCATGTTTTAGAATTTAACGAAAATTATTAGTGAACCTTAGTCGCTATCGGAGACAGGAATAATTCTTGAACGGCGAAGCCCTCAACGAAGTTAATTATTCGGGTTATGATTGGTGAAATAAAAAATCAAAAAAACGGTAAGATTTTTTTAAAATCCTTTGCTCAAATAAAAATAGATGCTATATTTGCAATCGCAATTTCAAGAATGCACATTGAAATACGCTAAAACATCCGGTCCGGTAGTTCAGTTTGGTTAGAATGCCGGCCTGTCACGCCGGAGGTCGCGAGTTCGAGTCTCGTCCGGACCGCAGAAAAGCCCTGAGAGCAATCTTGGGGCTTTTTTGTTTTAAATAGTTTACAAAAACAATACTTCTTTAAGCTGTCCGGAAAAAAACCCAAAACAAAATCCAAAAAGGTCTATTTGTTTAACCTCTACGAGGTAAATTAAAATGTTGGGGTGCCTTTTCTACAATAATATAATTCCTACAGAGTATTTTCCTACGTAACGGATAAAGTAGATTAATTGTGTGGAGACTTTTGATTTTCCCCGTAGGGAATAAATATATTTTTCCCAGTACAACAATGAAACCCAAATTGAGCGATTTTCGCTCACTCATTAGTATAAAAATTTCAACCTTATCCTGGAGTTAATTGTCTTCAATTAAATTGAGTTTGCAGTTCAGATTTCGTATCTTTTGAAGCCTCTAATGTAATGAACAAATGGAATATGAAAATCAATCGTAAAACCTTTCTCAAAAAATCTTTTCTTACAGCCCTGGGAGTGGGAATGGCTCCAAAACTTTTCAGCATAACTCCCAAAAGTAAAGTCTCTTTGGAAAAAAGGCTGTTAGGGAACACCGGAATTAAAGTAACGGCCCTGGGAATTGGTGCATCACGAACACAGGAGCATGCAGTGCTCAGAGCAGCACTGGCCAGTGGAATCACCTTTCTGGATACCGGCAGGTCTTATGCGAATGGGGAAAACGAGGTTATGGTGGGTGAAGTCCTGAAAGGCATCCGCAAACAGTTTGTTATCCAGTCAAAGATGAAAGTGGACCTGGATGAGGGAAAAGCCACAGCACAAGATATACGGGAGCAAATGGAAACTTCCCTGGGGGAGAGTCTGAAAGCGCTACAGACAGATTATATTGACGTAATGCTATTGCATGGCATCCGCGAGAAGGAATATATACACAATGAAACCATTCGAAAAGTCTTCACAGAAATGAAACAACGCGGAGCCATAAGGGCTTTTGGTTTTTCTTCACACTCGAATCATGTGGAACTGCTCAGCGAAGCCAACAAAGACCACTTTTTTGATGTTGTCATGGTTCCTTTTAATCCGTTCGGCGGTTTCAAACATTCCCGGAGCAACTGGAGTACTTCATGGGACCAGGAGGCTTTAATTAAGGAAATGAAAACAGCCCATGAAGCTGGAACGGGAATTGTAGCTATGAAGACCTGTTCGGGTGGTAAATATGCTTTGAAGGAAGGAACTGCACCCGGTTATGCGGATGCGGTTAAATGGGTGATTTCTCAAGATTTTTTGGATACTTCTGCTGTGGCCATGGCTAATTTCGACGAGATCAGGGAGCATAACAGCTATTAGTTGCATTTTTTCACAATTGGTTATTGAAATGTTGTCCACAAATGAGAAGTTCAAATATAAAAACCACAGAGTGAACAGAGTAACCCCAGAGAACCATAGAGAAGACAACTCCGGGGTTCTCTGGGAATTCTCTGTTATCCCTGAGGTTACAAAATATCTCTCATTCATTTCCAGATACACACCAAAATTAGCCCTTTATGAAACCTACAAACATACGAGGCAATAAGGTTCCGATCTGGGTTACTCACTAGTTCTCCCAAGGTTTGGTAATGAAAATAAGGTTTGACATTATAAAGCACAATCGAAATTTTCAGGGACACCCAAATTGAATTTTTGAATGAAATACTCTAAAATATGGTTGATATATGAACCATTTCATCAGTTTTAATGTATTACACAAAAATTAAAAAATGATTCCTATGAAAAAATCCATCCTGATTCTTGCAGCACTTTTCTTTGCTGGTTCGGCTTTTTCATCTGGTCTGTTCTCCAATAATTCAAACAACCAGAATGAAGGAACTATCATCGTAGCAAATAAAAGTGGCGACGATATTTATTTTATTGACAGGGCTACCGGGAAAACCCTGAAGAAACTCCCTACAGGCTTACAACCTCATGAAGTGGAAGTTTCCGGTGACGGGGAGATCGCTGTGGTTTCCAACTACGGAGATGGTGATAACCCCGGCAATACGCTTTCTGTCTACAATGTCAAAGTAGCAAAACTGGTCCGCACCATAGACCTTGGGGAAAATACACGTCCGCATGGCATGGACTGGATAAACGGTACGGAAAAAATGCTTGTTACCACAGAAGGAAATCAAACCGTATTGCTTATTGATGTCAGCCAGGGCGAAATCCTCCAAAAAATGGATGCCGGCGAAAAAATTGCTCACATGGTGGCAGTTTCGCCTGATGGTAAACACGCCTATGTTTCCAGTATAGGAACCGGTAACGTTACAGTCTTTAACCTGGAAACCGGGAAAAAGGTGCATCGCATGCACAGCGGCAAGGGAGCTGAAGGCATAGCAGTATCTCCCGATGGAAACGAGCTCTGGGTTACCAACCGGGGAGAAAACACACTATCTGTTTTTGATACGGATTCATATAAAAAAATAAAAACCATTGCATGCGGTGATTTTCCCATACGTGCAAAATTTTCTCCCAACGGGAAATATTTTGTGGTGAGCAATGCCCAATCGGGTGAAATAGCTGTTTTCGATGCTGAAAAAAAGAAACTTGTCGAAAAAATTAAGCTTCAACCACCCGTTCCGGAGGACAAAGATCCGGAAAGGTATTTTTCCGAATTTGAGGAGTCATCTGTACCCATCGGCCTTGTTGCGCCTGACGATAAAACGGTCTATGTAGCGAATACCCGTTCAGATGTGGTGACTGTTTTCAATCTTGAAAAAATGAAAATTGAAAAGCACCTGGAAGCAGGGAAAGAACCCGATGGCATAAACTTTTCACCACTGAAACCCAAAATGTAACCGATAAAAGTTAAGATTTTGTCAATATCATATTTAGATATAGAAATGTGACTTATCCTTTGTTATACCCTTTAATAAATTGTAAATTGCAACAAATCATAAACAACAAAAAAATATGGCTAACAATCAATCAAATGCACCTGAAATTGAACAAATCGTAAAAAAACATTACAAGTCAATTATTACTGTGCTTGTACTAATTATTATAGGATTTAGTTCATTTTTTCAGATCGGAGCTGAAGAAGTAGGCGTCGTGACCCGGTTTGGAAAACATGTAAGAACTGCTAACCCTGGCTTAAAAGCCAAGATCCCCTTCATGGAGCAAGTATATAAAGTACCCGTGGAGAGACAAAAGAAACAAGAGTTCGGTTTTCGCACAGCAAAAGCCGGAGTTCGCACGCAATATGCACGTGCAAGCTCTACCCAGGATGAATCCTTAATGCTGACCGGCGACTTAAACCTGGCCAATGTAGAATGGGTAGTTCAATATCGTGTAGACAACCCTTACAACTACCTTTTCAAAGTCAGAAACTCTGATAATACCCTGAGAGCTATCTCTGAATCGGTTATGCGTCAGGTAGTTGGTGACCGTACGGTTAACGAAGTGCTCACAGTAGGAAGGGCTGAAGTGGCAGGAAAAGTAAAGATGGAGGTACAAAAGCTGTGCCGGGAATATTCTCTGGGTGTTCAGATAGCCCAGGTTGTCCTTCAGGATGTTAATCCACCTGAGCCGGTAAAGAAGGCATTCAATGCTGTAAATGAAGCACAGCAGGAAAAAGAAACCTTAATCAACCAGGCCAAATCCGAATACAACAAAGTAGTACCCAAGGCAAAAGGGCAAGCAGAAGAAACCATTCAAAAAGCTGAAGGTTATGCTACCCGCCGTGTTAATAATGCTGAAGGTGAAGTAGCCCGTTTCAATGCACTTTACAGGGAATATGTAAGAGCTCCTGAAGTGACCAAGAGAAGGATATATCTTGAAACCCTCCAGGAAGTACTTCCAAAATTAGGTGATAAGATCATTACAACCGAAAATGGAAACAATGTACTCCCACTACTCAAAAAAGATCTAACGAAATAAAAAGTAAACAATATGAAAACCAAAAATAAAGTTACACTAATAATTGTCCTCATTATAGCCGGTATCATTGTGCTGGCACAAAGTGCTTTTATTGTGAAGGAAACAGAACAGGTCGTCATTACTCAATTTGGACGACCGGTAGGTGAAGCTATTACAGAACCGGGCTTAAATTTTAAAACTCCCTTTGTTCAAAAAGCAAACTTTTTTGAAAAACGCTTCATGGAATGGGATGGAGACCCAAACCAGGTGCCCACAAAAGAAAAAAAATTCATCTTTGTAGACACTTATGCACGCTGGGAAATTACAGATCCTCTGCAATTTTTCAAAAGGCTTACTAATGAACGGGGCGCCCAATCTAGACTGGATGACATTCTCGATGGTGAAACCAGAGACAATGTGGCCAGTCACACTTTGGAAGAGCTTGTGAGGAATACAAACCGAACGGCAGACACAACAGGCAAAATCAGCGAATTAATTAAGGACTCACTTCCTGATATTGATATTGGAAGGACTAAAATTCAGAAATTAATACTGGAAACTGCCAACAAACAAACGACAGACCTTGGGATTAAAATCCTTGATTTTCGGTTTAAAAGGATCAATTACGTGGAAGATGTAAGGCAACGAGTCTATGACCGTATGCGCAGCGAAAGGTTCCGTATAGCGGATAAATTCCGTTCTGAGGGACAGGGAGAAGCTTCCAGGATCAATGGTCAGAAAGAACGGGAGCTTAATGAAATCCGTTCCCAGGCCTATAAAGAAGCTGAAAAGATAAAAGGAGAAGCAGATGCTGAAGCAGCAAATGTATATGCCAGGGCATACAACAAGTCAAATAGCTCCAGGAAACTTTACGGCTTCATGAAGTCCATGGAAACATTCCAAAAAACCTTTGATACAAGTACAACGGTTATACTTTCCACAGACAGCGAATTGTATAAATATCTGAAAGACATGAACTAAATTGGCATAATCTAAAAATTAAAGACGCCCCAACTTTGGAATAAGATGGGGCGTCTTTGTAAAATAAAAATAAATCTAATGGAAAAACTAAGCTATTCTTTTATCAACTCAACATCAACTTTAATTCCGATATCTCTTCCCACTACAAGACCTTGTCCGAAAGAACGGTCCCAATCAATATTGTAATCAAAACGGTCGATTTTGCCAGTAATCTTAAATCCTGCGCGGATTGCACCCATGGCATCCACCGTACCCATGTACTTAACATCAAACTCTTCCATCTTGGTGACATCTTTAATGGTCAGCATACCTTTAAGTTTATAATTCTTTCCTTCAACTTTTGTCAATGATTCACTAACAAACTTTATCTCAGGATACTTTGAGACATTAAAGAAATCTTCCCCTTTCAGGTGACCGTCACGTTTTTCATTATCGGTATCAATGCTGCTTACCGGGATTGTAATTTTAATATCAGCATCAGTAAAATCTTCCTCACCTGCAGTGATAGTTCCACTGTACTCTTTAAACTGTCCGGTAACTTCAGAAATTTTCATATGCGTTGCGGTAAACTGAATTTTGCTGTGGGATTTGTCAAATTTCCACTGTGTCTGTCCAAATGCTACTCCCGTAATTAACAGGAATGATACAATTAATAATAATTTGTTCTTTTTCATAATTATTGGTTTTTATGGTTACTAATAAATCCTTAATTGTAAATCTGTGAATTATGACAAAAATCATATTTAAATTGTTCATATCTAACCTTACTGATTTTCAACTTCTAATGTAACATGAAGTTGAATTTAAGCATTAGTCGGGATAATCCACTTAATCTTACAGTTGTAATTAGGGTTTTACCAAATTATTTTATAACTTAATATGGATTAAATAAAAATCACTTTTATGGATATTACCTACGAATTAAAGATACTGTTACATGTTGTCATAGCGGCAGTTTTATCCGGCATAATAGGTTATGAAAGAGAAAAAAACAGGAAACCGGTAGGTATTAAAACCAATATGATTGTGGGTGGTTCAGTGGCTCTTCTCGTAATGCTCGGAGAATCCATCGTATACCATTTTCAAGCACTGGGACTTAGCGAGATCATTCGCACGGACCCGACTCGTATCATCCAGGCCATAATTGTGGGAGTCAGCTTCATAGGTGCCGGGACAGTCATGCAGGTGGCAAAAATTCATAAAGTCAAATACCTGACTACAGCTGCTTCTATATTGTATTCCACCGGACTGGGTATAAGCGTAGCATTAGATCACTATATTCTTTCTGTTGGACTAACCATTTTCATCCTTCTCATTTATTACCCCATCAAATGGATTGAAGACAGGTTTGTAAGTCCGGAAAACAGGGAAGAAGAATAGCAAAGTTTATAATATTATTCTTTTCGCAACCCAATACGATGTATTTAAACCATCTTATAGTTTGATTGTATTATCTGGTAAAAATATTGGTAAAAACCTTTTACAATGATAAAAATGTTCTCCTTTAGAAAATCAACAGCCATTATTATTTTTCTTCTTATCATGCCCTTTCCACTTATTTGCCAGAATAACAACCCTTTTAAGAATATGAAAGATCAGTATATGATTGAAACATTAAAAAAATTTCCTGACAAATTCAATCGCTGGAATGTACCTGCATCCGACGGAAGAGTTCTGTATGAGCTAATCATGAAAAACAATTACAAACAAGTTGTTGAGGTAGGCACTTCGAATGGGTATTCTGCTTTATGGATGGGCTTTGCATTGAAGGAAACAGGAGGTAAACTCATCACAATTGAAATCAATGAAGAACGAGCCATGGAAGCCAGGCAAAACATCCGGGAAGCAGGCCTTGATGATGTAATCGAAGTTCGTATAAACGATGCCATCCATGAATTGGATAACATTTCTCCAGGTGTAGATTTTGTTTTCCTGGATGCTGACAAATCCCAGTATGCCCAATATTTCAGAAAACTGAATCCGAAACTCAATCCGGGCGGAGCCATTGCTGCACACAATGTTTTAACCATGGAGTATGCTATGCGGGACTTTCTGAATACCATAAACAACGATCCTGAATACACAACAAAAACCTTCAAGCAAAGCAGGCAAGGCATATTGGTTGGCTACAAGAAAAAGAAAAAAACTAATCAATGAACCACCAGGCAAATAATGGTTTAATAAGAAAGCTAGGGCTCTTCTCTGTGGTGTCTATCATTGTTGCTGATATTGTAGGCACAGGAATCTTCACTACATCCGGTCTGCTCATGGAAAACCTGCAAAATCCCGTAACAATGGTTTTGCTTTGGGTGTTGGGAGGCCTGATTGCATTAACCGGAGCTTTTTGTTATGCTGAACTGAGCGCTGCTATGCCTTATGCAGGCGGTGAATATCTTTTCCTCTCAAGACTCTTCCACCCTCTGCCCGGATTTCTCAGTGGCTGGATATCTTTTATTGTTGGTTTCTCTGCGCCTGTTGCAGCTACTTCCATAGGAATCAGTGAATATATCCTGCAGGCCTTTCCTTCTATAGCTGAAACAGTAAATATAGCAGGAATATCTGGTGCTTTACTGATAAAAAAAGGAATCGCTGTTTTTGTCATTCTGTTTTTTGCCGCTATTCATCTCAGAGGCATGAAGCCTGGAGCCAGGTACCATAATGCTTTCACAATTCTTAAAATTACCCTCATTGTTGGAATCATTATTGCCGGTTTTACTCTGGGTAATGGGAGCTGGGAACATTTTACCCCCCCGGACGGAGAAACCTTTGGCTTTTCAGGATTAAAGTCTGCCGGACTTAGCGTAATGTGGATCATGTTTGCTTACACCGGGTGGAATGCAGCAGCCTATATCGGCTCGGAAATTAAAAATCCGGGCAGAAACCTCCCCCGATCCCTTTTAACCGGTACAGTTATTGTTATTATACTCTATATTCTGCTGAATATCCTCTTTGTATATGCTATTCCACCGGCAGAAATGGCGGGCGTCATATCAATAGGTGGTTTAACTGCAGAAAAGCTTTTTAACCCTGAATTCGGTCGAATATTCTCTTTCCTGATTGCCATTGGATTGCTTTCATCCATCAGTTCTCTTATCATCCTGGGACCGCGCATATATTATGCAATGGCCCGCGAAGGCAATTTTTTTCCATTTGCCGCAAGAGTACACAAAAAAACGGGTGTACCCCATTGGTCCATATTAATCCAGGTCTTGGTTGCTATTGCCATTGCGCTTACCGGAACATTCGATGAAATCCTCACCTATATGGGATTTGCTCTTGGAATTTTCCCGATTATGGCAGTATATGGTATATTCATTCTCAGAAAAAGAAAACAAAGTAAATATGTTTTACCCCTTTATCCGGTTATACCGATATTCTTTATTGTTGCCAATGTATTGATTTTAATTCTCGGTTTTTCCGAAAGACCTTTAGAATCATCTATTGCAATTTTAACCGTTATTGCAGGTATCCCGCTCTATTTTATTTTTAAAAGAATGAAAAGAAAGCATCACACCTGATTTTTTAGAGCGAATAATTAACTTCGTTGAGGGCTTCGCCGTTCAAGAATTATTCCTGTCTCCGACAGCGACTTCGCGTAGCCGCTACGGCGGAGTAATGGGTTAATCCAGCCTTGCGTTACAGGCTCTGCATTTCTTCATATTTAAAAAATTTGGTAATACTCTAATAAATGGTTGATAACTTACATACAATTATTTTCTCCTTTGTGTATCTTAGAGTCTTAGAGCCTTTGTGGCACTCTATTTTTGCCACGAAGGCACAAAGACACGAAGTAATCACAAAGAAGAATATAGCAAATATCAACCATGTTTTAGAGTTTAACGAAAAATTTATGAATAGTGCAGGTTAGAATAACATAATGAAAACATTTTGCATTTGTAAGCATCTATTCCTATTTTTAAAATGGGTATTCTGATAAATCTAATTAACTTTAAACCATGACAGGGCGTATTTTAGAGTTCATTCATGAACAAACAGGATTAAGTTATGAGATACAAAAAAATAGCAAAAACAACGAAAATTCATCATAAAAAAAGAACTATGAAATTTCTAACAGTGATTCTTCTAAGCATATGCTTTATTATCCCTGCCTTTTCACAGGATACCGACAGCCTTATCCTTGAAGATGTGCAATCCATTAAAAAATCGCTTAAAACCATTACATATCAGCTAAATAACAACCAGGAGATAACTAATGAAAAATTCCAGGATATTAAAAACCTGAATGATTCCACATTAAAAGAATTATACAACACCAGGGAAAAGCTTAAAAAAGGGAACCAGGCTGTGCTGCAAAATACCAGGAAATACTCGGAAGAATTACGAACACAGCTAAGAACCAATGAAAAAAAATATAAAACCCATACTTTGATTCATTACATCCTTCATGGAATCGGAATAATATTAATACTCTTCCTCTTCGGGTATATCAGAAAAGAAAAGAAGAACGATATTGATTACCTGGTGAAAGAAGCGGAAAAACATTCCGCCCAGAACGATAATCTCCTGGAAAAAGCAAAAGATATGAGCAAGATTAAGGATAGATTGAAGAAGGTGCTAAAGCAACAAAAGAAACTCAGGAAAAAAAAATAATAGATTGAGATAGCCGCTAATGCGCGAATAATTATGGTAAGACTTTATTAATAACCGTATTATCTGGTATCCGCAACATTGAATATTAAACTTCAAACATCAATCGTAAGCTCGACATCTATACGGTATCCCGCATCAGCTGATCATTTCTCTTTTCTCATTTTCTAATAACGAATAGCCACAAATCCTGCTTTCAGACTGAAAAAGTGCGCTAATGAATTATTTTACCTCTTTTAAAACCGGTTCTTTGTGTATCTTCAAAATTTAATCACAATCTTATTGAAAGATACCTCTATGTTCCGGTTTTTTTCCTGAAAAAAATAACCGGTAACAAAACCGATTGCACTCCCGAGTATCACATCTGAGGCCCAGTGTTTGTTTTTATATATCCTACTGAAAGCTACAGAGGCCGGTATCAGGTAAAGCCATTCCGAATAAGCCTCTGCAAAGGGAGTAAAAAAGGCAAAAGCCAGACTAGCATGTCCGGAGGGTAAAGACTTATACTGACTATTGTTCTTTCTGAAAATTGGAAAAGGATCAAAATATCGGGGACCTTTGTCTAAAACAGGTCTGGCCCTGCCAAATAACTGCTTTGAACCTTCGGTTAAGATGCCTGTCGTAAGAACACTCTTCAGTGCATTCAGGGAAGTTTTTTCCAGTTTCTCATCATCAAGTAATAATCCACCACCATAAATAACCACATTAGCGGGCAAAATCAGCCACTTGTCACCCAAAGGATTGGATATATCTGTATATTTGTTTAAAAATTTATTCCCTTGAGCCTGGAAATGATTATGGATTCTGCCATCCAATAAGTAAGCACCTGTAAAAGCTGTTGCACTCAATATGCCTGCATACCTGAATACCTTTTTGTCTGTCGAGTCAAGAAGAGGTTTCTGGGCAGAAATTTCAGATGTATAAAAAACCAGGCATACTATAAGGAACAAATATTTTCTTATCATTAGCATAGAATACTTTAGCCCGAATAATTCATGAATTATTCCTATCTCCGATAGCGTAAACAAAGATAAAAGAAAGTCGGTAAAATATACATTCCAATACGAAATTGAATGTTTTTGAACCTGTAAAAACAAAACATCCTTTCCCCCTCAGAGGAAAGGATGAACGGTATAAACACCATAAACCTGATTATCAGAAGAAGTAAGAAACACCAAAGGTTCCATAACCAAAGGTACCCCTGCCTCCTTCAAAATAGACAGATAAACTGTTATTGAATCTATAACGGAACCCAGCTACAGTTCCAATATTTACACCCAGCTCGTTGTCATAATAATTTTCATAAACATCATCTTCTGCTGAAAAACTTCTCGATTCGAAAATCAGCATAGCTGTAAGATAAAAGTCAAATTTGTCTGCGTCAATATCCATATCCAGTTGTTCATTCAGGAAATGAATATAGTGAAATGACGCCCTGGCACCAAAGTCAATAAATGTCCATCCATATCTTTGGTTGTTCAGGTCTTCATACTTGTAACTGGCATATCCCAGAAAACCTCCGGCACTAATGTAATCATGGAAGTATTTTTCATAAGCAACCGTCAGCGGAACAGAAATTCCTACCCGGTTTCCGATATAACCATAGCCCCAATATCCAAAAGATGCGCCTCCCTGGAATATATTCTGATAATTTCTTTCAAACTTTTCTGAAGAGCTTTTATCTTCTTCAGACAAATCGTCTTCCTGGGCAACTATGGGCTGGATGCCCAGAAGTGTGACCAGTACTATTAGTGAAAAAACTCTGTGTAACATAAATATTCTTTTTTGGAAATTAATAATTAGTTTTGAAGTTTATATTTTGTCATTATTTGGTTTCCTTCAAGAAGCCAATGCTTCAGATTTACAGAATATAAAACGGCTTCCTTCCGGGTTAGGTTATCAAGTCTGATCATATCTTCCAAATCAACGGCTATAATTTCATCCCCGGTAAATGCCATTAGAAGTTTATCACTCCAGACTGTTCCTTCAATATCTTCTACAATAAGGCTTTTCAAATGTTTTCCCTTTTCGTCATAAAATCCAACACCATCATCTCCTACAACAAACAATCCGTTTTTCATTAGAGACATTGCCTGAAGTTTACCAATATCAGCTTTTTTAGTATCAAGCTCACTTACTTCTTTCCAAGTATTCAGATTGTAAACATAAATACCCCTTTTACCACTTATAAAAACAGAGTTGCCGGAAACAATATAACCAGCCCCGTTACGAAGAAGATATTGCTTTATTTTATCCGATTCACCAGTTATCTTACCGGTCTCTTTATCCATTCCATAGAATACATGCTTGTTCAACCCCTTCTGATATTTTAAAATCAGGTACTTATCTGTAAGATCGACCATTTGGGATTTGTGTTCAGGTTTTTGGGTGGACCATATTTCTTTTCCGGTTTCTGTATCATAAGCATAGACTGTAATATTTCGCCCACCGGCTTTCATGGGATGAATCTGCCTGCCAATACGGCTTGTTCCGGTATACAATATGCCATTCTCAACAAATGAAGGGTACGAGAGAACCCCGGAATTATTCTCATCACCCAATGCTGCCATAGTATTTCTCGCTTTAATAATTCTTTCATCAATATTGCTGAGGATTCTCTTACCGGTATTGAGGTCATACATCTCTATACCGTAATAGTCAGTAACCAGACGGTTCTCGGTAACGTATGTCCTGTTTTCCACAAAATTGGTCATTGGCTTTATTCGAACCAGCTCTTCTCCAGTTTTGGTATCCAGTTTAATAATCAGGTTTTCGCTTTTGCCAAAATACCGGGGATTGAAATTAACCAGGACCATTTCTTTATTATCTTTAATCATATAATTCTCCGCAATATTTATTGGATATCCGTCGTACATCCACTTTTCCTCACCTGTTTTAATATCCAGACAAACGTGTTTTTTCTGGACTTTCAGAAGAAAATTTCCCGTTCCTTCCATAGGAGTAATAAAAGCCTGGGCATCTTTACTCCCAACGCTTTGCTGATACAAATCTGTTTCTATCTCATAATAAGCTCCCGATGGCGTGGTTCCGCTTCTTACTATTTCTCCACCAACAGCTTTATTAAACGCAATTGTAGCCAAAACAGACGCCATCTGGTCATTTTTTTCGGGTGTATACCGATAACGGTTTGTTTCCCAAATTTTCTTACCTGTTTTGAGATCAAAAGCTTTAATGATGTTTTTATCCAGGGTCCAGTCCAGAAATACCACAACTTTTTCATCCTGGAAGACATAAAAACCACTGGATTCTTTTAGTGCTTCGCCATCAGCCATAAATCCAGGGGTTTTCCCGGACATAATATTCGAAATAAGCTGTGCGCCTTTGTCCTTTTCAAGATGTTTACCGGAAGTAATTAGCTCACCGGTATTTCCATCTACAATACCGAACTGTCCCGGAGAATTCATAATCAGATATTCCCCGGAATGAGCAAGGTAATAGGAGCCTTTTTCTTCTTTTACAAAGTTAAAAAGCCCTTCATTATTTTGTTTCTCATACACCTTATTAAAGCTCTGTCCAAAAATGGCAGAAAAGCTTAATAAAAACAGGGTTAGTAGTAAGGGTCGTTTCATATTAAATAATTTATGGATTAATACTGAGAATAAGTACTTATTTCAAGGGTTAAAAAACTGTTAGAAAAAACATTCCCGGGAGTCAGATGTTCAATGCAGTCTACTCATAACCAGTTATTTAAAAACGAATCAAAAACTCTTTAGTTTTCAATTGATATACAAGAAGTTAGAAGAAACCGCTTATTTATATTTAAAGGAAGAAGGCTTATTTGATATAAAATTGAATGAACAAAATACCTGGTAAAAAACAATCAAAAAAATATTGATTAAACGGTTATAAGAAATTTCCTGATAAATGAATACAGAAAAAGACATAAAGATGGAAAAAGGAATTATTCCATTTAAGCAAAAAGCAACAAACTCACAGCCATAACGGCCATTCCTGCTACAAGCCCTCCAATGGCTATATGGTGTTCACCATATTCTTCTGCTGTCGGGAGTAGTTCATCCAGGGAGATGTAAATCATAATTCCGGCTACTGCTGCAAATATCAATCCAAAGGTAGAGTCATTAAATAAACTTCGTAAAATAAAGTAACCCAGGAGCGCTCCTACAGGTTCTGCTAATCCGGAAAGAAAAGATAACCAGAAAGCTTTTTTACGGTTCTTTGTAGCATAATAAATAGGCACAGAAACAGCAATACCTTCAGGAATATTGTGAATAGCAATGGCAACTGCAATACTCACACCAAGGGCCGGGTCAGAGATAGCTCCCATAAAAGTAGCCAGGCCCTCGGGAAAGTTGTGAATAGCGATTGCCAGGGCCGAAAACATTCCCATCCGAAGCAATTTCTTATTATTAGTCGGATTGATATTCTTTTCATCGATATTCTTAATCTCGTGGGGGTTTTCAAAAGAGGGAATTAACCTGTCTATCAGAGCAATAATAGCAATACCTGCAAAAAAAGCAATGACTGTATAAATATATCCCGGTTTGTATCCATAAGCATCTCCCAGGGATTCTTTGGCTTTAACAAATATTTCGACTAAAGAAACATAAACCATAACACCGGCCGAAAAACCCAATGAACCAGCAAGGAACCGGGGATTAAACCGTTTCGACATAAAGGCCATGACACTACCGATACCGGTTGATAAACCGGCAAAGACAGTCAATCCCAGAGCAAAGAGTATCCTTTCAGTTTCCATGTTATCCGTTTTTATCTCTTCTTTTAGCTGATCAATTTCAATCTGTTGTTTAACCCGAATAATTAACTTCGTTGAGGGCTTCGCCGTTCAAGAATTATTCC
>CAZPDP010000063.1:0-14148 GCA_964585385.1 uncultured Bacteroidales bacterium
GTCGACACCCGCAAGGGTTGCCAAATTCTTAAGCATCTCCTGGGGCTTTTTCCCTCCACCAATAATAAAAAGTTTTCCTATGGGCTGATTTTCATCTGACTGTTTCCTTGTAACCCCTTTATTTTGACAAGCAATAATCAGAATTGCAATGAACAAAAAAGACCAGTAATTTTTTCGCATGATATTTTTATTTTAGTTTATTAGTTTCTATTGATTTATACACCTTTTCGAAGGTATACCCTGAAAGAAAAGTTATCGATTTATCGATACGTAACTAAAACTCTTATGATTATTAAAAATTAGGTTCTCTCACCATTAAATCTACCCCAACCAATTTGCAAGAGAAGAAATCAATACTATCAGCCATGCGAAATGCTTTTCCAACATTTCCCGGACTGCTTTTAAGGCAAGCCGGATATGCGTTTCGACAGTCCGTTCAGAAAGATTTAGTTTTTCTGATATCTCCTTATAGGAAAGACCTTCAAACCGACTCAGCTTGAAAATGTATTTTCTTTTTTCAGGCAGCATATCAACAGCTTTATCAATCCAGGCTTTCACCTCATTCAGGAGGATCTCATTTTCTGTTTTGTCATAAACAGTATCCAGGTGCTGTTTTAGGTATTCTGCATAAGCCTTTTCGTTTATCTTCTTCCTGTTTTTATTAAAGATGGTATTCTTTGCAATGGTAAAGATATAGGAGTTAAGAGAAAGATCGGGATTAAGCGTGTCTCTGTTTTCCCAGATCTTGATAAAAATATCCTGAGTAAGACCTTCAGCATCCTCCCTGGATTTGAGATAACGTAAAGCAAAATAAAACACTTTATCCACATATTTATGATATAGCGTTTCGAAAGCGCTCTCATCACCTTGTTTTAAAAGCTGAATTAATTTTGAGTCTTCAGGATACTGTTTGTTCATGAAATTATGAGCCTGCTTAAAAAATGCCGTTCCCGGAAACGAAAACGGCATAAAATATATAAAATAATCTTATACAAAACTTAACATTGGGTTCATTCAAAGGCAGACTTTTTTATAATCCGATAATTTTCAACCATCAATACCCCATTGCTAATGAGTTCTCTTATTTTAAAATCCTTGTCCAGCAAAATACAATCTGCGTCATACCCTGGCTGGATATATCCTTTTCCTCTAAGCTTCAGAATACCAGCAACAGATGAAGTCAAAGTTCTGATGGCTGTTTCAAGAGGTAAATTGTCCTGATTAACCGCATCAGCTATTTCTTTCAGATTGGCTTCGGGTTTACCTCTTTCAAGCTTAACCAGGTTGCCATTTTTATCAAATTGAGGCAGGGAACCATTGGCGTCAGATGAAATGGTTATATGTTCAACAGGAACACCGGCTTCCAGTAGTTCTTTTATCGCCCTGGAGGGTTTTACTTCTTCATCCGGGAAAAACGGATACGAACTGGATGTCAAATCCACATAGCCTTTTTTGCCATATTCCTTTGCTTCTTCAAAAATATCTGCGTTCCGGTTGCAATGCGTAGGATAAAACTGTTTCAAGGGCAATTCACTGTAATTTACCGCATCATAAAGGGGTTGAAAAGGATTCTTTGCGTCTCCCATATGGATATTCACAATACCCGCTTTGCCTGCCAGCATACCTGCTACTCTTGTATGTTCGGTAAGCTTAATCAATTCGGCAGTTGTCGGGGTTGAGCTTCTGTGATCGGAAAGGGCTAACTCTCCAACTCCAATCACCTCGTCAATCAAAGCAACATCTTTGGCATAATCCCCGGTTATAGAAGGTGGTGGAACCTGGTAGGCCCCGGTATACATCCATGAAGAAACTCCTTCTTCCCTTAGTGCCTTGACCTTCATTAAAACACTCCGCACATCCCGTGTAATACCATCAGTCCCAAGACATCCGACAACCGTAGTAACCCCGCCTTCCAGTAAATCATGCAGGGGAAGTTCGGGCGTTCTGGTCGCGGGTCCTCCTTCTCCGCCAGCCCCTGCAATATGAACATGCGGATCAATAATGCCGGGAACCATATTCAATCCTGTACCATCTATCACTTCAATGTCAACATTTTTCAGAGAACGAATATCCATTTGGTCCTCGATGGCTACAAATTTACCCCCGGCAATCAGGACATCTTTAGTTCCGGCATTATCAGGGGTGTATAAATTTACATTCTGAATTAGAATCATCATATGGCTTGGTTATTTGATAAACATTTTTTCTGAATAAATACTACCATTCCTGTTTCTCAACCGGATAAAATAAATGCCTGTTTGTAAATCAGGAACAGTGATTAAACTGTTATTATAAAATTTTTCTCTGTGAAATACTTTACTTCCTTGAATATTAAACATACTCAGGGAATAGTTCTGATTGTGCCATTCTACTCTCAGTTTGCCTGAATTTATATGATAATTCAAAAAAGGTTTGAATTTCAAATCCTCATTACTCAACAAAGTGGGAGTTTCAACAGTGTTACCGACTTTAAAAGGAATCGCAGAATCAACTATTGCTAATTTCATACGTTCAAAACCAGACAAACTTCTTACACCTGAGGTCTCTGAAAACATGCCTCGTGAAACAGCTTCTCCGTAAGTACCATCATTCTTCATAATCATTACCGGCCATGTACCATAAGCTCTAATTATACTTTCGCCGGATTCAGGACTATACTTTATATAATTATTTGTCGTAAGCCAGATCCCATATTTTAAAGTATCTGTTACCATGGCATTGGGAATTGCAGCAATCGTGTTTTCATATTGACTATATGATGAAACAAAATCAGAACTGAATGTTTTCGGTATAATAACAGTTGTGCTTAATAAATCAAGTCCTCTCTCATATTGATAAAGTTCATCATATGAGGCATCCGGGTCATCGTAGTTTACTACTACCGTATGGCCTGCAAATCTGCTGTTATCTCCGATAAATGCTGATACCATTCCATTCTGGTGCAGTTTATCTTTTAATAATTTTCCATTAGAACTGCCAAAAAATGATTTAAAATCACTCCATAGAACTTTAACAATTAATACTTTATCGGCCGACTCAATAGCTCTTTTTAAAGCAATATTGTCAGAATAAACATCTGTAGCTGGGAATATTTCAGTATTTGAGGCCCCCAAAGAATTTAATTCTTCTTCGTATTGATTGGCCAGGTCCTGGATATTATTGGTTAGAATCAATATGGTATCTTCCTTATTATTCAGATTTACGAATTTAGTAAGTAGTTCAATATTATCCGTAATTTTATCAGAACCTCCACTGGCAAAAATTGTATAATTCCCTGTTTCATTTTTTTCGGGTGGTTCAATTTCTTTATTAAAACCACTTACTTCGAAATTTTTCAGATCAATCGTTGTGTTATCAATCAGTTGAGTAACTGTTATTGAGTCTATTTTAAGATGGGTCTGATTTTGTTGAAGTACAGAACTTTCTACAGTATAAAAAATACTTACACAACCTGAGCCGTAAGCAGTAGCATTTAACTCCCTATCGATTGCAAGGGCTGTTTTATCATCAACGCCTATTCCGGTTAATGTTTCTGAATGGTTGGTTTGCCATTTGGCAAGAAAACCCAGTAAACGGGGAAACCTACCTCTCTGGACAAAGTGAGAGTCAAAAATTACACCATCAAGAAACGGTAGAAAATCATCTGCTAGTTTAACATATCGGTTATTCCAATCCTCTATGCATTCGTATGGATAAACCGTTCCCAGAGCAGCAGTAAAATCAACTCCTCCCAAAACAGCTAATCCTGCCGAAGTACCACAAATTACACCTCCCTCATTAAATTTATCAACAATTGCCTGCTCGGTTTTTGTATCATTGTATGTTGAATAATAATTGTATTGATCTCCTCCCTTCAAAAAGATTACATCGTAATTCATCAGGGCATCATAAGTGCTCTGCGCATTCGCTTCTTCTTCAGAATCAATGAGAAAAGCTTTCGCTTCACTAGCTCCCCAGTCAGAAACGAAATGTTCTGGTATCCAGGTTGAAGTACTAGAAAATGAAATAACCGCCACCTTTTTATTTTCAGATTGTTCCACAGCCCATTTGTAGGCTTCACCATTCCATGCTTCCAGCCCTGCTTCTTCTCTGCCTCCTCCTATAACCAATAATTTACCGGGAATACCAATTACAGGTTTCATTAAAACAAATAACAACAAGTATAGAAGACTGGTTTTTTTCATAAACTGAACCTTAAATAAGAAATGGGGTCGGAAAACCCCATTTCTTAATAACATATAAATATTTGTCCTATCTCTTGATAAACTTACTGGTCTTAACTAGTCCTTTTTCATTTTCAAAATTAATAAAATACATTCCTTCTTTTAGGTCAGAGGTATTTACTGCTTTATCTGTATTTAATATTTTCACCTCTTTTAGCTTTTGCCCGAGAGCATTGAAAATAATCACTTTTGTAATTTCAATCTCACTTGTAAATTTCAAGCTGTTATTAACCGGGTTTGGATAAATATTGATATTGGCATCATTTAACTCATTAACACCAGTTTCGCCACCTTCTTCAAGAGTAATCGCATTGCTGCTCTTTGTGGACATGTTTCCTGCCGAATCTACAGCATACGCATAATATGTTCCAGCCGACAAGTCGGTAGTTGAAATGGCTATATCTGTATCAGCAGCAGTTACTTCAGCAGAAGCTGCAGTACCAGCAGTTACAGCCGATTCTAAGTCGCTGGGTGATTCCTGCGCTTCACCGTCAAGAATAATATAAACCTTTCCAGTAGGTTCACTGCTTTGTACATGAACATCATCTCCAATTGTAACCGTTTGAGCATCAGCAGTTACTTCTGGCGGGGTTTCATCCGGCACATAAATTCTTATGTTATCTAAACCTAAACGATCACCACCCGGATAGGGTGTCATAAGCCTGAATGCAATATAAACATCCTGATCAGCATATCCTTTTTCTGCAAGGTCAACTGTTCGCTGAGCCAGTCCATCACCGGGAGAATCAGCATCAGTACTGGTATTTTCGCCTGTGATAGAGAAAATAGGATCATTTTGCATACAAGCTTCCACAGTTTGGTAGGTAGTTGATACATAAACCTCATAATCATCCGGATAATTTCCTGAACTGGTCAATGACAATGCATCCCAGCTAAGGTTATTATCAGCGGTCAATCTAACCTTGGGCAGAATTAACCAGTCATCGGCTCCTACTTCTTCGTCGTACCATGAGGTTCCAACTACAATTCTTGCATTATCACTACCAAAGTCTTCTGTGCTCAACGAATCTGTATGCAATACAATAAATGCATCCTCTTTCAGATCCTGGTATTCAGGCAAGGAAGTAGCAGGTGTTCCGTTATCTCTGTTTGAAAGCACAATACCTTCAGGCATATTTTCTGAATCTTCAAAATTCTCAACATATGGTACATCATAAGATGCACTCTCAATGGTAATTGCGTTGCTGCTTGGGTCGGAGATGTTCCCGTTCCGGTCAACAGCATAAGCATAATACGTTCCCTCCTGAATGTCATTTACAGGTATAGTAGTTGTGGCATTTGAATCTGCTTTTGCTTTAGCACCTTTCATTGCATCAACAGCAGCATCCAGTTCAGCTAGTGTTGAATGAGCTTCCCCGTCAAGTATTACGTAAATCATACCAATTTCATTGGAAGTTGCTTCTACAGTCGCTCCTGTTGAATTGGAGACAGTTTGTGCACTACATGAAATTTGTGGAGCAGTAGCATCATCAAGAGGTATAATGTCGTGTGCATTTCTTGGATTAATTTGCCATTTTCCTCCGCGTCCTACAAATATTCCTGTAATGGTATAGCTTTCATCAACATTGAGTACATCGCTATCAAAACCTTCATCAAAGGTATTAAAACGATCCCCAATTCTTACTGTATCATCGTTGGAACTTTCACCATAAAAATAGTATTGCCCGTCCCATTCGTAAATACTAATATTCTTAACTTTTATAAGCGTTCCTTCATATTTTTCTGCCGGATCACTGTCAGCTGCTATATCAACATCTATATCAGCCGCGGAAACAGTTACCGGACCGTATAAATCATTATCAGTGGAAACGGTTTTGATAAAAGTTGGCTTATAGATTTCTGTTTGATTATCATAAGGACTCAGTTCTCCATAAAACATAATTTCATCTCCTATTGATGAGCTAAACTCGGTACCCGAGGTATTCACACTATGATGTGCTCCAGGACCATCAGCAATCCAGAATTGGTCATCATAGGAATTTTTCTCTGTTACAATGCCTTTAAATGTGGCATTATAACCTTCCTCCATTGTACCATCAGGATTGGTCAAACTGGTGTATTCAACAGGCATGAATCCAGCATAAAAGATATGCTGCTCATCTTCAAAATATAAAGTATCAAGCACATTATCTCCTATCATATCATCAGATGCACTGGTCAGCTTAACCAATGAACTATTCTCTGTATCAATAGAATAAGAGTCGAAAGTAATGGTATCTTCACCCGATACAATCTTATAATCTTCAATCTGTATGGGATCAGCAATTACTTCACCATCATAAAGAACATTTAAAGAAGTCGTACTTAGGTTATATGCAGCACTCATATTAGGAAATGTATAGGCTGCCACTTTAAAATCATCAAGATTTACATAAGAACCATTGGTCCATACATAAAAACCTACATGAATATTGTCCCCGGCTGAAATACCTGAAACATTGGCTAGATCGTAGGAATACTTTTCATAACTTCCGGTAAGCTGCATCTTGTCAACTTCGATGGTAAAGTCTTCCGCTGTGGTCCCTGATGTAGAAATGCGTACAGAAATTGAATCCGGATAACTTCCACTACAAGTAGCCCAGAATGAAAGCCAGTCTCCTTCCTGGTACTGAAACTGAGGGCTTATCAGCCAATCGTCTGCAGCTGTATTATCACCATCCCAGGTATCAATAGTTGCTCCTCCTTCATCATTCAGACCATATTGCTCAGTCCATTCCCAGGTGCCAGGATTAGCACCTTCGTCAATAATAGTCCAGGTAGAAGGGATTTCAGTATCAAAACCTTCATAAATCGTCTGGCCAAATGCAAATCCTGCAAATGCCAAAAAAAGAGATAATAGTAAAATTTTTTTCATAATAACGGGTTTTAGGTTAAACATGGATATACATAATAATTTATTTTGATTCCATCCCTAAGTCTTTTGCCCAGGAATGGATAGAGTTTTTTATTCTGAAAGTTCAACGATAGTTATGTTATCAATACCCAGGCTACTACCTCCCGGATGTGGCGTCATCAGGCGGAATGCTACGTAAACCTCCTGGTTTCTGAAACCATGCTCGTAAAAATAAAAACGGCGACTCTGGATACCTCGTCCACCTGCAATATCTGCAGCCCATGACTCATCATCAACTTTTAAAAGCAATCCATTCGCCTCACATCCGGCCACAGTTTGATCAGTTGTAGAAACATAAATACCGTAATCATCCGGGTAATTCCCGGAACTGGTAAACGACATGGCATCCCAACGCATAGCGGTACTATCTCCCAGTTCTATTTTTTTCAAGATCATCCAGTCATTAGCTCCCTGCTCAGGTTCATAATAGGAAACTCCAACGGCCACTTTGCTGTCAAATGAACTACTGTACCGAACAGCCCAAGCGCTATCAGCAAAAGCTGCATCACCTTCAAGAGCGGGTGTAGCTCCGTCAAGATTTCTTAAGACCCAGTCGGAGGGCATGAGAGATATATCATCAAATGTTTCGACCAGCAAAGTATCCCCTATTAAAGCATACTCAACCAGAATATCCTTTGAAAAGACAGAAGTATCACCAGATTCTGTAATAAGCCGGAGGGAGACAGTATATTGACCGGTATCAGAATACGTGTGGGTTATTTCACTGTAATACTGCTGAATTAAATCCGTCTCGTTTTGTACTGTTGCATCAGTAACTTCTTTTACTGTTCCATCACCGAAATTCCAGGTAAAAGTTGGGTTTCCCATCCTGACGGGTACTGCTGATGAGTTAACAAAAGTAATTTCCCGTGATGGAGAGATAAATTTTTCCGGTGTATAAGAAAATTCCACATTCAAACTAGCAGGTGCAGGGGAAAAGTCTTCAGTATAATCTTCACAACTATTGCATAGAATCATTATGCCTGCCAATAGAATCGTATATAATATAAAAACTTTGCTTTTCATAATAAAGTCATTTAAAGATTACAATTAATAGTCACCGTTTTGTTCCATGTCCTCATTTGTATCAATTTCGGACTGAGGAATAGGGAATAACCAGTTGTTATCTGCTAAAGTACCTATATCTCCCAGTACCGATGCAGCTCTGTTTGTTCGTACCAGGTCAAAATACCTGTGTCCTTCAAAAGCAAGTTCCATTCTTCTCTCGAGATAAACGGCTTCTCTAAAAGAAGATTGATCGGATAACTGGGAAGATGTTAGTGAATCAAGACCAGCTCTTGCATGGACTGCATTCAGATAATCAAAAGCCCATCCATCAGCAACATAGCCTTTTTCATTCAGGGCTTCAGCGCATATCAGATACATTTCAGCAAGACGGAAATGGATGATGTTATCACTGGAATTTTCCAGGTCATCATATTTATTGCAGTAATAATGATTCAGGCCCTGGGCAACAGTCACCTGTTTCCTGTTATCATTGCTTTGGTAAATGTCAGCGATCGATGATTCCTTAGCATAGCTATCCCAGGCCGCAACTTCAAATCTTCCTTCTTCCTGTGTCCAGCTTGCCATAGCATTCACATCATCGGAGGCTGAAAAATCAATTTGAAAAATTACCTCAGAATTTTTCTGTTCTGAAAACAAAACACTGAAGGGATCGCTTCCCTGGACAAGGCTGTAGTCTCCCGATTCAATGACTGACTTAGCTACAAGGTAAGCATTTGTCCAATCTTCCTGGTATAACATAATTCTTGACTTTAATGCCTGAACAGCATAATAATTAGCAAACGAACTCGAAGAAGGGTTGCTGACAGAAAACTGTTCTTCAGCTTTATCTAAATCACTTAAAATAAACGAATAAGTCTCTTCTTTACTTGCCCGGGCTACATTAAGCTGACTTGTAGAGGCATCTGTAACAGGATCTTTCCTTAAAGGCACTCCTCCAAAAAATTTAACAAGATTAAAGTAACTGAATGCTCTTAAGAAGTAAGCCTGACCTTTATAATATGCTAACTTTGTATCGGTTAGCTCCTTTACGTTGTCTATTTCGTCCAATATATGATTTATTCTGTTGACAGCGTCATAAAGAGAGTTCCAATAGCCCTCCATATAAACGTTATCAGGAAGTACACGATTATCGCTAATTTGCTTATACTCTTTTTTGGAACCTATATGAATCAGGTTATCTGCTGCCAAATCACCAAAAATTATAAGGTCCTGTGCTATAGCTGCTGACTGATATTCATCGTAAACACCATTTAAAGTTGACTGTACTCCTCTTTCATTGGTGATTGCTTTCTCTGCGCTTAACTGCGTTGTTGGGTCCACTTCCAGAAAGTCTTCACAACTCACAAAACTGAGAGTTAAAGCCAGGAGAATAATTATTTTATATTTTACAGTATTCATAATATCGGATTTTTAAAATTGAAATTTAATTCCAGCAGTCCAGGTTCTTACCTGGGGATATGTAAAAAAATCAGTTCCTGCTCTTAAGGTACCTACGCCTGAATAATTTACTTCAGGGTCCATTCCACTGTAAGGTGTCAGAGTATAAAGATTCTCCACTTTCAAATATACTCCTGCGCTGCTGAAGGTTGTTTTATCAAGAAGTTGCTTGCCTAAATTATAATTCAGGGTAACATTTTTTACTCGCAGATAAGAACCATCTTCAATATATTGAGATGAAATATTCTGATTAAATGTTCCATTGTATTTAGGAACGTAGGTTACATCTCCAGGTTTTTTCCAGCGATCCTGTATGGTGGTTAACTGGTTATCGTTTGTTCCCAAGGTCATATTTTCGGCATATTGCCGCACTCCATTATAGATATCATTTCCATAGGTAAACTGAAGAAATACACTAAGACTAAAATTCTTATACTGAAAATCATTCGAAAATCCTCCGGTAAAATCCGGGTTGGGGTTTCCCACCACTTTCCTGTCAGCGTCTGTATATTCTCCGTCATTATTTAAATCTTCAAACACCAATTCACCTGTGGAAGGATCTACACCCAGTGATTCATACATATAAAAAACGCTTACAGCTTCTCCTTCAATTGCTGCATTATTTCCTCTACCTACATTGGTTATAGGTTGCCCCTTATAAAGCTCCAATACTTTATTTCTGTTCAATGAGATGTTAAAACTGGAATTCCAGTTAAAATTTCCTCCTCTGATATTATCGGTATTAAGCGAAAATTCCAGGCCTTTATTTTCCAGTGATCCTACATTAGCAGCATAAGAAGTATAACCGCTGGTGCCTGGTAAAGGTCTGTTTAATAATAAATCGGTGGTAACATTGTAATAATAGTCAGCACCGAATATGATTCTTTCATCAAAGACTGCCAGGTCAATACCTGTATTAAAGTTGGCAGTAGACTCCCATTTTAAATCTTTATTTGGAATCTGGGTGGGAATAATACCCGAACTTCCAAGGTAGTTGTATCCTGAACTAAATAAAGGAAGATAGTTCAACTGACCGATTTGATCATTTCCTGTTAATCCATAACTGATCCGGTATTTTAGTTCGCTTAGCCAACTAATTCCAGACATAAAATTTTCTTCTCCAATTCTCCAGGCAAACGAACCTGAGGGAAATGTTGCATATTTGTTATTAGGACCAAAATTAGAAGAGCCATCCCTTCTCACACTCAGTGAAAAAATATATTTGTTATTATAGTTGTAATTAACTCTTCCGAAAAAAGACTGAATTCCTTCATTATAAGCACTTGAACTACCATCTTCAATAGTACCTGCCGAGGCAAGGTACTCCAGTTCGTTACTGGGAAAATTCTTTCCGTTCAAACTATTATAGCGTCTATTTTCAAGTTCAAAACTATACCCCAGAAGAAAATTGAAATTATGCTTATTGTTTAATGATTTGATGTATTTTAATGTGCTTTGCTGAGTAAGCTTTTTAACTTCGGAAGTTGCGTCCACACCAAAGCCGTTTTCATTGATGGCTGACTTAACAATGGATGGCTCAAATCTTCTTTCATGAAGATTGTATACATCTACACCCCACTGATTTTTAAAAGATAAACCTTCCAGAATATTATATTCCCCAAAAACATTAGCCAATGCCCTGAATGATTTTGCATTGTTTACCACTTCTTTGCCAATGGCTACCGGATTGTCCCACCAGGCATCCTGAAAATATTTCCCTGACTCATCTTTTACAGGATAGACAGGAGGCATAGAAACAGCGTTAGGTAACACCCCGTTAATGGATTGATCGCCTCTAACCCTGTCGTTATCCGTGTGGGTTAGACTTATTCTTGAGCCGATTTTAAATTTATTGGTTACATCATGATCAACATTGATCCTAATATTGATTTTATCATAATCTGTACCCAGGACTACGCCCTTCTGCTTAAAATAACGTCCTGAAATATAAAACCTTGTACCATCACTTCCGCCATTAAAAGAGAGTTCGTAATTTGATATGGGTGCTCTCCTGAGTACTTCATCCTGCCAATTAGTATTTATAGTGGTGTCACCAACCATAGACTGCAGGTCGCTCATAAAACCCGGGTCAAAGGATCTCACATAATTTTTCCACTCATCAGCATTCATCATATCAAGTTTCTTATAAACTTCCTGCAAACCATAATATGCCTTAAAGTCAATCTTTGTTTTGCCTTTCTTACCGTCCTTCGTTTCAATAAGAACAACTCCATTACCTGCACGGGCACCATATATAGCTGCTGCCGAAGCATCTTTCAATATGCTAATGGATTTAATGTTATTGGGATTTAGATCAGCTATTGCAGAAATACCCTGTCCTTCCATGCTGATTTGGCTGTAATCACCTCGTGTAACAGGTATACCATCCACAACATATAAGGGTTGCGTTCCAGCTGAAATAGAACTCTTACCTCTGATGTTAACGGAAATCCCTGCACCTGGTGTACCCGAGTTCTTATTGATATGAACACCAGAACTTCTACCTTGCAGAGCATCCTGAATTCCACTGGCAACAGTTTCTTCAATCTTTTCTGCATTCACGTTGGAAACAGACATACTCAAAAGCTTCTTACTGGATGAACCATAACCAATGACTACTACTTCATCCAATTTTTGCAGTTCCTTCTCCAAATCAACATTAATGGTTGTCCTGCCCTTTATTTCAATTTTCTGGGCCTGATATCCTACAAATGAGAATTCAAGTGTTCCGTCTTCCGGAACCCTGAAGCTGTATTTCCCGTTAATATCAGTGGTTGTTCCCTTCTGCGTACCAACCAGAATAATACTCACCCCAGGTAAAGGCTCGTCTGTTTCTGCATCTTTAATGGTACCGGTAACTGTTATAAGTCCGTTATCCTGCATCAAAGCTTCATTCTCTGCTTTTTTGGTATTCAGGACAATTTGTTTATTCATGATTTTGTAATCGATACCTGTATTATCTAAAACTTTATCCAGCAGCTCATAGATGTTACCATCATTAAGATTTACACTAACTTTCTGCTGAACATCTAACTTTGCATCGTTGTACATAAAATAGAATTCGCTCTGTTTCTCGATTTCCTTTAACACCTTCTTCAAAGGGGCATTGCTAAAAGTTACGGAAAGCTGTTTGTTCTGAGCGTAATTATCAACTGCAAAAGAACTGAAGGCACTTAGCAAAATTAATATGATAGTTGTTCTCATAGCCAGAAAGATAAAGTTGGAACAACCTGGAAGAATTTGATTAAAATACTTTTTCATACAATTTAGGGATTATTGATTAAACAATCAATTAAGGTTAAGAAATTACTGAAACCACAGGGCTTCAGTAATATGAGCATAAAACCCGGTTTTTCATATCATCTTATTTTTGAGATAAAATATATACTTGGTCTTCAGTAATTTTCACCTCTACTGGGGTCGTCTCCTGTATCAATTTACAAACCTCCTGAATACTCTCATCTGTTATTGTCATCGTATAACGATATTTCCCCTTTAACTTCTCATCAATCTCAATATCAATATCATACCACCGCTCAAGTTCTGCAGCTAAGTGTGTGAATGGTTCGTTGTCAAAAATCAGTTTTCCTTCTTTCCATGCAATCATCTTATTAACATCTACACGCTTTCTGACAAGTATAGAGTTTCCATCTTTTTGGTATACACCCATATCTCCTGGTTCAAGATAACTAACCTGGTTGTTGGATTTATTGAGCAGGCTAACTTTCCCCTGTACCAGAGTGGTCTGAACACTATTGTACCCGGGGTAAGCACGAACATTAAACTTTGTTCCTAGCACATTTACATTGATTTCATCAACCTGGATGGTAAAAGGTTTATCCGGATTATGACTGACATCAAAAAAAGCTTCGCCTTTAAGTTTCAACAATCGTTTATCATGCTTAAGAAAATCTTCTGCATACTGAATTTTACTATCCGCATTTAACCATATAATGGACTCATCGGGAAGGATAATTTTTGAACGCTGACCCTTGGGATTGACCTTTTCAACGTAGCTGATTTTATTAAATTGAAACTTCTTATCAATATCTGTAAAAATATATAAAACAGAACCAATGGCCACCAAAAGAATAAAAACAGCAGCCACTCTCATCAATTTTTGATTTATCGTTCTAACCAAATCTCTATCCTGAGATTTATTCTTATTAATGCGATGAAGCATTCCATCTTTTTCCTTTTCATCCGTTGCAGATAAACCAGCTCCGTTTTCCCAATGTTTCTCAAGCATTTGATCTGACTCCAGGGATTTATAGACATGCTCTTTCTCCTGCTCACTAGCGACTCCCCAAAAAAACTTTGCAAAGATCTTAAAATTCAATTTTGGTTTCATTGTTTTAATTTTTCATTAATATATACACGTAAAAGTAAACTTACCCGTAAAATAAATTTAAAATATTTCAATTATTGGTGAGAAAAACAGAAGCACCCATCTCCATATTCAACTAAAATGGATATAGAAACTGAATTAATAAAAGAATAGAATTACGTCATTAAATTTCAAGGACCAACCCATCATAGGCTAGT
>CAZPDP010000064.1:0-13816 GCA_964585385.1 uncultured Bacteroidales bacterium
TAATTAGCGAATTCGCGGCATTAGAATTTCCTTCCAAAAAAGTAAACCCACAACAGTATTCCAACGACAATAGCAATACCGGCCACAATGACGTAGACAATAAACCGGGCAAAGGCGCCCACTGCATCCCATGAGATAATCCCGAAAGCGGCCAGGAAAACCAAAATGATTAAGATTCTGATTAGGCAGTTGCCCGAAGGTCTCGGTCCTTCTGAATACCGGTAGAGTCTCATAGCTTTGCTGATTTAATTCCCCTAAATTAGAGAGAAAAATAGATTTATCAAAATGCATTGGATTTATTTTCAAACTTTCTGGATTCGGGAAATTTTTATCTTTATAAGTTAAAAAGCAATACAGTCCGGCGACTGACTATATTTCCACTTAACCCAAAAAACTATTCCCTCGTATCGACCATTATCTCGTCAATAAAAATAAAAGCTTTGCCATCATAAGGATACCCTTTGTGCCATTCCGGGCAGTATTTGAGGTTTTCAGCTTTTACTTTAACAAACTGCGCTTTCTGGTCGATCGGGGTTGAAATATCCATAATAACAGGGTCGGGATGTTTTTCTGAGATCGGGCTATCCACGGTAACCACTTTTTTGTAATTCTTTCCGTCATCGGAAATGTAGAAGGAAACCTTTACCGGCATCCATATCCATGAATTCTGGTCCTGCAGAAAACCGGCAGCTACTTTTTCTACATACTGAGGTTCATCCAGTTTTACCACTGCCTCAAAATCCTTGTACTGGTATCCCTGCCAGTCGCCTAATCTGAAGTCTTTTTCTCCCCGGATGCCATCAATCAGTGCTTCTTCGCCGCCTGCTGTATATTGCGGACTGGGTTCGGGTTTAATGTCAATAGTCTTATCCCCGGGCATTTTGAAGAATTTGGAATGTATCACCGGACTTTTCTTCCCGGATGAAGCCAGTGCATAGAGGTGGATTTGTTTGGTAGAATCAATCACAAGAGGCTCTTCGTATGGAGTATACGTTTTTCCCTTATTGAGTGAATAAAAGATAGTTGTGTTTTGTTCAGGATGGCCTGATTTAATAGTGGTTTCTTTTTTAAAGGTGCGTTCTCCTTTCTCAAAATAAGGAACAGTAACTATCGGATGATCCTCTATGGTTGTTTCGGGCATATTTTTGCCTCCGGTACCCCATTCTTTATTGGGTTCAGGACCCATGGTGAAAACCAGTTCTCCACCGTTCATGATGGTTTCGTGGCTGATGAATGATTTTTTGTATGGGTGACCATTTAAGCCAGCATCCTGAATATAGATATTTTCGCTTGATACATTTTTCGCTCTTATGGTGAATTTCTTACCGTTCTCCAGGTTCAGCGCAGCTTCTTTAAAGAGGGGAGACCCGATAATATAAACATTGCTGCCGGGAGTAACCGGGTAAAAACCAAGTGCGCTCATAACATACCAGGAGGACATTTGTCCGCAATCCTCGTTTCCGCATAAACCATCCGGCTTTTCGCTATACAGTTCATCCATGATTTTGCGTACCATTTTCTGTGATTTCCAGGGCTTACCAATAAAATTGTAAAGGTAAGCCATGTGGTGGCTTGGTTCATTCCCGTGCGCATATTGCCCGATAAGCCCTGTGATATCCACCTGCGTTCTTCCGGTGGTCTGTTCCTGCTCTTTAAAAAGGTTGTCAAGCTTTTCTTCAAAGGATTCCTGTCCTCCATGAAGCTCCAGCAGACCTGTAATATCCTGGGATACGTAAAAGCTGTATTGCCATGAATTGGCCTCTGTGAAATGAAAGTTTACTTCTTTCGGATCAAAAGGAGCCTGCCATTTGTTGTTGATTTTGGCCTGCATAAAGCCGGTTTCCGGGTTGAAAATGTTCTTGTAATATTGCGCCCGCTGAATGTATTGTTTGTAATCTTCTTCATATCCTGATTTTTTGGCCATTTGTGCAATACACCAGTCGTCATAGGCGTATTCGAGGGTTTTGGATACCGATTCCGATTCCTTATCTGCCGGGATGAATCCGTATTTTTTGTAATATTTCAGACCCCAGTCATCCTGTTCTGCACTGGCCTTCATGGCTTCGAAGGCCTTTTCAACATTGTAGTCGTCAATTCCTTTGAGGTAGGCATCGGCTATTACTGAAACCGAGTGGTAACCTATCATACAGTCTGTTTCATTAGCAGCCAGTTCCCATACAGGCAATTCACCGCCCTGTTCGTACTGCCTGATGAATGTTTTGATGAAATCATTGGTTCGTTCCTGCTGCAGGATTGTGAAGAGCGGATGCGTCGCACGGTAAGTGTCCCACAGGGAAAAAACCGTATAATTGGTAAAATTTTCGGCCTTGTGAATTTTCAGGTCCCGTCCCCTGTACTCACCGTTAACATCTGTGTATAGGTTGGGATTCAGAAAACTATGGTAAAGTGCTGTGTAAAAGGTTGTTTTTTGAGCTTTGGTGCCTCCATTGATCTCAACTTTATTCAGTTCCTTATTCCAGGCAGCCAGAGCATCTGCTCTTACCTCCTGGAAAGATTTTCCGGACAATTCTGCTTCCAGGTTCTTCCGGGCATTTTCCATACTGACTGCAGATATGCCCACTTTCAGGAAGATTCTGTCTGTTCCGTCTTCAAACTGAAAAGAAGCCTTTATATTGGTTCCCTGTGCTGAATTTTGTGTTTTTTGGACCGAATCGTTAAGCAGCAAAAAGTGTTGCCGGACAGGACTGGAAAATTCTGCTGCAAAATACAGGTGTTGTTCCTTTGCCCACTGTTTGGAAATCCTGTAACCTTCAATTCGTTTTTCATCAATAACATGTAGCTTTGAATCGATAACTTTATCACGGTGTTTCAGGTCAATAAATACTTTAGGAGCTTCATTTTGGTTGAAATTGTATTGATGGTATCCGCAACGGGGCGAAACAGTGAGTTGAACATTGATTTGGTCGTCTTCCAGGAAAACCTGGTAATAGGCCGGGCTGGCTGTTTCGTTTTCATGGGAAAAGCGGGAGAAAACCCAGTGGTTGTTTTCCATATCAGAATGAAAGTCTATATCACTGTTGTAAGGCATAAACAACACATCACCGTAATCTGATACGCCTGTACCACTCAGGTGGGTGTGAGAGAAGCCATAGGTTACACTGTCGGAATAGTGGTAGGCTGAACAACCGTCCCAGCCTTTGAGCCTGGTGTCTGAGCTAAGCTGAACCATTCCGAATGGATAGGCTGCACCCGGATAGGTATGGCCATGGGCGGCCGTACCAATGAAGGGATTGACAAAGTCTGCCGGTTGCTGTCCATTTGCGGGGAGAAAGAATGAGACAGCAACAATGGCAAGAAGGGCTCTGAATATATTCATGGCTGATTTCTTAGAATTTCAGGAAAATAGTAAGACTTATTTTTGGGCACAACGGATACACAAGGAACTCTCCGGCATCACGACCAGCCGGCCCATTGGGATGGGTTGCCCGCACCGGCGGCATTTACCAAAGTCATTATGATCTATCTTCTGGAGGGCATTATCAATACTTTTCAGTTTGTTCTCAGCGGTTCTCAGGGCCGCTTCATTCACGCTTTTGTTGTTGATGGCATCCATCCGGCTTACCCGGCCGATAGCATTGTCCGGGGCAATGGATTTGGTGAGTTCTTTGAGGCTTGAAACTCGCTTTTCCACTTTGGCTTTTTCCTGTAAAAGCTTATCTTTAAGTCTTTCTTTCTCTTCTCGGGTCATTGGCGTTATATTAACCTTTTTATATAATTCTTTCTAAAATAAGCAAACTGTCATAAAGCAATTGGACGTTTACCAACAATAAAAGAAAACGTTTGTTTTATTAACAAAAGTATAGAAGTTGTATGGAAATAAAAAGCACAAATACATATTTCAGAATTTATATTTGTATAACTGCCTTTCTCTTTGCTTTTGCTTTTTCGAAAAAAGCTATCGGACAAGAAAATCCGGTCACAAAGAAAATTGTGTTTCACGGGAATGAGGTCTTATCAGAAGATGAGCTTATTCAGCAGATGAATACAAGGGAGGAAACACTCATAGAGAAAATGAAACTCTGGGAGAGGGAACCCATCTTATCTGATTTTATGCTTGAGGCTGATATTGATAGGTTATATTCTTTTTACCGAAGAAATGGATTTTTAAATCCCACAATTAAACATGAAGTCAAAACGACAAAGAAAAACAGAAAAGCAACCCTTCATATTTATATCAGGCCGGGGAATGCGGTTATTATCAGAAATATTACTTATTCTGGCCTAAAGGATAAAAAGAAATCTGAAATATTATCAGAAGTGAAAGAATCACAACCCATTCAGGTGGGCAACCGGTTTGTCGATAAACAGATACTGAATTATGAAGCCAGCATTCAGAAGGCTTTTTATGACAAAGGATATCCATTTATAAAAATAAACAGGCGGTTGAGCCTGGATACAACAGAAAACGCTGTAGATATTCATTTTTCTATACATCCAGGGGAAAAAGCGTACTTTGGAGAGACAGAAATTGAAGGGGATTCATTGGTTTCAGAAAGTTTTATCCGGAAACAACTGAAGTATGAAAAAGGGGAGCTTTACTCCCGCGATAAAATAGAGAGAACACAGGAAAGATTATTCGATACAGATCTGTTTCGATATGTTGTTTTAAGAGCACAGAAGGATCAGGTTTCGAATGATATGGTACCCGTTTATATAGAACTGGACGAACTTTCGCCCTGGTCTCTTGAAGCTGGAGCCGGGTATGGAACCGAAGACCGGTTTCGCTTGTCTGCCCGGTTGACCAAGTTACAGTTTCTCGGCGGAACCCGTAAGTTTATATTTGTTGGGAAACGGTCCCATTTTCTGCCGGTCAGCCTGGAGACAAAGTTTATTCAGCCCAATCTGTTAAGGGATAACCTGGATTTGATAGTAAATCCATTTTTTATCAGTGAAAATGAGGAAAGTTACAAGGTAGAACGTTTGGGCGGAGGTATCACTCTGCAGCAGTCGTTTTCTCCCTCCACTTCAGGATACCTGGTTTATTCCCTTGAGCGTGACTTTTTAGAAAATAAGGCTGAGGTGGACTCCATTACCGGCAGGCGAAGAGAACTGACTCATGATAAATCGGGCATAACAGTGGGAATGAGCAGGAATACGACCAATGACCCATTTTCCCCTGAAAAAGGTTGGAAGATCAACGGTAATTTCACCTATATGGGTATTGGTTTCCAGTCTAAATTTAATTATGTAAAAGGGGAGATTGAGATCAATCGCTATTACAGTATTGATAAGGACTGGATAATTGCCGGAAAATTTTCTTCGGGATTTATTAAACCGTTTTCAGACGATGCGACACCGATACAGGACCGTTTCTTAATCGGTGGTGCTTCCTCTTTGCGTGGATGGGGGCGGCACCAAATATCCCCTGTAAATGAAGAGGGGAAACCGATTGGTGGTAATAATATGATTGAAGGGAGTCTGGAGTTACGGTTCCCTATTTATGATATCTTTTCCGGGGTGGGATTCATTGATGCAGGAAACGTTTGGAGGGAGGCTTTTGATTACAATTTGTCGCATTTGCGATATGACGCGGGTTTTGGTTTAAGGGTGAAGACACCGATTGGTCCGGTGCGACTGGATTTGGCAACACCTGTTCTGGAAAATAATTATCGTCTTCAGTTTTTTATATCTATTGGTCATGCCTTTTAAAGAAAGAAAATGGGTTTCGGAATGAGCTACTCAAAGAAAATAATAAAGATTGCAGGAATCGGTTTATCGGGTATTTTACTCCTGATCATGATTCTGATATTTTTAGTTCGTGCCGGAACCCTGAACGGACTTATTGCCTCCTTTCTTTCGAAACAGGTCAGTGACAAAATCGAAGCAGAATTCAGTATTAAACAGGTTGAAGGGAATTTGTTTTCGCGTTTCTCACTGGAGGACCTAACAGTGGTTCACGCGGACAGCACTGTTCTCTCTCTTGAAAGTCTTCACGTGGATTATAGCTTGTCCCGTTTGTTTTCCAGGGAGGTAAAGGTGAATTTCATTCGGCTGAACCATTTGTATGTGAACGCAAATCAGAAGGAAGATTCCACCTGGAATTTTCAGACTATGTTGCCGGAAAAAAGACAAAGACAGGAGAAAGTTGTCCCTGCTAAAGAAGATCAATGGGTCATACAATTGGACGTGATTCGTATTGATAGTCTGAAAGCCTGGTTATCCCCTTTGAAAAAAGAACAAATTCCTTCAGAGCTTCATGCAGGATTCAGAGGGAGTTTCAAAATGGTTAATGACTCCCTTTTGGCTGAAGTTGAGCGGTTTTCTGCCGAAACCCGTTCCCCCGGCTTACAAATAAAGAACATGTCTGGAACTTTTGAATTGTTACAAAATTACTTCAACTGGAAGAATTTTGAACTTGAAATGGCCTCCACTCAGGTGAGAAGCCATGGAAACCTGAATCTTGACAGTCTTCTGGTTTCAAAGGCAGCCCTGAATTTTAATCCCTTGGATTTGAATGAATTTAAGCCTTGGATGTCATCTTTTCATTTAAACGGAACTCCCAAAGTCGAACTTGAGCTTAACAATAATGGGAAAAGGAGCGATATATCTTTTTATTTACAAGAGGGAACACAAAAGGTTTGGGCAAAAGGATGGTATGATCAGCGGGGTAATCAGCCCCAGTATGATGTGACTTTATGGGTGGATAGCCTGGACGGTCAGCACTGGACAGGAAATGCTGAGCTGAAGTCTTTAATTAACGGTAAAATGAGCGTTCAAGGTTCAGGAATCAATTACCAGGAAAACACCCTGGATGCACAGGGGAACTTTGGCAACTTGCTTTATGGGGACTATGAACTGAATGATTTGGTGTTTCATGTGAATAAGAAGCAATCAGATATCACAGGAAATGTGGAGACTGACGCATGGTTCGGTGATATCTCCGCTGAGTTTCATCTGGAGAAGATATTTAAAAAGATAAAATACGATGTAAAAGCCTTAATCCAAAATTTAGATCTGTCTAAAATTAGTGCTGATTACAAATTACACTCCAGTCTGAATTTTCAGTTACAGGCCGCTGGTGAGGGAATGCATCCGGATAGTATGAAGACAAGAACTCATCTGAAAATTTTCCGGTCTACTTTTCTGAATCACCCGGTAGACTCGATGAATGCAAGTATCTTTTATGACAACTACAATTATGAGATAAAGGGTCTGGATTTGAACACCCCGATTGCTTCGCTGCACGTTAACGGAAAAGGACACATCAGAAAAAATAACCAACTGGAGTTTCGTACAGAATTCCGGGATATTAGTCCCCTCCTCAGGGCATTGAATATACCATCCTCTGCCTTTACAGGTACTTTTTCAGGAAATCTGGCCGGTTCCTATGATTCTACCAGCCTTGACTTTTATTATGATCTGGAAAATATACGCTATGATTCTGTTTATGCAGAATCTCTTGCCGGGGAAGGTAAAGCATTATATAAAGATTCCGTTGTGAGCGGAGAAACCAGCCTGCAGGCACATTCCCTGATGTTGGATTCAAATCGTATTAATAAAATTGCTCTCCAGGCTAATTATCAGCCGAATATACTTGACAGCCGAATTAGTGTAACTCTGCACGATTCTTTATCATTATACCTGGATAGCCGGCTTGCGAGCTTCAAAAACCCTGTAATCAGTCTGAATGAAATCAGTCTTCATGCATGGGAAGATTTCTGGAAGGGTGGAAGTGATTCTACCTCTATTGTGATGGCTGAAGATTCGATTGAAATTCAAAATTTCAATATGCAATCAGACAGCCAAAGGGTGAATATTCATGGTACATATTCATTTAAAGGGAAGGAAAACCTGCAGGTAAGCCTGGAACATATTAACCTGGAGGTTATGTCAAGGCTGGCTGATTTTCAGTATAATGTAAGGGGCATACTTAATGCTTCGCTCCTGTTGGAGGATTCAGCCAAAACACCCGTTATTACCGGTAAGATAGAAATAGATAAACCGGCCTTGAATGGGGTTAACCTGAACAGTATCCGTTCGAATATACATTATGCTTCTGATTCCTTGTTTTGGGATGGTTTTATTACCGGGAAATATGGCACAATGCTTAAGGCGAGTGCAATGATACCTTTTCATTTTTCACTGATGGATACAGTCATGCTGCCAGGTCCGTCAACACCGTTGCAAGCTGAGGTCTTAGTTAATGAGATGGATATGGTTTCCTTCAAACCTTTCATTGAAAAGACAGGTTTTGAATTAAACGGCCGCCTGTCAGGCCTTTTGAGCATCTCTAACACATTAGGTGAACCTCACCTGAACGGAAATATGGATGTTTTGAAGGGCAGGTTAAAGCATTCAAAACTGGGAATAAACTATTCAGATATCACTTTAAATAGTAAATTCTCAAATCGAAAGATTTTTCTCACCAGGCTTCAGATGAATTCGGGAAAAGGATATCTGAAAGCTGATGGAACAATGGATTTGGAGCGACTGGATTCTGAGGGAAACAACAAAATACAATTCAATCTGAAGGGCAGGGAATTTCAGGCGTTGAAATCGAAACAACTGAGTGCAACAGTAAATCCTGATATTAAAATAGAAGGAACTCTGGAAAAACCCGTCCTAAAGGGAGAGGTGAAAGTTGTACGTTCACAAATCAATTCAGATGCACTTTTGGCTCGTTTTTCGGAGAAAACAGATAACCCGAATCCTCCCCTCCTGGTTGAAGCGCTTAAAGACACCTTGCAGCAAGTATCGCAGCAAACGGATTCGTTACCAGTAGATAAAAAGAAGACTCCAAAGATAAATTTCTACAAGAATCTCAGAGGTACATTTGATGTAATAATTCCCGGAAATACATGGGTCCGTGGCAAGGATATAAATTTTGAGCTAAAAGGGGATCTGCAGGCCATTAAAAGAGGGGAGACGATTGATTTGTTTGGAACCCTGAATATAAATCGCGGACACATTAAATACTACGGAAGAAAGTTCGATTTCGAAAGAGGAAGTTTAACTTTTACAGGGGGGAAAGAGATTAAACCAAGACTGGATTTTATTATAGCTTATGATTTCCGGAGCGCAAACCGGGAGTTACAAACTTTATCCGTCCATATTACCGGAAACAGTCAGCAACCCAAATTCGCTTTTTACCTGGATGAAAAAAAGCTCCAGGAGAAACAGGCTCTTTCTTACATCATTTTTGGCAAATCAATTAACCAGTTAACAGCAAGCGAAGAAGTCTCGGTTGAGCAAAGTGCTGCAGAAATGGCAGCATCTGTGGCTTTAGGACAAGTCTCCAATTTAGTCAATGATGCATTGCAAAACACGCTTGGACTGGATATGGTTGAGATTGCAGGAGACGGGACATGGAAATCCGGGAGAGTCAAGATAGGAAAATACATAACGGATGATCTGTACCTGAGTTATCAGCAAACATTTGCTTTCGATAAGAAAGAAAAAACAATTGAACCTGAAAAAGTAACCCTGGAATATAAAATTTTACGTTCTCTGTTTTTACAGGCTACTAATCAGGGCGCTAATTCAGGTTTCGATCTGATATTTAAAAAGACATGGAAGTGATCACCAGGAATTCATGAAACCCGGAGGCGAATCTAAAAAAGCTTATCTGCCGTCATCGTCATCTTCGGGTAGCTTATCCTCAAACTCCTTCTTATCCTTGTCTATTCTTTCGCGCTGCTCTTTAGTGAGTCCTTTTGATTTTTCCGGTCCGCCGCAGGAAATGAATAATCCTGAAAGAAAAACTGCTGCAAGTATAAGTATGGATATTCGTTTCATAGCATTTCGTTTTTCAGCAAGTTAATAAAAATCTGTCAGATGACAAGTTCAAGAATCGTGCCTTTTTGAATGGTCGTAAAACGCGATTTCATAAGGGGTAAATGTGCGAATGAATTTTATTGGTATTGCAAGCCAGAAAGTTGAATCTTTGTATTTCTTCGGTTCTTGGCGCCTTTGTGGCTAGCAATTTGCCACTAAGAAAAGAAGACTCAAAGATTGCACAAAGTCTGGCAGATTAAACATTAATCATCAGACGTAAGCTGACGAACATAATTCTCAATTCATAATTTCTAATCGCACACTATGGATTTTCTTTCAAGCTTTTCCGGACAACAATAATTCATAATTCTCAATTTCTCATTGTCCATAGAATTCGCGGCTATCCTATCAATACAAAAACACCGGATAAAAAATCTTACCCGGTGCCCTTTACTTGTCGAAAAACTATGAAACCACTAATCCACAAGCATCTTCTTTGTTACGGACTTTGCATTCTGAATGATTTGCAGGAAGTAAATCCCCTTCTTAATGTCATCATTCAGTGCGATTTCTTTGTCATATTTTCCCCTGAAGTTTTTTACTTGTTCACTATAAACGATATTTCCGCTTTGATCAAATATTTTTATAAACGGACTGCTTTTATCTTCCAGTCTGAATGAAAGCCTGAAATTTCCTTCATTAGGGTTAGGAAATATCTTTAAATCTGCTGCCTCAAGCTTTTGGTTCTCGTTCTTTTTTACAATACCTTTTTTTGTAAGTTCTTTTCTCTCTGATTTGTCAATGTCTTTCAGCTCAATATTGGTCACAATGATGATTTCTTCACCCTCATCAGTAACAAACCTATAGGCATCCATTCCTTCTTTTACCTCAACGTTTTCTCCGTCCGGACTCATAATGATGGCTTTGTTGATTTTTCCGTTCCGGTCTGATTTTATTTTAATGACTTTCCCGTCAATGTATTGAATGTCTTCACTTTCATTGTCATGCTCCTCAAAATCCTCATCCATTATGAAAAAACGGGCTTCTTTCATCCCTTCCCGGATGCTTTCATCGAGGTTCTCCAGGTTGGGAAGATGGATGTTAAAGTCCATTGAGTCCAGCATGCGAAGCGATTTTGTGCTTTCTTTAATAATGCTGTCCAGATTAATGTCCATGTGGATTTCCACATTTTTCATTTTAGACTCAACTTCACGCATCATTGAGTCCATGTTTATTTTTTCCATTCTCTTGTGGAAAACTTCCATCACGGAATCGGTCTTTCTTTGCATTTTTTCCATATCGGGTGAGGCCCAGAATGCCATAACCGAATCGCCCGGTATTTGGATGATAGTATCAATTACTTCTGTTTTGCCGTTATGCTTTTTGAGGATTTTTATTCTGACCTCTTTGTCTTGCTGGGCAAACATTCCCATACTAAATAGCATAGTTGCTAAAAGAACCAGTGTGTATTTGCTTATTGTTTTCATCATTTTTCATTTTTAGAATTAAAAACTTTAGCAAATGTATCGTAATTCTGAATGTCAGTGAGTTAATGACCGGTTAAAAAGTGTTAATGAAACGTTAAAATTCAAAAAGCAGTGGTTAGATTTTTTATCTTTGACAATATGAAAAAGAGAACTTTATATTGGATTATATTCCTGATGTCAATTTCTCTGATTGGTATCATCCTTGTTCAATGGCTGTGGATTGAAAATGCTATCGGGGTAAAGGAGGAAAATTACAATCGAGATGTGCGCCGTGCAATGGAGAAAACAGCCGAAAGACTGGACAAAAAGGTAAACTTTGTTTTTCTTTCGAATGAACTACAGGAGCGCTTACCCAGTCCGCCCCGGATTAACGAACCAAAACCCGATGAAATGGCCAGGGAAGAAATGGAGAAAGCCCGTGAAAACCGGTTGCAGGAATTACAGGAGAAGCTTAAAGAAGACCAGGAACATGCGAAAGAAAAGGAGCAGCAGATAGAAGAAAAGATGGAAATCCTAATCAGGCAGCAGGATTCCCTTGACAAACACCTTGAAATAGACCTGGGAAACCTTGAAAATCTTGATTCACTCGTTAACATCAGCATGAAGTCGCTGGACCTGGATTCCCTCATAGATGTGAGTGTAAGAAGTGTTCAGAAAAGCCTGGAGAAAGTTGACTGGAGAACTTTCAATGCAGAAGTTGAAAAGCAGGCCAGGAAGTTTAACAATCTTTTTAAGGAGATGGCTTATGAATACAAGTATCATTTCGATTCCCTGAAACAACGAATTCCCTATACCCAGTTGGATTCAATTCTGGAATATCAATTCAGAGAGAATGGAATTACAGCAGATTACACCTATGGAGTGTATGACAGTGAAACAGATTCCTTGCTGTATAATGAAGAGCATTTTCAAAAGGAGATGATGAAAAACGCTTACCGTGTTAACCTGTTTCCTAATGACCTGGTCAGAAAATCCATCTACCTGCTTGTTTTTATTCCTGAGAAAAAGCAGCAGATTATCCTTTCTATGCGCTACCTGCTGGCTGCTTCGGTACTTTTCACACTGGTTATTATTGCCACGTTTAGCATTACTATTCATACGATTCTCCGGCAAAAAAAGCTTTCGGATATTAAGTCGGATTTCATAAACAACATGACTCATGAGTTTAAAACACCTATAGCAACCATATCAGTGGCTGCAGATTCAATTGCCAATCCTAAAACTCTGGAAAACAGAGATAAGATTATGAATTTTATCCGCATTATTAAATCAGAGAACAAAAGGATGAACAACCAGGTAGAACGGGTTCTGCAAATGTCCCTGATCGACAGGAAGGATTATCAGCTTGAGCTTCAGCCACTGCATGCTCATCCTGTAATTGAACAGGTAGTGAACAACACAAGGCTGCAATTGGACAAAAACGGGGGTAGTATAACGTATGATCCGGAAGCTGAAAAAGACAACGTACGGGTTGATGAGGAACATCTTCTGAATATCCTTTACAACCTTGTGGATAATGCTATAAAGTATTCCGGCGATTACCCGGAAGTTACAATCAGGACAAAAAACCGAAGGAATTTTATGATCATATCTGTCCTGGATAGTGGAGTGGGTATACGTAAAGAAGAATTATCGAGGATTTTTGATAAATTTTACCGCGTATCCACCGGCAATGTGCATAATGTGAAAGGTTTTGGTCTGGGTTTGAGCTACGTGAAAGATGTGGTAAAGGAAATGAAGGGTGATATAAAAGTAAGCAGTCAATATGGAAAAGGCACACAGTTCGACCTGTATTTGCCATTAAAAGAGGAAAATCATGAAGAAGCATAAAGTATTTCTGGTCGAAGACGATGAAAATTTTGGTTCTGTGCTGCAGTCGTACCTGGAAATGAATGATTATTCGGTATTTTGGGTGAAGGATGGGGCAAAGGCTCAGCAAGAGTACACAGTGGATGACTTTGACATTTGCATCCTGGACGTAATGCTTCCGAACGTGGATGGATTTAGCCTTGCCAGTGAAATTAAATCCATAGACTCCGATGTACCCATGATTTTTCTTACAGCCAAAACCCTGAAAAAAGATATTTTGCAGGGCTACGAACTGGGTGCCGATGATTATATCACCAAACCGTTTGATTCAGATGTACTCCTCTGTAAAATCAGGGCTATTCTGAACCGGAATACTGAGTCAACTGAGCCGGATAAAGAATATAAGCTGGGAAAATATAACTATGATGTCCAAAGGAGAGTACTCAGAATGGCTGACCACAAAAGAAAATTATCTCCGAAAGAAGGCGATTTATTAAAGTTATTTATTGAACACAAAGGTAAAGTCTTGAACCGCGAAAAGGCCTTAAAACTCATCTGGGGCCAGGACGATTACTTTACCGGCCGGAGTATGGATGTTTATATCACCCGCCTGCGAAAATATCTGAAAGATGATCCCGCCCTCTCGATTGAGAATGTACATGGGAGCGGGTATGTGCTGAGGGTGGAGGAGTAGGATATGACCGAGGTTTTAGATTTTAAGCTTAATGCCGTTAGGCATGTATTCTTTGTAATCCCGGATGGAATGTAATGGAATCCGTGGATTG
>CAZPDP010000065.1:0-13576 GCA_964585385.1 uncultured Bacteroidales bacterium
GGCGAAGCCCTCAACGAAGTTAATTATTCGGGTTAAAAAGTATTTAGTGTTTTGTTAAACTTTATTGATGTTTACACTATCTAAGGCAAAAGAATTATAATTATTTTAACTCCTGTTGCCTGTTTGCAGGATGACCTGAAAGGTTACTATTGAGGAAGTGGGTTCTGGTCCGAAGAATTATAGTTTTTAAAAAAATAGTAATTCCATTGTAATAATTTTTCAAATAAAGATACGTATTCAATTAAACTTAACCCATAATGAAAATTAATTGCATCCATTCACTTAAAATCAACCTGATCTTTTTACTTGTATTTCCTTTACAATTAGTTGCACAAAATGGAGGTGAAAAGTCCACTGGCAATATCAAATCAGAATTATTATACGGAGTGGTGACAACGCCCAGGTTTTACAAAGACGATCACCCTTTTCTGGTTGACGGTCAATTCAATAATTTTCAGATACATTATAAAGATTATGTTTATGACAGTATGCGGTTGAGATATAACTTGAACAAACAATCTCTTGTCTACTATCAGGATATTTCAGAGACTGTTCCAAGATTTATCCAGCTCAATCCAAACTATGTAAATGAATTTACAACTAATGTTAATAACCGGACTGTACATTTTAAATCCGGGAATCACTATAATTATCCTGATTCAAGAATTATTTTCTATGAAGTAAAGCATGAAAATCACCTTTCATATATAGTGGGTTATATAAAAGATATGACCGAAACTTTCACCCTTAACCAGGTAAACTACAAGTTTAATAAAAGGGAGAAACATTATGTGGTAGTAGATGGTGAGGCTCACAGGATAAGGAGGTCCAGGGATATATATAATTTATTTGAAGAGAAGAAGAAAGAATTAAAAAAATACAGGCGAAAGAACGGATTAAAGTTAAGGACGAAATATCCCCGGGATATTGTTGAATTGCTGAAATATTATGAACAGATAACCTATAATTAACCTCTCTAAAATATAACTATGCGGACGATTTTACTCGTAGTGCTTTCACTTTTATTTTTGAATGCATATCCACAGGAACCCAAAGATAATAAACCCAACTATTTTAATGAAAACTTTCAGTACCTCAAAAAAGTTGAGGATGAGTACAATGTAGAATTTTTTTATAAAAGGTTGTGGCTTGAAAATGAGAAGCTTAACAAGGTTGCTCCGGAGGGGGATTTACAATCTATTCTCGGTCAGGTTTTTGAAAACACCTTCATTAGATTTTACATTCATGAGAAGAAATACGTCATTTTGACCTATTACAATGAACTGGATCAAAGCTTAGATGTTGGCCGGGAAACCACAGTGAGATATGCAGAAGATTCACCCGAAATGAAAGATGTTGATAAGGAGGCGCTGAAAAGAGAGGAGAACAGAATCCATCAAATAGGGAATCCCGGGGGAAGAGAAAAAAATGTTGTGCTTTCAGGTAAAGTCACTAATTTTTATTCCGGCGATCCGGTTGAAGGAGTAAACATTATCCTGGACGAAGGGAACAGAGGAACAGTTTCCGGGACTGATGGCCGTTATGAATTAAAAATACCCAAAGGGTACCATGTGGTTTATTATTTCCATGTAGGAATGGAAGAAACCCTGCGTAAGGTAAGAATATACTCCGACGGCACCATGAATATTCCTCTTGTAGAAAAAGTTGAAGAAATTGGACAGGTCACTGTTATGACTGAAGACCGCAGAAAAGAAAAGCAGATGGCCGGGTTTGAAAAAATGGAAATGCAGGAGTTTATGGAATTACCTACCTTCATGGGAGAGACTGACATCATTCAACATTCGCTATTACTTCCCGGTATACAATCAGTCAGGGAAGGAGATGTTTCATTCAGCGTTCGAGGCGGAAAAGGGGACCAAAACCTTATTCTTATAGATAACATGCATTCCTATTCAGTTTCGCACTTTTTCGGTTTTTTCCCCGGCATTAATCCCAATACCATAAACAGCGCCAATCTCTATAAGTCAGCTATTCCGATTGAATATGGTAACAGACTGTCTTCAGTTTATGATATAAAGACCAAGAAAGGAAATTTCGAGAAGTTTTCCCTGCAGGGAGGGATCAATCCCATTTCAGGTAATGTTGCACTGGAAGGACCCATAATAGAGGACAAACTCAGTTTTGTCGCCGGAGGCAGAAGCACCTATTCTTCTTATGTATTGGACAGAATTGATGTAAAACAACTAAATGGGAGCAATGCTTCCTTTTACGATTACCAGGCTAAATTGGATTATAAAATTAATGATCAGTCATTGGCCAGTATATTCTACTACAACAGCAAAGATGATTTCGTTCTGCACAGGGATACTTCTTACACTATGTATAATGAATTGGGCACTGCTAATTACAAATCCCAGTTGAACCGGGATATGACCCTTGATGTATCAGCAGGATTTACCCGGTACAGGAATGAAAACGCATTAACCTCAAAACCGGAAGAAACAAAAAATGAAAAGCAGGAAATTTTTGATATTAAGCTTACCTCTCTGTTGAGTTATGATTACAGCAATCAACATACCTTTACCGGAGGCCTGGAAGTTTTGTACAATCAAATTTCTCCCTGGGAATTAACCAAAGGCAGTGATGAATCATTGGTTAAACCTATATTGCTTGAGGATGAGAAAGCAATTACCAGTTCTATATTTATTGGAGACGAAATGTTGCCATTCCCAAGGTTCACTCTGAATGCAGGTCTACGCTATAGTTTTTACACTTATCTTGGTCCCGAAGAAAAATACCTATATGAAGATAATATCATTGTGGAGGAGAACATTAAAGGAACCAAATCCTATGGAAACAACTCAATTGTCCACTTTGACCATGGTTTAGGTTTTCGTGTAAACGGAAGCTATAATGCAGGAGGAGAAAATTATGTCAATTTCAGCTACAACAGGAACAGGCAGTATATACACATGCTCACCAATAGCCAGTCTGCCAGCCCACTCGACTCATGGAAGCTGAGTGACAGTTATATACCTCCGCAGATTGGGAACCAGGTTGCATTGGGATACAATAAAACTTTTGAGAAGGAAATGATTGATTTGTCTGTGGATTTCTATTACAAAAGCATGAAAGATATTAAGGACTTTATCAGGGGTAGTGATTACAAATTCAACCCTCATCCGGAAACAGAGCTTGTTAATGCGAAAGGCCGGGCTTATGGCGCTGAGTTGATGTTTAAAAAAGGATCAGGTCGATTAAACGGATGGATTTCGTATACCTACTCCAGGGTGTTTATCAAATCGGCCAGTGATATCGTTGAGAAAAACATAAATAACGGTAACTTTTATCCTGCTAACAGTGATAAACCTCACAACCTTTCTGCGGTTATTAACTTAAAGCCGTCGAGAAGACTTGAAATATCCAATATTATTAATTTCAGTACAGGAGTGCCTGTTACATTGCCTGCTGCTAAAATGCAGTTTAATGAAGCTTATTCCATCGTCTATTCCGACCGGAATGAATTCCGTATGCCCAATTATTTCAGATGGGATGTTTCACTTACTTACAAGGGCAGTTTAAAAAAGAACAAACTGGTGGACCAATCGTGGACCTTCTCCGTGTATAATCTCACAGGGCGCATGAATCCGCATTCAATTTATTTCGTTCAAAAGGATAACAACATAAAAGGGTATAAGTTATCTATTGTAGGACAACCTATTCCAACAATCACTTATAAATTTAAATTTTAGTATGATAAAAACAAATATTATAATCTGCTGCTTATTAATAGGTTTGATGTTTTCCTGCACCGAACCGTATAATCGACAGATAGATTCTTATGCCGAAGCACTGGTGGTAGAAGGTATGATAACCACCGAGCCGGGGCCTTATACGGTGAAATTGATGAATACAATTCCTCTCTCTGCAGATACGATGATCTACGAGAGAAATGCGGTGGTAACTATTTCTGATAACGAAGGAAATTTTGAAACCCTTACAGAAGTTTCCCCGGGTGTTTATAAAAGCAGTCCCGGAGGCATTCAGGGCAAAATTGGTAACTCCTATACGTTAACAATAAATACGGCAGAGGGAGATAAATATGAATCAAATCCTGTGAAGCTTCAAAAAGGACCGGAGATAGATTCACTGTCCACTTCAATAGGGCATAGTGTGTCTTTTGAGAATATCGGGGATTCCGTTAAAGGGATAAATATAAACGTAACCACAAAAGAGTGGAATACAGAGGAAGATTATTATCTGCGCTGGGAATACGAGGAAACATGGAAAGTGCGACCCAATTATTTTCCCATTGATACTGTCTATAAGAATACAAAACCCTGTTGGATGATAACTTACAATACTGATATCATTATAGAAAATACAGCCACTTTTACAGCAAATAAACTGGAAAACAAACCCATTATTTTTCTTAGTCATTTGAGTCCCAAACCATACAAGGGATACAGCGTTTTGGTGAAGCAATATACCATTAACGAGTCAGTGTTTGAGTTTTATAAGATGTTAAGGGAAAATAATGAAGACAACGGGGATATCTTCGACAATGTTCCTTATAATGCTGTAAGCAATATTGAGTGTTGTAATGATTCGGAAAAGAAAGTTTTTGGTTACTTCGACGCAGCTGATGTGGATCAAACCAGAAAGTATTACAAACAGCCTATTGAAGGCATTTGGTTTACCGATGCGATAAATGAGGATTGTACTCCTTTGTTTTTGGAGACTTCATTATTTGATAGTCTAAGCAGGGATTGGAGTTATCCTGTTTATGTTGTTGACCGGTCGGCAGGAATGGGTGAAGCACCCCCCCAGGTATCCTTTTTTAAAAGAAAGAGATGTGTTGATTGCAGCGTCTATGCTACCACAACCAAAAAACCATCTTTCTGGGATTATGATTAAGTTTTGCTTTTTTTAAAATATTAAATGTATACTCAATGAATAAAAAAATACTGACTATACTATTTCTTTTGCCAATTATCTTTTTGGATGCCAATGCACAAAAAAAGAATACCTCTTTTAATGCTGAGAAAATAGATATTCATATTGCCGGTGAAGATTTTGTCGCCGGCGAAGAAGTCTGGATACAGATTTACTGCCTTGATCACCAGGCAGAATCATTCACGGATTTAAGCAATTTTGCGTACATAGAGATAATCAGTCCCTGGGGCTATTCCGTAGTACGTAAAAAAGTGATTCTGAAAGACGGGGTGGGATCAAATGTCCTTAATCTTCCAGATACGCTTACTGGAGGGAATTATAGACTTATTGCCTATACAAACTGGATGAAAAACTTTGATTACAACGATTTCTATTCAGAAGACATTCATGTTTACAATCCTGAAAAAAGCAATGGTTTTAAACAATCAGAGGATGATAAAAAAGCTGCATCCCTGAACTTTTTTTATACACTTGCACAAAATGAACTTGTTGATGAATTATCATCTGTGGTATTTCTGAAAACTGAAGGTTTTTCAAAGGATGATTCGGTAAAATTGATTTTGTATGAGAAGTCTGAACAATATTCCATTGACTCATTCCCTGTAAAAAAGAAATACGGCAGATTCACTTTTACACCGGAAAAGGGTAAGCAATATGCAATCAAACTTTCCGGTTCAGGTAATGAAATTGTAAAAGATTTGCCTGAGGTGCGGGAAAATGGCATCAATCTGACTATTAATAAGATTTCAAAAGATAATGTAGGCATACTTTTTCAGAGCAATCCCAGCCAGAATATCCAAATTAACCGCTACATAATGAAAAGCGAAGGCAGTAAAGAGCCTTTGGCCAGCTTCCCTGTATTTGGAAGACAAGAGATCGAGATATCAACCGATAAATTAACCAGCGGATACTCCAAAATATATTTAGAGGATGATAAAGGCAATATTGTAACTACAAAATCAATATATCTGCCTGTTCAAAATCACAATATTGAATTCAACAACCTAAGAGAAGTTTATTCAACGAAAAGTGCGGTCGAATTGCAATTTGCAATCCCTGAAAAAATCAGAAACCTGAATTCTGTTGTTTCCGTTTCTGCAAGGAGAACCCCGAAACTGAGAAATAGAAAAACAAAAGAGGAGAGTGGATTTCATTCTATTAACAATGCATTGCGATTTTCTTCTCAAAAATATTACAATCCCAATGCTGAAAAGTATTTTGCACCGGAAAAGGACAGGGCATTTCTGAATGGAATCGTGAATACTATTGATGAATCTTCAACAAAAAGGAATCCTGTTACTTTATCTTTTGTGGATTCTGTTTCACGGATAAAGAAAGACTACACGGATGAAAATAATCGTTTTAAATTTCAAATTCATCCTTATAAGCCGGATGTGGATATTGTTCTAAATGTACCTGAAAATTCTGATCGAATAAGAAATATTGAGATAACCAACAACTTTATCAGTGACTTTGAGTTTTTTACACCCAATCAAACTCATTCTGAAAAGAGTGACAAAGATTTTATTAAAGAGCTCTATTTGACTCAAAGGATTTATGAAACGTATGAGTTATCAAATGTTCAGTCGATAAAGTCAGGGAATAATACTCATGTGAAACGTTGGATTTCCAATAGTTTTTATGGCATCCCTGATGAAATTGTCCGTTTTGATGAATACGTGCTTTTGAGTTCACTCAGGGAGTATTTCCGGGAATTGATTACATGGGCCCGTATTACCAGGAGCAATAAACAATATTCTCTTTCGGTTATAGATAAAGAAACCGGGGGTCCGTTTACTGGTGACCCGGCCATTTTGTTAGATGGTGTGCTTTATAATGATATTGATTCCCTGATGGATATTGAGCCACATTTGTGTGAAAAAGTGGAAATAATTCGCTCTCCGGTCCTTATCCTGGACAAATTGTATTACGGTTTATTCGCGTTGTATACAAAAAAGGCAGACCTGGATGACATTGAATTACCCGAATCTGCTACAAGGGTTGCTTTCCCTCTGTACAGCAAAAATGTAGAGTTTTATGTGCCCGAAAAACAGGATGCATACCCTGATTTCAGAAACACTCTATTCTGGAAGTCAAATGTGAACTTGAAAGATGAAAACGAATCTTTTACGATTCAGTTTGAAACCCCGAAAAACGAGGGTTCTTATGAACTGAAAATAAAAGGATATACAGAGAAGGGGGATTTGATTGAACAAAAGGCCAGCTTCGAAGTGAAGAATCCATAATATAAGGTTTTTAAATTGTTCGTGTTCGGGAAGCCGGGCTAAATTAGTTTACCTGTTGTTCCGGGAAAATTGCCACAACATTCCTGAGACACTAATGGAAAGGTGATAAGGGTATACATAAAAATTGTTAATTAATCTTTGGAGGATAACTTGCTATCGTATGATGGGTGGCGAAATATATTTTTCCTTTTTCGCCCTGGAAAGTGTATTGGTGGACTTTTTGCTGGGCCCTGTCTGAATGGGTTTTCAGTGAAAGGGTATTTTCTCCTTCTTTCAAAGGAATCCGGGTATATGAGATCGAGTAGGGAAGTGTTTGCCAGTTTCGTGTATCTGCCTTTTCAGTCATGGTATTGACAATGTTGACCAGTGTACCAAGATTTTCATTTTCTCTGTCAGCAAGTGCTTCCAGTGCTTTTTTTGTTGCTATTCGCATAATGGCATTGCCCAATTCCCTTATCAGTCTGTCTCGTAAAGTTTTAAAGGCTACCTCATTAATATCCTGTGCCATTTCCATAGAGAATTTGCCATTGTTGGCGAAAACTGCGGCATCGTTGTACACTGGTTTTCTTTCCACGTATTTAGGAAAGGCTACCTTAAAAAAACGCAAATCTTTAAAAGCTTTTTTCTCATCTTCACTTTTATCGCCAATATAAACTGGAAAAGAAACATCAAGTTCTTTGCTTTTCAATATGATGTATCCTTTACGGTCACCGGGAACCTTTACAAAATTGATATTCCATTCGTCTTTGACCGGACCATAGCCATTGAGCCAGAAGAAAATAACTTCACCATGTTCTCTTGGTTTGTATTCGTATCTTGTATCGAATTTTCTTTCATAATACCTGACTTCATCGTAAAATCCTGTCAGGTAGGCGGTACGCATTACATCCTGTTTTAACTGTTCCGGTACCTTCATGCCGAAATATTCCTTGTAGTCTCTCTCGTAAATCTCGAGTGCATTACGATAGGCTATAAAAGCATTGTTGTAATCTTTATTGGCCTCATAAATCATTCCCATGAGGTTGTGAGCGAAAGCATCCCGTTGGTATTTGTTTTTGTGATCCCTGTACTTGTCATTTAGTTGTTGAAGCCTGATGTTTACCCTCCTGCATTCTACGAGGGCATTATCATATTTTTTAAGTTGAATATAGTTCAAACTGGTAAAATAATGAAGCATTACGGCTTCAAAATCTTCCGGTTTGTATGGTTTTATAGTTGGGTTGGTGAGGATTGAGAGAGCTTCCAGGCTGTAATTTTTAATATAATCTTCAATAATCCTGTCGGCTTCGGAGAAATTTCTGTTGCTTTTTTCATAATCCTTCAGCATCCATGAAACATACCCGTGATTCAGATAGTGCAGCAGCTTGTTTCTGCCTTCTTTGCCTTTATTGTCATTTTCAAGCCATTGGTCGGCTTTGGTAAAATTACCATTTAAAATGTATTGCTGGAATTCCTGGGTTTTTTGATAATAAGTTGCACAGCCTGCAAACAGGAGAACCAGAATGAATGTTATAATTTTCTGTTTTCTGCCGAAATGTTTCATGGATGCTGGAAGATTTACTATTGAGTTTGAATGTTTTTAGTTTTCAATAAATTTTTTAATCTTCTTATCTCCAATCCATACAATTTCATTAGTCTGTAGATTTGACAGCTCCAGGTTCACCTGGTAATAAACCACTCTCTCGTTTCTGTACGTATCCACTATTGAATTTAATGTACCATGCACCATAAAATCGGCTCCAAGTTCCAGTCCCCAGTTTTTGGCTGTTTCCGCGGAAGCAAAATCTTGCTGATCAGCCCTTTCACTTCGCAGTGATTCCCTTTTATCACCTGCCTGCACCAGGCGAACCGAACCATTATTGATAATGGCTTTTTCAATATCTTTAATAAAAGTTTCCGAACTGATGTGCTCGTGGCTTTTGTTTCGGACAAGTCCTACAATTAATATGGGTCTTTTCCCATCATGGTTTTGCTTATAGGTTTCAAGCCATCTGTGGTTTAAGATTTGCTCTACGAGAGCATCAGCCACCATCTTAGAATCAGTTGAATTCCAGCGGCCTGACAGATCCATTTGTTCATCTGTATCCATTCTTCTTACTTCACGTTTAGGACTGCAGCCTGTCCAGAAAAGCCCGAACATTGCAGCCAGAAGGGTAAGGGTTATTATTTTTCTCATAGTTTTAGGATTTATGAATTAAACATATTTATTGCATATTTTTTATCATTTCACTCATTTCTTTTTCCAGTTTCTCACTAACCGGGGTTAAAGGCAATCTCAAATTGTTGGAAATAATTCCTTTAAGGTATAGTGCACATTTTATGCCAGAAGGATTGCCTTCAGCAAATAATTTTTCAATTATGGGTAATAGTTTATAGTGTATTTCCCTGGCTGACTGAAAGTCGTTTTTAAGCGCATAGCTTACCATAGTCGAAAATTCCTTTGGAAATGCGTTTCCTGCCACAGAAATTACACCATTCACTCCGGTTGAAAGAAGCGGAAGGGTTATTGCATCCTCACCGGAAACCACCTGGAAATCCTCGGGCTTGTTCTGTATAATATGCATGGCCTGGGTAAAGCTGCCAGTGGCTTCTTTTACAGCTACAATGTTTTTAACGTCCCGGGCTAATTGCACAATCGTTTCGGGAGCGATATTGACTCCTGTTCTTCCGGGCACATTATAAAGAATGACGGGGACGGGACTTTCTTCAGCTATGCTTTTGAAATGCTGATAAAGACCCTTTTGTGAGGGTTTATTGTAATAGGGGGCTACCGATAAGATGGCATCAACAGGGTGGAGGTCTGTTTTCTTTACTTTTTCTACTACTGCCCTTGTGTTGTTACCTCCTATACCTAACACAATGGGAAGCTTACCATCATTTATTTTGACAAAGGTATTAAGCACTTCTTGTTTCTCTTCATCACTGAGAGTGACTGATTCGCCTGTTGTACCCAGTACTACAAAATAATTTATTCCATTTTGCAGAAGAAATGAGATATGGTTTTTCAGGGACCCGTAATCAACAGACAGGTTGTTTTTAAATGGTGTGGTGACTGCTACACCGGTTCCAATAAATTTTTCAGATAGCATATCAGACTATATTTTTTTCATTTTTGATTTGACTCAGATAATGTTTAATTTGTTCAATAAAATAGCTCAAATCCTGATTATCCTTGATGGAGATCATTAAATCATAATCTTTTTTAACTGCATTGGCGCTTCCAACTTTGAATGCAGCTTTTGAAAGGTTATTCACATAAATAACCGGAAAATATCGTTCATCGCTCAGGTCAATTAAAAGGTCAAGGTCTTTTTTTATGAAGCTATCCACCATAGATGAGTTAGGAGTACACGAAAAGTTTAGTTCTTTTTTCGTAAAGAAATTGATCTTTCTGTTTGCTAATAACTCATTGGGTACATGCTTTGTGGGAATATAAGCCAAAGCAAAAACTTTTATTTTTGTGTTTATTAATTCGTTAAGAAAACTGTTTATCCACGAAAACTCCGTGGAGTTGTCTGCGGTAAACAAAACACCTGCCGTTTTTGCAGAGTTAAGATTATGAACAGTTTTATTGCGCTGTACTGACTTCATTCTTTTTTTCAGTAGCCAGTAGCCGAGTTTAAGTCTTATTTTCTTTATAATATTCACAATACAAGTTTAATAAATTTTACCGATAATGTGTAATTTTTTTATGTTCACTGGTTATTTTCAGTAATTAAGTTTATAAAATCTTCCTCAGAAATTATAGCAACCCCATTTTTTCTGGCTTTTTCAAGCTTTTTAGGACCAATATTTTCACCTGCCAGCAGATAATCTGTGTTAGATGAAACTGAGGAAGTGTTTTTACCCCCATATTTTTCTATCATTGATTTAAGTTCATCCCTGGAGTATTTCTCAAATGTTCCGGATATAACAATTTTTTTTCCATCAAGAAGATTGGGACTTTCTGTTTCTTCCAATGCTTCCATATTGACGCCGGCATCTTTCAGTTTCTTTATGATTTCCTTGTTGCGTTCGTTTCGAAAATAATCAATTATGCTTGTGGCTATTCGTTCCCCGATTTCGTCGATTTTGATTAGCTGGTCATACGTTGCATTGGCCAGGTTGTCTATCGATTTGAAATGTTTTGCCAGGGTTTTTGCTACAGTAGCTCCTACAAAGCGGATTCCGAGGGCGTAAAGGACCCTTTGGAATGGTACATTTTTAGAGATTTTTATGCTGTCAATCAGGTTTTGAGCGGATTTATCTGCAAAACGTTCCAGGTTGAGCAGATCTTCTTTTCTGAGCTTGTATAAATCTCCTACATCATTTATATATCCCTTGTTATAGAGTGCTTCTATAGTTGCTTCTGCTGCCCCGATATCCATGGCTCCCCTGGAGACAAAATGTTCGATTTTTCCTTTAATCTGGGGGGGACAACCGGTTTCGTTTTGGCAATAATGACGGGCATCAATTTTGACAAGTTCGGAACCACATTCAGGACAGTTTTTAATGAATTCGATGGGCTTGCTGTCAGCAGGTCTTTTTTCTTTGTTCACTCCCACGATTTTGGGGATGATTTCCCCGCCTTTCTCAACATACACTGAATCATTGATCCTGACATCTAAAAGTTTTATCTGGTCTTCATTGTGCAGGGAAGCTCTTTTAACTGTTGTTCCTGCAAGTTGAACCGGTTTCAGATTGGCAACCGGCGTTACTGCACCGGTTCTTCCTACCTGGAAATCAATGCTTTCTAGTGTTGTTTCTGCCTGTTCGGCTTTAAATTTGTAGGCTATAGCCCAGCGGGGAGATTTGGCTGTAAAGCCCAGCTCTTCCTGCTGATCGAAGGAATTTACCTTGATAACTACTCCGTCAATATCATAACTTAGATTTTCTCTCTCTTTGTCCCAATAATTTATATATTCAAAGACTTCATCTATATTCTGGCATTTCTGTAACTGACCGGAGATTTTAAAACCCCATTCCTTTGCTTTTACCAAACTTTCATAATGTTTCCCGGAAGGTAGATTTTCTCCAGCCAGTGCATAGAAGAAGCAATCGAGTGGTCTTTCGGCAACTTTAGCGGATTTTTGGAGTTTTAAAGTTCCTGCTGCAGCATTTCTTGGATTTGCAAAGGGTTGTTCTCCGTTTTTTTTCTTCTCTTCATTCAATTTTTCAAAGCCTTCATGCGGGAACATCACTTCACCCCTGATAACAAATTCTTCCGGGTAATCCGTGCCCTGGAGTTTCAGTGGAATACTGCGTATCGTTTTTATGTTTTCGGTTACATCGTCTCCCTGTTCCCCGTCTCCACGGGTAATGGCCTGGTAAAAATTTCCGTTTCGGTAGGTGATGGATATGGCTACACCGTCGTATTTCAATTCGCATGCATATTCAATCGGTTCGTCGACAATTTTCTTGATGCGGGTCTCAAAATCATCAACTTCTTCCTTTGAGTAGCTGTTGCTGAGGGAATACATCGGGTATTTGTGGTGCACCTGTACGAATTCTTTGTTGATATCGCTGCCTACTCGCTGGGTAGGAGAGTTTTTGTCCTGGAATTCAGGAAATTTTTCTTCCAGCTCGATAAGTTCATTTATCAGTGAATCGTACTCAAAGTCACTTATAGTAGGCTGGGCCAGGACATAATATTTGTAGTTATGGTCGTTGATCGTTTTTCTCAACTGGTCAATGCGTTCCTTCGCTTCTTTTTTATCCATCGCCTCGGTTTTAGTTTCAACAAATTTAAAAAGGCTTTGACAAAGATAAAAATTGCATCTTTTAATTTAGCAGAAATAAAAAATCCCCTCATCATTGGATTAAGGGGATTTAACTGCGCATGTAATTTGTTTTATTTCTCAAACTTACCCATCAGTTCAGCTTTCACAATGGTGTGGGCTTCCACTTTTTCATCAAATTCTTCCATAGAATTGATATTCCCGAGAGATTCCGCATCCAGGGCATGTAGCCTGAAATAATACCTGTGCACGCCGGAAGGTGGGCATGGACCGCCGTAGCTTTCTTTTCCAAAATTGTTTTCAACTTGTTTACCAGGAACAGAACTTTCCTCAATCTTTCGTTTATCCTTGTCAATATCGTAAACCAGCCAGTGTACAAATGTACCCATGGGTGCATCAGGGTCTTTGATGCTGAGAGCAAAGCTTTTTGTGCCTTCAGGAACGTTTTCCCATGTGAGCTCAGGATTGACATCTTCTCCCTTGCAACTGAATTTTTTGGGTATAAATTCTTCCTGCTTGAATGCTGAACTGTATAGTTCCATAGTCTGACCTCCTCTTGTTTATTTTGCTTTTATCAAATTTAGAAAATATGAAGCAAATTGTCAATAATTTTCAATTTAGAGCCATCTGATTATCATTGGCTTGTGGGGGTCTAAAAAAGATTTGAAGGTATAGTTTTATATAAAGTTTTTCCCT
>CAZPDP010000066.1:0-13575 GCA_964585385.1 uncultured Bacteroidales bacterium
TGCTCCCCTGGCTGGACTTGAACCAGCGACTCCCTGATTAACAGTCAGGTGCTCTAACCAACTGAGCTACAGAGGAATTTTTTGTTACATTATTCTTATCAAACAACGCGGATGCAAAACTAAAAGCTTTTAATTAAATTTCCAATAGTTCGTATGAAATTTTTAGCAATTAAATGGAAAATGTTCCTTGAGGATAGCATAAGTTGTTAATCTATAGTTTATTTTCATATTTAAATTTCTGTTAAAAACAAAAGCCGGGATGAGGTTTTCCCGGCTTTTGCGCACAATTGAGGATACGGGTATGTATTAGAGGGAGGAAAGGTCTATTGGTTCTGATGTTGTTGAGTTACTTGTTACTTCTACATCTTCAATTGTTGTCAGGACTTCTTTATATTCTCCGTTGTAGTATCTTGCTACAATCAGGTCATAAGTCTTAGGAGCCAGATAAGACAATATGTAATTGTTCTGGTCATCCAGATTATCACTGGTTACAGCATTGGGGAAGCGTGCTTCTTCCGCCTCCGGGTCATCTGCTTCGCCTGATTCATAGGTGTCATTCTCATAGGCGTAGACAATAATATCTGTATTGTCCGGTATATTGGTTACTGCTCCTGAGATTGAACCGGCTTGATTATCCACTATTAATCGTATGGTTGGTTTTAATATATACATACCGGAAACGCCTGCTTTAACTACTGATTTTCTTGCATCAAAGTCAGCAGTAATGTCTACAGAGCCATTTGAAGGTACTACAAATTCTCCTGTTCCCTTAAAGCCTGATTCGCCGGCACTGGGAACAAAAAGTGCAAGAGAATCGCCATTTTCATACTTCAAATAGCAACCTGGATTTGTTGGAGTGCCTTGTCCTTTAAGTGGAGCATCTAAAATAAAACGCAACTGAGTATAAGTGCCTGCTTCCATCTCAAAATTACCGAGTAATTCGGAAGCACCGTCTGTCAAGTTAAGCAGGTTAATTGTTCTTGGTCCATTGTATCCCTCAAATGTCTCCCAATCAGCGTCTTGCTTGTGATATTGCATAGAATTAATGGTTATAAATACTCCTGTAACATCTGAGTCGTCAATTGGGGCATCGGTAATGGAGAGGTTAATGGTGCCGGTGCCTAAATCTTCATCGTCTTCACATGCTGTTGGGAATGCGAATAAAACAGCAGCTAAAAGACTTATGCCTAAAATTCTTTTCATTTTCATGGTAGTTAAAGTTTAAATTAAACAATGTTTTCTATATTGAAGACGATAGACAGAACTAAAGGGTGGGAACGAGATGGGAATTTTTTTGAAAAATTTATTTAAAACACAGGTAAAGAGGGTGTTGTGTTTTATCGAATTTCATATTTCAGAGAAATCTGTACACCCAGAGAAGTCGTATAAGTCTGATTGAAGTCGGCGGGTAATTCCTCCGAACCTTTGTAGATGTTTATGAGGCCCGGGTCTATTTTTGCACTGGTAGACAGAATAAGTGAATTTGTTAACCTCGAGTCTACTTCGTACCCTACTATCAGCCCCAGGTCATAATTTTTATAGATATCCCGGATGTTTTCTTTATTTTCATTAATATCCTGGTAAGCATTCTGTAAATAGCTTCCATACGTTCCCAGGACAAAATGATGAGATACTGGAATATTTTTATTTTCTCTAATAAAACGGTATCTTCCCGTTAAAACAAGGGAGGTATATTTCAATTGAATTTGATTGGTAATAAAATCACCATGCGCATATTCCTTATATATTTGGCCATTATTGTTATTGAACTGACTTTCCAGTTGAATATCAAACCTGTCATTAAGGTTTATGCCTGCCAGTAAACTTATTGCATTATTCCGCACTGGTTCTGCTGAACTGTATGGAGATTCTCTTATGCTGTAAAGTGTTTTGTTGCTTAGAAGCCAGGTGTTTCCGAACTGTCCTGCCGCACCTACATAAAATTTTGTTTTATTGGATTGCTCATCGGTGGACATTTCGTCCTGTGTTATAGCGTCAGACATAATAAGTGACCCGGTATTCGGAGCATTATAAGCGAGCCGGATATTTCCTGTCTGCAGGCTGGAAAGTTCAGGGTCGGGGCTTTTTGATTGGTTTGATGCATTTCCGGCTTCAATGTTCGGCATTTCTGAATCTTCATAGGGCTGCTCAAGAGTGCTAATCATATTTTTCTCCAGGCTGGGCTCTCTGTTATCTCTGTCCACAAGGGCATTAAAGGTTCCTTTTTCCTGCAGAATTTCAGGAGGGATTGGGTAAGTTTTATTTTCAATCGCGTTGCTGTACCTGTTATAATTTTCATCAATGATTTGAGCAGGGATAAAAACAAGCAGGAAAAGCACCACAACGGCAGCAGCAGCAGCCGCATAGCTAGTATTGCGCAGAAAGACAATCCTGTCCTGATGTTTCAGCTCTTCTGAAATATTTTGCCAGGCATTGTCAATATCCAGTTCATCCTGGATATTCTCCCATATTTTTCCGGGAGGTTCTTCGGAATGACTTTCAACCTTCTTTTTGTACCAATCTCTAAAATGCTTGTCTTCTTTCATCTTATAAATAATCTTTAATCAACACCTTTAATTTAGCCCGGGCTCTTTTGTATTGAGATTTGCTTGTTCCTTCTGTAATGTCGAGCTTTTTAGCAATTTCTTTATGCGTATAACCTTCAACTGCATAAAGGTTGAAAACTGTTTTTGCTCCGTCAGGTAGCTGCGATATAATCTGCATAACCCCGTCCGAATTGATTTTTTCCAGTATATGGTCATCCATTTTTTCTTCTTCAATTTCCTGGTTCAGATCAAGGTATTCAAATTGTCGTGATTTTTGTCTGAGGTAATCGATTGCAGTATGGGTTATAATTTTTCGAATCCAGCCTTCAAGGGATCCTTCTGCCTTGAATGTTTTAATTTTTTTGAAAACCTTTATAAAACCATCCTGAAGAATGTCCTGAGCCATAGCCCTGTCTTTGGCATAACTAAGACATATACCATACATCTTTTTTGCATATTTTCTGTACAGTAATTCCTGGTATTTTCTTTTGTTTTGTTTACATCCCTCCCACAAATCGTAATCACTGTACAATTCTTTCTGGCTCATTAATACTCCCTCTATTTAATGACAGCCTTGAATGATTTTTCTAACCTCGGCAAAATATTGTTATAGATTTCCCTGTTTTGTTTATCAGAAATAATGATTTTCTGTTGGTTCCCCACAGGGATAAGGTCAGCTTCATTTAATTTCTGAATATCAAATGAATAAAAAAGATTGTTAAGATTAAAACGAACCTCTATTGTTCTTGAATCATAATTATTCAGTGTTATTTCTTTTTCGTCTTCTGTATTCTGAACAGTCAATTCAATCGTTTCGTCCTGGGTCTGATCAAACCCGGAAAACAGGATGTCAAGGTTGTTTTCTCCCAGCCCTGGATTACTGAAACTTCCATTTAGTTGCATATATCCGGTAGAATCATTATTTGAAAGATGAAAGGTAATTTCAATTTTACTGTATTTTCCCTGGGGAATTGTGACCTCTATAGGTTCGCTTGTCTGATTGCTGGCCAGATTAGCTTTAAGAACAGAATCAAATGTTTTGGAAAAGTAATAGTTTTCAGCATCCTCTCTCGTTCCGTCAAATTCAATTTCTGAAATATATACTGACCCCTTGTTTATGAATAATTTTCCGGGAATGGATGTTTTTTGTTCTCCTGATTTATTATTATCATCAATTTCACCTTTCCCAATCATTGTGAATTCTAAATTGATTTTTGTTGGCTCCAACAATTGGTCCAGTTCACAGGAATGAAAAAGAAAAGCAAAAGCTATAAACCCCGCAACATAAGCTATTTTTTTCATATACAGATATGTATTGCTTCTATAATGTAGACGAAAATTGTCTTAAAAAAGTTGTAATGAACAGCCTAAAATTTATGTAAATAATTCAATCTAAAACAGACCGTGGATTTCAGCGTCGATTTTATCAATGACTTTTCTGAGATCTTCTTTTTTTTCGGAGAAATTGGTGTTATCGACATCAATGATTAGGAGTTTACCCAGGTTGTAGGCTGCGACCCAGGACTCATAGCGCTCGTTGAGCTTTTTAAGGTAATCCAGCCGGATGTTGTTTTCGTATTCTCTTCCTCTTTTTTGAATCTGATTGACCAATGTGGGTACTGAAGCACGCAGGTACAGGAGTAGATCGGGTGGTTCGACCAGAGAAGTCATCAGGTTGAAAAGGGTGAAATAATTCTCGAAATCGCGGGTTGACATAAGGCCCATAGAGTGGAGGTTTGGAGCAAAGATGTAGGCATCTTCATAAATGGTGCGGTCCTGTATCACAGTTTTTCCTGATTTTCTGATTTTAAGAATTTGATTAAAGCGGCTGTTCAGGAAATAAATCTGCAGATTGAATGACCATCGTTGCATATCTTCATAGAAATCATTCAAATAAGGATTGTCATCCACTTTTTCATAGTGGGCATCCCATCCGTAGTGTTTGGCAAGTAGCCCGGCCAGTGTGGTTTTTCCTGAGCCAATATTTCCCGCAATTGCTATATGCATAAAAGGAGATTTTTAGTATTGTTTTTTGTTTTGAGGTTCGGCAAACAGATTGGGTTGATCTTCAAATAATGAAGGATAATCTTCATCAAATTTTTCCAGTATTGATCCGATGATAAACTCCCTCATTAGCTTAGAGCGGTTTTTTACCTTATATCGTTTGCAATAATTATCGATAGCATTCAATTCCTTCTTGTTAAAAAGGATGGATTTTTTGTGTACCCGTTTTAAACTTTTTTCTTTCTTCTTTTTACGTTTCAATGAATCGTTTTTTTGATAATATCCTTATGCAAGCCCGGATGAATGCCAATCCCAACGCTTGGTAATTGTAAAAATAATAAATATTCTGATGATCACAGAAATGAGTTATTAACATTTTATGAAGGGTGCTGGCAGAGGTAATAAAGAGAGAATTGCAATGGATATCTGAAACATTAATAAGTGAAACAATTCTTAATTGAGGCTACAGGAATACCGGATTTGAAATAACGTTGCAAAATTTTACAGAGAATTATTCAATTCCAGCAAATCATCAATATAATACCGGTTGTTTGACAGACGAGGTACCTTATTTTGCCCTCCAAGCTTGCCTCTTTTTTTCATCCAGGAATAGAACAACCCGGGTTTCGCTTTATTGATAACCGGGGGATCCAAAGTAATGTCCTTGTAACGCTTCGCCTCATAATCTGAGTTGATGGCTTTGAGTGCATTGTCCAGGGTTGTTTTGAAATAATCCAGGTTTTCCGGTTCTTTTTCAAATTCTATCACCCATTCATGGCCACCTTTGTTTTGTGTGCCCATATAAACCGGAGCTGCTGTATATTCTTTGACAATAGCTCCCGTTTTTTCACACGCCGTATTCAGGGCATTTTCAGCATTATCAATGATAACTTCTTCTCCAAATGCATTGATAAAATGTTTTGTCCTGCCAGAAATTTTAATTTTGTGGGGATACAGACTGGTAAACCGTATAGTGTCTCCAATCATGTATCGCCAGAGCCCTCCGTTGGTGCTTATTACCAGTGCATAATTAGTATCGGTTTCGACTTCATCGATGGTCAGGGCTTTCGGATGGTCTTTCTCCAGTTCATCCATGGGAATAAACTCGAAAAAGACTTCGTAATCGAGCATCAGGAGCATATCTTTTTTGTGAAAGTTGTCCTGTAATGCAAAAAAACCTTCGGAAGCGTTGTATGCTTCCATGTAGTGCATGTTGTCAGATGGGATTAGTTTTTTAAATTGTTCCTTATAAGGTGCAAAACTTACGCCTCCATGCACGAAAAGCTCAAGGTTGGGCCAAACTTCGAGGATGTTGTCAGCTCCTGTTTTTTTGAGAATATGCTTTAGAAGCACCATAATCCAAGAGGGTACACCATTGATATTGGTGATGTTTTCTTTAACTGTGGTGGCGGTAATTTTTTCAAGTTTTTCTTCCCATTCTGCAATTAATGCTATGTCCTGGCTGGGTGTTTTGACAAAATAGGTCCAGAAAGGCATATTGTCTATCAGAATGGCAGATAAATCACCATAAAGAGATTTGTTGTTTATCTTGTTTATCTGCTGACTTCCTCCCAGGGTAAGTCCTTTACCGGAATAGAGTCTTGAATTGGGAAAGTTTGAGAAATAGAGAGCCAGGGTATCTTTTCCTCCCCGGAAGTGGCAGTTTTCAAGAGCTTCCTTGCTTACTGGGATAAATTTGCTTTTATCGCTGGTAGTTCCGGATGATTTGGCAAACCATTTGATTAAGCCTGGCCAGACCACATCCTGTTCACCTTTAAGTAGCCGGTCTACGTATGGTTTAAAGTCTTCGTATGTGTGAACAGGAACTCTTTCCTGAAATTGCTTTATGGTCTGAATATCAGAAAAACTGTATTTTTGTCCGAACTCCGTATCTTTAGCAAGGTTCAGTATTTTAAACAGTTGCTCCTGCTGAATGTCTGAAGGAAATTTTTTAAACAGCTCAATCTGATACATTCTTTTAACATTGAGCCAATTAATAAGTGAGTTGATTATTTGCATACCTGGTTTTATTTCTGGAAATCAAATTTAGACAAAAATTTTACTTATAGCAACGTACTGCTATTATTAGTAAACCCTGTTTTTAAAGAGCTTGTATTCTTCGTTAGAATATCCGGGGAATATTATATTATTTAACAAGTTTTTCCAGGCCGAGTTTCAAATGCTCATCGGAATGAGCGAAATTCATGCCTACTACCTTGTTGTCTACAAAATCGTGATAGTAAAAGGATAAAGGGAAAACAGCAACTCCCTTTTTCATCATTTCTGAAACGAACTCGGTATCCTTACTATTGCTTATTTTGTTGTATCTAAGCAGTTGAAAGTAAGTTCCTTTTGTTTCGACCAGCTGATAATTGCTGTTTGAAAGGTATTCTTTGACCAGGCGTCTTTTTTCTTCGTATTTACTTTTAATTTTACTTACATCGACACCTTCTTTCAGATAATCGGCAAGAGCATATTGAAGAGGTGTATTTACTGAATTCACCTGGAAAGTGTGAGTCTTCTGAATTTCTCTTGTAATTTTTTCAGGGGCTATACAGTATCCAATTTTCCAGCCGGGTATGTTGAAAAGTTTTCCGAAGGAAGATACCACGATGCTTCTTTCATAGAGTTCGGGGATTTGGAGTATGCTTTGATGTTCGTTATTTCCAAAAATGAAATGTTCGAAAACTTCATCACTGAGAATGGTGATTTTTGTTCCGTTGACAATTTTTTTGAGCTGCTGGAGGTCCTCTTTTGACAGTATAGTACCTGTAGGATTATGCGGACTATTGATGATGAGCATTTTTGTCCGGGAGCTGATAACTTTCTGGACCTCTGACCAATCAATATGGTAATCCGGCATTTTCAGGTGTACATATATGGGTCGTCCTCCAAGATTTTGAATTGAGGGAACATAACTTTTGTAGGCCGGTTCGAAAACAATTACCTCGTCTTCTTCAGAAATCAGGGTGCTGATGGCCGTGTAAACTGCCTGATTGGCACCAGCAGTGATGGTAATTTCTTTGTAGGGATCCACCTCACCTTCGTAATCGTTTTTGACCTTATTGGCTATTTGTTCTCTAAGATTATATACTCCATAAGGAGGGGCATATTGATTATAGGATTGTGAAATGTACTGATTCGCTAATTCAGCAAGCCGGACCGGACAGTCGCTATATTGGGGCTGAACCAGATTAATGGCATTATGCTCCCTGGCTTTGTCTGTTAGGATTGAGAATAAATCTTTTGTCGTGTCTTTCAGTTTATTACCAAACATTTTCTATCGATTTTGAAAAATGGACGTAAATTTACAAATAATTGCTCTTGAAAAAAGCCTGTTAATAAAGGATAATACAATTTTTATCAAAAAAGGCCGGAGTATTCTGTATCCTGTGTTATAATACCCTGGCTACGTGTTTCTTTATGTTTATTCAAATGTTTCTTTTAAAATTTTGAATGATTTGATTTGTGTCATTCCCGGATTATGTATGTAATAAAATTTCAAAGTATTATCGATCAATTGCTGTCTTATTTTTTTCGGAACTTTTAATTTTTCGTGCTGATTATTAGAGTAATTCAAAAACTCATAGAAATAGCCGCTCATTTTTTCATCGAGATAATTCTCATGATTGGGCCGGGTTTGTACAAAACCGCCCCTTTTTAAGTCGAAAAAAGTACGGTTTAGATTGTAATTGGTCTGGGGAAAGAATCCCAAATGCTTTGTTAACTGCAAAAGAAAATAGATGTGAAAATTTGACAAACCTTCCTCTTTAAAATCAAGAATTTTTATATGATTAAAGATGAAATCAAACAGGTAAGGGTTGCTTTCTTCTTCCTGTAAAGTTTTATAAAGTATTTCGGCAAGGAAAAATGCAATGGCTCTTTTCCTGAAATCATAAGGGATGCTCTGGAACGGGAAGTTGTTATTGGCTTCCTTAATTTTCTGCAATTCTCTTTTGTTTTTATAATACACTTCAAGGTCAACCAGGAAAAGAGGCTGGAAAAGGTTTGCTTTTATTTTTGAGCTTTTCTTTCTTACTCCCTGTAGAAGAAATGAAACTCTTCCGTGGGTTCTTGTATATATGGTGGCAATAATACTCGTGTCTGTATATTTGAATTGATGAAGTACTATTCCGCTGGTCTTGATTTGCATTTTCTATTGACCCATTAGGTTTTCAATTTCTTCGATTGTTCTGGGTATTTTTTCCGATAAATTTATGGAAGGAATCCCCACAAGAATGTCTTCTTCAATTCTTATGCCAATATTCTCTTCCGGGATATACAGTCCGGGTTCGCAGCTAACAACCATCCCTTCCTTTAAAACGGTCTCTTTATTTCCGCAATCATGTACGTCCAGGCCTATAAAGTGGGAAACACCATGAGGGAAGTATTTTTTTACCCAATCCTCGTTTGCAATATCAGTATTTTCGTACAAGCCCAGTTCAATGTGTTTTTCTTTCAGCCATTCCTTTGTTTTATTGTTCAGCTCATCAACTGTAATTCCCGGCTTTATTTCATTAATTGCCTTTTTTAATACATCGAGCACAGCCGTATAACATTCTTTTTGCCGGTTTGTAAATTTTCCGTTTACAGGAACCGTCCTTGATATATCAGATGCATAGTTGTTTACCTCGGCTCCGATATCCATAAGCAGCAATTCACCATCCTGGCAGTCCTGGTTATTTTGGGTATAATGAAGCGTGCAGGCATTTTTTCCTGATGCTATGATGGGGTCATAGGCCGGGCCGGTGCTGCCGTGTTTTAGAAATTCATGCCGGAGAAGCGCATCAAGTTCTTTTTCATTAATAGCTGGTTGTATTGTCTGTAGTATTTTTTTAAACGCTTTTCCTGTTATTTCAACCCCCTTTTTTATTTGTTCCACTTCTGCTCTTTCTTTTATCAGTCGTAAGTTTTGCATTGCAGGTCGGATAGAATGATAATGGAAGAAGGGGTATTCTTCTCTGAAGAATTGCAAAAACTCCTCATCTTTGGTTTTTAATCCAGATTTGGAAATTTTTTCAGAGGTGTTGAAGTAGATATCTTTCTTGTTTTCTATTTGGTTATTCAGCGTTTTCTGGAATTCATCCACCCAAATAATCTCTTCAATGCCTGATATCTCTTCAGCTTTTTCTTTGCTGAGTAATTCACCCTCCCAGAGAGCATAATGTGTGGTGGGTTTCTGAATAAACAAGATCTCTTTTGAATTTGAGATGAGCAGAATGGTGTTCGGTTGCTCTATTCCTGTTAAGTAATACAGGTCGGAATTTTGACGGAAGGGAAAAAACTGGTCCCCGTTTCTGGGCATTTGATGGTTTGAAAAGAAAATGGCCAGGGAGTCCTTTGTGAGGAGTTGTTGCAGTTTTGTTCGGTTCTTTTCAAAAAATTGGGCAGGTATTGGAGAATTCATAAATTAGAATAAATTTAAATTATCAATTTTCTGTTTAGAAACATTTCTTTTAGATATATAGGGAAATATATTTGTATATAAGTCAACTTATAGTCATCTTGCAATTTTATACAAAAATCATAAAACACTTTACCTATGAGCAACTTTTTTACCTCTTCCGTTGGGAAAAAATTCATTATGAGTGTTTCCGGAATTTTTCTCATGCTATTTTTAATTGTTCATCTGACAGTTAACTCCCTTCTTATGGTTGGGCCGGATGCTTTTAATTCCGCAGCTCATTTTATGACAAGCAATCAGTTTATAATGATTCTGGAGCCTATCCTTGGTCTCGGGTTTGTTGTTCACATTATTTATTCGGGATATATTACATTACAGAATCAGCGATTGCGTCCGGTCAAGTATAACAAGATAAACCGGACCAAAAGTACAACATGGCCTTCCAGGAATATGTTCATTTTAGGTGGACTGGTTTTGATTTTCCTGGTTATCCACCTTTCTAATTTTTTCTGGAAAGTTAAGTTCGGACATTTGCCAACCACGATGGTTGATGGGGTTGAAATGAAAAACCTGTATGACCTTGTGTCCGAATTGTTCATAAAATGGTGGTGGTATGATGTAATCTATATTCTCGGAGCCGTATTCCTTGGCTTGCATCTGTCACACGGATTTTGGGCAGCTTTTCAGTCACTCGGCTGGGATAATGATTTATGGCGGAAAAGGTTGAAAGCTATTGCATATATATTTGCAGTGATTATGGCTGCCGGATTTGCTACTATTCCTCTTTATTTCCTGATAACATTCAATTAATAAGAATTTATTTTCAAATCATTTGAAATTTAAGATACTATGGATAAATTAAACTCAAAGATACCCGAAGGTCCCCTAAAGGAGAAGTGGACCAATTATCTGAATACAATGAAACTGGTGAGTCCGGCCAACAAGAAGAAGCTTGACATTATTGTTGTTGGTACAGGAATAGCCGGTGCTCCTGCTGCAGCAACACTTGCCCAGTTAGGCTATAATGTAAAAGTTTTTTGCTACCAGGATAGCTCGAGAAGAGCCCACTCCGTAGCTGCTCAGGGCGGTATTAATGCCGCAAAGAATTACAGGAATGATGGCGATGGTATATATCGTTTATTTTATGATACAATAAAAGGTGGTGATTTCCGCGCCCGTGAAGGGAATGTTTACCGGCTTGCAGAAACGAGTAATGGAATAATCGACACATTAACGGCCCAGGGTGTTCCCTTTGCCCGCGAATACGGAGGCTTAATAACAACCCGTTCCTTCGGGGGTGTGCAGGTATCCCGTACTTTTTATGCCCAGGGACAAACCGGGCAACAGGTTTTACTGGGATCGTATTCAGCTCTGAAACGAATGATAGCCAAAGGGAAAGTGAAAATGTATTCCCGCCGGCAGATGGTTGAATTGGTTAAAGTGGATGGTGAAGCCAGGGGAATAATTGCACGTAATCTTATTACCGGTGAGCTGGAAAGGCATTCTGCTCACGCTGTAGTACTGGCAACCGGAGGTTATGGAACAATTTACTACCTTTCTACTCTGGGTGTTACCTCAAATGGTTCGGCTGCAATGACTGCCTATCGCAATGGTGCACTTTTTGGAAATCCCAGCTTTATTCAGATACACCCGACATGTATTCCGCAATTAAGCGATTTTCAATCGAAACTGACACTTATGTCTGAGTCGCTGAGGAATGATGGGCGTATCTGGGTGCCTAAGGAAAAAGGCGATAAACGAGACCCCAATACAATTCCTGAAGAAGAAAGAGACTATTATCTTGAAAGACGATATCCTGCCTTTGGTAATCTTGTTCCTCGTGATGTAGGGGCCAGGGCGGCTAAAGAGAGATGCGACAAAGGATACGGTGTAGGTCCTTCCGGTCAGGCCGTATACCTTGATTTTAAAGACGCAATTAATGAGCAGGGACCCAAAGTGATATATAATAAATACGGCAACCTATTTGATTTATATGAAAAGATTACAGGTGACAGTCCGCTGAAAACTCCCATGAAGATTTATCCTGCCGGCCATTATACAATGGGTGGCTTATGGGTTGATTATGAACTCATGACAACAATTCCGGGATTGTATGCAATTGGAGAGGCAAACTTTTCTGACCATGGAGCTAACAGGCTGGGAGCTAACTCTTTAATGCAGGGCGCTGTTGATGGTTATTTCATTCTTCCTAACACCATAGGTAATTATCTTGCCGATAAAATAAGAACTCCAAAACTAACAACCGAAGAGAAAGAATTTGAAGAAGCAGAGAAATCGGCAAAAGAAAGATTGGAAAAATTGCTTGCAGTGAATGGCACTAAAACTGCTACTTCTTTCCATAAGCGATTCGGAAAAATTATGTGGGACCATTGTGGCATGCAGAGAAATGAGGAAGGACTAAAGCAGGCAAAGAAAGAAGTGAAAGAATTGAAGGAGGAGTTTTGGCGTGATGTGAAAGTGCCCGGCACTTTGAATGAGATGAACCAGGAGCTTGAAAAAGCTATTCGTGTGGCGGATTTCCTTGATATGGGCTTGTTACTGATAGAGGATGCTTTAAACCGCAAAGAGTCCTGCGGGGGACATTACAGAGAGGAATATCAAACAGAAGCGGGTGAAGCCCAAAGAGATGATGAAAATTATATGTATGTTGCTGCCTGGGAATATCAGGGTGAAGATAAAGAGCCCAAACTTCATAAAGAAGAGCTTAAGTATGAATTTGTTGAAGTTAAAGTTAGAAGCTATAAATAAATTATTGCAGCGAGGATATTTCCTTATTAAAAACTTATAAAACAGAATAATATGAAAGTTAAACTCAAAATATGGCGCCAACCCAATGCTCAGTCTAAGGGTAAATTTGTCAATTATGAACTTGATGAAATTAATCCGGACATGTCATTTCTTGAGATGCTGGATGCATTGAATAAAAAGCTTATTGAAACCGGGGAAGATGAACCGGTAGCTTATGAACATGATTGCCGCGAAGGTATTTGTGGAAGCTGTGGGTTATTTATTAATGGCCAGCCTCATGGCCCGGAAAAAGAAGTTGCAACCTGCCAGCTTCATATGCGTTCCTTTAAAGATGGTGATACGATAACAATAGAGCCATGGAGGGCAAAACCATTTCCTGTAATAAAGGATTTAGTTGTAGATCGAACAGCAATGGATAAAATTATGGAGGCGGGGGGGTTTATTTCAATTGATACAGGTTCTGCGCCGGATGCCAATTCTATTCCTGTGGACAAACAAAAGGCGGAAAAAGCTTTTGATGCGGGGATTTGTATTGGATGTGGCGCTTGTGTAGCCGCTTGCAAAAATTCATCGGCCATGCTTTTTGTGTCTGCTAAAATATCACAGCTGGCTTTGCTGCCGCAGGGTAAACCCGAAGCAAAAATGAGGGCATTAGATATGATGGCAAAGATGGATGAACTGGGATTTGGCAGTTGCTCCAGTACTGAGGCATGTGAGGTAGAATGTCCAAAGGCTATCTCGCTCGACCATATTGCCCGTACGAACAGGGAATGGCTGAGAGCATCCTTTTCTGAAGAACAAGACTAAGCATTATAGATCAGACAATGAGAATCCGCCGGACAGTATCGTCTG
>CAZPDP010000067.1:0-13245 GCA_964585385.1 uncultured Bacteroidales bacterium
CGGAATAGTTGTGCTATTCTGGTTCGATACCAATTGGTTTTTCCATGCTTTTTTCAGTTTAAAAAGGGGATAAGCTTACTATGACCTGGAGACATCGTATGCTATTTTTCAGGCTTTCCCGTCACCGTCACTGCTGCGGCCCCGAAGAGCATGGGTTTGTGGTGGGTGCCGGTGAACCCGTGATTTTTCATCAGTTCTGTAAGTTCCTCCCTGGTGTAAAAGTTTTTGGCTGAGTAGGCCAGGTAGTGGTAGGCGCCTTTTGATTTGGATATGCGGCCTCCGATACCTGAAACGATGTGCTTAAGATAATTGTGGAAGATAAAGCGTACCAGTTTATTCCGGGGCTGGCTGCTTTCCACTATGATGAATTTTCCACCAGGTTTGAGGGTCCGGTACACTTCCTTCAGGTATAAATCTGTATTGGGATTTTTAAAGGTAATGTTTCGAAAGGCAAAGGAAATAGCAATGACATCAAAACTATTGTCATCAAAAGGCATCTCTGCGGCATCCCCCTCGACGAAGTGAATGTTTTCGAGCCGGTATTTGTCTGCTTTGATTTGAGCCACCTTTAGCATGGGAGCGCTAAAGTCATAGCCTGTAACCTGTATTTTGCCGCTACTCCGGGCCACTCTGACAGCCAGGTCGCCGGTGCCTGTTCCCAAATCCATCATATCAGCAGGTTTTTCCCTGAGGATTTGTTTAACTGCCTTTTTTCTCCAGTATTCATCCAAACGGAGCGTTAAAAGACGATTCAGGAAATCATACCGTTCGGGTACCTGGTTAAACATTTTTTGAAGGGGTTTTCCCCTGGCTTTTATTTCAGCTTGTGCAAGATTCTCTTTTGTGCTCATTTTTACTCACGTATTAATTTTTGTTTTTTATTTTCTAACTTACTTTTTGGCAAAGTAACAAAAAATGTACTTCCTTTTCCCGGTTCAGATTCCACCCTGATATTTCCCCCGTGTCCCTCTACGATTTTTTTCACAATCAGCAGACCCAGGCCGGTACCTTTTTCACCTGATGTACCTGCCCCAGAGGCCATATTAAAAGGCTGGAAGATGTTTTCCAGTTTCTCTTTTTTAATTCCGGTCCCCTGATCTTTGAATGATATGGATATTTCATCATTGTTTGCAGATATATCCACACCAATGGAACTTCCGGGGTAGGAAAATTTAATAGCATTGCTGATGAGGTTGTTAAAAACCTGTTCTATTTTATGCCGATCGGCGTATATTTCCAATGATTTTAAATTCGAATGCAGCTGAATTTGAATATTCTTTTTTACTGCCAAAGGATTATTAAGCTCGATATTTTCTGTGGCAAAATCGATTAAGTCAAATGTTTCTTTTTTGAGCTCCAGTTTCCCGGATTCAATTTTTGAAACGTCAAGCAGGTCATCAATCAGGGTGAGCATAAATTGCGAGGTAGAAAAGATGGTTTGAAGGAACTTATGTTGTTTTTCAGGAAGGTATTGTTTTGAATTGTCAATCAGGTATTCGGTGTAGCTGAAAATGATTGATAAGGGACTGCGTAGATCGTGTGCTGCCATGCCCAGGAAATGATTTTTTGTTTCATTCAGTTTTTCCAGTTCAGCATTTTTCTTCGATAGTTCCCTTTGCAGGTTTATCAGTTCATTGTTCAGTTTCGTCAGATCGTCCCAGGAGTTTTCGTTGACGTCTGAAACTTGCCCCTGGAACTCGATTTTTTCTTTCATCAGATTTCTGATGATGTTTGCCTGCTCATTGTTGATTTGCTGTAACTGGTTGGTAAATTCCATTGCTTCTTTTTCATCTTCTGCCCCCACAATAATCATTTCGTTTTTGATTTGTATTCCTAAAAATGAGATGGTTTCTACCTTTTCATTAATAAAGATATTCATCTGGTAATTCATGGCCACTTCATTCTTGCTGATGTCTCTCAGGAAATTCATAGCTTTGGGGCGGGAGCCTTTTTCGACAATATTTGGGAATAGCTGCCCTTTCAATTCTTTTGGAATGAAATTGATATCATTTCGCAGCAAATCTTTAATCTTTCCATTTTCATCGCACAGAAATGCGAAACCTTTTAATTTACCTCTATTGTCAATCATTGAAATCAGATTAATTGGTTGGCTAATTCAACAGCTTTTTGGGCGTCGCGTGCATAGCCATCGGCCCCGGAAATTTCCGGATTTATTTTTTCACGGCTGATGCCGTTTCCGCCAATGAGGACTTTTATTTCCTGATCTTCTGTTTCTTTTTTTATTTTGGAGATAACATCTTTAAGAAGGCTTTGATTATAAGGCATTGCTATGGAAAGTCCGATAATGTCGGCCTTGTATTCATTTATTGAGCTTAGGATAGTATTGGCCGGAGTGTTTGCTCCAAGATAATAAGTGTCCCATCCTTCCATTTCAAAGAAATCACAAACCATTCTGATTCCAATTTCGTGCAATTCGCCTCCTACGCAGGCTCCGACAAAGGTTTTGCCAATTCTTTCTGTTGAGAAGATGTAAGGGTAGAGGCGGGACATAATCATCTGGGTGGCAGCCGATACATAATGTTCCTTGGCTACGCTGATTTTGTTCAGGAGCCAGAGCCTTCCCACTTCCAGTTGCGAAACCTGGAAAACATGGAGGTAAATGTCTTTGACGGATGTGCCTTTTTTTAATTCTTCGAATATCATCTCGCCGGCTTTGTTTTTATTTCCCCTGAGAAGAGCCTGGTTGAAAGATTGGGCAAGTTTTCCAAGATGCGTGTTTGCATCAATGTAACTCCTTACATGATTTACGGGCTCATGTATTTTGCTAATTCCGGCCTGAATGTATTCTGTGACAGTTTTAACCTGGCTTTCCTTTAGGTATTCCTTTAAGACCCCGCTATACAGGTTGAGAGTTTCAACGAGTATCTTTTCATCCAGGTTGATCTCCCTGAATAAAATCCTGACCCATTTTATGTAATCTGTAAAGATCTCTTTTTCTTCCAGAAGGATTGCCTCAGCCAGGAAGGGCAGGTGGTAGGCGGCGTCTCTAATGCTTTTTGATTTTCCCTCTTCACCAAATTTATCCCAATATTCCGGTGAGTATTTGTATTGTAGTTCAACCACTTTTTGGGCAAGGGCCTCGCTGTTTTGGTTTATTATTCTGTTTATTTCCTGATTTGAGCTATCCATAGATAAGTGTTTAGGGAATTTCAAAGGTAAACAATCCCTCTTTATTTGTCAATTTTCGTTTTTACAGACAGCGGCGGTTGTTTAATGCTATTCTATGATGGAGATCCTTTTTTAAATAAAACGGATCGTAAAGATTTCTTTTTTATAGAATAAAATGGTTGTTAATCTTTTTCCCATAAGCTTTCCGGGTATACGCCTCTGTCAATAAGGGCTCTTATATTTTTGATGACTTCCGGCTTATCTTCTTTGTATGTAACTCCAAACCAATGGCTGTTTGTTTCCAGGACTTTCAGTTCAATTTGGTTTGATTGAATCAGGTTGTTTACAACTGACGGAATATAAAATTCTGCTTTTGGGTTATTAATGTTTTCATTGATGAATTTGATGAACTGATCCTTGCTGTATTTAAAGAATGAAGGCATAAAACCCCACATATTCATGGACACTACTTCATTGCCTGTTAATGGATGTTCATTCCCTTTTTCATCCTTGTGATAAATACCGTTGTTCTTTTTTTCAATGTGGGTGTGTTCTTCCACGTCTATCAGGTTGCTTTCATCATCTGTGGTACATACTCCCCTTGATACGTGGCCATGGTCAGACAAGGTCTTATCAAGCTGGTATCCCACCATGCAGTAGCTGTTTTCGTCGGTGTTTTCATTCAGAAAGCTGAAAATCTGCTGATATGATTGTACGCCATAATAATCATCGGCATTAATAACAGCGAAGGGTTCTTTAATTTTATCTTCCCCCATCATCACGGCATGTGCTGTCCCCCAGGGCTTTTTTCGTTCTTCCGGAACGTCCAGTCCTTCAGGAATATTCTCCAGTTCCTGGTATACATATTTTATCTGGAAGTATTTGGACAGTTTCTCGTGATATACTTTACGAAAGGCCTTTTCTATATCTTGTCTGATCACAAAAACAACTTTGTCAAATCCTGCTCTTTTGGCATCATACAATGAATAATCCACAATCGTTTCCCCGGATGGTCCCACCTGGTCCACCTGTTTCAGTCCGCCGTAACGGCTTCCCATTCCTGCTGCCAGTACGAGTAGTGATGGTTTCATATATCTTAATTCGTTTTGTTTAAAAAGGGCAAATTTAAGTAACCCATTTGATACTACCAATTTTTATGGTGAATTCAATTATATTTCCTGCATTTCCCTTGGCATTTGGAAGGTTGGAATTCATTAGATTTCATCAGATATATTTTCTGATTAAGGATATCAGGGCATTTACAGAAATGGGTTTGGCGATATAATCGTTTGCACCGGCGTCGAGATATTTTATTCTGTCGTCGTTCATAGAATGAGCTGTTTGAGCAATGATAGGAGTGTTATGCCCCATTTGCCTGATTTTTTTGATCACTTCTGTGCCGTCAATGCCGGGAAGTCTTATATCCATTAATATCAGGTCAATATTGGGGTTGTTTTGGAATTCCTGCATACCTTTTTCTCCTGTTTCTTTGAGAATAAGTTTAGCACCTGAGGACATCAGTGCTTTCTTAAGGTATTCGCGGCTTGGGAGGTCGTCTTCCACAATGAGAATGGTTTTATCTTTCCACTGATTTCCATTTTGTTTACTGCTTTTGTCTTTTTGGATTAGGTCAAACTCGTGGCTGTTTTTGCCACAAGGGATGGTGAAGTAAAAAACAGAGCCCCGGCCGGGTTTTGACTCCAGCCAAATACTTCCTCCGAGTAACTCCACCAGGTTTTTCGAAATGGTGAGTCCAAGTCCTGTTCCTTGTGGGTTTTTAAGAGCATTGTACTCAGCCTGTCTGAAGCGCTCGAAAATATGAGTTTGTTCTTTTTCTGATATGCCAATTCCCGAATCTTTTACCCAGAACAGCCATTCTTTTTGATTACTCAATTCGTAACCAAATTCGACAGTTCCTTCTTCCGTAAACTTTATTGCATTGCTCAGGAGATTGTTCAGAACCTGTTTCAGCCTGATGAGGTCGGTATATACTTTGCTTTTTTCCTTTTCTAAGGGGATGGATTTTTTGAGAGTAATGGATTTTTCCGTTTCTTTTTTTATCCGCAAGGCATAAATTCTTTCCAGTTCATCCATAACATCGTTTATGTAGAAGACCTCTTTGTTTAAGTTTAGTTGGTTGGCTTCTATTTTTGAAATGTCAATAATGTCATCTATCAGCTGCATCAGGTTTTTTGCCAGGGAGTGGATGATTTCCAGGTATTCTTTTCGTTCTTCGAAATCGAAAGTCTGGTCTGTTAAGATTTCAGAGAAACCTATTATTCCGTTCATGGGGGTTCGTATTTCATGGCTCATGTTGGCCAGGAAGACCGATTTGAGTTTGTCGCTTTCCTCTGCTTTTTCTTTGGCTATGCGGAGGTCCTCTTTTTGTTTAGCCAGCATCTCATTTATTTCCCTGAGTTCTTCATTCTTTTCCTGGATCACTTTTTCGTTTTTCTTTCTTTCGGTGATATCCCTGAAAAAAGCCTGAAGCCTGCCATCTCCTACTTTTTTTGTATTCATCTCAATGGTTATAAGAAAGCCGTCTTTCCTCAACACTTGCCTTTCGTTTAAAACGGTTTTCCCTTCCAGCACCGCCTTATAATCGAATGGTTTTTCTTTCAATTCGGTATCACTGAACAGTATGTTTATGCTGGTTCCAATCAGCTCTTCTTTATCGTATCCTGTGATGGTGGCGATGCTTTTGTTGGCGTCAATGATTATCCCTGATTCATTTCCTATTAGAATTCCATCGGCTGCCTGTTCAAAAAGGGCCTGGTACTGTTCCTCTCTCTTTTTGATTTGTTCTTCTGCTTTTTCCTGATTTTTTAAAATTCTCAGTTGCTGAATATAGTATACGAGCAAAACAGAGATAACAATCAAGATGGTAAGAGGAGCGGTTCGTTTTAAAATTGCCCTTTTCCAGTAATCGGTAGTAACATCCATCCCGAGGACAGCAATTTTTTTGCCTGTTTCACTATCTGTAATAGGGATGAGGCCGGTCATAAGCCTTCCCCACCTATCCTCTACAGGCCCTACTGTCTTTGCTTTCAGATTGTTAAAAACCTCAAGATAATCTTCTGAAACTTCTTCATAAATCAGGCCGGGGGGAGCATAATCTTTTGAATCAGGTGATTGAGAGTCTACATAAAAAAAGACTTCCCCGGTTTCTTTTTGTCCCATCAGATAAAGAAACTTGCATTTGGACTGAGATTCTCTTATTTTCCTGAGTTGCTCTTTAATTCTTATATAATCGGGGTTGTTGATGTCTTGGGGTGATCCTGACAGGTTTCGAAGGCGGTTTCTATTGATACTTTGAGCGACAATCCCGGCTCTTTGAAGGAGGTTGTCTTTCATTTCCCTGTTAATGCTTTTAATGGACAGCCATATTATGAAAAAGCCCAATATTACTAATGAAAAAATTAGTATATAACCCAAAGGAGAGATTTTTCTCAGGTAAGAAAATGGTTTTTGGAGGATATGCATAATTTTATATTGGGTTATATGATTCCAAATGCCGAAAACTTCAACTCTTTAAATATAACTATTTTCTTTATTCATTCATACATGCTTTTTCATGATAGCCATGAAGTCTTTTGAGTCAATGGGTTTGGCTATATAGTCATCAGCGCCGCTTTCAATACATTTTCTTTTGTCATCTCCCATTGCATGTGCAGTTTGGGCAATGATGGGGATTTCCTTGTCATCTTTTCTTATTTTTTTAATTACTTCTATACCGCTCATATCAGGCAGGCGGATATCCATAAGAATCAAATCTATTGAATAGGAGTTTTGATAGTCTTCCAAAGCCTGTTCTCCGGTTTGGGCAATTTTTACATTTGCCCCGGATGGTTTGAGGAGCTCCTTTAAAAATTCACTGCTTGCAGGATCATCCTCAACAATAAGAATGGTTTTTTCTTCAAGTGAAGGAGTTTTCTTTTCATTTGCTTTGTTACTTGCTTTTTGATCCTCATTCTTTTTTTCAAAGGGAAGAGTAAAACAAAACGTAGAACCTTTCCCCTTCTCCGATTCGACCCACATTTTTCCTCCGAGTAGTTCAACCAGGTTTAGGGAGATGGTCAGGCCCAGGCCTGTACCTTCATAAGCACGGTTGGATGAATCATCAATTTGCCTGAAACGCTCAAAGATCTCTTCCTGCTTATTTTTTGAGATTCCAATGCCGGTATCATTTACAAAGAATAATATGTAACCATTATCCTGAATCCTGTAACCGAATTCAATGGTTCCTTCATCTGTGAACTTGATGGCATTATTAATAAGGTTTTCCAGTATCTGCCTGAACCTGTTAACATCAGAATAAAGGTAACTTTCTGAATAATCCAGGTCTTTCTTTACAGAAAAAGTGATGTTCTCTTTATTGTTTTTGATCAGTTCCGATTTATAGACATTGTACAATTCATTCAGGATATCATTGATGTTGAATTGTTGCAGGTTGACTGCGAGCTGATTCACTTCAATCTTTGAAATATCCACAATGTCATCAATTAATCTCAGGAGGTGCTTTGTTCGTGAATTAATAATGTCAAAAAATTGTTTTTGCTTCTCCCTGGGGAACTCTTTTTGCTGTAGCATTTGGGAAAAGCCCATGATGCCGTTCATTGGGGTGCGTATTTCGTGGCTCATGTTGGCCAGGAACGCCGACTTCAGCCTGTCGCTTTCTTCGGCTTTTTCTTTGGCCTTTTCCAGTTCCTGCTTTTGTTTTTCCAGGCGATCGTTGATGTATTTGAGCTCATCGTTGGAGGCGCGCAGTTCTTCTTCAGCAGCCCGCAGTTCATCGTTTCTTCCCTGCAGTTCTTTTTCAATCTCTTTCCTTTCCGTTATATCCTGGATGATACCAAAAACAACATTCTGTGTTGGATTGTATTCCGCTATAGAATGAATATCCATTATTTTCCCGTCATTCTGTCTTTTAATTTTAAATTCGACATTGTAAGGTTCCCCTTTCTCAACAAGGTTATTAAGTGCCTTATCAAGTTTAGGGCGATATTCTTTAAGAGGAATTTTTTGAATATCCGCAATGGTTAGATTCTCTTTTTCAATTCCATAAATTTTTCTTGCCCCATCTGAAGAATATACATTATTACTGTTCAGATCAAATTCCCAGTTACCGATCTGAGCTATTTCTTCTCCTTTCTGGAGTCGTTTCCTGTTTCTGTTATGTTCAGTGATATCGTGTATGGTAGAATATAAATACTCTTTGTTTTCTATGACAATTTGACCCGGAAACACTTCAACATCTCTTATTTCACCGTTTGCAAGCTGATGAGGAGAGATAAAATAATTTTTTTCCCCTTTCCGGGCCTTTCTCATTTTTTCTTCTATTTCCTCATCTGCAAGGGCATTAATTTCTTGTATTTTCATTCCGAGCATTTCATCCCTTGAATAGCCATAAAATTCAGTCGCTTTTTCATTGACATCTTTTATTTTTCCTGTATCGGGATCGAGTAAGATAAGCACTGAGCTGTTTTTATGAAATAAAGCACGGAATCGTTCTTCTCGCTCTTTTAATTTCGCTTCGGCTTTTTTTCTTTCTGTAATATCGATCTGGGTACCCCACATACGGAGTAACAGTTTTTGTTCTATAATTCCAATGTTATTATTGGAAAGCCATACGCGTTTCCCTTCTTTTGTTATTTCTTCCGATTCTTCATTTAAGATCTGGTAACCGGATAGAATAAAATTGCGGATTATGGACCGATTTTGAGGATGATTTTTTCCACCATGCAGGTCGACAAGCCATACATTAATTAATTCATCAATGGAATCGGCCTGGTACATATTGGCAAAAGCCCTGTTGCATTCTGCTAAATAGGCATTATCATAAATGAGATCTATCTGCTCTTCAACAGGCAAAGAGGTATCAAGCGGTTTTTTCATTTCCATCCTGTATATTCCTTCATTACTCTGTTGTATATAATTCTGATATTTTTCTTCGCTCTCCTTCAATTGCTGTTGCGCTTTTTTACGCTCAGTAATGTCAAGGAAGGTGGAAAATACCTGGTAAGGCTTATTGTTGTTTTTTGTAAACTGTGGTATTGAGTTGACAATTATCCATACGTAATCTTTCTTTTTGGGATTGTAAACCCCCATAATAAAATTTTTAATCTCTTTCCCGGTTTTTAATGATATCATGGAAGGATGCTTATCGCCCGGCAGCTCGTTTTTATTTTCGTCAACGGCTTTCCATCCCGGGTCCATTGAAGTGATTTCTGTCATCTCTTCATGTGATAATCCAAGAATTTTTTCAGCAGCCGGATTCGCGGTAGTAATATTTCCTTTGCTGTCCTGGTAAATCACCCCCTGGCTCATGGTTTCAAAGAGGTTGCGGTATTTTTTTTCGTTTTCCCGCAGCTTTTCTTCAATATTTATCAATTCAGTAATCACCTCGGTATAAAGTATGATACCGCCAATTTCACCATTTGATTCATACCAGGGTCGGCATTCCCACCTTGTATAGTCTACTGTTCCGTCTTCTCTTATAAAATAATCATCATTGGAGCTTACTATTTCTCCATTCAGGGCCCTTCGGTGAACTTCTCTCCATTTTTCCGGTATTTCAGGAAACACTTCGTAATGGTTTTTACCAATGATGTTTTTTTCTTTAACCTTGTAATCTTTCAGGAACCTTTCACTAACAAAGATGTGGTTCATTTCTTTATCAAATACTGAAATGGCATTGGGATCATGCCGGATGATGTATTGCATCAGATTCTGCCAGTGCAATAGTTTGTCCTGTGCTTTCTTTTGCTCTGTAATGTCCCTGACAAATTCCACTATTCCCGTGATCTCCCCTGTTTCTTCGTCTTTCATGGGGTAGCTGAACAACTCAATCCATTCAACCTTAGAAAGATTGTCTGAAGGTCCGCGAACAATATCCTTTTCCAGCTTACCTGTTTTAAGAGTCCTTAAAGTGGGGCACGGGTCGCAGGGTTCCTTTTTGTTATGGTAGCATTCATAGCACTTTTTACCAACAAGGGGCATGTTGGAGGCGTACCATTTTTTCATCACATCGTTTACATAACGTATGCTTAAGTCTTTGTTTAGTACGCTTATCCCATCCTGTATGCTGTTCATTACGCCCCTTAGCAGTTCCTCTGAACTTTTTATCCTTTCCCGGTTTTCGTATTCTTTCGTGACATCTCTGAAGACCAGCACAACTCCAGTAATATTCCCGTCATCATCTTTTATGGGCGCCCCGGAATCAGCTATCTGGAATTCTTTGTTGTTTTTGGCAATTAATTTGGTGTGGTTGGCCAGTCCTACAATGGTACCTGTTTCCAGGACCTGTCCTACCGGGTTTTCTGCTTTTTCCCCGGTTTTTGAATTGACAATATGAAATATGGTTTCCAGTTTTTCCCCTCTGGCGTCTTTATTTTTCCACCCCGTGAGCTGTTCTGCAATCGGATTCATCCGGGTTACTTTGCCTTCTTTGTCAGTAGCAATTACTCCATCACCAATAGAGTTGAGTGTTATCCGAAGGTTTTCTTCGCTTTCCCTTAAATCATCGTTCTTTTTCTGAACTGTATCTTTCAGCAGTTTGTTTTGTTTAATGTTCTGTAAGATTACACCCACCATCTGTACCGCATTGGTAAGCTGAGCTTTCTCTTCCTGTCTTGGTGTTTTTACAAGGGTGAGAAATCCAAAATGATTGTCGGCTGTGCAGATTTCCAGTTCACGTTTTTCTTCAGCATGTTTTTCTGCATATTTAATTCCCAGGTGGGGGTATAGTTGATTCAGGGATTCGATAAAAATTCTCAGTATGGTTTTTTCCTTTTTATACTGGGACAAGTTGGACATTAAGAGAAAAAGATCATTTCCGAAGTTGCTCATAGAATACGTTTATTTATACAAAAATTGTGGGGCATTTTCAGCCAGCCATTTGTCCGGGTCCTGGTAGTAAGGGTTCTGGGTAATGATTCCTCCGCTGATTGTGAATGGGTGGGTCCGTAAAACGCCCATAATGGTTTTTCCATCAAATTTGTTTACGTTGTACAAGCAGATACTGATCCAGGGTTTTCCAGGGATGAAATAATTCAATCTGCTCTCGTATGCCATCAGGTGTTCAACACCCGGAATAGCTTCAAGCGCCCATGCCATCTCTGCCGTAGCCCTTATGTTTCGTTTTTCGTTTTGCTGGGATTTTTTATAAAAGGAGCCAAGGCTTTCGTCCATTTTTAAAGGAGAAAATGTTCCTTCTGGATAATACAGCTCTTTTGCAGTTTTTAACTGAAAATGATTTGAATTATCAATATGCTTTTTGCATTCCCGGCAAGCGTGAGTGAATTGTTTTTTGAAAGTTTCCGGGCTTCGTTCTGAGGCAGCGTAAAGCTGTAAATCTTTTTCTTTATACCCCTGCCGGAAGAATCCAAAGATGATTTCATCCCTTTCTTCATCAGATTCATATAAACCTGCAATATGCAAACCCCAGTTGCAGGTGTAGTTCCCGAAACCTAAAGTTAATTTTTCCTGGTCGGATGTTTGAATGTGCATATTATGAAAGCTTTTAGGGGTCGAAAAGGCTGATTTTAAATTTGGTGGAACTTTATATAAAGTTAACATTTTTCATTTTATTATTCAAAATATACATCAATAAATCAGTATTATTTTATGAAAATGCTCAAATCTTTTATACAATGCAACTTTATTCCTGATCGTCTTCAAACAAGTTTGTGATCCTGTACTTGTCATCATCATAGTCTTTCAGGAACTTGTCTTCTCTTTTGTACAAACGGGTACTCATAAGCTCCCCAACAGGTTTAAGAGCATCCACATGGTCGAAGATCAGTTTGATGATAGCTGCTATGGGTATAGCCAGGACAATTCCGGCAATGCCCCAGATCACCCCGCCAATAAGTAATGAAATGATAGCAATCAGTGGATTGATTTTTACATTAGAGCCCACCACATAAGGAGTAATCAGGTTTCCTTCAATTTGTTGTACAGAAAAATATAGAGCCACAACAGCTACCGGTTGCCACCAGAATGTAGCTGTGGCAATGGAGTACATGAAAGGCAGCAAGCCGCCCAGTGTGGTACCGATGTAAGGTATAATGCTTAGGAAAGCAGCCAGGCTGGCCCAGAAAATAGCGTAATCAATTCCTATAATCAGCAATCCGATGCTGTTAAGGATAGCCAGGATAACAATAACCGTGAGAAGGCCATACAGGTAATGTCTTACGACATTTTGAATCTGCAGCAGGATGGTTTTTCCCTGTTCCCTGTTTTCCTTCTTAAACTGAACAAGCAGGAAATTTTTAATCCCTCCGCGATAGAGCAGGAAGAAAAACATGAATATAAGGACCAGCAGGAAATTTACAAGAAAGGCAGTACCGGAAATCAATCCTCCTTTAAAGAACCGGAGGGGAGTATCCAGTATTTTGGAAAAGTTGGAACGGAACCACTGCCAGCTTTCGGCCCGGGTAATTCCAAAATTGTTTTCCAGCCAGGTAAAAAACAGTTCAGAGGCATGCTGTAGGCGGTCTGCAATTGCCGGCATATTTTTTATTACGTCTCCAAGTTGGTAAGAAAAGAAGTAGATTATCCCGATCAGCGGAATCAAAACGATAAGGAATGAGAGCAAAATAACAGGTATTTTTCTTCGGATAAACCGCTCGATGAAATTACAGATAGGTTGTACCATAATGGCAAGCAGGGCAGCAAAGATCAAAGGTACAATTATAAATTTACCAATGATCAGGATATAGACAACAATAACCAGAATAATAAGCAAAGAGGCTATACGGGGTAAATTTCCGCTTGTGTGACTCATAATCCGATGGTTTTATTTTTATTCAAAAATAGGGAAAAGAAGTGAAAAATAAATTATAAAATCACCCTCAAAAAATATCAGTTTTAAAGTAGCCAATTTGGTATAAAAAATGAGTTTTATTCTAACCCGAATAATTAACTTCGTTGAGGGCTTCGCCGTTCAAGAATTATTCCTGTCTCCGACAGCGACTAAGGTTCCCTAAAATTTTTTTCAAAAATTTAAGTTCACCTAAGTCGGCATCGCCTTCGCGTAGCCGCTACGGCGGAGCAAGGGATTAATACCGCCTTGCGGTACAGGCTCTGCATTTTATTCATATTTAAAAAATTTAT
>CAZPDP010000068.1:0-13208 GCA_964585385.1 uncultured Bacteroidales bacterium
GGTCTGCTCTGCGGGCTCTGTGGTTAAAACAAAAGCGCAAAATCAGCGGTAATCAGGAAATCTACCGTGAACCATTCCCAATTTCCCCCATTCTCACTCTCACACCCTCTCACCCACGCTTCTCCAAAAGCAAACATCCGATGAAAACAATACATCGGATGTCAGTTGTGTTCAATAAACTGGCAATTCTATTCATTATACTGACAAATTTCATCCCTTTTTTTAATAAAGTCATTATTTTTACTCCCTATATTAGTCAACCTACTGTTTAAGATTTTAATTCTTTTGTCTATGAAACTGAACCGCATACCCAAAAACGTTTGGCTTGCTTTATGTTTATTATTCCTGATAATTTTATCAACATCACGAGCCTTTGGTCAATATTATCCGTTTTATTCTTCCGAAAGAGAGTTGGAAAAATTCTCACATTATCAGCAATACCAGGATATTCTCTCCCGGTACAACCAGGGTGAAAATTTTGAAAATATTCTAAAGGATCTGGATAGTTTAGCTAATGTAAGTTTGGAAGCGAATAAGGATGTTCAGTTTTTATTTTTCAAAAATGAAATAGCCAACCTGCACAAACACCGCAGCAACTTTATTAAGGCTTACGGTATACTGAAAAACAGCATGGAAACTTTCAGGGCCGAAAATGATACCCTTCAGATGGAGTATTTTGCATCACTGAGATTGATGCGCTCCACGCTTTATAGAATCAGAAATTTACCGGGGAAGTCCGATTTTAAAGGCAGAGAGTTAGATGAATTGTTTCAGGCTCAGTTTGCTGTTTTAGAGGCTTTAGGAGAAGATGGTGAGCCTATGCGAAATACCCTGGTTGATTATGGGTTGGCGTTATTTCGGGAAGGCCGGACTAAAGAAGCAATCCAAACCATGTATAGGTCAAGGACTATGGCCCTTAAAGCAAATGATATTTCCAGCCTGGCAGTGGCTGATTACAGCATTATCTCAAACATGCATAATTCCTATGATTTGTTGAAAACCCAAAACGAAGTACTGAAAAACGATATTAGATTATTTGAATCAAAGCCTGCCTCTATTCCTGTATTGCTCTACAATTCACATTTTATCACCAAAGTGAGCCAAAATTATTATGAGTATTTCGATAACCTTGACCAGGCAATTTTTTACGCTGAAAAATCTGCGGCACTGCTGGATACTCTTGCCTATTCAGCTCATAACATCATAGCAGCCACTCATGGAAATCTGGCCAGGTATTATGCAGAGAAGGGCGATACCATTAAGGTTTGGTCACACGCAAAAAAAGCCAGGAAACTTGTTGAAACAAAAGCTATGTCACCTTATAATCGTGCTTTTGGCTATGTGCTCATTGCTGAGGCTTTGGTGTCTTATGCCCCGGATACTGTCTATACTCTTTTATCGGCTTTGGATACTTTACCGGGCAGGAAATATTTTACTGACAAGATAACAGAAATCAAAGCCAAAGCTTATCTTCATGATGGAAATATCAATGAAGCAGAAGAGGTTATCTTATCTGTTTTTGATGAACATGAGACTATTGGCGGAAAGGATGTACCCGTCATTTCACCTTCTGTGGATTATATCAGTCAGTATTATTTTATGAGTATTCTCGAGAAGGCGTATAAAAAACAAGCCGCTGATTATACTCCTGCCATAGTTTCATTGATTGATAAACAAAATACTCTTTTTCAGAAAAAGATGGAAGAAGATGTTTATAGTTTTGAAATTTCAGGTCTGTCTGAGCTGTATGATGAATTTCTTAACGAAGCATTGCCCTATATGTTTGAATTGGGGGGCGATGAGTATTTTGATGAGAAAATGAATATTGCTTTTTCTGCAAAAGCCATCCAGCTAAATAGCATCATGGCTAAGAACAGGTTTCAGTCAAAACTGGAGAGTGATACTCTTCTGTTTTCCCGTCTTCTTCAAAGTTCAAGAAAGGTGGACAGAGCACGACATAACCTGGCTGCAGCCGATACAAATGATAAGGATGAAGTCTTTAACCTGCAAATGGAGCTTAACAGCGAATTGATAGAAAACCTGATACTGCGTTATGAAATTGATGAATATTACAGGAATCAAGATATGCAAATGCTTAAAAACAACCTGCAATTTGCATCTTTGTCTGAGTTGCAATCTCAGCTATCTGAAAATGAAGCATTAATTGAATTTTTCCTCCTGGATGATTCCTGGGGGCAGGTAATTGTTTTACCGGATACCGCCATAAGTTTTTTTCATGAAGGAGAAGAGCTGAAACAGAAAATTAAAAAAGAGCGCTATGCAGTATTAACAGGAGGAGAAACCACCGATTTGGGGGAATATCTGTTTGATCCACTTCTCCCATACCTTAAAGACAAAGAGGAGTTGGTCATTATTCCCGACGGCAATCTGAATTTTATTCCCTTTGAATGGTTGGCTGTAAAAGATAAAATGCTGATTGAAGACTATGCTGTTTCCTATTCTTATTCGGCATCTTTATGGCATGATTTGAGGAAGGAACATGCCTTTACGCAACCCGCCAGTTTGCTTACAGTAGCCCCTCTTTTTACGGACAGCCTCAATCAGGGTGACAATCATTTTGCTTCCCGTTACCGGGGCAACAAAGAACTGGACGCTTTGCCTTATAGCCTGGAGGAAGTTGAAGGAATAGAATCCCATATGGGAAAGGCAATACGCAGGGTTCAACACTTAAAAGGGAAAGATGCCAATCTGACTAATGTGAAACAACTTATTTCCAACTATGATATCTTACATTTTGCCACCCATGGACTAGTCAATCCAGACCACCCGGAACGCTCAGGCTTGTTTTTGTTCCAGGAGGGAAGAGATGAAGAGATTAATGAAAGAAACAATGGGTTTTTTAGCATGGGAGAATTATTCGAGATGGAATTGAATGCTGACTTGATGGTACTCAGTGCATGCAATACAGGGCGGGGAAATTATATAGAAGGAGAAGGCGTAATAGCTCTGCCCAGGGGAGCAATACTTGCCGGTGTTCCCAGGGTTTTGGCTTCACTGTGGAAAATACACGATGAGAAAACCAAAGATATCATGCTCCTGTTTTATAAACACCTTTCGGAAGGGAAAAGCTATAAGAAAGCACTGCGACTGGCCAAACTGGATGCTATTGAGAAAGGCTTCCTGCCCTTGGACTGGGCTGGTTTCGTTTTGATAGGAGGTTGATTTGACCTAAGATTAATCTTGATGAAACGGATTCTCACAAATAATTTTCTCGTACTCTCATCCAAGCAGCTCCAAAAGTAAACATCCGATGAAAACAATACATCGGATGTCAGGGCAGGCCTTAACATACGACGTTTCCAAATCATCGTATGTTTCCTACCGGCTAAGGCCATGGAATATTTTAACCACAGAGAAAACGGAGAAAACACAGAGGGCCGTAGAGGCGGTTCTCTGTGTTTCTCTGCGGTCTGCTCTGCGGGCTCTGTGGTTAAAACAAAAGCGCAAAATCAGCAGTAATCAGGAAATCTACCGTGAACCATTCCCAATTTCCCCCATTCTCACTCTCACACCCTCTCAACCACGCTTCTCCAAAAGCAAACATCCGATGAAAACAATACATCGGATGTCAGGGGGTCAAAATTCCAATATTCCATCATTCCACCATTTTAATCCTCCATCAATCTCAATGCTCAATCCCGTATCCTGTATCCGGCATCTATGGAAGTTTTTTAGAGCTTTTTAATACCTGAATCCCAAAACCAGCACATCATCAATTTGTTCCCGGCTGCCTTTCCAGTCAACGAAAGCCTGGCTCAGCAGGTTTTTCTGGAAGCTGATGTCTTCGTGATGGGCATTGATCAGAATTTCTTTGAAGTTGCAGATTTTCATTTTCTTGTTTTCCGGTCCGCCAAACTGGTCTGGATAGCCATCTGTAAACATATAAACCATGTCATCCTTTTGCATTTCCATTGTGCTGGATGTAAAGGGTCTTAGTGCTTTCTGACTGAGTCCGACCGGCATGTTACTGGCTTTGATCACTTTCAGTTCGCCGTTGCGGAACAGGTAGAGGTGGTTGTATGCCCCGGCAAATTTCAGGGTGTTGGCTCCCCGGTCGATAGAGCAGATTGAGATGTCCATCCCGTCTTTGGTTTCATCAAACTTGTCGGAATGTACAAGGGTTTTGATAACCTTTTTGCGTAGCACATTCAGAATTTTTGCCGGGTCATCAATTTCTTCATCGTTGATGATTTCGTTCAGGAATGTGATGCCGATGATACTCATGAATGCGCCTGGTACACCATGACCTGTACAATCCGCTGCTGCCACGATCGATTTGCCGTTTACGCGTCCTACCCAGTAAAAATCACCGCTAACAATATCGCGGGGAAGAAAAAAGTAAAAAGCGTGGCCGAGCACCCGCTGGAAGGTTATCTTATCGGGGAAGAGCGCATTCTGTATGTGTTTGGCATACTCGATGCTGTCAGTTATGTCCTTTTTCTGCAATTCAATTTGCTTTTGTTTTTGAACGGCGATGAGTCTCTGTCGTTCAATCTCGTCTCTTTGCGTTTCAATTTCATCCCGCTGCGACTCGATTTCTTCTTTCTGCTGGAGAATTTCACTATTGCGTAACTTTAACTCCTCGTTGGCTTTTTTACGTTTTTTGTTTTGCCTGTAAAGCAGGTAGCCAAATATTGAAATTGCAAGAATCGCTCCCAGGAAGATATAGATTAGAATTTCCCGCTGATTTTTCTGTTTGTTGAGCAGGGTAATCTCCTTTTCATTTTTGGCTGTTTCGTATTTCACCTGCAGCTCTGCGATTCTGTTGTTGGTCTCCTCGTTTATCCGGTCGTTTTTTAATTCTTCGTACTCTTTGTAATAATCCAGCGCTTTGTCATACAAGCCGGCTGTTTCATAAGTTCCTGACATAGCTTTTAGCGCATACTCCTTGTTTACATTCAGGTTGAAACTGTCGCAGATGTTGATGCTTCGCTTTATGAGTTTTACTGCTTTTTCCGTTTCTCCTAACTTACCATAGGCATGACCGACGTTCAGGAGTGAAGTGGCCATTCCTTCAGCATCTTCTGACATTTTCTCTATCTCAAGCGATTTTTTGAAATATTTCAATGCCCTTGTGTAATCCTTCAGTTCAAAATATAAAACCCCTATGTTATTGTATAAACTATGGCTTCTGGCAGTATCCCCTTTGGAGGCATGGATGTTCAGGCTTTTCTTGTAATACTCCAGGGCTTTTTCTTTCCTGTCCATATTGCTGTATATGATGCCCAGGTTATTATATGTCTTGGCCAGACCCTCTTCGTCATTTTGTTTATCGTATATCTCCAGTTCTTTTTTGAAATAATCCAGGGATTTTTCCTTATTGCCCTGGTAAAAATATGCCTCCCCCAGGATGGTGTACGCAGAGGTAACATAATCAATTCTTTCCTGTTCCTCGGCTTCTTCGACAAGTTTGTTAGCGAATTCAATGGATTTTTCCGGGTTATTGACTACATAAAGAACCGACAGGTTGTATAAAACGTGGAGACGCATGGTGTCGGTAGTTTCCGGGAGTATCTTTTTCAGACTGTCAATCTTTTGTTCTATCTGTGCATGTGAATTACTGAAAAGGAAAAGGCTAAAAAGGCAACAAAGCAGGAGGTTTTTTGGTTTTATATGTGTTGTTTGAATCATATTAATATGCTACAATTTGCAAGATAAGAACTAATGAACACATAAAGTATAGTTACGTAAATTTTCTTAATTTAGTTTCGAATATTTTAACCCGGTTTTGAATGCGCCTTTTTCTCACTATATTCTTACTTACAGTAAACTCTTACCTTTTTGCCCAGATTGGTGGCAATAAGACCTACCAGTTTCTGAACCTCAATATATCGGCCCGTTCTATGTCTCTGGGTGGTAAGACAAATGCCATCAATGACGGGGATCTCAATCTTACTTTTCATAATCCGGCTTTGCTTAAAAAAGGTATGGACAATCACCTGCTTTTCAATTATGTTAATTATTTTGCTGATATCAGCTACGGATATGTTTCTTACTCGATTCCCAGCAAAACCGGAATCAACCTGGCCACCGGCCTGACTTACCTGGATTACGGTGAATTTCAGAAAGCCGATGAAACCGGTATGCTGCAGGGAAAATTCCAGGCTTCGGAATATGCTCTGAATCTGATAGCAAGCAAAGCGATAGATACCAATTTTACAGTGGGTGTGAACCTGAAACCCGTGTTGTCTCACCTGGAGGAATACAGTTCATCGGGTATTGCATTGGATGTCGGGGCTACTTATACCGATACCAGCGGTTTATTCAGCGCCAGCCTGGTTTTAAAAAACATTGGCTTTCAGATACAGCCTTACCATCCTGATCACAGGGAGTCGTTGCCCTTTGATATTCAACTGGGCGCTTCCTATAAACTCAGGCATGCCCCGTTTCGCTTTGTGGCGGTTTTCGACCACCTGGAGCAACCCGACCTGACCTACCAGGAACCGGACTACAACCTGGTGGGCTACAATTATCATCAGAGTACTTACCAGGATAACCCAAAGTTTGAACAGATTCTGGACAATATAATGCGCCATGCCATCCTGGGGGTGGAGATTATTCCGCTTAAAAATTTTTACGTCAGGTTTGGGTACAATTACAGGAGAAGGCAGGAAATGAAAATTGATTCAAGAGTTTCAACTGTTGGATTTTCCTGGGGATTTGGTATCAGGATTTACAAGTTTTACCTGAATTATGGAAGCGGTAACTACCACCTGGCAGGAACCACCAATCATTTTTCAATCCGAACCGATCTAAACAAGTTGTTTAAATGGTAAATCATACATTCATGGGTGAGGCAGAAGATAAGAAAGTAATTGCAGTAGATGGATTTTCTTCAACAGGGAAAAGTACCCTGGCCAAAGACATTGCCAGGTATTACAATGTTCGCTACATTGACAGCGGCGCCATGTACAGGGCGGTTACTTATTTTGCGCTGAAAAACAAAATTATTGATACGAATGCAGGAGATATTGATGAAGCCAACCTTACGGAAGCTCTTAAAAATATTGAACTTGATTTTGTCAGGGACGAAGTCTCGCAAATCCAGTTTATCACACTGAACGGAGAGATTATAGAAGAAGCCATCCGCCGGATGGATGTGAGCAATTATGTGAGTTACATCAGCAAGTATCCTTTTGTGAGGGAAAAGATGGTGGAAAGACAGAGAAAGTTTGGAAAAGAAGGCAGCCTGGTGATGGATGGCCGCGACATTGGCACAGTAGTGTTTCCGTATGCCGATGTCAAGTTTTTTGTGGTAGCCGATCCGGATATCCGGGCGCAGAGGAGGTTTAAAGAGCTGAAGGAAAAAGGATACGAAAACAGCCTTGAAGAAGTCAGGAAGAACATTGAAGAACGGGATGAGATGGATCAAAACCGCAATATTTCACCATTAAGAAAGGCTGAAGACGCCATTGAATTTGACAACAGCCATTTGAACCGGGAGGAACAACTCCGGGAAGCGGTAAAAATCATTGAAAGGACGGTTCATAACTGAATGATTCGCACGGCTGGGAATATTTCATTAAATTTATGAACTGGTACAGAAAATCCGAAAAAATAAAATTTCATTCGATATGAGTAAAATAAATAAAATAGGCGTTTTAACTTCCGGTGGAGATTCACCCGGGATGAATGCAGCTATACGCGCGGTGACACGAACAGCGATTTATTATGAACTGGAAGTAATGGGTATTCGCCATGGTTATCATGGTATGATTAACGGACATTTCAGACAGTTAAAGTCGCACTCTGTCAGTGATATTATTCAGCGTGGCGGAACTATTCTTAAATCCTCAAGAAGTGATGAATTTAAGACTAAGGAGGGAAGGAAACAGGCATATGAAAAACTAAAGGAAGAAGGGATCGATGCAGTGGTAGTCATTGGTGGCGACGGAACTTTTAAAGGGGCGAGGGAATTTCTGGAAGAGCACGATATACCCTTAGTGGGGGTACCCGGAACAATTGATAATGACCTTTACGGTACGGATTATACCATTGGTTACGATTCTGCCCTTAATACTATTGTGAATGCTGTCGATAAAATCCGGGATACAGCGAGTTCACACAACAGACTCTTTTTTATTGAAGTGATGGGCCGGGATGCTGGTTTTCTGGCCTTACGAAGCGGCATAGCCTGTGGAGCAGAAGCAATTTTGATACCTGAGATACAGCGCGACACAAAAACACTGAAAGAATACCTGGAGACCGGTTATAAGCGAAAAAAATTCAGCAACATCATCCTGGTGGCCGAGGGCGATGAAACCGGGGGAGCCTTCAGTATTGCCAAGGAAGCTAAAGAAGAATTCAAACAATACGATATGCGGGTGACAGTCCTTGGTCACATTCAGCGGGGTGGCTCACCTTCTGCATTTGACAGGGTGATGGCCAGTCAGATGGGCGTTGCAGCAGTTGAGGCATTACTCGATAAGCAAAACAGCATTATGATCGGGATGATGAACCGCGAGATTGTGCATGTACCCTTTAACAGAACAGTCAAACACCATAAAGATATAAACCGAAGGTTGCTTGAAATGATTGATATTCTTTCCATTTAGTTCGTAAAATTTATCCCGGGGGTTTTGATGAGCAAACAGAATAAAATGCTGTATGTTGATGTGCTGGTACCGCTGGCATTGCCGGGAACTTTCACATATCATGTGGAACCCGTTATGCAGAAAGAAATTGAGGAAGGCAAACGCGTAATCGTTCAGTTTGGCAGACGCAAGTTTTATTCAGCCCTCATTTTCAGGTTCCATAAAAATCAACCGACAGGCTATAAAACCAAACCCATTCAATCTGTACTGGATGATACGCCTGTGGTCAATTCTTATCAGTTTAAACTCTGGCAGTGGATTGCAAACTATTACATGTGCAGCCTTGGAGAAGTCTATAAAGCGGCGCTGCCGTCCGGCCTTAAACTGGAAAGTGAAACCAAGGTGCTCTACAATCCGGGACAGGAAGAAAAGTGGGAAGAGATAACCGAAAGCGAAAAGCTGGTACTGGAATTTTTGAAGGATGAGAACCTTCTGGGTCTGAAAGAACTATCGGACAAAACCGGGCGAAAAGATATCCTGGCAATTGTCAATTCTCTGATGAAAAAGCAGCTCGTGGTGATTGAAGAACGCTTGAGGGATGCTTACAAACCCAAAACAGAAACCCTGGTTTCCCTGAATTTTGACCTGAATAATGCAAAAAAACTGGAAGAGACCTTTTCTGCACTCAGTAATGCGCCCAAACAACAGGAGCTTCTGATGAAATTCATTAAAATGGCGCAGGCTTCGGGTGATAAGGAACAGTTCAAAACTCCTAAAAAATCTTTGTTGAATAATGGGGAATACAGCGCAGCAGTTTACAACGGACTTAGAGAGAAGAAGGTAATTTGTGAAGAGACCTTTGAAATAAGTCGATTGAAAGCAGACGCAGAAGAGCCTGGAACAGTAAAAGAACTTACAACAGCCCAGGGAACAGCCTTGTATGCAGTGCAGGCGGGTTTTCAGTCTACCGCCGTGGCTTTACTGCACGGAGTTACTTCCAGTGGAAAGACCGAACTCTATATTCAGCTTATCCAGGAGCAGATTGAGAAGGGAAAACAGGTGCTTTACCTTTTGCCTGAAATTGCATTAACTTCACAGATTATTCAGCGCCTGAAGCATGTTTTCGGCGACAAGGTGGGCGTGTATCATTCCAAATTTCCCGACAACGAAAGGGTAGAGGTTTATAACAAGATGCTTCAAAACAAACCGGAAAATACCTACCAGGTTATTCTGGGTGTGCGTTCATCCGTATTTCTGCCTTTTTCCAATCTCGGACTGGTTATCGTGGATGAAGAGCATGAAAATACTTACAAACAATTCGACCCGGCACCCCGGTATAATGCCCGTGATGTGTCAATAGTACTGGCCAAAATGCACAGTGCAAAAGTATTGCTGGGAACGGCTACTCCTTCTATTGAGAGCTATTACAATGCCCGTACCGGGAAATATACTCTTATAGAGCTGACCACCCGGTATCTTGATATTCAGTTACCGGAAATTGTCATTGCTGATGTGTTGAAGGCAAGACGAAAGAAAGCGATGAGCTCGCACTTCACTCCCGAACTGATGGAAGCCATGCAGAATGCTTTTGAGAATGAGGAACAGGTTATCCTGTTTCAGAACAGGAGAGGTTTTGCTCCTTTCCTGGAATGCGAATTGTGCGGATGGATACCCGAATGCAAACATTGTGATGTGAGTTTGACGTACCACAAGAAAAGCAACTACCTGGTATGTCATTATTGCGGCTATCATGAAAGGATTCCCCATACCTGCCCTTCCTGTGGCAGTAATCGCATTATCACCAGGGGATTTGGAACCGAAAAGGTGGAAGATGAGCTGGCCATCCTGTTCCCGGATGTCAGTATAAAACGCATGGACCTGGATACCACCCGTTCGAGGAATGCTTATGAAAACATTATCCAGTCGTTTGAAGCAGGAGAGATAGACGTTTTGGTTGGAACGCAGATGGTATCAAAAGGCCTGGATTTTGATAATGTCAGTGTTGTTGGCATCTTAAATGCCGACAATATGCTGAATTTTCCCGACTTCAGGGCTTTTGAAAGAAGCTACCAGCTCATGGCCCAGGTGAGTGGAAGAGCCGGAAGAAAAAAGAAGAGAGGTACCGTGGTTATTCAGTCTTCCAAACCCAGCCACCCTATTATTAAGAATGTCATACAGAATGATTACTACGGAATGTACCAGAGTCAGCTTGAGGAGCGCAAGCAATTCAATTATCCGCCTTACTACAAGATGGTAAAGATCTTAATGAAGCACAAGAAAACGGATAATCTGGAACGGGCCGCTAATCAATTGGGGGAATCGCTCAGGAAGGATTTTGGCTACCGGGTATTGGGACCTCAGATACCCCTTGTTGGAAGAGTCCAGAATTATTTTCTGAAGCATATTATTGTTAAGGTTGAGAAAGAGAAGTCGCTGTCGAAATCAAAGGAGATCATAAAGCAAAAAGCAACCTATATTCAAAACCTGCCGGATTTTAAAACATTACAGATTCATTTTGATGTGGACCCGATGTGATTGATGGAACACGGATGACACCGATTATGCTGATTTACGCGGATTATTTTTAGCTATTATACCAGTATCATAAAACTTTTATCCTCTATCCTTATTAATCAGTGAATATCCTTATCATTTGTGTCATCTGTGTTCTATCAGACCTTAATATGACCCTGTCATTTTCCCGGGATCTACCCACTCATCAAATTGTTTTTCTGTTACATAACCGGTTTCTAATGCGGCCTCCCGAAGCGTTTTGTTTTCATTGTGGGCTTTTTTGGCAATCTCGGCTGCCTTTTCATAACCGATTTGCCGGCTTAAAGAAGTTACCAGCATTAATGAGTTCTCCAGGTGCTTGTTGATGTTGCCCTGGTTGGGTTCCATACCCACTACGCACTTCTCATTGAACGAACGGCTGGCGTCTCCCAATAATTTAGCCGATTGCAGGAAGTTGGCAATCATTACCGGCTTGTATACATTCAGCTCGTAATGACCCTGTGAACCCCCGAAATTGATGGTAACATCGTTGCCCATTACCTGTGTGCACACCATAGTAATCGCTTCTGCCTGGGTAGGATTAATTTTACCCGGCATAATGGAGGATCCCGGTTCATTTGCAGGCAGGTTGAGCTCTCCTATCCCGCATCTTGGACCCGACCCCAGCATCCGGATGTCATTGGCTATTTTCATGATGCTTCCGGCCAGGGTTTTCAATGTTCCGTGGGATTCCACTATCGCATCGTGTGCGGCCAGCGATTCGAATTTGTTTTCGGCTGTTCTGAAAGGTAGTCCTGTGAGTGTAGCTATTTCCTTAGCTACAGCTTCGTCATAGCCTTTAGGTGTATTCAATCCGGTTCCTACAGCAGTGCCTCCCAGTGCCAATTCAGAGAGATGGTCCAGTGTATTTTTCAATGCTTTGATACCATGTTCGAGCTGCGATACATACCCGGAGAATTCCTGTCCCAGGGTAAGAGGTGTCGCGTCCATCAGGTGGGTCCGGCCTGTCTTGACAATATTATTGTAGGTTTCGCTCTTGGCATTCAGTCCGTTTTTCAGGTTTTCAATTCCGGGCAGGGTTTTTTCGGTAAGCATTTTGTATGCTGCAATATGCATGGCGGTGGGGAAGGTATCGTTAGACGACTGAGATTTGTTCACATCATCGTTGGGATGGATAGTTTTTTCTCCTTCTCCTAATTTCTTTTTTTCCAGCACATGGGCCCGGTTGGCAATAACTTCGTTTACATTCATGTTCGACTGTGTGCCCGAACCGGTTTGCCAGATAACCAGCGGGAACTGGTCATCAAGCTTGCCCCCGATGATTTCATCGCACACCTTCACGATGAGGTTTTTTTTATTTTCTTCAAGAACACCGAGCTTATAATTGGTGATGGCTGCGGCTTTCTTGAGATATCCGAACGCATGAATGATTTCTATGGGCATGGAACCCGCATCACCGATTTTGAAATTTTCCTTTGAGCGCTGGGTTTGGGCTCCCCAGTATTTATCTGCAGGTACTTTTACAGGTCCTAATGTATCATGTTCTGTTCTGTATTCCATGGCTGAAAGTTTTTTCTTATATACAATCAGAAAGAAAAATGGTTTGATGGTGCTTTTGTTTTATTGAGAAAGGGAGAGGGTGGGAATTTGAGTGAGTGAGAGTGAGAGTGCAAGAATGCGAGAAGTTGAGAAATGCCCGGAAGATTGGCAGGGTTCTCGCAGAACCGTCAAATGCCGGTCAGGTTTCGTAGATGTGCGCAGAGTTTGGTTTGGGGGTAACTATTCTCTTTGAAGCTTTCTTCCCACGCTGCCCCTCTGACTCCCCTGTAGGGGAGAACCTCCTTCGCGCCTGGTTTGTTCGGTCTCAAACTATAAAATACGTTGTATGATTCATTTTACCTGTTAAAATCTAAATGTCATGAAACCGGAAATCCTGTTATTTTTACAACAAGGTCATGCTGCCACCTGCCTCCTTTCTGCCGGCAGAGAGGAGGAATTAAAGGAGGAGAGTAACAGGAACTTTAATCTACCTAACACCTTTTTGATTTTATTACGGACTTATAGTAAGAAACCACAGAAAAACTCCTCTGTGGCCCTCTGTGTTTTCTCCGTTTTCTCTGTGGTTAAAATATTCCATGG
>CAZPDP010000069.1:0-13064 GCA_964585385.1 uncultured Bacteroidales bacterium
GCAAGGGGTTAACATGCATTTTATTCATATTTAAAAAATTTATGAATAATGCAGGCTAAATTGGTTGCTATGGGGTTTAAACAATCCGCTCTATTTTTTGTAAAATGAATAGAGTTTTGTTTTAATTCCTTAACTTAAAATATAGAAAGGTTTTATATTATGAACAACCGAAGAAACTATTACGAGAAACGCGCAGAAATCATGACCAAGAAAATGCTTTCAAAGCTCTATTCTCTGGAAGCATCGGCAATGGAAACCCGGCTGAATGTGCAGAAAGGGATAGATAAAGTTAATGATAAAGTCGACTGGCAAAGCAGGATTGAACAGTTGTCAAAAGAAAGGGAAAACCTGAATCAACGTTATGAGCAGATGCTGGAAGCTTCTAATGAGAAATGGCAGGAGTTTGCCACCTCTTTTGAGAATTATTTCAACCAGGTGAATCAGAATAGGAGGGATGCTGCTGAAAGAGCTAATGACTGGATTGAAGAGGCCAATTCATGGGTGAATGATGTGGAAGGACGAGTGGTTCAGTACAACGACCAGTTCAATCAACAAGCCAGGGATCAGTTGGAGAACCTGAAAAAGCAAAGGAGTCAGCTTAATGAAAAGCTGGATAATTTCCGGTCAGCCGGTAGTGAGCGAATGGAAAACATGCGTTCAGATTTGGAGAACCAGATATCCAATCTTCAGAATGCATTAAACACAATTATTCAAAGCTACCGGAAGGATACCTCAGAAGATAAAACACAGGAAAGAACCGAATAAGTATTGAGTTGTTATAAACAGCAAACCCCGGCTTAACAAACCGGGGCATTTTGTTTGCTTTATGATTCATGTAGTTAATGAACTTTCTCTTTTAATATTTCGAGGTATTCTTGCCCTGTTGTTTCATCCGCATTTTTGATTCCACATAGATACTTTCCTTTTTTATACAAAAGCATTTTACCAATATACCTGTCTTCAACCCGGAAAGTCTGCTTATTTCTTTCATTTTTGGGGTATTCAAGGTGATCCAGTAATGCGTTGAGGATATTGTTTGTTTCCTCTTCATTCCCGGGAGCCATAATGAATACCTGGAAGGATTTATCGTTTGTTTGATAATCTGCAATAAATGCTGAATGCAAGAAGCTGTATCCCAGGAAGTCAGATTTGATGTATTTTTCTGAATTTTTTACTTTTTCTTCTTCCGGCAAGATGCTGAGTGGTTCAGGCAGTTCAGTTCTGCCCTTTATGGATGATTCAATTGTTCTTGCAAGGGGTTCCAGCTTATCGTATACCGGTTTGTCATTGGTTGAAAGCTGCATATAGAATTGTCCCTTAATAAAGTAAAGGGCGCCGGCTGAAGAGAATCCCTGCGATCCAATGTCCAGGAATTCATAATCCGTATTTCGTTCCTGCGAATAGATGCCAAAAGCATTTGTGGGTGAACCGTGTTTGAAAGCATAAACCTTGATGGTATGTCCTTCGTTGTTTTTGTATTCTGCTGTATAGAGCTTTCTGAAATCATAGCTCAGGTATGCATCGGCTGATCCGTTTATCAGGTCCCAGAGGGTTTCAGGAGTATACACATTTTCTCCCACTTCAACCTGCCAGCCTTCCACCTCAGGAAAGAAGTCTTTTGGTTCTGAAAAACCTGAAAAAGACAGAATTGACAGAAGAAGGATGATGACTGAACGCTGAATTATTGATTGCATTTTCATTTCGGTTTGGTTTAAGATTAAAAGTGTGATAAATTAACAAATAATCCGTGAAATAATTAAACAAGAAAGTCATCTGCTGTTTGGGTGATTCTTGTTATATCCGCTATTTTGCCGGGGATGTCAAAACCTTTTTTGCATTGAGCATAACACACCGTACAATCATCACATGGATTTCCGTTTACTCCATACTCTGTCAGAGTCTCTTTGGCTTTTTTCATCTCCCGGTAGCCATAGGCATACATGTAAGACCGCATTATTTCGGGTATCGGTATATTTTTCCGGCAGGTCTCCAGGCAGGTTCCACAGCCGTTGCAATAGAGGCCCTGTTCATTTGCTGCAGCATATAAGAATTGCCTTTCCTCTTCAGTCAGTTCCAGGCTTTGCATAACCGACATGTTTTCTTCCAGTTCTTCGAAGTTGATGATTCCCGGAATGCTGGTATGTACATTTTTATCCCTGAGTGCCCATTTAAGAGCAGCTTTGTAATTTACCTTTTTGTCTGTTTTTTTATCCATTCTGCCGCCAGCCATTGTTTTCATGGCAACAATACCGATTCCCGCATTAGCTGCTTTTTCTATTACCTTTTTCATTTTGTCTTTGTGGTCCTGTAAAAAGTTGTATGAAGTCAGAATCACTTCATAAACACCGCTTTCTATAGCTGCCTCAATCACTTCGGGCTCTCTTTTGTGCGTAGAAATGCCCACATATCTTGTTTTGCCCTGTTTCTTAGCTTCCAGCACTGCCTCAAGCATGGGCTCAAACAGCGAACCCTGGCGTGATTCCACACTGTGAACGTACAATATGTCCACGTAATCCATTTTCAGTCTTTGCAGACTTGTATCCAGTTTTTTAAGAAAAGCCTCTTTGGTGGAGCCAGGCAAAAAATGACCGGTTTCCTTATCTTTCTCTTCCGGCGGGATTTTCGTAGCTATGGTGAAGGAATCCCTGGGATAATCCTTTAACACTTCTCCCAGCATTTTTTCGTTGTTGCCCTTTTGATAGACATGAGCTGTGTCGAAATGTTTTATTCCGGCATCCATGGCTGCTCTTACAAGATTGGGGTTGTCAGCTCGCATCACCCCGAAACTTACAATAGGTAGTTCAATGTTGGTATTTCCAAGTCTGCGTGTGATAATTCCCGGTTTTTCCTTTTTAAAATTGACAGGAACCGGCTTTTCAGTTGCCAGGAGTCTGTTTCCCAGTACAGCGCCAGCCGTACCCAGGAGCGAAGTTTTAAGGAATAGTCTTCTGTTAACGGAGTTTTTGGCCATAATTATGCTTTGTTATTGATTTAATATAAACGTTAAATTCTAAAACATGGTTGATATTTAGCTATAACTTTCTTTGTGGTTGTTTTGTGTCTTCGTGCCTTCGTGGCAGAAAGAGAATGCCACTAAGACTCTAAAAATCTAAGATACACAAAGGAAGAAGTAATAATATTTAAGTTATCAACCATATATTAAAGTTATACCAATATAAATAGCCTAACAAGATATTAATAATAAAAGAAATAAAAAAGGATAACAATTTAAATTATTTGCTCCTGCTATTTCTTTTTGAAAAAAGGATGATGGAATTTGCCTCCTAAATTTCCCGGCTATCCCTGCCCTTTTTCATTTTTCAGTTGTTTTTGTATTATTGTAGTTAAATTTTATAAAGGAATCTCTTATAAATGGATACAAATATCTGTATTATTGGTGCCGGAGTAGTGGGTTTAGCCATAGCAGCCAGGTTGTCAGAAAGATATAAAGGAGTTTACGGGGTCGAGCGGCATAAAAAATTTGGCCAGGAAACCTCCAGCCGGAACAGTGAGGTTATCCATTCCGGAATATACTATCCTGAAGGGTCTCTTAAGGCCAGGTTGTGTGTTGAAGGCAGGCGAATGCTCTGGGAATATTGCCGGGAAAACGAAATTTTGCACAACAAGTGTGGAAAGTTTATAATTGCCACCGATGAGGAAGAGGCTTCTCACTTGCCGGGAATTCTTGAAAGAGCAAAGAAAAATGGAGTGGAGGGTGCTTCCTTCGCATCCCCTGAAGAAGTGAAAGAAAAAGAGCCTTACCTGAATGCTTTTCAAACCCTTTATTTTAGTGAATCAGGGATTGTTGACTCCCATGGATTGATGAAAAACCTGGAAAAAGATGCACACTTGAATGGAGCCGAATTAGCTTATGGTACTGAGGTGAAAAAACTGAGAAAGATAGAAGGAGGCTATGAAATAACTGTAAAAGATGATTATGGCGATTTTACCTTTACCAGTCAAAAGCTTATTAATGCTGCAGGCCTGGGCTCCTGGAACATTTCCCAAATGATGGGTATTGACGACCCTTATTATACGCTTTACTTTTGGAAAGGCGAATACTGGGCTGTTGGTAATGGTAAGAATAAATATGTAAATCGACTGATATACCCTGTTCCTGAACAAAATGCCACTGGTCTGGGAATTCATGCCACCGTGGATTTAAACAGAGGTTTGAAATTAGGTCCTAATGCTGTTTACCAGGGTGACAATCCACTTGAATACAGTGTAGACAAAAGCCGGAAACCGGATTTTTACGAATCAGCCAAACGTTTTCTCCCTTTCCTGGAGCTGGAAGATCTTCATCCAGACCAGGCCGGTATCAGGCCCAAATTGCAAAAACCAGGAGATCCGATACGGGATTTTGTAATATGCCATGAAAAAGAAAGGGGATATCCCGGATTTATAAACCTAATCGGTATCGAATCACCCGGACTAACCTCATGCTTATCTATTGCAAAATATGTGGAGCAGTTGTTGGCGTGAATTCATGTATCCTTTTTAAACAGAATATTTTTAAATCTAGCCCCCATGTAGTTCTTTAGATTATATATTCAGACTCCTTTATTTTACTAACCTTCTGAAAAAAATCTTATTTTAATTTTACTTTTTCCAGTGAATTTCGGGCAAACTACTGTAAATAAACGGTTTTAAAGCATGTAGGTTGTTGATTTATTTCCGGTTATTAATGCAATAGCATGTTTTACCTGTTTATTTCGTCAAAAATATTTAACTATTCATATCAAAAATTGTTGTAACAAGTTGTTCATTGAATGGGTGTTATAAGGGTTTGCCGGATTTATATTTGTGTAAATGATTGATATATATTAACTTATAAAATCTTTTACAGTTCCATATAATTTTTACCTTTGCTCTATAAAAATTTAAACTATAGAACCTGAGTCATTTTATGTCAAGAACAAAAATTATTGAGACAGGAAATTCGACACAAAGTTATTACCAGTCTATAAACAAAACCTACCGCAAAGTATTTCAGAAGTTGTTAATGCTTCACTATCCTTTTTTTCAAAAAAATGATGAGTCGCTTGAGGACAGGCAGATAAACCTGACCAAACATTGTGTTTCCCGTGTCGGATCGCTGGAAAATAAAAGCGTGCTTGAAGTTGGATGTGGAAACGGAACGCAGAGCATATTCATACATGAAAATTATAAGCCTGCTAAACTTACGGGAATAGATATCAATACACACAACATTGATTTGGCCAATCAAATAAATGGTTCTCATCAGCTTCTGGATTTTATGGTTGACGATGCCCAGCAGTTAGAAACTATTGATGATCATTCTGTTGACACGCTTCTTTGTATTGAAAGCGCCTTTCATTATCCGGACAAAAGCAAATTTATGCAGCAGATAAAACGTGTGCTTAAGCCAGGAGGGAAATTTCTGATTGCTGATATTCTTTCACGCTCATACAAGAATCGATATTTCATGGAGGGGTGGAAAAGAAAGATGAGTTATCACCACTGGACAGAAGAAGATTATCTGAACACTTTCGCAAAGAACAATCTCCGAATAATCCATAAAGAAGATATTACTGACTCTATAAAAAGGGGATACAAGGGATATGGTAACTGGATAAAGAGAAGAGATTTCAGTTCGTTTTTTGAATTTCTGTGGATCAAATTATTCATATTTATCCAGGTAAACCTAAATCTCTTGCTTCTTAAGAAACGCAGAAAATATTACATATTTGTGGGAGAGGCCTTATCTGAGAATTAATACAGTGTCATTAAGAAATTTTATTTAGGAATTATGACTGATAATTTTTAATTTTCCCCAAAAACTGAACTATGGAAAATGTAGTTTTAGGCTTTGATATTGGAGGCTCAGGCATCAAAGGCGCTTTGGTTGATGTTAAAACAGGAGAATTGAAATCAGAAAGAAAACGTATTGAAACCCCCAGTCCGGCTACCCCTCTTTCTGTTTCCAAAACAATTAAAGAAATTACCGATGAGTTTGAATACAAAGGCAGGGTAGGTGTGGCTTTCCCGGCAGCTATCCAGGATGGCGTGGTGCGAACGGCGTCTAATATTCATAAAAGCTGGATTGGCGAGAATGCAGAAGAGCTTTTCTCCAAAAGAACAGATTGCCGGGTAACTGTTTTGAATGATGCAGATGCGGCTGGTTTGGCTGAAATGCGTTTTGGTCATGGCAAAGGAGTGAATGGCGTGGTAATGCTTCTTACTGTGGGCTCTGGTATAGGAACAGTACTTTTTTCCAACCAGGTATTGGTTCCGAATACAGAACTTGGGCATGTCTATTATAAAAAGAAGGTGGCGGAGAAATGGGCCTCTGATACAGTGAGGAAAAAGGAAGATCTGTCCTGGAAAAAATGGGCCAAGCGTTTTGACAAATACCTGCATTATATGGAAAAACTTTTTTACCCGGAACTGATTATTTTAGGAGGGGGAGTAAGTAAAAAGTACGATAAATTTTCCGAATATCTTAAGAGGGTGCAGACCAGGGTAATTCCGGCTTATTTGCAGAATCACGCAGGAATTATAGGCGCTGCCATGGAAAGTGCAGAGCAGAAATAGCTCATAAATTGTAATGCTGGTTTCTTTACCCTGTGTTTATTTCTTTACCATGAGTACCAGATGTACCCATTAACTTATATTTTGCCCGGGGGGAATAAATTACTACCGGATTAAACCAAAACCCTAATTGAAATTCCAATGAATATTATATTTTTGGAAAACAAATTCTAAAATGAATGTCATGAAACTTAAAAACATGCCACTTTGGGTTAAGATAATCATTGGAATGGTATTGGGTGTTATATGGGGTTTAATCGCCGTTTTAATTGATTTGAAAGAATTTACCCTCGACTGGATCAAACCATTCGGTACCATTTTTCTCAACTTATTGAAGTTAATTGCCGTTCCCCTTATTTTTGTTTCCCTGGTTAAAGGCATCTCAAGTCTCACTGACATTTCGCGTCTCTCAAGGATGGGTCTGAAAACAATCGTCTTTTACCTTATTTCTACTATAATTGCCACAACAATAGGTTTGGGGCTAGTTAATATGCTCAAGCCGGGCGATACATTTCCCAAAGAAAAGCAGGTTGAGCTCCAGGAGCGATATGAAGTGGATATTAAAGAAAAAGAGATTTCGGCTGAGCAGATGAAGGAAGGTTCTCCTCTTCAGTTCTTGGTGGATATGGTCCCGGAAAATATTGTTGCTGCAGCTTCCAACAACAGGAATATGCTGCAGATTATCTTTTTTGCCATCATTTTTGCCATTGCCATGGTGATGATTCCAGGCGAGAATATAAAAACCCTCAAAGGTTTCATAGATGGTCTCAACGAAGTCATACTAAAGATTATTGATTTCATCATGAAGTTTGCGCCTTATGGCGTTTTCGCATTGCTTGCGGCACTCATTGTTGAGTTTTCAGGCGATGCAGATCTCTTTGTTGCCCTGGCAAACTACGCCGGAGTTGTTGTGCTTGGACTTTTTATCATTATTTTAGTGGTTTACCCTACTTTTATTCGTCTGATGGCCGGAGTGAAATACCGCGATTTTTTCCGGGCCATCTTTCCCGCCCAGATGTTTGCTTTTACAACCAGTAGTAGTGCGGCAACCCTGCCGGTTACTATGCGTCAGACGACCCAAAAACTGGGAGTTTCAGAAACAGTGGCTGACTTTGTTCTGCCTGTAGGAGTAACCATTAATATGGACGGAACTTCCTGTTACCAGGCAATCGCTGCAGTATTTATTGCGCAGGTATTTGGACTGGATTTAACCCTTTCGCAGCAATTGATAATTGTACTGACAGCTACGCTTTCATCAATTGGAACGCCCGGAGTTCCAGGAGGAAGTATAATTATGCTTGTGATTGTTCTCTCCAGTGTCGGGTTGCCTGCTGCGGGTCTTGCTCTTATCCTGGGAATCGACAGACCACTGGATATGCTCCGAACTGTAGTGAATATTACCGGCGATTCAACGGTTTCTACCATTGTTTCTAAAACTGAAGGAGACCTGAATTATCCGCCTGAACCGGTGGAAGCTTAATAAGCTGAAAAAGTGTAAGCCATTGAGAATTCGTTCAGGCATGGTCATGAATAAATTATCCCTGTGAAATTTCGGTTAAAGGGCACTGCCTTTTCCGGATGGGTTGGGTTAATCTATATTGTTTAGTATATGTGTTATCCGTTTTATCCGTGTTCTATCACCTGAGCGAAAATCGCTCAATTTGGGTTAAAATTTTCGTTAACACTTAATCATTCGAAGCAAAAATTCTAATGAAAAACCTGACATTTTATAACTTTGTTAATTTAATAATTATTGACTACTAATTCATTTTGCAATATGCGGTATCTGAGGTTTTTTATCATATTGCTTCTTATTTTCTCTGCTGATACTGTATCTGCTCAAAATCAGCATAAAGAAAAAGATGAGGGCAAACCGGAGATAGGTTTGGTTCTTAGTGGCGGGGCTGCTAAAGGTTTTGCTCACGCAGGTGTTATTGAGGTTTTGGAGGAAGTGGGTATCCGTCCTGATTATATAACGGGAACCAGTATGGGCGCCATTGTTGGAGGCCTTTATTCCCTTGGCTATTCTGCTGATGAGATGAAAAAGCTCACCTCTGAAATCGACTGGGATAAAATACTTACCGACAGGGTTCCGCTGAATAAGATTGTAATGGAGGAAAAAGACCAGTTTGAACGCTATTTGCTTGAGTTACCCATCCATGATTATAAATTTAAACTACCTTCAGGATTAACAGAAGGTTACCAACTGGAAAGATTGTTTACAGAACTGTTTTGGGGAGCTACAGATATTCATGATTTTGACAATCTCCCCATTCCTTTTCATTGCATGTCCCTGGATATTGTAGAAGGAAAAACTATTGAATTCAGTTCCGGTCATCTTCCAACAGCAATACGCTCGAGTATGGCTATTCCAGGAGTTTTTGCTCCCATCCGGATAGATTCCATGTTGCTGGTAGATGGTGGTATAACCCGGAATCTTCCTGTGCAGGAGGTTATAGATATGGGGGCCGACATTGTTATTGCTGTTTACGTGGGTTTTGAGGGAGATGTTACTCCAGAAGACCTGTTTTCATTGAGCTCTATATTGACCCGCACTACTATATTTTTGGGTGTAATGGATTCCAAGCAACAGATGAAACTTGCCGATTTTCTCGTTTTGCCTGATATGAAAGGGATTAGCTCAACCGATTTTTTCAGCGGAGATAGCATTATAGAACGTGGAAGGATTGCTGCAGAAAAGATGAAGCCCCGGCTCCAAAAACTAGCTGACAGTTTAAATCTTTCCTATGAACCGGTTGAAAAACCTGAAGGCCCTGAATTTATTTATATTACGGATGTGGATGTTGAGAACCTGCGTTATGTAAGGGAATCTTTTGTCATCGGCCAGGGAGATATATTTCCCGGAACCTATACGAATAAAGAAAAACTGGATAAAGCCGTTGAGAGGCTTTATGGAACACGGTATTTCAACAAAGTAGGCTATCGCCTTGAACATATTGAGGATATGAAATACCGGTTAGTCTACATGACAAAGGAAAGTACAAGGGCTCATCTGAAAGTAGCCCCTTATTACAGTAACCAGTTGGGCACAGGCATTGTGTTGAACAGTACTTTCAGAAATTATATAATCCCTTCCTCCCGGATAACACTTACAGCTAATATTGCTGAAAATCCGGGCATCCGTTTTGATGTAAATAAATACCTGGGAAAGGAACAAAAATATATTGGACATCATTTCACAAATTGGAACCAAACCAAATTACCTGTTTTTTATCAGAATGAAAATGTGGGTAACTATACTCATGGCTTATTTCAGACTGGCCTGGGAGCCAAGTATTCTTTAAGTTTCAATCAGCAGATAGGGCTGGACTTGTATTATGAGAGGAATTCTGTGAAGCCTGGCGGAGCAGTAAAAACCTTTTTTCCTGATGCCGATTTTGAGAACTATGTTTTTGGTGGTTTTAGTTTAAAAACATATTATAACCTGAATACACTCAACGATCTCTTTTTTGCGACCCGGGGCACCAAGCTTAATGTTGAACTTAAGCGGGTGATGTCGCCACTTTCAACTTACCGGATAGAAGAAAGTAACAGCCTGGAAGGAGAAATCTTCAACCTGGACCTTCAACCTTTCAACACTTTTTATATTGATTATGAAAAGTATTTCAATGTTACAGAGAATTTATCGCTTTCCTTTGGGACTTCTATGGGACTGACATCCATACAAACACCTATTACGAATAATTTTGCACTGGGTGGAATGATGTACCTTGACAAGTATAATTATGAAACATTTTATGGCCTGACTTTTGGCGAACAGATTGTCCCCAATTTCTGGAAAATTAAAGGAACTATGAACTACCAGCTTTTCTCCCGTTTTCACCTCACAGCAGCAGGGAATATTGCTTTTCCTGAGATGGAAGTTACAGAATTCCTTACTTCTTTAAAAAAGGCGGGGTGGAATGATTATTTGAAAGGGTATGCTGCCGGGTTGCGCATTGATTCTCCATTAGGGCCAATTGTTCTCATGGCAGGAGATTTAGCATCAGATGCAAGAACGCGCTGGTATGTCAGCCTGGGGTACACTTTTTAGCTAAGAATATAATCTAATGAACATATGTATTAACACGTTCAGTAAATATTAGAAAACATTTACTCAGGGTTCGTTTTTTTAAAATTGTTATAAATAGTTGTTTTCTCACAATAATTTTTTTGTTGAGTTGAAAAAAATAATCATCTTTATATAAACTTTCCTTTCTCATTAAAATTTGTGAGTGAGAGAGCGGAGCTGTGAATATTGAGGATGAAATTTGATTATTATTTATGTTTTTACGTTACCAGGTAATCTAAAATAGAACTTTATTCCGGTTTATATTAAATAGTAACCCGGTTTTTTTATGCAAAAAGGAAAAATCATTTACACAAAGCAAATAAACCATCGGAACGAGAATCGTATCAGATTAAAGTTTCCTTATGATGTTGGTGTAATTGAGGATGTCAAGAGGCTTCCCGGTATTAAGTGGAGTAAAACCATGAAGACATGGCATATTCCATACCGCCGGAATTATCTGAGTTACCTTAAGGAATTCTTCAACGATAAATATATCTTTTATAACAACCATTACCAGGAAAAAGCACCTTCCAATTCAAATCAAAACTATACTACAAAAGCAGATCGCAGGAAGAGAGAAAAGGAGTTTCTCAGATGTTATCCGGTATTGCAGGATTACATTCATACCATGGCGTTAAAACGTTTGAGTAAAACCACTCAGAAAGTTTACTACAGCTTTTTCAGAAAATTTGTGCTGGATAACAAAGGGAAGAAACCAGAGGATCTGACTTACCGGGAGATTTATTTGTATTTGAAAGAAAAAGCCGGAGATTTGAATTATACACAAAAAAGGCAGTTTATTGCAGCTATAAAATTTTATTACGAGAAAACTCTGGGTCGTTCAAAGATGTATTTTAACCTGGATAATCCACAAACTGTGGAACGGAGGCCTGTATTCATTGATTTTTACCAATTTCGAGATATGACTGATGGAATACGCTCACCCTCAGATCGTCTTCTTTTATTTTGTGCCTATCATCTTAATCTTACGCCCGCCCAGATTAGTAAATTAAAACTTTCTTCAAAGGATTCTATTGCCCATCATTTCATTAATGCCAATCATGAGGAGGTCGTGCGTTATTTCGCGGAGCTTCATAGAGAACATTCCGAACTTCATTCTAACCAGGAATATTTATTTGAAAAATCAGGCAGACCTTATCAGCCTGGTGAATTGAGGGAGAAAGTGTATCGAATATCCGGCTATTATTGTTTGAAGGAGCTTTACACTGTACAATGCAGGATTGCTCTCAGAACTACTGATTACAGCGGGCAAACGAAGGATTCATACCTCAGTTACTTCATTCAGTTTCTTGAACATTTTGATTATAAGCACCCCGTATTCATAAAAGATGAAGAGATACGCAATTATCTCTTTTTGCAGCGTGCCAAATCATCATCCCATCAAAATCTTGTTATCAATGCCCTGAAATTCTTTTTGGGAAGTGTTTACAACAAGAAAATTGAAGACCGGTATATTCTGAGGCCAAGAAAGGAACATTATCTGCCTGACTATTTCAGTAAGGAAGAAATTTCTGCGATTATCAATCAGTTGGATAATGTCAAACACCGGTTGCTTATTATTTTGGGGTATTCGTCCGGGCTAAGAAGGAGCGAGATCCAAAATCTGAGACCCGGAGATATTGATTCCAGGAAGAACCTGGTATTTGTAAGGGATGCAAAAGGCAAGAAAGACCGTTACAGTGTGTTGCCTTCGGGGATTAAAGAACTTCTGGAACGGTACCTTGAAAAACATAAGCCCAGGCACTATTTGTTTGAGAGCAGTCGCCCCGGAGAGAAGTATAGTTTTTCAAGCATGACTAAGATTCTCAAAAAAGCAGCAAAGTCAGCCGGGATACACAGACGTGTTCATTTGCACATGCTTAGACACAGTTTTGCCACCCACTTACTGGAAGATGGGCATGATATCCGGTATGTCCAGGAGTTTTTGGGCCATACGACAATCAAAACAACAGAAAGGTACACGCATATTGTCAATGATGCCACCAGGCGTGTAAAAAGTCCCTTTGATAATCTTGGCATCAAGCAACCCCATTTTAATAAAGGACCTTCACCCTAATGCCCGTCATTAAAATAAGAGTACTGCTCCTTCCCGAATAACAGGAAGCGGCGTTGCTATTGTCTTTTGCTTAAAATGAGGCAATAATGAAGCGTATTTAACATAAAATATGAGACAAACAATAAAAAAATGTTAAATTTGATATAGAAACGAACAGAAAAAGAGAAAGAGCAGGTAAAAAATTGAATAACAAAGCCCCAATAACAGGATATAGTAAAAATTACTATACCAACGTTAAATCAGCGACTTATAAAGATAATAGCCATACAGATAATAAGGATAAAGTGAATTACGGTTATAACCATGTTTATGCGCAATAATTAGAAGAGCAGAGCCTAAGTAATATAGATAAACTACTAA
>CAZPDP010000070.1:0-12287 GCA_964585385.1 uncultured Bacteroidales bacterium
TGTGTGATTTTGCACTTCACTTTTTTACCTTCTCCTTCAATTGTGATTTCACAGGATCGTTCAACTATATCCGGATTTTCTTCATAATTAACAGTAACAGGTCCATCTCCTGAACCGCTGGAAGGTGAGACCGTTACCCATCCACAGTTTGCATCAGCATTCCAGGAGACATTTGAATTTACGTCAATCGTAAAGCTGCCGGAAGATGATGATACATTTCCCTGACAATTTGAAATGGTAATGTAGGGCAACGTATACTCCACTTTCGAAAATTTTCCTGTACCTCCGTCATCATCGAATGCAAATTCAGTAGAATTGTCGGTATCATATAGGGTAATCCTTGTATCCGTTTCCCCGTAACCATTCACTTCACCTGTTTCAATGGTTACATCCGGTCCTGAACGCTCAAAGCTTAGTGCATACGGTCCTTCTGTACTGACGGAATCGGGTCCGCTATAATTTCTCGCAGATACACGGCATCCCTGTTCTTTACTTTTCCATCCTCCACCTCTTATGACGCGGTAAAATCCATCTGAAGAACCTTTGGGGTTATCCTGCGGACTGATGCTGTAATAATCACTATTGTACCAGTCGTTCGTCCATTCCGGTACATTGCCGCTCATATCGTAAATATTCAATTCATTGGAGGCCAGTTTACCTGTTTCATGGACAATTCCTCCTGAATTGTCATCATACCAGGCTACATCACTGGGTGTTCCGCTGCCGGAATATTGTGTCGCACTGGCTTGATTACCGCCTCTTGCGGCAAATTCCCATTCGGCTTCAGTAGGCAGACTGCCTCCGCAATATTCGCAGAATGCCTTTGCGCCATACCAGGTGACTTCAACTACCGGGTGGCTTTGCTTCCCGGTATCTGGAACAAACCGGCCGCTGGTATAATTGATTTGACAATTGCTTTCATCCATATCAATGTATTGGGTCCCCTTGTATGTTCCATCGCTGTTTGCACCTATTGCATTCAAAAATGCAGCGAACTGGCAATTGGTAATTTCATATTTGCTGATTCTGAAACTGTCGAGTTTTACGGTATGCACGGGCTTTTCGTCATCCCTGCAATTTGTTTGTTCATTGGTGCATCCCATATCGAATGTACCCCCCGGAACAGTTACCATTTCTACGTCGCATGGACCTGAACAGGATTTTACAGTAATTGTGTCTTCTTTGATTACCGTATCAGAGAAACACCCGTTGGAAACTATAAGCTTAACTGTAAATATGCCTGAGGATTTGTAGGCATAGTTAGGATTTTGTTGTTCGCTTGTAAACCCATCACCGAAATCCCAAAGCCAGCCTGAAGGATTTGGAGAGGATTTATCTTTAAAATGCAAGGTATCATGCTTGTTCACTTTATTGGTGTCAACACTGAAAGCACCAATAATTTTAGGCATAAAGTGTATGTCCACAGTATCTCTTGTGGTGTCGCATGGAGTGGAAATTGACCATTCAAGTGTATAAGAGGAATCCGCCATACCGCTAAAATTTGTTGTAGCGGCTGTGTCATTGTTGAGGTTTCCTCCTGAACCCTCGAGGATTCTCCATTCACCATTTCCATATTCAGGTTTATTGGCATAAAGGGTCAACGGGCTGCAGGCATTGGTTGTATCTTTTCCTGCCCCGGCTTTTGTGGGCTTTTTCATAAAATGTACCTGAATGGTATCCCTTGTGGTGTCGCAAACTGTACTGACAGACCATTCCAGCAAGTAGGTTGAATCAGGCATTCCATCGAAAGATGTGCCCGGGTTTGAATCATCATTTAAAATTCCACCGGTCCCTGACAGTATTTTCCATTTTCCCGAACCACTTACTGCGTTATTAGCATATAACCGGATAGGGGTGCAGGCATTTGAAGAATCCGGTCCGGCATTAGCCATAGTAGGCGCTTCCAGGAAATTTACGGTCACAGTATCGCGGCTGGTGTCACATTTTGTGGAAACTGACCATTCCAGGTTGTATGTAGAACCCGGGTTTCCGGTGAATTTAGTTTCCGGGAGAGTATCGTTTTTAATGTTGTATTCTGAATCAGTTCCTGAAATAAGTCTCCAGGTTCCTTTTCCATGGGAAGGGTTGTTCGCATTGAGTAAGAATGGTACACAAACGGCTGATGTATCTTTCCCGGCATCGGCAACGGTTGGAGCTTCCAGTAAACTTACAGAGATTGTGTCGCGTGTTGTGTCACAGAATGTGCCTATAGTCCATTCAAGCTTGTAGGAATTTCCTGGTATTCCATCGAATTGGGTTTCCGGGCTGGAATCATTCGCCAGGCTGCCACCTGTTCCTGAAAGTATGTTCCAGTGACCCTCGCCTTGTGTTGGTGTATTTGCATACAATTGCAATGGAGTGCATGCTTTGGTGGTGTCCTTACCTGCATTTGCATCTGTGGGCAAGTCCATAAAGCTGACTGTGAGTGTGTCACGGGAGGTATCACATTTTGTACTGATGGTCCATTCGAGGCTGTAAGAATCACCTGGGTTTCCGGTGAAGTCGGTTGTTGGGTCAGAAGAGTCAGCCAGATTTCCCCCTGTGCCTGAAATGATGTTCCACTGACCCGTTCCGTTTGATGGAGAGTTAGCGTATAACTGAAGAGGCAGGCAAGCTTCCAGGCTATCTTGTCCGGCTTGTGCAACGGAAGGCAAATTCATAAAACTTACGGCTACTGTGTCTCTTGTTGTATCGCAGGCGGTTCCAATTTTCCATTCAAGCATATAAAAACTTCCTGGTTGTCCGGTAAAACTAGTTTTGGGATTTTTGATGTCATCAAACGCTCCTTCTGCACCTGCGATCAGGGACCATTCACCGGTTCCATTTTCCGGTGAATTAGCGTTCAGGTTGACAGGTATGCAACAGTCAAAGGTATCAGTGCCTGCATTGGCCTGAATTGGAAGGGGTAAGCTTATGACTTCGTAAATCTCTGAATAATAAGGGTCACAAGAATCTACTTGTACCTTTGCCCTGAAATACTGGCTGCTGGATACAACAAAACTGTATGCAGTGTCTGCTGCCTGGTCTATGCGCTGCCATTCTGCTTGATTATCAGATTGCTGCCAAATCAATTCTCCGTATTTATATCCCTGTAATCTAAGAATAGCTGTATCACCGGGACACAGTTCCTGCTGCTTTTGGGCGGGAAGAGAGGAAAAGGCTACAATGACGAAAAGCGGAATAGTTATGAGTTTGTATATCAGTTTTGTATCCATTTTATGATTGCCGGTTTTTAGGTTTAGTATATGTTTTAATACCTGTCTTTCCATCTGAATTTTTGTTTATGAGAGCCAAACCTGTATAGAATGGAGATTTCATGGGAGCCATAGGTATGGGTTATGAGTTTTCCAATACCATAATCGTAGCTGTACCCAATCATATAATTCTTATACTTCAATCCTCCCATAATCACCAAATCATTGCTTGAGCGCCAGGACAAGCCTGCCCACCATTTGTTTTTGTATTTCAATCTGGCTGATACATCTGAGTGAGCCAGGGGTATGGCTTTTTCATTGAATTGCATCATTGTGGAGGTTTCCAGTTGCAAATCCCGGTTGATATTAAAAGTATAGCCACCCATCAGGTAATAATGTCTGATTGTGGCGTTATCTACAGGTGTTAACACAAGGTTGACCGATTGTAAAATATGCTGGAAACTTATGCCTGCGTAAAATTTTTCGTGTTTGAGGTAGAAAATACCCGCCGATATGTCTGTGGAATAGGCCGGTTTAATTTTATGCAGTATGGGATCGTCGAACTCTTCTGTGATGAGTTTCTCTCTTTCTAAATTCATTTGGTAACCAGACAATGATAATCCAAACGAAACCTGGGAATATTTCGGTAGTTTTATATGATAGGAATAACAACCTTTAATGCCCGTTTTGCTAATGTGCGAATTTTTATCGGCAAATACAGCCCCACCATACCCTGCATTGCCTTTTTCTCTCTTAAATATCTGTCTTTCTCCGAAAATATTCTTTCGTATGTCCAGCGCTTGTTTTAATAACCTGCCCTGCGCGCTTAAAACCATCGTTTGTGGAGGATTTTCAAAACCCAGCCATTGATTCCTGGCAGCCAGTCCAATTTCTGTGTAACCATAAGCGCCGGCCAATGCAGGATTAAAAAAGAACCTGTTTTTCTGGTATTGACTGAATACAGGCATTTGCTGAGAATGACCATGAATGACTATTCCCAGCAAAATGATTAATATTCCAAAAGCTTTACTGTTCATAGCTTTTTCACCTTTCTCTTATAAGGGATACGTGACCTTTTTTAATGACTTTGTCGTCATTGATGATTATGTAATGATAGGTGTCTGTGGGTAATAGCCTTCCTTTATATTCTCCGTCCCAAAGCCCGTCAGCACTCCCTGAATCCATGGCGTCTGCCTTGTGAATAAGGTCGCCTCTACGGTTGTATATGTAGACTACAGCATTCGGGAATTTCTTTTTGATTCCCGGGATGTTCCACACATCGTTTTTTCCGTCGCCGTTGGGTGTGAAAGCTGTAATATTTTTCAGGCAGGATTCCCTTATGGCATTTAACTGGAAAGTATCCCGAAGAAAACAGTTGTGGTTATCGGATATTTTCACCATATAAGTTCCAGGGTAGAGTTCTTTTATTTCAGAGCCTGTTTTTTCTGTCGACCAGTCAAAACTATACGGTGGTGAACCTCCTTGCAAATTGACTTTAATAGAACCATCATTTAAGTCAGGGCAGGTTGCATCAACCAACGATGTGTCTGTAATTTGCAATGAGTCAGGTTGGTCTAAATAAACATCCAGGTAGGTTTGGGAACTGGATGGTTTCCCGGGAAATAAAAATACAACAAGAAAGAGAAACCACAGAAGAGGTATTTTCATATTATGCGAATTTTGTAGCTTTATTAAACCACTAATAGTATTGGGAGAGTACGTTAATCAATTCTTCCAGTTTCAGTAATATCAGTCAAAAGGCACTAATCATGGGTAAATTACTCATAGGGTGGTATCGTTTTACTCATTAATGAGTATTAAAACAACGTCCGAAAATGAAAATGCCGAAAGCGTTGGATTGCTTTCGGCATAAATCTTATATAGTTTTGGGAGATTTAATTCTTTACAACTTTTCCTGTAAAACTGCCTTTTGGGGTTTGGATCTGAATGATGTAGATTCCTTCCGGTAGATTAGATATATCAATTGATTCATTTTGCTTAACCTGGACCTTTTCGATATAGGTTTTTCCATCCAACCCGGTTAACCGGATGCTTTGCACTTTTTTGTCCCTTGATTCGATATTCAACATATCTGAAGCAGGATTAGGATATAGTTTGATACCTGCTTCTGCCAGTGTCTGAATTCCAACGGGGTCATTTATTGTAAGTTCGAAGCTGCATTCAGCCTGGTTTTCTCCACCATCGGTTACGGTCCAGGTTATTGTGTACGCACCGGATGTAAAGGTGGCTCCATCGAGTGTGGACGATTCATTATAGTCATTGGTCATTTCAACAATCCCGCAATTGTCTGATGTATTTACCGGGTCGAAAAGAGTACCGGAAACCGTATAAATTGTGGTATCTTCTAGTTGAATGGTTGAATCTTCTGAACAGGTAACCGTTGGTTCAATGGTATCGTCGAGCAGAATGTTGAATTGAACGCTGTCTCTGTTGCCTTGTGCATCTTTTGCATATAAAGTAACTGGATTGACATATTCTGAAACGGTTGTTCCAGCCCCAGGTGTTTGGGAAAATTTAAGCTGACTGAAGCAGTTGTCTGTAGCATTTATTAGTCCTGTGTAATCAGGTACTGTTGTCTCACAGTTTTCGCCTGCCTCAAAAAGCTGGTCGGTGTGCGTTGAAGTGATGGTGGGGGGTACGGTATCTTTTACAGCCACATTAAAAGTTATATGAGTAGTATTTCCATACTCATCAGTAGCAGAGATGGTTAGTGAATTGTTTTGTCCGTAAATCGTAGTGCCGGCTTCGGTTGATTGAACAATATCCAGGTCGCTGCTACAGTTGTCTTGTGCTTCAGCAATACCGGCAAAATCGGGCATAGTGGCCTGGCAGTATTCGCCTGCTATGGCAAATGTGTCATTAACGGGATGAAGTATTGCCGGACCTAATGTATCGACTACAGTTACTTTTGTTTTTTTCGAAATGGAGTCTCCGTTGGTGTTTTTAATCTGGACATCTATCTCAATGGTTGAATCTATGGCAGAGCAACTAAATAAGTTTTGAGTAATGATTGTATCGGCAATTTCATAAAAACCCGATGCATTGGTTATAACATGTTCTCCTTTAACTTCTGCCACACCTGTGCTATCAAGATAGATATTTGAATTTTTAACACTCAGAGAGATACCAAATGTTCTTTCCCACTGCAATTGGGGATATTCATCCATGTACCATGTATTTTCAAAATCCCACCCTGCATCAATATAAAGAAAAGTGTCCCGCATTTCCTCAGCAGTTTTGGCTGCATTTTCCAGACCACATTCCGGGGGTACGCCACTGTTTTGCTGTCCTGTGGATTCTGTATTGAAGAATGAATTGATATAAGTGCTTGTCCAGTCAGCACCACTAAGACCATTTCCATCGTCTACAATTCCACTATTACTTCCTTGTACTTCACCCATAGCATAGGAGTTTTTGAGGGTGGGTTCACATCCTGCACAGCCTTGTCCACCTACCAATCCGCCCCCTGAAGAGCAATCACTCCAGCAGTCTGTTATGGTTCCTGCATCAAATCTGCCTACAAGGCCTCCTGTCCAGCCTGTTGTATCTTCAATATAGCCTTCTGAGTAACATTCAGAAATAGTCCCGCCGCTAAAATAACCAAACTGACCTACAAGGCCTCCGGTTTCATAATGAGCGCCGGTCATCGTGAGTCCCTCAGCACTGCTTTTTGTCAGTGAACTGTTCTTAATATATCCAAAAAGACCACCCCACTGTCTGCTTTGTTGATTGCCTAAACTGAAAGTACCTTTTCGTAAGTGAACCGAGAGGAATGTTTCATTGGATGAATCGTGTCCGACTATTCCCCCCACTTTTCCTGAAGAATTGTCCATGTTATCACCGCCGGTTATATGAATGTCGAGGTTGGCAACCAGAACATGGTCTATATCGCCTTCATTCCATCCAATTAATCCGCCGGTATTCACTTCTAAAGCATCACTTTCTATATCAATATCTATGCTGTCTATTTTAACAGAATCAATATCTCCTTTGCTTTTAGCGGCTAAACCGCCGGCAAATTCATCACTGTTGATTGTGACATTTAAAAGATTCAGGTTCTGAATTCTCCCTGAATTGCCTATTCGGCCAAAAAGTCCGGCAAGATTATCCCGGTTAATGTATAATCCGCTAATCGTATAATTTTTACCGTTATAAGAGCCATTGAAGAAAATAGAATCATTTCCAACGGGCGAAAAGCCTTTTCCTTCATCCCAGTTTTGGGTAGAAGAGGCATCAATATCGGAAACCTGAATGTAGTATTTATCCCAAACACTTGAATCTTGTGATAACCATCGCAGATCTTCCAGTGAAGCAATTTGGTAAGGATCGCTTTGGGTACCGCTGCCTTCCGGTTCATATTCTTCAGCAGCCAGTTCCCACGAAAGTACCGGGTAACTATTTTCTTCATCCATTGTCCAGATATCTTCACCGGCGCTGTCATCATTTGGGTTACCTGTAAAGTCCCATGCTTCATCAAGTCCTTCAGTGGTAATGTCTGTAAAGGTTGCAATGTTCTGCATTTCTGTGGTTGTCTTCGGTGCGCCTCCTCCCGCGCTTGTATCCTGGTTGGTTGAAAGCGAATCCCAGAAACAGTTTTTGATGGTACCGCTGGCGTTTCCCCCTATAAGTCCACCAACACTGTCAGTTCCTTCTATCAGTCCGGAAGCATAAGAGTTCCTTATTTCAAAACTGACCTCATCGCCGCTGCCAACTAAACCACCTACAAGATTTCCCTCTCCATCAACGGTTCCTGATGTATATGAATTCTGAATGACAAACATTTCTTCAGCACCGCCTATTAATCCGCCGGCAATTGCCTGACTTTCTTCCGGCTGGCCATCAGAAATTACTGTAGCGCTGGAGCTTGTTTTTTTTATGCTTGCAGCAGCAGTTACCTTGCCAATTATTCCGCCTGTATAATCTTGTTTACCATGAATTGTGCCTGAAATACTGACTTTTTCAACACTAGCTCCGCCGTTGCCCGCTATGGCTCCTGTAAACCTGCCACCGGTTATGTCAATATTTTTCAACCGGAGATTAGAAATTTCTGCTTCGGATGCTGTGGCAATAAAACCAACTGTATCCTCATTTTCGCGGTCAATAAATAAACTTTCAATGGCAAAACCATTTCCATTCAATACACCGCTGAAATTTCCTATAGGTTGAAACCCTTTGCCTTCGTTCCAGTTTTGGGATTCTGAAGCATTGATATCTGCGATTACTTTGAAGTGTTTATCCCAAACCGAGTCGGTTTCGGAAACCCAGCGAAGTTCATTAAGTGTACCAATTTTGTAAGGATCCGTTGCAGTTCCGCTACCCGAAGGCTGAGTAGCTTCTTTACTTTCAATAGTGGGCTGACTTGCAACAACGCTAAACTGAAAGAATAGAAAAGTGAGAAGAATGGTTATTTTTTTCATGGCAAAAGTATTTATTTGTCTTGTCCGGATTTTACTATTAACTGATTATCTCAATTTTATAACTACGTGATTTTTTTCAAGCAGTTTCAGATTTTTTACTAATTTACATTATTTCAGGGAAAATCCCTGTGAATTGGTGGTAAAATCAGCTTATTTTAATGAATATTTGAGATAAAATTCTTTTTTTCGAAGGCTTTTACCTCAAATACGAAAGATAATACCTGACAAGGTCGGTAGTAGACTTCAAGCCTGTTTTTTCCAGAATATTCCTGCGGTGGGTATCTATGGTATTTTTGCTCAGGTAAAGAATTTTTCCGATTTCTCGGCTGGTTTTACCTTTCACAAGGAAATGGACGATTTCTTTCTCCCTGTCACTCAGGCAATCGAAACTGACGGTGTTTCCGTTGGAATGATGTTTTCTTACAGGGCGAACATTTTCATACCGCCTGATAGTTTCTTTCAGTTCATTGATGTCCACGGGTTTTAGCAAATAATCAAATGCCGCTTTTTTTATGGCATGGATGGAATAGTTTTCGTGGGCGGTGACAAATATGAAAGTAGGATGGGTTCCTTTTTCTCTTAAAGCTTCAATGACTTCAAAGCCCGTCATTCCGCCCATCACAATATCCAGGAACACGATTTCGGGTTGAATTTCAAGAATGGATTCAATGGCTTTTTCAGGCCGGGTTTCCCGTCCTGCCACTTTTAACGGCCTTACCTTTTCCAGCAGGTTTTCAAGGCGGTCAATGGCATGGGGTTCATCATCTAGGATGAAACAGTTTATGTTATTTTCTTTTTCGTTTGATACCATCTTTTGGGATAAAAATTTTTACATGAGTGCCCGGATTGATATCAAAATTATCATTTAACGGGGATATTTCATAATAAATCTTTTTCTTTTTTATCTGTTTGAAATAATTCAAAATTTCATTCACAGTCTTTAGACCCGTATTTGTAGAATCCTGTTGATGTTTCCCGGACTTCTCCATACCAATACCATTGTCCATTACTTCAATCAAATAGGTATTTCTGTCCTCAGAAAGTTTGAGCTGAATGCTTCCGTTCCCTTCGATGGCTCTGATGCCATGTTTAACAGCATTCTCAACAAATGTAAAAACCAGCATTTTGGGGATATCGAAGTCTTCTTTAACACCCGGTTCTATATCAATGGTGTAGGTAAATTTACCTTCTAAGCGGTATTTTTCAATTTCCAGGTAGTGTTTGATATATTCGAGTTCTTCGGAAAACGAGGTAATGATATTATCGGAGTTGATAAGAGAATGCCTGAGTAGTTTGGCATATTTTTCTGTGATGTAATTGGCTTTCTCAACATAGTTGTTGTAGAGTAGTCCGCTGATCGAATTTAACAGGTTAAAAGTAAAATGGGGTTCGATGTGATTTTTTATGGATTTTAGCTGCAATTCACTGATTTTTTGTTGCGTTTTATATCGTTCATGGATGATTTTTGACTGGAGGGTACTGATGATTTTTACAATCAGCCATATTGCACCGAAAAGCCCTGCATAAAGCGGATAACGAAAATTATAAAGCAGGTTCTTCTGATAGGAATATGTGGCCCGTGTTTTGTTCGTTTGGACATATAATAAAGTTTTTTCTTCACCTTTCTGTCTGATAGTAAAATGATACTTCCTGTTGGTGAAAGGAATTTGGAAACTTACCGGATGCCTGAGATTATCCTGAGTAACAATGAACTCATTCGTTTTTTTTCCTCTGAATACGAATTCGGGGCTATTATCATCGTTTAAATCTCCCCTGAAAACTAGATTACCACTCGATATTTCAGGAAGTGACCACTGCTTTTTTTCTTTGAGGGCTTTGTTTAACCACAGAATTCTACCCGTTTCTGCATCTATAAAGTACAGTTCGTCTTTATTGCTGAGAATATTGGTTCTTCTTGGATTTGTAAGACTGGAGAGATCTTTGCTTCTTACCTTTTCCCCGTTTTTATTATAGATATAGAGCTTAGGGGTAATGTCTTTAACTCCATAGTATTTCTGGTACACGAACAAGAAGTTTTCTCCCTTCATCTGAAATGGCTCCACGCAAAGCTTCATGGGAAACTCCCTGAATGAAACCGGTTCAAAGACAAAATCGAGTTGGTTATTAAAAACCATCAGCCAACCCAGCATATCTGTGTAGGGAAAATCCATGTTAAGATTTCCAAAGGCATGGGCGTCTCCTGTAATCTCCGGGATGCTGTCATTGTTTAAATCAAAAACATGCAATTTATCAATTAAAACTCCTGCTTTTGGTGAAATTAGAAGGATGTCTTTTGAAGGGTTATAAATTATAAGTCTCCGGGGTTGTTTATTATAAGCTCCGGGTCCAACGCAGAACACTAATTCATCATTGGCATGACCATCCATATTGGCAAAACGACCGGAATTTATGGAAAAAGTGTTTTCTTTTAAACCAATGACAGGTTTGGTGTGACTGTGCATTGATTGCCCGTTTATCTCCAGCTTCTCGTCTGGAAAAGGTTCAATCATGTTGAGAAATAGTGTGTCATTTCTGGAAGTGAAAAGCGTAATTTCTTTATAGTTGTCGTGATCATAATCTCCAATCATGAAGCAAGGACTGGAAGTTTTTATAATACCGTCAAAATTCCATTGGTTAAGTACCCGGTTATTCTCGTAAACGACTATTCCGGTAAGATTTTTTTCTTCCAGGCAGAGAATTCGTATTTTTTCAGAATACCCATCATTATCCAGGTCGGCAAATGTATAGAAAGAATTATCACTCCCGCGAACAGTACCTTCAGATTCTATCTTGTATTTTTTCAGATTGAAAGGGTGGAGAAGGAGTATTACAATAAAAAAGAACAGGCTTATGAGTAAAGGATAGTAGTTTAGTATATGCCTTTTTACCTTTATTTTCTTTTTCATAATTTGAGTAGCAATTTGAAGCTATCTCAAATGTAACAAATATCGGTCATATTGCCAAGATATAAAAACCTGTTCTTTTGAATTTGTTTTGCTGTGGTATAATCTAATCAAAAAAGTTGAATGCAACCAACCCTTCACATACTCTGTATTCTTTAGATAGTTCGTTCCATCCAATCACCATCTCAATGCATCTTGCCGGTCCGATAAGTATCAAACCTGCCATGTAATTCGGATAATCATGCTGGATAATTATTGTTTTTTATTCCAGGTGTTTAAGAGAGTGGTAAGGCAGTTGTTGGTTAAAATAGTGCAGGTATAATCTGAATATCTTCACTAGTCTTTTTTGGATAGTCTCATGGCCTCGAATTATCTTTTTTCCAGAAAAGGAGTCACTGTTCCCGTGTAACTAATATTTAGCTTGTGCATAGCCCTTGTGCAGGCAACATAAAGCATCTGACGATCGGGCTCTGTATGGTAATTTTGCCTGTTAGCCCGTGGTACAATCACCTGGTCAAACTCCAGTCCCTTGGCTAAATGAGCTGCTGTTATAACCACACCGCCTGCAAAGGCAACACTGGAAGAATCCAAAAGATGAATATCTTCATCAACAACGGATACCAATCGGTGCAGTTCATCGGCCTGCTCCTGGCTTTTGCATATAATACCCATAGAGTGGTGCCCATTCGAGCGGAAAGCTTTGATAGTATTCAGAAGAGAATCTATCTCTTCGTCCTCTAACTCAAATTTTT
>CAZPDP010000071.1:0-11328 GCA_964585385.1 uncultured Bacteroidales bacterium
TCCTTATTGAATAAAGTAGCTGTTGGTGTCAGCAGGCGAATTCCCAGGCCTGATTCTCCGGCGCTCACTCTTTTCTCTTCCAGGTTCAAACCTCCATCAATTTTCACAGAGCCCTGTATTTTTTCTACAGTAGCACCCAATTTCTGTATGGCTTGCATCATGCTAATATCATCATTGCTTTTACCGGGGTTCTGGATTGTTGATATGCCATTGGATAAAAGCCCTGCCAGCAATGCCCGCTGCATGTAACTTTTAGAAGGAGGTACTGTTATGTTTCCTTCAATACGGGATGGATATACGGTTATACACATGAAACAAGGTGTTTATTTGATTACTAAGTTAGTATATTCTCTTTTTGAATCCTTGCCATTTCTCATCTTTTGTTTGCTTATCGATTCGCTGTGTATCGTTTCAAAAATCTGCCTTACAAAGTGCTCATTAAGCCCTTTGCGAATGCCGGCATGTATTCTCCTGATCAACAATTCCTCCCATCTGCTTTTCTGAAACAGGGGGATGTTTTTGCTTTTTTTATACTGGCCTACCTGCTTTGATAACTGCATCCTTTTTTCAATCATTTCAAGCAATTCCTCATCCAGGATATCAATTTTTTCCCTGAGATCGTTCAATTCGTTTGAATTGGAATGCTTTAAATCATTTTGTTTGATGTTGAGTTTGCACAATATTTCGTGGTAGGTTTCGGGGGTTATTTGCTGCCTTGCATCACTGAGCGCTGTATCAGGCTCCGGGTGAACCTCTATCATCAGCCCGTCAAAATGCTTTTCAAGGGCTTTTTTCGATACCTTATGGATAAGTTCCCGCTTGCCGCAGATGTGACTTGGGTCATTGAATACCGGCAGATCCGGTGCAATCCTTTTTAGTTCTTCTGCTATATTCCATTTGGGAGGATTTCGGTACAGGCTTTTTTCAAAGGAGGAAAATCCGCGATGAATGGCCGCTATACGCTTAATTCCTTTCAGGTTTAGTCTTTCTATTGCCCCCAGCCATAGTTTCAGATCCGGATTGACAGGATTCTTTACCATTACGGGAATATCCTTTCCTTCCAGTGCATCAGCGATTTCTTCTACCGCAAAAGGATTGGCTGTAGTGCGGGCTCCAATCCATAATACATCTACGTCGTACTTAAGAGCTTGATAAACATGTTTTTCATTCGCTACTTCAGTTGCCACCGGCAGTCCGGTTTCTTTTTTTACTTTCTGTAACCAGGGCAGGGCTTTCTGACCAAGGCCCTGAAATCCTCCGGGTCGTGTACGAGGTTTCCAGATACCCGCCCGGAAGAGGTGGATTTGTTCATTTTTTAACATTTTTGCCGTTTGCAGCAGTTGTTCTTCTGATTCAGCGCTGCAAGGTCCGGCAATTAGTGTTGGCCGGTCCGAAAGGTTCCGGCCCGGCAGCGAAAAAGGTTCTAAATCGAATTGCGTTTCCATAGATATTTTTTTATTGGGTTAAACTTTTAAAAAATAAAAAACCCCGTTCTATTGACGGGGCTTGATTTCTGTTTCTGTATCTTATAATGGCGATGTACCAATACCCCGTCAGCAGTATCCTGCATAGTAATAGAAGTAATAATATTTGTTAATGCGCCAGTTCATAAGCAAAAAAAATCCCGGAGGGTTGGCTCCGGGATCAGTGTTTTTGGTTTAAATATTTTGTATAATCACACAACAACCCCGGCCGGAGTATCATAATACATCCAGTAATAATAGTTTTTAGAGTTGTTGAAGTTTGTACTCATAATTTGCTTTAATTAATAGATACAAATGTAGAGAATGATTGTTTAAAATACAAAACTTTTTATTGATTATTTTTTTCTGAAATATATTTTGATGGGGACACCTGTGAAGTCAAAATTTTTTCTCAGTTCGTTTTCAAGATATCTTCTGTAGGATTCTTTGATGTGTTGCGGGTAATTACAGAACAGTGCAAAAGATGGGGAAAAGGTGTGAAGCTGAGTAGCATACTTTATTTTTATATACCTTCCTCTTACAGCAGGAGGTGTATTTTTCTCAACAGCATTATTAATTAACTTGTTGAGCTTTGGTGTTGAAATGCGTCTTTTCCGGTTTTCGTTTACTCTTTTTGCCAGTTCAAGGACTTTGTGTATTCTTTGTTTATGGATAGCAGAGGTAAAAATTATGGGGACATCCTGAAATGGCGCAATTTTTCTGTTGATTTCTTCAATGTATTGATTGGCTGTATGCGTATCTTTTTCGATCAGGTCCCATTTGTTAATCAGAATAACTACCCCTCGTTTGTTTTTGACAATCAGTTTGAAGATGTTTACATCCTGGGCTTCCACTTTCCTTGTTGCATCGATCATTAAGAGGCAAATATCGGCTTTCTCAATAGCGCGGATTGCCCGCATAACCGAATAAAATTCAATGTCTTCGTGTACTTTTCCTTTTTTTCGGAGCCCGGCTGTATCCACTAAATAGAAATCATGGTCAAATTTGCTGTAGCGGGTGTAGATAGTATCCCGGGTGGTTCCTGAAGTGGGCGTTACAATGTTTCTATCTTCACCAATTAGTGCATTGATGAGTGAGGATTTGCCAACATTAGGCCGCCCCACAACTGCATACCTGGGGATGTCTTCTTCTGTTTCTGTAATATCCTGCAGGTCCAGATGTTTGAGAACCTCGTCAAGCAGGTCACCGGTGCCTGAACCATGAAGCGAGGAGATCGTGAACAGTTCTCCCAGGCCAAGACCGTAAAATTCATTGGCTTTATAACGTCTGTCAACATTATCCACCTTATTGACTACCACAATTGCTTTTTTGTTGGTTCTCCTGAGATGCTCGGCGACTGCTTCATCCAAATCAGTTATGCCAGTAATTACATCGACGACAAATAAAATAAGATCGGCTTCTTCGATAGCAATATTGACCTGTTTGACGATTTCTTTTTCATAGATATCATGTGAATTGCTGACATAGCCGCCCGTATCGATTACTTTAAATTTTTTCCCTTCCCATTCCACTTCACCGTAATGTCTGTCACGTGTTACGCCGCTTACCTCGTCTACAATGGCCTTACGCGATTCGACAAGCCGGTTGAAAAGGGTTGATTTGCCAACATTGGGTCTTCCTACAATTGCTACTGTATCTTTTGCCATGATTTTAATATATGATTTTACTCAGAATTTCATCCAGTTTTTGGATGAGGTCATCGAGTTTACTGGTCAGTTGTTTTTTTTGTTCCTGTAACGCCTTGTCTTCAGTATGAATCTTATCCAGTTTGTGTTTAAGTTCTGGAGCAAGGTTTTTTGCTTCTCTTAATAAGTCTGCAAATCCTGAATTGCTGTCTGTATTGTGTGTATCGGCTATCAATTTGTAAATCTTTCCTGAGTTCTTTTTGAATTCAGCTATTCCTGAACTGGAATTATTCTCTTTTTCAAGTGATTTTGCAAAACCAATGGCTTCGACACTGTATATGTATGCTTGTTTTTCAAGCTCCTGCATAGTATTTTATTTTAAACATTGTAACCAAATGACCTGAGATATCCTTCCTTATCCCTCCAGTCCTCACTAATTTTTACAAATATTTCGAGAAAAACCTTTTTCTCAAAAAGCTTCTCCAGGTCTTCCCGGGCCTGGGTCCCAACCTTTTTTAATGCTTCTCCTTTTCTACCGATAATAATACCTTTTTGACTTCTCCGGAGCACAATAATCAGGGCCCTTATCCTGATGATGGATTCCTCTTCTTTGAATTCTTCTATCTGGACTTCAGTGGAGTAGGGGACTTCCTTCCTGTAATTGAGAAATATCTTTTCACGAATAATTTCCGAAACGAAAAATCTTTGCGGTTTATCAGTGAGTGCATCTTTGGGATAATAAGGCGGGTTTTCAGGGGTCAGTTCAAGAATTTTATCAAATACTTCAGGTATAAAATATCCCTTAAGGGCTGAAATCGGGACAATGTATGCCTTTGGAAGAAGTTTTTTCCATTGCTGTATCAGGTTGTCCACCTCGTTTTCTTTGGAAAGATCAATCTTGTTAATGAGCAGGATGATAGGAACTTCTGCGTTTTTTAGCTTCTTGATGTATTCTTCATGCTTATCGTATTGCTCTTTGATATCAGTCATGTAGAGAATAACATCGGCATCTTCAAGCGCCATATCCACGAATCGCAGCATCTTCTGCTGAAGTTTGTAGTGGGGTTCAAGAATACCAGGCGTATCGGAATATACAATCTGAAAGTTTTCCCCGCTTACAATACCCATTATTCTGTGTCTGGTGGTTTGGGCCTTAGAAGTGATGATGGAAAGCTTTTCACCCACCAGGGAGTTCATCAGAGTAGATTTTCCTACGTTGGGATTGCCGATGATATTTACAAATCCTGCCTTATGCTGCATTGATAATCCATATTATGAATAATGGCACAAAAGTAATATAAATTTTTATGCTTCATTCAATTACATTGTATTGATTGAGGGAACCTGGTGAAAAGCATAAAATAAAAAGGGCTCCCTTATGCAAGAGAGCCCTGAACCTATTGATTGTCTAACCTGTAATTAATAACCCTGTAATTTATCTGTTAATTTTTTTCTTGTAAAGAAAATTCTGCTTTTAACTGTTCCAATTTTAAGGTTCAGTTTGTCTGCGATTTCTTTGTATTTAAAACCTGATAAGAACATTTTAAAGGGTACTCTGAATTCATCAGGCAAATCTTCAATTTTTTTGTTTATTTCAATAATTGAATATTCACTGTCTGGACGAATCGGGGATTTGTCTTCAGACTGATTGATAAAATAGTTGTTTTCTGTTTTATCGTTGTGCGTGTTTTCTTTCTGTTTTTTCCTGTAATTGTTAATGAAGGTGTTCTTCATTATGGTAAACGTCCATGCTTTTAAGTTGGAATAGCCAACAAATTTATCTCTGTTAGCCAGAGCTTTGTAATATGTTTCCTGAAGAAGATCCTTGGCTTCTTCCTGATCTGAAGTTAGACTCATAGCAAATCTTTCAAGTTTGTCCTCAAGATCGATTAATTGATGATTGAATTCAAGTGCTGTCATAGTATTTCAGATTTTATTTTTACCGTTTGTTTGTTTAAACAAATGTATTAAAAAATTAAACACCCTCCAAATGTTTTTCAAAGAAATTTATGACATAAGTCATGTATTCAAAATAGCAATATTTTGTTAAAATGTTGAATACCAGTATAATTGCACTTTTTAAAGAGATTCATTCTAAATAAGACTTTTTACTCTTTTTTGTTTAATTTTTTCTAACCTTTTCAATTTAAAAGTTAAACAAATATTAAGCTCTTGTAATCAATTAAATAGTAAAAAAGAACCTTAAAATCTGATTTTTCATAAGAATTAAATACAAATAATAAAAGAGGATAATTATTTAGAATAAGGAAGGTAATTCGTTTAAATTAAGCGTTTTATTGAGTTGGGTTATTTTGCGGATAAAAATATTCTAACCTGTATTATTCGGTCTAAATTGATTTTAAGTTTTCATTAAACTCAAGTGGTGATGTTACCACCTCCATATTTGAAGGTAAATCAATTACTTCTTCTTGTATTTTCAGACCTGTTAAAAAGATAGTTTGATTCTCAAAGGCTTTGGACAAGTCGGTAATATATTTCTGAAGCTCTTTATTGTCAAGTGAAGTAGTAATGGAAGTAAAAAGATAATCCGGTTTAATTAGTTTACTTGTTTCCTTAAGGTCCTGGAAAGGAACTGAACTCCCCAGGTAAATTACACTATGCCCCGACTTTTTTATCAGGTAGTTGTAAAATAAGAGTCCGAGCTCATGGAATTCATCTTCCGGCAGGAAAAGGATAAACTTTTTTGCATTTTCTTTATCCGGAATCATGAGGTTATCTATGGCAACCATAAGTTTCTGACGGAAAAGATTTGAAACAAAATGTTCCTGTGCAGGATTTATTGAGCCTGTCTGCCAGAGTAACCCAATTTTTTTGAAAAACGGAAAGATTAATCTTATGATGGTTTGTTCAAAACCATCGTGCATAATGGCATTGGAAAGAATCTGGTCAAACTTTGCCTCATCCAGATCAACCATTGCAATTACCAATTTTTCTATTTGACTTTCAGTATCTTTAGAATTGTAAGAAAAGTTCATTACTTTTTCAGACAATTCATCATTATCCAGTTTGGCTATTTCCGAAATTTTCCAACCCCTGCGGTTGAGAATGGTTATATTTAAAAGTTTCTTTAAATCATCATTGGAATAGTACCTGATATTAGTATTGGTACGCTTCGGTTGAATGATACCGTATCTTTTTTCCCAAATCCTTATGGTATGCGCCTTTATCCCTGAAAGTTTTTCAAGTTCCCTGATAGAATATCTCGACATGCTTCAATTAATTAAGTATATAATGAACAAAAAACTCTGATTGTTAATTTGATTGTTAATTTAACAATTGAATATTTTATTTGTTTAACTCCATGAAAATTTCTTTCAACATGCATAGTCGTTTTAAAACAATCTTTTATAATAACATTCAACAGCAGCAAATGGTTTGATTATCTTATTTTTCTCAGGAACAAATAACATATCACTAAAATATGGATAAATTGGGCAGACATTATTATAAGTAATCTCACGATAATTTTATTTTGAGAGGACCAATATAATAAATATGGTTTAATAGAATACATAAAATTTTTAAACAAGAAGAATATTAAGCATATTTATCAATAACCATATATGAAGAATACATTGACAATTTTCTGGTTTCGAAGAGATTTAAGGCTTTCTGACAACAGAGGTTTACATTATGCCTTACAGGAGAATACTCATGTATTTCCGGTTTTCATTTTCGATACTGAAATTTTAAATAACCTGGAAAGCAATAAAGACCAGCGGGTCGAATTTATATATCAGACCATTCTGGAACTGAAACGCCAACTGGAAGAACTCGGGACATCTTTACTTGTGCTTCACGGGGAACCATCAGAAATTTTTTCTTCATTAATTCAACAATATAATATCCGAAGCATTTACTTTAACAAAGATTATGAGCCTTATGCAATCCAAAGAGACAATAAAGTAAACGAACTTTTTAAGAAGCATAATCTGGAAGTGAAAACATACAAAGACCAGGTAATATTTGAAAAAGATGATATTCTGAAAGATGATGGTGAGCCTTACTCGGTATTTACTCCCTATATGAAACGGTGGAGAGGAAAATTTGACGCCCGGGAACTGGAAGAATACTCTGTTTCCAAACTTTCAAAACATTTTTATAAGTGCGGGCCTCACTCAATGCCTGCACTTGAAGCAATGCATTTTCAACACGTTGATAGTACTTTTCCTGCTAAATCGATTGATGAGGATATTCTTAAAAAGTATGATGAAAAAAGAGACTATCCCTATCTCGAGGCTACAAGCAGGCTGGGTGTTCATCTGCGTTTCGGAACGATCAGTATACGCAAGCTCATCAGACAGGCATTGGAAATCAATGAAGTGTGGTTAAACCAGTTGATTTGGAGAGAATTTTTTATGATGATTTTATGGCATCATCCCCGAATTGTTGATCAATCATTTAAAAAGAAGTACGATTTTATTGACTGGAGAAACAATGAAAAGGAGTTCCATGCCTGGTGTGAGGGCAGAACAGGCTATCCTTTCGTAGATGCTGGTATGCGCCAGTTGAATGAAACCGGATACATGCACAACCGGGCAAGAATGATAACGGCCTCTTTTCTTACCAAGCATCTTCTAATAGACTGGCGGTGGGGAGAGGCTTATTTTGCTCAGAAATTGCTGGATTATGAGCTGGCTTCTAACAACGGTGGATGGCAATGGGCTGCCGGCTCAGGCTGTGATGCAGCTCCCTATTTCAGGATCTTTAACCCGGAAAGACAAATGAAACGCTTCGACCCGGAAATGAAATACATCAGAAGATGGGTTAAAGAATATGGAACGGATGCTTATCCGGAACCAATCGTAGAACATAAATTTGCAAGAGAAAGAGCATTAAAAGAATATAAAAAAGCATTAAATCAATAAAATAATTATGAGAGTTTTAGTTTTAGGAGCAACAGGATTGATAGGGAGACATTTGGTAGAAGAATTGCTTGAAAAGGGGCATCTTGTAACAGTTTTTACCCGGAAAGATTATAATGCCCGGAAATTATTCGGGAACCGTGTTTTTATTCAGCAATGGAAAACCGATGATTATATTATTCTTCAGGAATATGCTCATAAGGTTGATGTTGTTATAAACCTGGCTGGCGAAAATCTTGCCGGCGGAAAATGGACGGGTGACCAGAAGCGAAAAATACTGGCTAGTCGTGTGAATATTGGAAAGGCACTGTCATTTGCCTTGAAGCAGAGCCTTGATAAACCCTATTTGCTTATTCAGGCCTCTGCGGTAGGATATTATGGTTTCAGTGAAGAGGAGGTTTTTACAGAAGATTCTCCAAATGGCAAGGGATTTCTGCCGATGGTTACCCGCCAGTGGGAAGATTCGGTGAGGAACGTGGAAGAGGATAATACACGCAAGGTTTTTATCAGAAGCGGCGCTGTTCTGAGTAAAAAAGCAGGTATGCTGCCCCGTCTGATGATGCCTTTTCATTTTTTTGCAGGAGGAATTCCCGGTTCTGGTAATCAATGGGTCTCATGGATACACATTGAAGATGAGGTAAATGCAATTTTACATCTTATGAAAGATCCCAAATCCGCAGGGTTTTACAATTTGACTGCACCCCATCCGGTGAGAATGAAAACTTTTGTGAAAACATTGGGGTCAATATTGAAGCGACCGGTAATTATGAAAATTCCCGGTTTTCTGTTAAAACTGGTTTATGGAGACATGGCCAAAGAAGCAATCCTGCAGGGTCAAAAAGTGATGCCCAAAAGACTGGAAGAGTCAGGATTTCAGTTTAAACATCCTGAAATAGAGCAAGCGCTGAGGGATTTGGTTGCTAAGTAATTGCCCCGGATGGTATTTACTGATTAAAAATCCAATTCCAATTGCACAGCTTCGTGAGTTTGGTCTTTTTCAAGCTGGGACACTGAAAGCCCTAATAGCCTTATCTTTTTCTCATCCCAATCGAGGGTTCTGAAAATTTCTTTTGTGGTACGGTGCAGAATATCGAAATTGTCTATTGCCTGGGGGATGGTTCTACTCCGTGTTATCTGTCTGAAATCATTAAACTTGATTTTTATGGTTAATGTTTTGCCAAAAGATTGGGAGCGCTCCATCCTTCTAAGGAGCTCCTTTTCAATGTGGTAAAGTGCGGTTATGATTTCGAAACGGCTCTGAAGATCTTTCTCAAAGGTTTGTTCTGTGCCCACGGATTTTCTCTGACGGTTGGGGTTCACCTGCCTTTCATCAATGGCCCTGGAAATGTAGTAGTAATGAATGCCAACTTTACCAAAATGCTTAATCAGCCAGTGCTGGGGTTTCTTTTTCATGTCGAGCCCTTTGTTAATCCCAAGTTTGTGCATTTTTTCGGCAGTAACCTTCCCGACACCATGGAATTTTTCTATGGGTAATTCTTCCACAAATTTTTCTGCATCATCGGGTTTTATTACAAACAATCCATCCGGTTTATTATAATCAGAGGCAATTTTGGCGAGAAATTTATTGATAGAGACTCCTGCGGAGGCAGTCAGAGTGGTTTTCTCATAAATTTTTTCCTTTATTTCACGGGCAATCAGAGTAGCGCTTTTCAGATTTTTTTTGTTTTGCGTCACATCCAGAAAAGCTTCATCAATGGACAATGGTTCTACAAGGTCGGTGTATTCAAAGAAGATTTCCATTATTTCTTTTGATACTGCCTTGTAATGGTCCATTCTACCCCTGACAAAAATGAGATGGGGACATTTTTTCTGGGCTATTTTTGACGACATGGCCGACCGGACACCATACTTCCTGGCTTCATAGCTGGCAGCAGAAACCACACCCCGGTCGCTGCCCTTTCCCACAGCAACAGCTTTACCAGCCAGATCAGGATTGTCCCTCTGTTCAATGGACGCGTAAAATGCATCCATGTCAATGTGTATGATTTTCCGGGTTTCAGTCATAAAAAAAGATGCTGTCTTTGCAAAGATAGCATCTTATGAGTGAATTTATAAATTTTGTAAAGCAACGTGAGTTCGAGATAAGCAACGCAGTCTAAAAAGCTGTTATTCAGATAACCCCGCGTTTAGGTCGGTGTTAAAGGTTTTCCCATGCAATATTTCAGTCGGCTCCTTCTTCTTCAGCTCACTGAAAAGGCCGGAAATAAAAGGCCAGCCACCATAGAAAAAGATAAAGGTGGACAGAACAAATAAAATATAACCTGAATAGGGAATATTAACCTGGTAGTTCAGAATCCCCTGAATCATGGGTGAAAGCACAAGTACGGGAATGGTGACAGCCAGTGAAATCCAGAATCAGGTACGTGTATTAATATCCAGGTATAAATCTTTGATTCTTTGCTGAACACCTGATGTTACCTTTTGAGACAGCTTCGCAAGGGAAAGCAGCGGGTGAAACCAAAAGTGTAGAGCAGCAACCTTAGAGAGGATGTTGGGTGGCCTTCCGGCAGGTTGGCAACAGCAAGTGGTAATATCAAAAGATTAGCAGTAATCGTAGAAATTCAGGTGGGTGGGCATCCCCTTCAGAGCCTGTCCCGTTTTTACGGGAGGACCGAGGGGCAGCGGGGTGGAAGGAAACTAAAATAACGACAAGCAATGAAAAAACGTTCCATAGAAAGAGCCATGTTTTACAATGCCACACCTGGAATTTTTCAGAAGGCAGAAGAACTACGAAATAACATGACTGAAGCGGAAAAAATGCTTTGGGAACGGCTCCGTAAAAAACAGCTCGGCGTTCGCTTTAAAGCCCAGCATCCGATAGAAAGATTTATTGCCGATTTTTACTGCCACAGTGCTAAGTTGGTGGTTGAACTGGATGGAGAGATACACCAAGAACAAAAAGAATACGACACTGGCAGACAAGCTGAAATGGAGAAATATGATATAACAGTGATTCGATTCAAGAATCAGGAGGTCTTTGAGGATATTGAGAGTGTTGTGGAACGGATTAGGGAGTATTTGTAAAGGAATTCCCGCGTGCTGCCCCTAAACCCTGAAGGGGAACCCCTCTCGCGAGGGAAAGCAGCGGGTGGAATTCTTAAGCCAAGGGAAGCGACATTGGAAGTTCAGGTGGGCAAGCCTCCCTTTAGGGAATTAAAGGGCAGCGGGGTGGAAGACATTTTAAAAATACTACATTTCCCATATTTTTATTAATTTAGTCTAATGTAAACAAATGACTATTAACCAAATGAACCACCTCCAGCAAAAGCAACAAGACCCTTCTGCCGACACCAGCGCCTTAGAAGCCGAAAT
>CAZPDP010000072.1:0-2614 GCA_964585385.1 uncultured Bacteroidales bacterium
CATACTACCCCGACAGGTTTGAATATTGCCTGGCTACAGACAATGAATGGACAACTAAATATATCGGCAGCAATTTTGAGCCGATAACCAGCTTCCCTTCAAAACACATGCCCGGCGGATGGTTGCGGGCATTGAAACATGCTCATTATGTTTTCCTGACCGGCAATGATCCCCGTGCCTTTGTCCCTGGTATGAAACACGGACTTGAAGTTCAGCGGCTTGTCAGGGAAACGGCCGAACATCTGAAAGCATTCAGAAAGAATCATATCGCCCCGGGATAATATTGGTGGCTTCTCCTTCGAACTATTCTACAGAGAAGGAGCCCCGGTAATAAAAGGTTAGGATTATCCAGGTGAATAAACACCATAATGTAGATTGAACCCATGAGATCAGGAGGATGTCTAAAAAGATGCTTTAATGTATTCCACGCAAAGGTCTGCAAAGATTTTCGCAAAGCACGCAAAGTTTAATTTGATGAATCATAATACTTTGCGAGCTTACCGTTTCGTCAGAGTTTTTTGCGTGAACACATTTTTTTTACTTTTTAGACATCCTCATAAAAGCCATGTCAATTCAGCACTCCATAGTTAACATTGAGTTAACATTGAATTAATGTTTTCTTTTTAATTCCTTAACATTTAATTAGCTCTACATATCAATCGAACATTTACTTTTGTATTAAATAAATATTAAATAGAATGCAAATGAAAAAGAATAATCATCAAAACAAGTCCAGAGGTTATCAAAGCGTATCAACCTTGTGGTTATCCGGAATTAAACTAAAATCTAAGATGCAAATTGTCTTAAGCAGTATTTCGGTTATATTTTTAGTAATGCTTTATTCATGTGGTGGAGGTAGTGGAAATAAAGACAAAGGTGATTCACTTGAAGGGCGGATAAAGATAGATGGTTCGAGTACTGTTTATCCCATTACTGAAGCTATTGCTGAAGAATACAGGACTGAGCAACCTTCCGTAAGGGTGACGATAGGCATATCCGGTACAGGAGGAGGATTTAAAAAATTCAGCAGGGGAGAAACTGATATTTCAGATGCTTCAAGACCCATAAAAGAAGGGGAGATAGAGCAATGTAAAGAAAATGGTGTTGAATACATTGAATTAACAGTGGCTTATGATGGAATGGCCGTACTTGTGAATCCCGAAAATGATTGGGTTGATTATATTACGGTAGAAGAGCTGAAAAAGATATGGGAACCCGAAGCACAGGAAAAAATCACAAAATGGAACCAGATAAGGGAAGAATGGCCGAATGAAAAAATTAATCTTTATGGACCTGGTGTGGCATCAGGAACATATGATTATTTTACTAAGGTAATCGTTGGCCAGAGTGGTTCCAGTCGCGGAGATTTCACCGCAAGTGAGGATGATAATGTACTTGTACAGGGAATAGCTGGTGACAAATATGGACTTGGATTTTTTGGGCTGGCCTATTTCGAGGAAAACCAGGATAAGTTGAAACTTGTAGCTGTGGATAATGGCGATGGCTCTCCGGTAAAACCCAGTATAGAAACAGTTTCTGATAATTCTTATAAACCCCTTTCACGTCCTGTATTCATCTATGTGAGCAAAGATGCTGCTAAAAGAAAAGTCGTCAGGAATTTTGTTGAATTTTATCTGACTCATGCAAAAAATCTTGTTCAGGATGTGGGTTATGTTCAACTTCCCGAAGAGAGATATGAGGAGGAGTTGGATAAATTCAAAAAATTTACAGCTGATTTATAAAATTGTGTGAAATTGATAAAATTTAGCACCAAAAAAGGAGAAAAAATAATTGAAGCGCTTTTGGCAGGAAGCGCTTCACTAACTGTTTTTATTACTCTTGCGATTATTGTTGTTCTATTAGTAGAATCTGTAAGTTTCTTCGGTGAAGTTTCTATTATTGATTTCTTTACAGACACTCAATGGACACCATTATTCACGGAAAAGCATTTCGGAATAATAACCTTGCTCAGCGGCACCTTTTTAACAAGCTTCATAGCAATAGCAATAGCCGTGCCTATTGGGCTGACGATAGCAGTTTTCCTTAGTGAATATGCACCAAAGAAATTCAGACGAACGGTTAAGCCTATGCTGGAACTTTTAGCTGCTGTTCCAACGGTGGTTTACGGTTTTTTTGCATTGATAGTGGTAACGCCGTTTTTGCAAACGATAATTCCCGATTTAGCGTCTTTTAGCAGTTTATCTGCAGGTATTGTTATGGGCATCATGATTATACCCTATATATCTTCCCTGAGTGAAGATGCTTTATTCGCTGTTCCTTATTCACTACGTCAAGCTTCATACGGCATGGGCTCGACAAAATTTCAAACCGCTTTCAGGGTTACCATACCTGCTGCATCATCAGGTATTGTTGTTTCAATTATACTGGCTGTTTCAAGAGCTATAGGAGAAACGATGATTGTTGCCATTGCTGCCGGACAGCATCCGAATTTGACTGCAAACCCACTTGTACCTGTTGAAACGATGACTGCTTATATCGTACAGGTAAGTTTGGGAGATGTTCAGCATGGAACCCTTGAATACAAAACCATTTTTGCAGTCGGATTGACATTGTTTGTTTTTACTTTTCTGTTAAACACGATTAGCCATTGGCT
>CAZPDP010000072.1:2714-5016 GCA_964585385.1 uncultured Bacteroidales bacterium
CCCAGTTCGATAAAAGAAGGTTCATACGGGATGGGAGCTACGAAATGGCAAACAATTTGGTACCAGGTCTTGCCTGCTTCTCTTGGTGGAATACTTACAGGGGTTATTTTGGCCCTATCCAGGGCTGTTGGTGAAGCTGCTCCGCTTATAGTGGTTGGCGCCCTGGCGTATGTACCTTTCGTTCCATCTTCACCGATGGATGAATTCACAGTGTTGCCAATACAAATATTTAACTGGACTTCAAGACCACAGCATGGTTTTATAATTAATGCAGCCGCTGCGATTCTCGTATTATTGGCAATTACTTTAATTATGAATGGTATAGCTGTTTATTTAAGAAACAGATGGCAGAAGAAACTGACCGGGTAAAGAAAAAATACAAATAAATACTATGGAAGATTTAAAAACAATGGATATGAAACTTGAGGATAAACGTGCTGGAAAAAGTAAAAACAGAAATGGTGAGGTCATTGCTGAGAAGTATTTAAGTAAAGAACACGTGAGTAATCACCAGGTAATCATCCGCACGGAACATTCCAGTATGTATTATGGTGATTTTCCAGCCATTAAAAATATTTCAATGGACATAAAGAAAAATTCCATTACGGCATTTATTGGACCCTCAGGTTGCGGAAAGTCAACATTTTTACGGGCATTTAACAGGATGAATGATTTTATAGGTAATTTTAAGCATACTGGTGATATTTATATTAATGACGTTAATATTTATAAGGATAAAATTCAGATAGAACAATTAAGAAGAGATGTCGGAATGGTATTTCAGAAACCCAATCCATTTCCCAAATCCATTTTTGATAATGTTGCTTATGGTCTCAAAATACAGGGTATGAAAAATAAAAACCTATTGGAAGAAAGAGTCAAGAATGCAATACAGCAGGTTGGTCTATGGGGCGAAGTACGGGATGATCTCAAAAGAAATGCCCTGTCATTGTCCGGAGGTCAGCAGCAAAGGCTTTGTATTGCCAGAACATTGGCAGTAAAACCCTCGATTATATTAATGGATGAACCTACTTCTGCACTCGATCCTATTTCAACAGCAAAAATAGAAGATTTAATCACCCAACTCAAAGAACAATATACGATTCTTATTGTTACGCATAATATGCAGCAGGCAGGGAGGATAAGCGATTCTACAGCTTTTCTGTATATGGGAGACCTCATAGAATATGATACAACCCATAAATTATTTACGAATCCCAAATATGAGAAAACAGAGAACTATATCACAGGCCGGTTTGGATAAATAAGTTATAATTGATTTGAAATATGATACAATACCAGGAAAGGGAGTTACAAAAACTAAGGTTATCTTTGGTAGTAATGATGGATTACACCAGGGACCAGTTGCAGAAAGCAAAAAAAGCTATGATTGAACAAGATCTTGATTTAGCTGAAGAGGTTGTACATAATGAAAACAGGGTAGATGCATTTGAGTTAAGTATAAACAGCGATTGCAGTAATTATCTTGCTTTACATCAACCAGTGGCAGGAGATTTAAGATTGTTGATTGCTTTAATTAAATGTGTAACAAACACAGAAAGAATCGGTGATCATGCATATGGCATTGCCCAATTTGTTCTTGATTTTGATTCAAAATTCAATGAGAAATTAATTGACAAATTAGAGGTAGAAACAATATTTGACAAAGCTGATGAGATGTTTGGTGATGTTATTGATGCAATGGAAAATGAAGATGCAAATTATGCAAGGAAAGTCTTCAGAAAAGATAAGTTTATTGATAAGAAAAATTTACAATCTGCTAAAGTGATTGCAAAGTTTTATTCAGAAAATAAGGATCAGAATTTAATGGATGGTCTATATCTTTTCCGTACTATAAATAAACTGGAAAGGGTAGGGGATCAAATTAAGAATATAGCCGAAGAAATAATTTTTTATTTGGAAGCCAAAGTTTTAAGACATTCTAAGAAAGACAAAAACAACTTGTAGTGTATTAGCGAAAAAACGAATTCACCAGTTAGCTAACCTGCATTATTCATAATTTTGTTAATTTGCTAATTTGCTAATTTTTTAATGTGCTAATAATGTGCTAATAATTTGGTGATAGCATAAAAGTACCATTTTCTATGACTATTTTTTTAATGTCAAAATCGCTGTGACCATCAGTATAATTGACTAAAATAGGTGCTAAACCTAGAAATCTTTTTTTTCCTTCGGGTATCGGGTCTGTTTTTAAGAAAAAAAACAACCCGGGTTTTATATGGTCAATCATACCCCCCGATTCACATATAAAAAGACCTTTGGGCCATTTGCTTTTCAGCCA
>CAZPDP010000072.1:5116-10773 GCA_964585385.1 uncultured Bacteroidales bacterium
GTGGATGTTATTTTCATTCATTAAATAACCTATCTACAAAGAACACTAACATTCTTTTTCGAGGCTAAATTTCTGAAAAATTACCACTCCTTTCCAATTCATCACGCCTGTTCAAACGTGAGTCGGGAGGACAGCAGGTTTCCCTTTTGTCCCGTTGGTTTTGTTCCCCTGTCTTTATAAGCTTTAGGGAACAAAACTCGGAGATTTATAATATGTTATTTAATTTACTAGTTAGTGTCTCTAAGAAAACTCCTTCTAAACTGAAATAAACTGTTTACGTTTTATATTGCAAATGCATAATCGGCTTTTATTGAGCGGGTTAGCCTTCCGGCAGTTGCCGGAAAATAAAGGGCAGCGGGCAAGCCAAGAAAGTGTTTTCTTAGAACTCCTAGCTATACCTTTTCAAGCTTTACCTTAGTATCGTAAAACGAAACACTACCGCCAACGGGGTCAATCATACAGGTGTTGTTGCGCAGGGATGAATCCGTCCACATAGCTGCATTGGCATGCACTCCCTGAGCTCTTCTTGAATCACCCTTAATGGTTTCACCGTTAATTTCCACATCGACAGCCCCGTAGGCCCAATGTCCAAATCCGAGAACAAAGGATATAACACCAGGTCTCATCGTTTCTGATGGAACGATTTTTCCGACCATTTCTTTGTTTTTTCCGTTTTTTAAGTCCCAAACCCCGCTGGTGTTGGTAGCACTTATCACTCTCACCCTGTCATCTTTATCAAGTTGCAGCCTTTTAGCATCATCAGGGTTAATAATTATCCCGTTTTCCGGTAAAAGAGAAAGCAGCCAGTACGAGGAAACGGTCCTTGATTTTGTCTGGTTAATGGTACGGTGGGTAATCAATGAAAATTCATACCCGTCAGACAGCTTTGAAATATCTTCCTGTGCATAGTTGGTTACGGGCACATATTTGGCAATTCCATAGTAGTTTTCGCCGGTTGCCGAATATTTCAAACTTGCCGTTTTTTCCTGGTACAGTTGCAGCATACCCCTAAACGGATGTGCAAGTTGTTTGCCTTTAAATGATTTGGCATGTTCCTCATAGCGTCCGCCCCGGTTAAGGAGATAAACCGTTTTGGGCCAGTTTTTTCGTCCAGCCAGGTTTTTCCAGCGTACTTCATCAAAGACCGATTTATCCAGGTGTTTTCTGGCTTTGGAAAATATTTCCAGCTCTCTTGCATCAGCATCAGGTACGCCCCCTTCGGATGTAGCCAGGTTGGTCACCGCCCGGATATAAAAGTCATCCGGTTTATTTATGTGTTTCCCTTCACCTAAAGCATCAGGGCCAAAAGCTTTGAGCCCCAATTTTTCATTAAGTCCCATCATAAAAGATTCCAGGTTTATGGGCATTTCTTCTCCATACAATTTGATCTTTTCAGGGATTGAAGAAATTACCGGCTGCCTGATGTTTTCGACCTTGGGCGGCATATTGGGATGTGAGCCCTGGAATTCCCACCTTTCAAGGAACGATTGGTCCGGGAAAATGTAATCGGCATACATGGAGGTAGAACCAATCAGGATATCGCTGGAGATAAACAGGGGTAACTTTTCCACATCGGATAATATATCTATGTTGGTATGCCCTGCCGGCAAAGCGTAAGTAGGTGCTCCCATATACATAAACAGGGCTTTAACCGGATAGGGATAACGATCTGCAATACTCGGAATAATTTCCTCATAAACCGATGAAGAAAGGGGAAACCAGTTTCTTTTGGCAGGATAGCCATTAAAAAGGGTGGTTTCTTCATAGCTAATGCCATGGCGGATGGAGCTGATACCAAAAGCCGGTATCTTTTCTTTTATTTTACTCAGGTCGAAGACGCCACCTTTAGAACCATCGTATTTGTAAGTTGTTGCTTTTGACATACCACCGGCCCAGCCAAAGTTTCCAATCAGCATATTGATCGACATCCAGCTAAATACATTGTAAAAGCCGTTGGTATGCTGGGCCGGACCCCTGTGAATATCTACTGCTGCCTGTTTCCCGTAGCTGGTTAATTCTTTGGCCACATGCCGCACATCCTCCTCTTTTACTCCGGCTAACTCACACCACTCCGAAAAGGATTTTTCTTCTGATGATTCTTTAAGCACTTGCAAGCCAGATTTCACGCGCACTTTTTCACCCTGGCGGTTGGTCAGTTCAGTATCAACCAACAAGTCTCCGTAAACGGGCCTGTTTTCGTCATTCGGATCGACCCATTCCGGTTTCCCGTTAACCATGGCTACAAGAAATTTTTCTACATACGTACCGGAACCGGATTTTCGTGTTTCAGCCTGTTTAATTCCCAGATCAGCAGCTCTTACCAATTTCCCGGGTTTTCCATCTTTAATTTCAACCAGTAAGCAAGCGTCTGGCCATGATGGCTCATCATTTTCTTTTGCCGCGGCATAATTGGCTAATGACAAAAATTTGGAGTCGTATCGTTTGTTCTGTATAATCCATTGAATGATGGCCAAAGCGAGAGGTGCATCTTTGCCTGGTTTTACAGGAAGCCAGGTTTCTGCTTTGCTGGCTAGTTTAGAGAATCGTGGATCGACTACACTGATTTTTGTATATCCGCTTTCCAGATTTTCTGTCAGTCTGACCGTACGGTTCGTCGGACCGTAATTGGCTTCGAAAAGATTGGCCCCGGCAAACAGCACGTACTTTGAATGTTCCAGATCCGCCTGCCAGTAGAATTTATCTCCCCCCTGAAATTTTCCTTCTTCGTACTGCACATTGATTGCTTTACATGTAAAGTACAATGATCCCTGGCAAACCGTAGTATGTCCATGCAGGTTAGTTGATCCGTATGCTTTCAGAAAGCGTTTAAAAAAATCTTTTCGGCCGCTTTTTAATCTGCCGTATGCCATTACAAACTGGTTATTTTTCGGTCCCAGGTCGGGATGATCGGGATCAATCAACTTATCCAGGTGATTGTGATATTTTTTCTTAAACAGTTCAACTTTTTCTTTTTTCTTATTTCTGTCTTTTTCTTTCCATATCTTCTCAATATCTTTACCCATCTGTTTGGCAAGCTTACCGTCCTTAAGGGCCATAATGGAATCCAGTCCTTCTACATTCCGGTTTTCTTCTCCCGGCACATGAGAAAACAGTTTGCCCCCTTGCACAATTTCTGTAATCGCCTGGTCAAAAGAGATGGTTTTCCACTTATTCTCGCCGCGTTTACCCGCTCTTTTTAATACTTTTCTGATGCGATAGGGATCATACGCAATTTGAATTCCGGCTTGTCCCTTTGGACAAAGGCCTCCGTCAACTTTTGCGGCTTCATCCGGTTTGGCGGTCATGGGCAGATGAGGAACCATTGTCCATGGATTGTATGGATTACCATCAATTTTTGCCAATACGCCATCCTGGATTTTTGCCTTAATACCACAGCCAGTATTACAATTCAGGCAAACCGAATGGATAACATTTTCGGCATTATTCAGTAAGTAGTCAGTATCGGGTTTACTGTTTTTGAGAATTCGGTTTTTTTGTTCCTGTGACATTGCAGCCCAGGGAGCCAGGCCCATTCCTGCACCTAAAAGAGCCCCTTTACCTAAAAAGTTACGACGGGATATATTTTTATCTTTTTTATCCATATTCTTATTTTTTTAATTTGGCAGTTTCAAATTTTTTCAAAAGATTAATTCCTGCATAAGAAAGTCCAACCGGCAACGTAGCAATAAAAAACGAGACCAGGTATTCCAACAGGGTTGGTAAGTAAATGAAACTTAGTCTTTCATGATGAAAAGCTTCTTTTAATCCTTCAAGTTCTGCAATGCTTTGTCCGGGAATTAGTATGTTTAACCGGGCAGCAACAAAAATAACGGCAATGATAAAACCCGCAATTCCGTATGAAGCTTTGGTTTTGATAGAAAATAGAAGATAAAGGGCTACCAGGGAACCGCCAATAAGAACAATCCAGAATGTCCACCATAATGGCCCTTCAATCACAAGCTTTGCAGCCTCAAAAGTATGAGAGTTAGGTGACCAATAGGCAATGCTGTATTCTGCAAATTCAGAAGCTAAATAGACAGCTATTCCACCTACTAATACTTTTAGAAGATAATTAAAACTGGCACCATCCGGCTTATAGTTTTTAGTAATAATTGTGAAATAGAACATTAGCACAGCAGCGCCGGATGTTATGGCAGATGTTAAAAACATAACAGGTAAAAGACCTGAGTTCCAAAATGGTTTGGCGTCAACGACACCAAAGAACGAACCGCTTTGGCTGGGGAAGGCGATAGAAATGAAAATGCCCAGAATCATGATTGGTAGCAACCATCCGGTTCTGTCATTCAAATCTGTTAAGTTTTGTTTTTTATACGACAAATAGAAAATAAAGGCCATCATGATCACGAAGGCGGTATATGACCAGGCGTTGAAAGTCATCATAGACCCAAAATTCGGTGAAAAAAAGATATTTTGGAATTCTAGTGGTTTTCCCAAATCGAGCCATACCGATAGTAATCCGGCTATAACAGCGGATATGCAAATGATCATTATGTTTCTGATGTTTTCACGAAAACCCGGAAGCCCCATAATATATCCACCAGCCGCTATTACAAATACACCTCCACCAATACCCACAAAATGGAAATACAGGGCTACCCAGAGGCCCCAGGGCACATAACTTCCATAACCGACATATCTTTCACCTGTAGCAAGTTTAGTTACCAGAGCAACAAATCCTATTATAAAAAGGATGCTCCATAAAACCTTTAAATATTTTTGTAATTTTTTACTCATAATATCATCAGATTAAATAAATAACTTTTGGTTTGGTATTTTTTTCCTCCAGTAGTTTGATCTGGTTCGGCCGGGTCGAAAGTTCTGAAACCAGACTATCCGGATCATTAGCATCTCCAAAATAGGTTGCCCGTCCGATGCAGGTTGTCACACATTGGGGTAGTAACCCTTCGTCCAGGCGATGCAGGCAAAAATGACATTTCCGGGCGTTTCCAACCGGTGATTGATGATTTTTACGATTCCATGATTTCCCATACTCGTGGTTGGGTAATTTTTCATACGGTTGCTTTTCGGGGGTTGCTTCGGTATAATATTCACCGAAATCGCTGTTTCTTGCACCATAAGGACATGCCGTTAAACAATAGCGGCACCCTATACACTTTTCATAGTCAATGGCAGTAATTCCGTCTTCGCGTTTCCATGTAGCATTCACGGGGCAAACTGCTGTGCAGGAAGGACTTGCGCATTGCATACAAGGCCTTGGAAAATACCGCAACTGAACATTGGGATATGTTCCAAATTCTTCCTCCACCACAGGACGGTAAACCACTCCCGGGGGGAGTTTATTTTCGGCGACGCAGGATATGGTACATGCATTGCAGCCTACACATTTTCGTGTATCAATGACCATAATCCACCGTCGTTCTTCGACCGGCTTTTTTAACGCTTTTCGCAGTTCTTTTTGCATGCGTAGCAAAACATCCGATTGTTTGCCTGTTTTTATGGTTTCGGGTTCATCCAACAGACGGATGGTATCTTTTCCAATGGGTGTATCCCCCTGTCTCCCAGACCGGGATACCAGAACCCCTGTCACAGCAAGCCCTATTGTTGAACCAGCTAACAATGCACTTCGTAAAAAATTACGTCGTGCTATTTTCTTTTTGTCTTCTGATTTTTCCATA
>CAZPDP010000073.1:0-10640 GCA_964585385.1 uncultured Bacteroidales bacterium
GAAGCCTTAAATTTAACAGATATTCCTAACTTTGTAAAAAAAGAAGGGATAAATTTGAACCAGGAACTCCAAAAACAGCTGAGCAAGCTATATTACAAGTATTGCGGTGAGAAGCCGGATTCTGTCAAACCTCTGCCCCATTCAGGTTCAGACCGGGTATATTTCAGGTTAAAAGGCCGGAAAAAACAGGTTATTGGTGCCTACAATCCCCATAAAAAAGAAAATGAGACTTTTCTCTATATGACACATTTCTTCCTCCAGGAAAATTTGCAGGTTCCTGAAATTTATCTGACTGATCTCTCCAATAACATCTATCTGATGCAAGATTTGGGCGACAAAACGCTTTTTTCAGAAATTGCAGGGAGTCCAAACACTAATGCAGTTATAGCCTGGCTGAAGAAAGTAGTCCGCGAACTTGTGCGATTTCAGATAGTGGCAGGGAAAAAACTTGATTTCTCAAAATGTTATCCTTACAAGGAGTTTGACCAGCCTGCCATACTTTATGACCTCGAATATTTCCGCAACCAGTTTCTTGACAGGATAGGCATGGAATACTCAAACAAGAACCTTCGGCAGGATTTCGGGAAACTGGCAGAATTTATCGATTCGGAAAACAAAGATTTTTTTATGTACAGGGACTTCCAGTCACGAAATATTATGGTTCACGATAATCGTTTATTTTTTATTGACTACCAGGGAGGAAGAAAAGGCCCACTGCAATACGATCTTGCCTCTCTCCTGTTTCAGGCAAGAGCCGGAATACCGGAACACGTAAAGAATGAAGTTCTCAACTATTACATCGGTATAGCCCGAATGTTAACACCTCTTTCCAAAGAGGAATTTCTCAGGTATTATTACGCCATTGCTTTTATACGGGTCCTGCAGACCCTGGGAGCTTATGGTCTGAGAGGACTCAGGGAAAGAAAAAAACATTTTATTGAAAGCATCCCATACGCACTTAACAATCTCAGGCAACTATCAGAAAAAACATCCATCCTTGATGAACTTGATGAGTTGAATAAAATTATACAGAAACTCAAATCTCTAAAGCAAATTGATAATGGAAGCATCCGGTAAATTAAAAATAACCATCAACAGTTTTTCCTTTAAAAGAGGTGTCCCCTATGATCCCACAGGAAATGGCGGAGGGTTTGTAATGGATTGCCGAGGCATTTTGAACCCGGGAAGGTATGAACGATATGCTTATCTGACAGGAAAAGACCAGGAGGTGATTGATTTCTTTCATAAGAACACCGTGATAGATAGTTTTTTGAAAAGCGCCAAAGAACTTGTTGAAGTCAACATTAAAAATTACCTGGAACGCGGTTTTGAAAATCTTACCATCAGCTTTGGTTGTACCGGCGGACAGCACAGGTCCGTTTATTGTGCCGAGTGGATGGCGAAACAAATCAGGGAAAAATATGATGTAATTGTTGAGTTGAATCACCTGGAACTTCCCCAAATAAAGGGCTTATGAAAGCAATGATTCTTGCAGCCGGTATCGGAAGCAGGTTAAAGCCGCTAACAAATGATATACCCAAGGCACTGGTAGAGGTTGAGGGTGAAACCATGCTGGAACGGTCTGTCAGGCATTTAAAATATTTTGGTTTTAACGAAATCATCATTAATCTTCACCATTTCCCGGAACAAATAATAAACTTTCTGAAAAAAAATAACAATTTTGGGATTACCATTCATTTCTCTGAAGAATACGATGAATTACTGGATACAGGCGGAGCCATTAAAAAAGCCGGATGGTTTTTCGGTGATGAGCCTTTCCTGGTTTACAATACAGACATCCTGACAAATCTTAACCTATGGGTTCTATGGAATTACCATAAGCAGCATGACGGTATTGCAACGCTGGTAGTCAGAAAAAGAGAATCTTCGCGTTATCTTCTGTTTGACCATAACAACAGGCTTGCCGGATGGGAAAATACGAAAAAAGATGAGATGAAATTAGCAGGTAATGGCTCGTATGAAAAAAGACTCGCATTTAGTGGTATTCATATCTTAAATCCTGAAATATTTCAGTATTTCCCCAATCAAAGAAAGTTTTCTGTAATAGAAGCTTACCTGGACATTGCAAAACAAGAGAATATATACGGCTTCCAGGACGAACAATCGTATTGGTTTGACATCGGTAATTTGGAAAAGCTGGAAAAAGCAAGTAATTTTATCAAAAACAGAGACAAGAATTAATATTTGTATTAAACCTAAAGGGATTTTTTCTGTTAAACTAACCAGCATTATTCATAATTTTTTTAAATATGAATAAAATGCAGATCCTGTACCGCAAGGCGGTATTAACGGAGACAGGAATAATTTTTGAACGGCGAAGCCCTCAACGAAGTTAATTATTCGGGCTAAATTACATTTGAATTAAAACATAAAGAAAATAAAGACTAGTGGAGCTAACAGTATTAATATTATTTATCGCAGCCGGGCTATCTTTAGTTTTACCCAAAAAAACAAGAAATTTTAAAGGAATTATTCTGGCCCTTTTCCCGCTGGGAATTTTCATTTACTTCCTATTACAAACCAATAAAATTGGAGCAGTTGGAGCCATAGTTAACACTTACAACTGGCTGCCCTTTATCGGACTGAATTTACAATTTACCCTGGATGGGCTTAGTCTGATATTCGCTCTCTTAATAACAGGTATAGGATCTTTTATACTGGTCTATGTACACCAGTACATGCGCTCATATCCTCACAAGAAGCGGTTTTATTTCTACCTTATGATTTTTATGGGTTCCATGCTGGGTGTGGTGCTATCAAGCAACCTGTTGCTATTATTTATATTCTGGGAATTGACAGGCATCAGTTCCTTTTTGCTGATCGGTTTCAAGCACAAGGAGGAACCAACCCGGAAAGCTGCTTTGCAAGCCTTGCTGGTAACAGGTTTTGGAGGGCTGATGATGCTCAGTGGTTTTGTTTTGCTGGGTATTGCTTCAGGGACCTACAATATACAGCAATTGATTTTTCAGAGTAGCGCTATCACTGCACATCCCTTTTATATTGCAATCCTGATATTAATACTTGGCGGGGCATTTAGCAAATCAGCCCAATTCCCCTTTCATTTCTGGCTGCCGGGCGCCATGCAGGCTCCATCTCCCGTTAGTGCATTTCTTCACTCTGCTACAATGGTTAAAGCAGGGGTTTATCTGTTAATCAGGCTTAACCCGGTTTTGGGAGGTACACCTGAATGGCAGACTATTATTCCGATTTTTGGAGGAGTAAGTATGATTGTCGGAGCCTATCTTGCTCTTACCCAAAAAGACCTGAAAGCCATACTGGCGTATACAACAATTAGCGCACTAGGAATACTCATGCTGATGATTGGTATCGATACGGAGCTAGCTATGAAAGGCGCCCTGATCTATTTAATCGTTCACGCCCTGTATAAAGGAACACTGTTTATGGTGGCCGGTTCTATAGATAAAAAGACCGGCACACGGGACATTGAACTGCTTGGAAATCTTGCCCGTAAAATGCCAATAACCACAATTGTTGCTATACTGGCTCTTCTTTCAATGATGGGTATGCCACCTTTGATAGGCTTCGTCGGGAAAGAGGTCGTTTACGAGGCTAAAATGCAGGCTCCTAATATACATAGCTTTATAGTATTTGCAGGGGTGGTTTCGAATGTATTTATGGTTTGGGTTTCCATTTTTATTGCATATAATGTTTTCTTCCGGAGGGTATCTTATGCGCCGAAAATTCCCAGGGAAACTTCTTTCCACTTCTGGCTCGGCCCGTTAATCCTGGCAGTTGGTGGATTATTACTGGGTCTGTTCCCCTATGAATTAGGAGAAAAGCTTATTCAACCGGCGCTCAGTGCAGTACAAAGCAAGCCGCTTAAAATTGAATTACACCTCTGGCACGGGTTTAACCAGATATTCCTTCTCAGCTTACTTACTCTTATTTCAGGTATCGTACTATTTCTGCTGAGAAAACATATAATTCCCGTATTAAGAAGGATAAACCGTGTATTATTCAGTGTTAGTTTTAGCGATCTCTTTTTTAAGTTCCTGGATTGGGTTATTTCTTTTTCCAAGAGAAACACCCTTTATATTCAGCATGGATACCACAGGTACTATCTTATGATTCTGTTTGTAGCATTTGCCCTCCTTGGATGGAACCAGCTTATTGACACTAAATTCTGGTTAATTGAAACACCTTCGGTGGATATCCCGTTATATACCATTCTCATTTCTATCATTATGCTGGTAGCCACAATATTCACCATCTTCACCAACTCACGCTTAACAGCCATTATTTCCATGGGGGTGGTTGGTTATGGTGTAGCCCTGATATATGCAATGTATAGCGCGATAGACCTTGCAATCACACAGTTGTTGGTAGAAACACTCACCATGATTATTTTCGTCATGGTTATCATAAAATTACCCCGCTTTGCCAGGTTATCATCCCGAACCTCCAAAATCCGTGACGGCATCATTGCATTGACAATAGGAGGGTTTATGACAGGTGTTGCCCTGACAGCGCAGGATTTGAACCCCAAAAACAAGTTGCCTGAGTTTTTCCTGGATAAAGGACTGAGCGAAGGCTTTGGAAGCAATATTGTGAATGTTATCCTGGTAGATTTCAGGGCGCTTGATACGCTGGGAGAAATAACAGTACTGATGATCGCGGCCCTGGGAATTGTTGCACTTTTAAAAATTGAACGATCATGAATTCTATAATACTTAAAATGGCAGCAAACATATTGAAATTCCTTTTTCTTGGAATTTCATTGTGGCTGTTGTTCCGGGGACACAATCATCCCGGAGGGGGATTTATAGGAGGATTAATTGCGGGCAGCGCTTTAATTCTGTCTCGTATGGCTTTTGAAAAAGATAGTGTTCCCGATAAACCCGAAAGAAAGGAAAGTATATTTTTAATATCCGGGTTGAGCTGCGTCTTTATCAGTATGGTCACCGGGATTATCTCAAACGAAATTTTACTGAAAGGTATTTGGCTGAAACTCAACATTCAAGGATTTCAGGAACCTATAAAAATGGGAACACCTGTTTTGTTTGATGTGGGAGTATACCTCACAGTTATAGGCTTTATCTTTCTTATATACACGTCGATAATGGAGGAATGGATATGGAAGTAAATCTTGCAATAATAACAGGAATTCTTTATACAGCAGGTGTTTATCTTCTGCTTAGACGAAGTCTGGTTAAGCTTATCCTGGGCATTATATTTATCAGCAATGCCACCAACCTGCTTATTTTTATGGCTTCAGGGCTGACACAAGGAGAGCCGGCTTTCGTGTATGAAAAAAGCGCTGAAGCAAACCAAAACATGGCAGATCCTTTACCACAGGCCCTGGTTCTTACTGCTATTGTAATTGGCTTTGGTATTGTTGCCTTTATTTTGGTTTTAAAATACAAATATTATAAAAAGACCGGCACATACGATATGGATCAGATAAAACAAACAGATAAGGAATGATCACAACGCTACCTATAATAATACCGTTCATTACCATTATTCTCCTCCTGATTGCAGGAAAGAATACAAAATGGTCAAAATATATTGGAATTGCAGGAACCCTTGCTATTTTTCTGGCAAGCATCTTTATTTTCGTGGAAGTAAAGAACCAGGGGATTCAGGTAGCCCAGGTTGGAGGATGGGAAGCTCCTTACGGAATCACTCTTGTCGTGGATATGCTGAGTGCGTCCATGTTATTATTCAGCTCTTTTACAGCGGTTTGTGTAGCCTTCTATGCTATAAAAGGAATAGATGACAAGCGTCACAAGTTCAAGTTTTTTCTTTTCTTCCACACCCTCGTTATGGGTGTGAGCGGATCGCTGATTGCCGGAGACATATTCAACATGTATGTATGGTTTGAAGTGATGCTCATCTCTTCGTTTGTTTTAATTGCTTTAGGTAGTGAAAAGGTACAACTGGAAGGATCCATAAAATACGTTACCATGAACCTGCTCGGTTCCATGGCTTTCCTGGCCGGGATAGGGTTACTGTACGGTAAAACAGGAACGCTTAACATGGCTGACTTATCAGTGATTATCAGGGAAAATGACCAGTTTACCCTGATGCACTCATCCTTCATACTCTTCTTCGTGGCTTTTTCCATCAAAGCTGCTGTTTTTCCGTTCTTTTTCTGGCTCCCCTCTTCCTATCATACACCCCCTATTACAATAACAGCGCTCTTTGCAGCATTGCTTACAAAGATTGGAGTATACGCCCTGATTCGTTTTTTTACTCTTTTTATGACAGATATGCCCCCTTTCTGGCAAAACCTTCTGATTGTTATAGCAGGCTTAACTATGGTTATAGGTGTCCTGGCGGCTGCTTCTCAGTATGACATCCGAAAAATCCTGTCGTTTCACATCATCAGCCAGGTAGGGTACATTATTATGGGATTAGCCATATTTACAGAATTTGCTCTTGCAGCAGCGCTCTTTTTCATGGTGCATAATATTCTTTCTAAAACAGCCGCATTTCTTGCCGGTGGTTTGATACATGAAAAAACAGGCACCTACCAGTTGAAATCGATTGGCGGGCTTTTTACCGATAATCCCTGGCTCGGGTTGTTCTTTTTTGTGCCTGCATTTGCACTTGCCGGACTTCCGCCCCTTTCGGGCTTTTTTGGAAAACTATTCCTCATCAAAGGGGGGTTTGAAAACGGTAATTTTGTTATTACAGGAATTGCCATCTGGGTAGGCATCGTCACCCTGTTTTCCATGCTGAAAATATGGAATGAGGCTTTCTGGAAGCCTGCACCCAATGAAGAGCAAAACAAATACAACATTAAACTTAAACCTTCCATGGTTTACTCAACCGCTATACTTGCTTTTTCAACCCTGGTTCTGGGTGTGTTTGCAAAGTTTTTCATGGAGGCATTTATGGAAGCATCTTTTGTATTGAAAAACCCGGAAATATATATTGAAGCTGTATTAAAATAAGAATTCTAAACATGGGACAGTTAAAATATCAATTATGAAATTTATTTTAAAATTGCTTTACATATTCGAATTCATTTATTTCTATATCATTAAAGTGATACAGGCGAATTTTGAATTGGCTTATTATATCCTTTCCCCAAAATTAAAAATGACACCGGGAATTATCAAAATTCCCATTAGGCTTAAGCATAACCAGGCAATTTTACTCCTGGTGAACTCCATAAGTATGACCCCGGGTAGCTTTACACTGGATGTAACAGATGACAAGAAATTCATTTTTGTGCACTTCCTTTTTCTTTCTAATGAAGAAACTGCTATCAGGGAAATAAAACATTTGGAACATAAAATTTGGAAACTATTCAACTGAATCTGCTATGATAATTCTCGGAGCAAAAATAGGCATATACATATTGATTGCAGCTTTCATGCTGGTATTGATCAGACTGATAAAAGGGCCTTCGATCCCGGACAGGGTTATAGCTCTTGATTTACTGGCATTTATAAGCCTGGGAATTGTTCTGATGGTTATGATCATCACAGGTAAAACACAATACCTGGATATTGTTATTGTATTGTCTCTGGTATTGTTTATTGCCTCTGTTGCAATAGCAAAATATTTAACAAAAGGAGGTTGATATGCTTGAATGGCTGTCTTTTTTATTTTTGGTACTGGGGTCTTTATTTATTTTGGTATCTGCAATCGGGATACTCAAATTACAGGATTTATATATGCGGATGCATTCCACCACAAAAACCACATCCTTTGGAATCACGCTGCTTTTGATTGGATCTTTTTTGGCATTTCCTGAGCCCGGCTTTTTTATTAAAGGAATCGTGATTGTCATCTTCGTTTTCCTGACTACCCCGCTTGGAACTCATATGATATCAAAAGCCGGGCACATACTCGGTATCCGGAAAGCAGACAACTATGTGCGTGATGATTGGGAAGGTTGAGAACACAAAGGAACCTTCCTGGTCCGCTCTCTTGAACAGGAGCGAAATGTTATCCGTGTTCTATCCTGTTAGATGCGGATGCCTTTCTTTGAGAACCTCTTCAGCTTCTTCCAGGGTATAGCCCTTCTGAGTGATCAGCACCAGCAAATGATAAAGTAAGTCGGCAGTTTCATTCAGGAACAATTCCCTGTTGTTGTCTTTAGCCTCAATAATTAGCTCTACCGCTTCCTCTCCCACTTTCTGAGCTATCTTGTTCACTCCTTTGCTAAAAAGACTGGTAGTATAGGAATCCCCCGGCATCTTCTCTTTCCTGTCCTGAATAACCTCCTGCAATGCATACAAAAAGGATGGCTTTTGACTGGATTCATTGAAACAACTGTATGAACCGGTATGACAAACATTGCCATAAGGCCTCACTTTAACCAGTAATGAATCGTTGTCGCAATCGGTTTTGATTTCTTTCACCTCCAGGAAATTTCCGCTGGTCTCCCCCTTTTTCCATAGTTTTTCGCGGGAACGACTGTAAAAATGAACATACCCCTCCTGCAGGGTTTTTTCATACGCTTCCATATTCATATAACCGAGCATCAATACTTTGTTGGTGTCATTATCCTGGATAACAACAGGTATGATTCCGCCTGATTTATTAAAATCCAGAGATTCTTTGGCAGGACTCTTATATTCTGACTGTGATTCCATTTTCTTTGAGTGTTTTTTTCAGGTTTTCAATTTCTATTTCTTTATAGTGAAAAATACTGGCTGCCAGGGCAGCATCCGCATTGGTCCGGTTGAACAAATCCACAAAATGTTCAACCTTTCCGGCGCCTCCGGAGGCGATAACCGGTATGTTTCTTTCCCGGCTCAACATTGCAAGAGGTTCGTTGGCATAGCCTTCTTTTACACCGTCATGATTCATGGAGGTGAAAAGGATTTCGCCGCATCCGCGTTCTTCTCCTTCCCTGGCCCATTCAAACAAGTCTTTATTCGTTTCCAGTCTTCCTCCATGAATAAAAACCTTCCACTGACCTTCAACATGCTTTGCGTCAATGGCGAGGGTAACAAACTGACTGCCATAAGCGGAAGAAAGTTTATCAATGATGGAAGGATCCTTTACGGCGGCAGAATTTACAGATATTTTATCTGCCCCGGCATCAAGCAATATCCGGGCATCGTCGGTTGAATTCACTCCTCCCCCAACTGTAAAGGGAATATTCAGGTTCTCAGCAATCCTGCGGACAAGAGCCGGCAAGGTTTTGCGCTTCTCATGGGTAGCTGTGATATCCAGGTAAACCAATTCATCGGCTCCTTCGCGGGAATAGCGCTTACCCAGTTCCACCGGGTCTCCCACATCCCGGATTCCTTCAAAATTGATGCCTTTAACGGTTCTTCCGTCTCTTATATCCAGGCAGGGTATGATTCGTTTTGCTAACATATTATTTTGTTTATTGATTTTCAATTAATTTCTCCAGGCTGATTCTGCCTTCATAAATGGCTTTGCCCACAATAACCCTGTCTATGCCAATCATCTGCAAGTTTTTAATATCGCTTTCAGAACTCACCCCTCCACTGGCAATGATGCTCAAATCGGGAAACCAGGCCCTGATCCGTGCATAAAAATCCAGGTCAATTCCTTTTAACATTCCGTCTTTTGTAATGTCTGTGCACATAACCTCCTTTAATCCCAAAGTCCTGTATTCATCCAGAAAATCTTCCAGGGGCATAGTGGTTCGGTTCATCCAGCCTTCGGTTGCCACTTTCCCATGGTAAGAATCAGCGGCCAGGATAAATCTGCCGGGATCCATCTCTTCCAGGATTTGCCTGAATTCAGCAGCATTTTTGATTGCCATGCTGCCTATAGTAAGATAGTCAGCTCCTGCATTGAAGAGCCTCTCAATCTGACTGCACATCCGGATACCACCTCCAAAATCGATTGAAAGCCCGGTGTTTTTTGCAACCTCCTCCAAAACTTTAAGATTCCGGGTAGATTGGTCTTTCGCTCCTTCCAAATCGACAATGTGCAGCCGTTTCACTCCCTGCGATTCAAAATTCTTTGCCATTTCAAGAGGCGATTGGCTGTACTCGGTTTTTCGACTGAAATCGCCTCGTTCCAGCCGTACACATTTCCCTTCTATAATATCAATTGCGGGTATTATTTCTATCATAAGTCAATAAAATTTTTCAGGATTTGACTGCCCACTGTTCCACTCTTTTCAGGATGAAACTGGGTGGCATAAAAGTTTTCGGATTTCAGAGCAGCGCTGAAGGGTATTCCATAATCTGTTACTGCAGCGCTGAATGGGTTTTGGGGTACGTAGTAACTGTGTACAAAATACACAAAGCTGCCCTCTTCTACCTCTTTAAACAGCGGGCTTTTCAATTGGCCTATCTGATTCCAGCCCATGTGGGGAACTTTCAGGCTATTGTCAAACCGTCTGACCCTTTCCTGAATTATGGAAAGCCCTTCTGCATCGCCTTCTTCGGAGCTGCCGCAAAGCAACTGCATACCCAGGCAGATGGCAAGGACAGGCTGAGTTAACTCTTTAATCAGCTTATCCAGCCCTTTGCTTTTCAAATGCTTCATGGTCGAGGAGGCCTCGCCTACACCGGGAAAAATCACCCGGTCTGCCTTTTTGATTTTGGCGTGCTCGTCTGTTATTTCAGCTTCAACACCCAGTCTTTTCAGGGCAAAATACACCGAACGGATGTTGCCTGCATTGTACTTAATAATTGCTGTTTTCATGGATT
>CAZPDP010000074.1:0-10459 GCA_964585385.1 uncultured Bacteroidales bacterium
TCCTAAAATCTGAAATCGTTGTTGTTAACATATCGTTACAATTTTATGTACAATATAATGTACAAATATAACACAAAAATATCAAGATATTATATCTATAAATCCAATTTTTGTTACTGCTATTATTTTTCCAAAATGGGCGCCCAACGTATAGATATTGCAAAGTGCCGCGCCCGCCTGAACGAATTCAGGGATAAGTTCTATTTATGAAGTTGTTCATAAATTTTAGATAGCAACAAATCTTTGTTAATAGGTTTGCTTATAAAATCGGAGCAACCACATGCCAGGGCTTTATCTCTATCAGCTTTAGTAGAATATGCTGTTTGGGCTATTATGGATAAATCAGATTTAAATTCTTTTATCCTAGATGTTGCTTCGTAGCCATCCATCTCAGGCATTTTTAAATCCATCAACACCAAATCAATATCTGGGTTAGATTTACATAGCTCCACTGCTTCGATTCCATTTACAGCCCTGATAGTGTTTATATCCATTTCCGAAAACAATTCTTCCAGCAATATAAAATTAGAGTCTTCATCTTCGGCAATTAAAAGTGTTTTAAACTCAAAACGTAAATCCTTAATTGAGGGGATATCAGGTAATTTTTCCTGATTTACCTTTTTGTAAGGAATGGTAAAATAAAATACAGAACCTTTACCCAATTCGGAAGTTAACCAAATATTACCGCCAAGTATTTCAACATAAGCTTTTGAGATAGACAGACCTAATCCTGAACCGCCAAAATTTCGTGTTGCGGTGGTTTCAATCTGACGAAACCGGTTAAATATTATATCATGCATATCCAGCGGGATACCTATTCCGGAATCTTCAACAAAAAATTCCAATTGATTATCTTTTACTTTATATCCAAATTTGACAGAACCCTGTGGGGTAAATTTAAGGGCATTGTCCACAAGATTGGTGATTATTTGTGTTAGCTTGGTAGCATCGGTTATAATAGTTGCCTCATCATCGGCCAGGGTGGTTTTCAAACTAAGCGTAACATTCTTGTCATTGGCTTTTTTGAAAAATTGTTCCTTAAGAAGCTGACATATTAAATTGATGTTGGTTTCATTTTCCTGATTTTTTTCCTGCCCGGCCTCAATCGATGCAATACTAATTATATCATCAATAATGGCAAGCAACTGGTCGCTGCTTTGTAAAATGATATCGATATATTGTTTGCGTTTTTCAGGTATCAAACCGGGGTCGTTAAGAAAATCTGAAAAGCCTACTATAGCATTCAGGGGTGTTCTGATTTCGTGCGATACATTGTTCAGGAAGGCAGTTTTTAGCTGGTCGCTTTCTTCTGCTTTTTCTTTGGCTTCTATTAATTCCATCTCGGCACGTTTGCGTTCGGTAATATCGCTTGAAATTCCTATGATACCCGTTAATTTTCCATTTGAGTCAAGTATTGGTGTATCGGTTACAAATGCAGGAAAACTACTTCCATCTTTTCTTTTTACATGAAATTCTCCAGCCCATGTTTTTCCTGCGCTTAATTTATTCATTATTTCAATGGCCTGTTCATTGGATTGCAGAGCAGGTGTTAAATCCATAATACTTTCTCCGATGGCTTCAGAAGTTGACCACCCGTATATTTTTTCTGCAGCATTGTTCCAGAAAATCACTTTGCCCAGCAAATCAGTAGCAATAACAGCCTGGCCTACATTATTAATCAGGTCAGCCTGAAACTTCATTTCATTTTGAATGCGCTTGCGGCTGGTTATATCCTGTGAAATTGTTGCAATGATATTTTTTCCTTCCGCATCAAGAATCCGCGATGAGCTCCACAAAACGGTCCTGATAGTATTTTCTTTGGTTAAAATAGGTATTTCAACTACTTCTTGTTCATCGTCCAGATGATTTTTAAGCAATTCAAGTGTTGCAGCAATTTTATCTTTTGGAAAAAGAAAATCAATTTTTTTATCGATAACTTCAGCCGAATCATAACCGCTTAGTTCTTCAAATTTGCGGTTAAAACGTTTTATTACAAAGGAAGCGTCCCATATAATAATAGGTGCATGCATATGGTTCAGGAGGATGTTTAAAAAATCACTTGTTGCACGATGTGTTTCTTCTAAGGTATCTTCTTTACCTTTTCGTTCAGTAATGTCCTCAATGGCCAAAAGAATTACCTTTTCTTGTCCAAATGCCCTTTTTATCTGGCGTGCATTTAAATGCATCACCCGTCTACCGATGGTAGAAAAGTGGTGTTCAACCTCGTAATTATCAAAGGAATTTTTTTCGGGAATGATTTCCTCAAGCAATTCCCTGAGTTTTGGAATATCCCATTGGTGATTTCCCAATTCATATATAAGCTTACCAATTGTTTCTTCGGCGGTTACTTTGAAAAAATTATAGAATGAACGGCTGGCTTTTATTACCCTTAAATCTTTATCAATTGCAAGTAATGGTTCACGTACTGTGTCGATTACATTCTCAGTGAATTTATTTAATTCATCTGCGGATTTTTTAATCTCCGCGAGTTCTTTTCTTGTTTTTTCGAGAGCTGCTTCCGTCTCTTTTCTTGCAGTGATATCGCGTATTTGGCATTGGATAACCTTATCGTTGTTTACTAAATATACATTGCTTACAAATTCAACAAGAATTTTATTCCCATCCGATGTTTCCAATGGTAAATCTTCATAACGCACATATTCCTTTTGCTGCAATTCCAGTAATTTATCTTTGTTTTCAATAATATCCTGAAAAGCGCCAATTTCCCAGATAAATTTTTCAATAAATTCTTTTTTTGAATACCCCAGCAAATCAATTAAAAACGGATTAACGTCAACAATCTTCCCGGTTTCGGCATCGAGGATAAGAATCCCGTCTTTTGTCGATTCAAACAAGCGGCGATAGCGAATCTCAGAGGCACCTAATTTTTTTAGTGAGATTGATTTCCTTTTTTGGGATATCTTCTCCTTATTATCTGTAGTTTTCGATTTTTTCATAATGTTTTATTGTTAATGCAACCCCAATTCATTTGTTCTCACCGTCATAAACCGGATTGCATGTTACATCAAAATACAAATATGTTTACTGTTCTTTCCTTTTGTTTTCTGCATTACTGCTCAGACAAATAAAGATAATAAATAGTTGTATATTAGGCAAATAATATTTTAAAGAGCCATATTCATCGTATTGCATTTTATCGAAATAGCACAGAATTCCCAACGAAGAAGGTTTAAAGGCGAACAGTGTACGGCAGAAAGGGAGGCTTGTAGGGAAGGGTTGCCATACACTGCTTTGAGGTGTGGACATGTCTTTCATATTGTTTTTCAGTCAGGAGGTATATTATTATAGGAGTGGTTTTTTGGCTTGTTACTAGCATAATAACAAAACCAATTCCCGTTTAGCCTATATAAACGACAATTGTTTTTTTTCTTGTTATAGCACACCAGATTTGTCATTGTAACTGCCTGATTTAACCAGGATATAAAGTGTTTTTTATAGTTGGTTATTGTCACACCATCAAAGGTAATGAAAAAAACAGCCAGTGAGTCAGTGTGTTAAAAAAAGATGAAAATATTATGGAGGTAGCTTTCAGGGAGGGTTCGAAAGGACAGGTAAAGGAAGCGAAAGGTTAGAAACGAGATAGGTAGCTATATGTGCCGGGCAGGATTAGAAGTTTCACTGCAATAGAAAAGCTATGCGCTATTTCCCAAGATTTAATAACCCGCCGTATACCTGCCTTTGCCGGCAGGCAGGCGAGAACCGTAAGCCGAATGATCCCGGTACACTGCTTTACCGGGGCAGGTTGTGAGAGGTGCTTAGGTGGACAAGAGCATCATGACAGCCTGCTCGATTGCAGGTAGTGGCTATTTGGCTTTAAATTCAATCAGGTGTATTCTTTTAATGTCTCTTGCAGATTAGTCAGACTATTTTGTTTTATTTGCCAAACCTCTTCAGCATCGATTCCAAAATAATTATGGGCAATAATATTTCTAAATCCAACTACTTTACGCCAATCAACTCTATCAGAAGTCTCTTTTTTTATTTCATCTGATAACTTATCAGCCATCTCACCAATTACAATAAAATTCATCATGGCTGCATCAAAGGACTTCGTATCTTCGTAAAACTCATCTGGATTATTGAATTTGGAAGTGTATTCAAAAATCTTTTCTATAGAATCCAATATAGAAATTACAGAGGCAAAATCTTTATGAGACATTTTAGACATATCGAGCGTGTGATAATATATGATTCTTAATCTTGGGTTTAATGTACTTTTCGCGGCAAATATCTACAGGACGATTAAACTGTTTATTAATCTCAGCACGTAACTGCTCTTTTATCCAATATAAATCTTTAGCCTGGTCATCAAACTCAACAATCAGGTCAATATCACTCTTCTCAGATTCCTCACCTCTTGCAATGGATCCAAATACACCAATCTTTGTAAGATGGTATTTTTTCATTAATCGATACTTATTTTTAGTCAAATATGCAAATATCTTAGAAGAGTCTGTCATATTTAATCATTTTACTCAAATATACAACTATTTTAAAACATTGTCATCATTTTCAGGATGCGACCCCATTACCTACAATATAGTTATATAAAACCAATTCCGCTTTTTGTACAAATGCTGTAATTCACTTTATTTTTATTATAGCACACCAAATTTGTCATTATAACCGCCTGGTTTAAACAGGATATAAAAGTGTTTTTTGTAGTAGGTTATTGTTATACCATCAAAGGTAATGAAAAAAACAGCCAGTGATTGAGGGTGTTAAAAAAAGTTAAAAAGCCAAACGGCTAACACATCAAATACCACTATTCAGGATGGCAACAGCCATTACAAGCAAAAGAGCAGGCGCGAAGGCCGCCACCTACTCTGCATTGGTCAGTCGCAATATACGGCCCGGCTGATTGGCCACCACATAAATGGCTCCGTCAGGACCGGCCACCGCTTCCCGAATCCGACCGATATTCTTTAAAATGGTTTCGGTGTGCAGGATTCGGTGATTGTATACCCGGTGCAGTTGAACTTCCTCGAACTTGAGAGCTGAGATCAACAGATGGTTGTTCCATTTTGGAAATTCGTCGCCTGTATAAAAATCCATCCCACTCACGGCAATCGAAGGTTTCCAGTACAGGATGGGTTGTTCCATACCTTCCTTATGCGTTTTTTCAGTGATGATGGTGCCGTTGTAATTTTTCCCGTAAGTGATCACCGGCCAGCCATAATTGTTACCTGCCTCAATGACATTGACCTCGTCGCCACCCATGGGACCGTGCTCAACCTCCCACAATTCATCCGTTTGCGGATGTACGGCCAGACCCTGGGCATTTCGCTCGCCATAGGCGAAAATAGTAGGCAGGGCATCTTCCCGGTCAACAAATGGGTTGTCAGAGGGAATGGTTCCATCGCGATGAATGCGGTGTATCTTGCCATTGGGCTTATCCAGCTCCTGGGCCTGTGGTTTGGCACCCCGATCGCCAATGCTGAAGTATAGGTATCCTTCCTGATCAAAAACAATCCGGCAGCCATAATGATGGCGTGTGGTACGATAGGTATCATGGGGCGCCTCATAGATGACCTGCTGGTCGGTCCAGGCATGATCTTTGATTTTTCCCCTTACAATACGGGTCATTGCCGGGATACGTTCCGAAGATCCTTGTTGTTTCAATCCATGACTGTAAGCCAGGTAGATCCAGCCGTTCTGATCATACTGCGGGTCGAGGGCCACGTCCATCAAGCCACCCTGTCCTTCTGGCACCACCTCCGGGGTATTGCGCACCGGCTCTTCCATCAGCCGGCCGTTTTCAATAATCCTGAGCCAGCCCGGCCGTTCGGTCACCAGGAAGCGATCCTGATCGATAAAATCGATGGCCCAGGGAATATCCAGCCCTTCGGCTATTACCTCCATCTCCATCTGGTAATCCAGGGTCAGAAGATCAATCGGCACCTCAGCCTCATCCTTTCCCTTTTCAGCTTCAAAATCGTTCATGAACTCGATGATCTGGGTGATCTCCTGGTCGCTCAGGGTTTCATTGTAGGCCGGCATCCCCACATGGGGTATCCCAAATTTGATGTTACGATGCTTGTAATGATCCTCACCACCATATTGCCAAACTCCATCAATCAGGCTCTGTGCATTTCCTCCGGTTAAATCTTCTCCGTGGCACTGGCCACAATGTTGCATATACAACTCCCTTCCCCTGTCTTCCTGCCCGCAGGCAGAAATAACAACCAGAGAAAGCATTCCGGTCAATAAAATCCAGTTGAATCGTTTCATAATTACAGAGTTTTATTTATGTGTATCTCATTGATGGCTGTAATACCGCGTCCTTCATCAAAAATCAGGTCCGGTACACCCTTCAACATATCATCTCCCAATAACAATAATAAGAGAAATAATCGGAAAACCCTCATTTTTAAGGACTTTTATTTTGTTTAACGGGAAATTTGAAACCAGTATAAATAAAACCCAAATTGAACGATTTTCGCTCGCGACAAATGGGCACACGTTTTTTAATCTGATTGGGGTCATTTAATTCACTTAATTCAGTAATAATGCTTGAAACTTTTTTTGCAGCAGTGCGAATTTTATAGATAGAATCCTGGGAATGTAAATAGTACTCTTCAAATTTAGCCACCCGGGTACTGTCTTTTAATAATTCTGGAATATTATCATAATGTCTTGTGGTGGAATGTCATTGGCTTGTCCGAATGTATTAGTAATAATAAATGCAACACTTAATAGAACCAGAAGCTTTTTCATGTCATTTTAGATAATTGATTATATAAAAAAGACGGGTAATAAATAAGATGTGTTGCAAAATGCCTTGTTATTGTTTTACTATTTCGACTCGCCTGTTCCGTGCTTTTCCCTCTTCGGTTGAATTGCTGAATACTGGAGATACAGGACCTACCCCTACGGGTTTAATCTGTTTATTGTCAACGCCGTATTCATCTATCAGTCTCTCTACCACTGCATTTGCCCTGGCATATGAGAGTTCATGGTTCATGTCATAATCGCCCACATTGTCAGTGTGTCCTACCACAAAAAACCTTTCTGAAGGGTTTTGTTTCATGAATTCAGAAATAATCCTGAGAGCTTCTGCTGACTCGGGACGCACTTCCGCAGATCCTGTTTCAAAATGGATGTTGTACACCAGCGCCTTACCATAGGCGTCAATGCCTTCCCTGAGCTCATCCATGGTAACCATCCCAAGTTCCATTGATTCCACCTCAAGTGTAACGATTTCAAAATAAGTCTTGTCAGCCTGTCTGGCTGCACTGTGTCCTCGACCGGAAGCAATGGTAAGGTAGTATTCCTCATCAGGTGATGTTATTCGGGCAGTCAGAAATTCACTCATTCCTGTAGGGAATTTGTGGTATGAAACGACATTTGTTGCTAAACCCCGATTCTTGCGATGTAAGTTAAAATATTTTGCAATCTTTTCATTATCAATTTTAATGGATTGCGGATCTCCGGTGACAAATAGCAGCTCTCCTTTCATGTTCCTAATAACTTGCTCGTAGTTTCTGATGACTTCAAATGGTGAACGACTATCAGGAGCCTGGCACCATTGCCTTCGGATTATGCCTTCAACAGTCATGACAGAATCATCGCTTACCAATAGAGGAAACTCTTCAAAACCAATTTGATCGTCATAGATAACCTTGCTTCCTTCGTAAATGGATATAATTCCGGTATCATTCTCCTGTGTGAATGCCGCTAATGGAAGCACCGCGATAAGTATTACCATTAATATTTTTTTTGATTCTTTCATGATCAATCCTCCTTATATTTTAGTTTGTATTATTACTGCCAAAATGAGTGTAAACCCAACTTCCCTTTTCGTATAAAAACCACCATTTACGGTATTCTTCTATTTAATGGAATGTTTTGTCATTGCAACTGTCTGTTTGAACAGATATAAAAAAGGGTACCTATAGCTAATTATTGTCCTCCTACCAAAGGTAATGAAAAAAACAATCTGTCATTCAGTCTGTTAAAAAAAGTCGAAAATGCCTGGAGTGTTCATCGGGTTTCTATAGCGAAGGCTCCATGCCAGGTACGCAACATGTCACCGGGTTCCTGCGACAGAATAAGCATAGAAGAGGCATACCCATCTTCATAGGGTTACCCGGGGTGAAGCTGTATGGTACTCTCATGAGAACCTGACTAATACCTTGCATGAGGGTAGCGTCCGCCTCCAGGCCGGTGGGATGATTTCTAATGCAACTTATCGGAGAAGTAGGCAGCGGCAACAGGCTTTAGTTTTACTGCTGGTTTATAATATCCATCAGCGGTCCCTCACAATTGGCAGCATTCCCTTCAAGGCAGTCTTCTACCTTCCTCTTCACGGCATTTATAAAACTTTCCCCGGATTCCACATAAAAGTAAAGCGTTTTGTCCTCCCATTCATCATTAGGATTGGCGGTATAAGTCATGGACATACGGCACCTGCCTCCCCTGGATTCTTCAATTTTGTAAATAACGCCCAGGCGACGATTCAGGCGCCCTCCAAAAGCTGCTGGTTCACACCTGGAAATATGCGCATCCATACATTTGGCCGAAAGGCAGATTTTTGTACCATCCTCCATGGTATCGTCAAACTCCTTTTCATAATTATCCGGAGATTCCCAATCCATAAACCGGCTCACATCAAAACCGGTCAAAAATTCCTCCATATCCTTCATAATGGCGGTTTCTTCCTCTTCATCTTCTTCCTTTTTTAAACTGGCCGTTATCAATAGCTGATCGTTATAATGAGCTGCAAGTATTCTTTTCCCTATATCAACCACTTCAAAAGTAAGTCCGTCAATATCAACAGAGCGGAGACCGGTTTCCTCTTTAAACATGGCAAGCTGATACCGGTTGTAATTTTTCGCCGCTTCTTCGCCGTAAACTACGTTAAAAGAAATCGGTTCTTCTCTCCCTGTAACAGTATATTCAGACCTCACCTCCAATTCATCACCATCCGGGCTAAAGGATGCAACAGAAAATTTCCCGAAGGAAACCGGAAAATACCCGGCGAGGGAGTTTAATGCTGTATAATCAATGTTTTCCATCTCCCACTGAAACATATCGGCTTCATCGGGAACGGGCATACTATTAATTACCTGTCTGAAAGCTTCTTTGCCGATTTTCTTCTCCAGGCATCCTGTTTCATAGGCAATACTGAAATTTCCGACCGAAGAACCCACCCTTAAACGGGTTTTTAGTCTTTCCCTGTAATTGCCCAAAGCCATGTGCAGACTTACCTCATGGTTTTCGGGTTCAAAAAGATAATCAACCCGTACATGCATGGCATCAGGGTATGCATAAACTTTCTGAAGACGGAGATCTCCACTTTTTTCGGGAAAAAAAGGTTTAAAATCGTCTGCATCTATGGTAATGGGTTGCAAACCATTTCCGGGTCCTTCAACCCCCGGGTAATCAAAATTATCTATACGCTTTAGATCCAGGTTTTTTATGAAACTTTTGGTTTTGTATATTGCAGATTCTTTGTCACCATCTTCTCCAATGTAATTATTAACAGATAAAAATACGTTATCCAGCTTTGTTTGTAATAAATAGCTATCTTCATCTTCCTCAAGATAAAATGAAACCCCGTCAAGGGTTATTTCTTCAGGCGTGCTGCAAAAAAACCTTTGAGCATATTGTCTTGCACCTTCCCCTTGCATCAGCTTAATGCGCAAATTTCCATCGCCATCCGCTATCTTATAATTTGCTTTGATTTCCCCTAACCGATATTTGAAATTACGAATGGAAAAAGATTTATATTCCAGTGGAAAAAGAGCTACTTCAGGATGGTCATCCAAAAGGGTACCATGTTGTTTTTGCCATGCTATAAATCCCTTGTAATTGTATAATTCTTTGAACCTGTCATAAATGTCGTCTATCTCCCTGCGAGTCAGTGTTTCCCTTAAGGCGCCATTGTCAACGGCATAATGTAATTTAAAGATCGATCTCATGGCCCGAGTTTTTTCAGCTATAAGATCATTTTCACCATATTGTAAAAGAAGGGTAACCTTTTTATCCAGCGGTTTATAATTGTAATCCGCACGTAAAAACATATTCTTTTTATCAAAATCCACTTTTTCGAGGATAAAATATTCTGTTTCCTCAAAAATAAGTGCACGAAAGTCTTCTGCTGGTCCGGCCATTGCTAAAAATGGCATAAAAAAGGCGATAAGGAATTTAACGGCTTTGTAAAAACTAAAATGTTGCATAAATTATTATCTTTGGTAATACTCTAATAAATGGTTGATAACTTACATACAATTATTTTCTCCTTTGTGTATCTTAGAGTCTTAGAGCCTTTGTGGCACTCTATTTTTGCCACGAAGGCACAAAGACACGAAGTAATCACAAAGAAGAATATAGCAAATATCAACCATGTTTTAGAGTTTAACGTTATCTTTTTAATGTGGTAAACTGACTTAACAAATATTTTTAGATATGTCACGCAATAAAAATAATCACTACT
>CAZPDP010000075.1:0-10400 GCA_964585385.1 uncultured Bacteroidales bacterium
GCCTGCCCTGACATCCAATGTATTCCTCTCATCGGATGTTTACTCCTTGATGAACACTAAGAATGAGGGGGAGAGGGTGAGAATGTGGGAAAGATTGGAATGGAGGAAGGTTTTCTCTCTGATTTTACGCTTTTTTTAAACCACAGAGAAAACAGAGATACCCGCAGAGAGCCTCGGAGGAACTGCTCTGCGGTCCTCTGAGCATTCTCCATGTTCTCTGTGGTTAAAATTTCCCATGGCCTTACCCGGTAGTAAACATACGATGACCTGGAGACATCGTATGTTAAGGCCTGCCCTGACATCCGATGTATTCCTCTCATCGGATGTTTACTCCTTGATGAACCGTGAGAATGAGGGTGAGAATGTGGAAAGATTGGAATGGGGGAAGGTTCTCTCTGATTTTACGCTTTTTTTAAACCACAGAGAAAACAGAGATACCCGCAGAGAGCCTCGGAGGAACTGCTCTGCGGTCCTCTGAGCATTCTCCATGTTCTCTGTGGTTAAAATTTCCCATGGCTTTAACTGATAGTAAACATACGATGACCTGGAGACATCGTATGTTAAGGCCTGCCCTGACATCCGATGTATTTTTTTCATCGGATGTTTCCTCTTGATCCACCATAAGGAAAGGGGGAGAAAATGGGAGAGTAAGGATTTGAAAAAGTTTGGAAATGAGAAGGTTCTCTCTCTAATTACCCAAACATGATATGGCATCAAACTTTAAACTTTAAACCTAAAAAGAAACCTACAACAACTCCTTATCCATCATGTATTCTGCAATCTGGATGGCATTGGTGGCTGCTCCTTTTCTCAGGTTGTCGGCTACCACCCACATGTTAAGGCTCTGGGAAGCAGAAAAATCACGCCTAACCCGGCCGATATAAACATGGTCTGTGTTTTCTACTGTTTTGGGCATAGGATAGAGGTTCTCTTCGATGTTGTCATTAATAACCACACCGGGAGCATGCTTCAGTATATTCTTCACATCGAGCAAATCAAATTCGCGGGAGAACGTCATATTGATGGTTTCGGCATGACCCCTGAAAACAGGAATACGAACAGCAGTAGCAGTTACCCATAAGTTGGGATCCACAATTTTTTGGGTCTCATAAATAATTTTAGACTCTTCCTCTGTATACCGGTTAAAAAGAAAGTCGCCGCATTGTGGAATACAATTGTTAAATATCTGATAGGGATAGAATTGCCTTGGCTTTTGTCCGGTCATTTCATCTTTCAGCTGATCCACCGCTTCCTTGCCTGAACCGGAGACTGCCTGGTAGGTGGAAACAACCATCCTTTTGATTTTATATTTCTTATGCAATGGATAAATAGCCACCAGCATCTGAATAGTAGAGCAATTGGGGTTGGCTATCAGCTTATCATCTTTCGTAATCACATCTCCGTTGATTTCAGGAATAACAAGCTTTTTGCCCGGGTCCATTCTGAAAGCGCTGGAATTATCGATAACTACCGAACCATTTTCAACAAACTTCGGTGCCCATTCCAGGGCGGTGTCTTTTCCGGCTGAAAACAAGGCCAAACCAGGCTTTTCCTCTAATGCCCTTTCCATTCCAATTACCTCTAAGGGCTTACCTTCAAACTCAACCGTTAGGCCTTCCGACCTTTTCGAGGCAACCGCCAAAACCTTCTTATATGGAAACTTTCGTTCGGCCAAAACCTTTAACATCTCTTGTCCAACAATACCTGTCGCACCAATTACAGCTACTTTCATAATATGGTATTTTGATATATTTAAAGTACCTTTCAGTTTCAAATTTAACCATTAATTTTTTACCAATGAAACAATTCTGGGTGGTTTTTTGCTTGTTGATAAGCAATTACTCAGCAGGCCAGTTAATTATTTCCTTTGAAGACAGTACCCTGAATAATGAGACTCAATATCCGGAAAACCGATGGATAATAACCAGTGAAAATCCGCTTCAGGGCAACTATTCACTCAGGCATTATTTTGACAGCCCGGAAAGCAGCCGCGATCGAATTTCCTTTTCTTATGAGACGGGGTTTACCGAAAAACATGTCATCTGGCGCTTCCAGGTTCGTTATGGCTACAATCCTTCGGGAAGCAACAACTGGGGTGTTTTCATCATGGCAGATACCAGCGCCCCCGGAATGCATCCTTCCGGGAGTGTCAACGGTTATGTTATTGGAGTGAACTACAGCGGTTCGGATGATATGATTAAACTCTGGAAAATCGTTTCGGGTTCGGGTTATGAGATTATCAATACTCAATTCAACTGGCAGGATGAAATAAGCCCGGGAACAACCGTAGGAATGGAAATCCAACGGTTTCCTGATGGCCAGTGGATGATACGGGCAGATAAAAACGGCGGTTTCGATGATTTGAGCTTAACCGGTACCGGCCAAAACCTGGATTATAACTCCACTGAACATTTCGGGATTTTTTATGAATATACTTCCTCTGCTGATTCTGAATTGTGGATAGACGACATTTCGGTACATTCGTATCAAAACGACACGATCCCTCCGGAAATCGTCAGCGATTCGACATTATCCGCATCTATGATAAAACTTCAATTTTCTGAAGAAATGGATTCAGCCTCTCTTTTCAATTCCGGGAATTACACATTAAACGGGGAGAGTGTACCTTCACAAATTGAAACTGACGATCATTATCTCTCTTCAGCCAGGCTTATCTTTGAAAAATCTTTTCAGGATTCTGCCTCTAATGAACTGAAAATTTCAGGTCTGAAAGATAAAAAAGGAAACCACATACGGGATACTTCCATTGCATTTCGCTACTACCAGATGCAAATTACAGAAATGAAGGTTTTATCTGAGGATGCTTTATCCCTGACGTTTTCAAGAACCCCCGATTCTGCCACAGCATTTAAGAAAACCAATTACCTGGTGAATAACAACATTGGTTCACCGGTTAGAATCAGAAAAATCCAAACTCAGCCTTTTGCAATGAAACTGACTTTTGATACCAGCTTCCGGCAGGAAGCCCGGTATAAATTAGAAGCAAAAGATATACTGGACATCTGGAAGGACCCAATGAAGGAATTTACAGGCCATTTCCTGTTCAGAAAAATTCAAAAAAACGATGTGGTAATCAGCGAAATCATGGCAGATCCAAGTCCTTCAGCAGGTCTGCCCGAATATGAATATCTCGAGCTGTTTAATACAACAGAATATCCGGTAAACCTGGCAAACTGGATCTTTAGTGCAGGCAGCAGGAGTAATGTGTTGCCTGATTCCACCCTGGCTCCGGGAGAATTTATAATACTTTGTGATGCGGGAGCTTTAACGGAATTTGCTGATTATGGAAAAACATTCGCATTAGAAAGCTTTCCTGCCCTTAAAAACACGGGAGCCAGACTGGAAATTTCAGATACCACAGGCCAGGTGATTAACTCTGTTGAATACACCGATGAATGGTACCAGGATTCGGAGAAAGAAGATGGAGGTTATTCCCTGGAAAAAATTGATCCCCGGAACAACTGCAGCGGTGCTGACAACTGGGAAGCTTCTGAAAATCAAATGGGCGGAACACCGGGAAGCATCAATTCCATATTTGCAAACAATATCGACAACAAAGCGCCTGAATTAACAGACTTCCAAATCATCAATTCAACCCAGCTCAGAATATGTTTCAACGAGCCTCTTCATCCGGAAGCAGAAGACAGCTATGAATTATTTTCCGTCAACCATGGAGTGGGAACTCCTTTTTCTATAATACGGGAAAATACTATGAAAAACACTTACAACCTCATCTTCCAGGAGGAATTTATCCAAAACGGTCAGTATACATTTTATGCTGATGGAATATACGACAAATGCCTGAACGATACTACCCTTTCGATTGATTTTACTTATCACGAACCTCAGCCCTACGATATTCTAATTAATGAAGTGATGGCCGATCCCTCACCGCAAATTGAGCTTCCTGAAGAAGAATACATTGAGTTGTACAACCGGAGCGGTTATACCATTTCCCTGCATCAGTGGAAAATTTTTGCGGGCAAATCTTATGAAACCATATCAAAATCAAGCATCCCGGACCAGGGTTATGTTATCATTTGCGAAAAAGAAAATGAAAAAGTCTTTCAGAAATATGGCAAAACCATTGGCTTAGAGTCCATGCCTTCGATTAGCAATTCCGGGGAACTCCTTTATTTGCAAAGCAAAAAAGGCCGGGTGATCGATTTTGTGGAATTTCACCCCGACTGGCATGAAAACGACTATAAAAAAGAAGGCGGCTGGTCGCTGGAATTAATTGATCCGATGAATCCGTGCGGACAACAGGGCAACTGGAGCTCATCCCTTGATACACGCGGAGGAACACCGGGGACCGCCAACTCTGTTGCTGCTAAAAACCCCGACAAATCAAGAATTGAAATCAATTATGTGGCCTGGCTGGATTCCAGTAAAATAGCGGTCCGTTTTGATGAACCCTACAAAAGATTTCCGGCTTCTGAAACCCAAAATTACGAAGTTAAGAATTTCGGACAGCCGGAGTATGCAGAAATAGTTCCCCCTCACTTCAATACAGTGAATTTGACTTTCGCAAAATCATTTAAAAGAAATACTCGTTATCTTCTGAAAGTTGAAGCTGAAATAACGGATTGCGCGGGCAATTCAATTGAATCCGGAGCGAGCTGTGAATTTGAAAGGCCTGAAAAGCCAGCAAATTTCGACATCATCATTAACGAACTTCTATTCAATCCCAAACAAGGGGCGGAAGACTTTGTGGAGCTCTATAACAGGTCAGACAAAACCATTGAAATCTCCGAACTTTGCCTGGGGAATGAAAAAAATGACTACCGGTGTTTGCATGAATACGACAGGTTATTCTTTCCCGGCGAGTATCTGGTTCTGACAGAAAATACCGGGGCATTAAAGGAGCAGTATTTTATTCCCAATTCACAAAACCTTTTACAGGCGGACGACATACCATCGTACAAAAATACAGCCGGGATAGTCCATTTAACTGACAAAGCACAGCAATCCATCGATCTCTTTGAATACAATGAATCCATGCATTTCCCCTTGCTGAATTCAACCAAAGGAGTTTCCCTGGAAAGAATTCACTATGACAAACAGACAAACGACAACTCCAACTGGCACTCAGCCGCTGATGGGGCAGGTTATGCCACGCCGGGATATAAAAATTCACAGTTTACACAAAATTCACCCGGTGATAAAAAATTCCAGGTAGACCCTGAAGTATTCTCCCCGGATAATGACGGAAGAGACGACCTGCTTGCTATTCATTATAATTTGAAAAAAGCGGGTTATGCAGGAACAGTCAGAATTTTCAATGCAAGGGGAAGAATGGTGAGACGACTGGTGAACAACAAAACCTTCAATACGGAAGGAACAATTCACTGGAACGGGTTGACAGATAGGGGAGAAAAAGCAAAAATGGGAATTTATGTTATTTATATAGAAATTTTTGATAAGGAGGGCAATGTGGAGCAAATCAAGAAGCGCTGTGTGGTGGGGGGATAAAAGATAGCCACGAACCCCGCTTTCAGACGGGACAAGTGAACTAATAAAATTATAAAAACATAAGAATTAACTAATATAAAATGTTTATTTATGCCACAAAGACAAAAAGACCCAAAGATCCACAAAGAAAGTTACAAAGCATTACCCGAAGAAATGGAAATAATAGGTAAGCAAATTGTTGATTCTGCTTTTACAATTCATTATGCATTAGGTCCGGGGTTATTAGAAAAAGTGTATGAAATTTGTTTCTGCCATGAATTAGAAAAAAGAGGGCTTAAGTATCAAAGACAGGTAGACATTCCAATCGTCTATGACAATCTTACATTTAAAGAAGGTTTAAGACTTGATGTTTTAGTAGAAGATAACATTATTTGTGAATTAAAAGCGATTGAGACGGTAAACCCCGTTTGGGAGGCTCAAATAATCAGTCACTTAAAACTAACCAATAAAAAACTTGGGTATTTAATAAACTTCAATGTACCAAAAATTAAAAACGGGATTAGACGCTTTGTAATTTAGCCATCCTTTTCATTTTATCTTAAGTTTCCTGACTCAATACAATCTATTGTCCTTAAACTTATTATAAGTGTTGACTATAACTTTCTTCTTTGTGCATCTTTGTTTTTTAGAGTCTTAGTGGCTAAAATTTTTATAAAAAAACCTACACCCTTATTCGTTAAACTGCCTTTTCTTTCTTGAAAGCACTATCACAAACGGTATCGCCAAAAAAGCCAGCAGTGCAGAAACCTGGTAAGCATTCACCAAACCAATCCAGTCGCCCATTCCACCCACGACCAACGCCGAAATAGAGCCCGAGACAAACACGATGGTCATATAAATTCCATTCATAAAGGAATGATGCTCAGTAGCCCTGTCCATTACGAACGCCAGCACAACCGGGGCCGTTGCCAGCATGAAAAAGCCCATGATAACCAATACAGGTAAAACCCAAAAGCCGTCAGCCAGGACAAAAAGCAGCATAAGCAAGGGAGTAATGATGGTAACGATAAGCAGGGTGTTTGCTCTTCCAACCTTATCCGATAAGTTTCCTGCCAGGAAAGTGCCCGCCGCCCCTGCAATTTCAAAAATGGAAAGCGACATTCCCCCAAACCAAAGGCTCTCACCCTGCTCTTTCAGATAAGCCGGGAGAAAAAAGAGGATAGATGTCTTCATAAAAGCCCGGAAAAACATGATGCCAGCTATAAGCAAAAAGAAGGATGCGTGTTTTTGAAACGTTCTCTTAAAAGCAGACAAATCATGGGCAGGTTTCTCGTCGGGCCTGATATCAATATTTCGGAAACGGACATACAAAAACAAGGAAGCAGCCAGCCCAAATGGAATTAAGCGGTATGTTCCTTCGAGAGTCCACAGAGAAATAGCGCCCAGAATAATTATAGGACCTAATGTCCGGGCCAGCTCTCCTCCTACCATGTAATAACTCATCCCCCGTCCCACTCTGTCGCCGGAAAAAGCTTTAATCATGACAGGAGCCGGAACGTGGAAGAATGCACTGCTCACACCCATCAAAAGAAGCAAAACCACGGCAAATGTAAAAGAAGGGGCCAGTCCGAGCAGACTCATGCAAATACTGGTGATTGCTGGCGTAAAAATTACGAAGTACCGTATCTTCCACCGGTCGATGAACATTCCGATAATCGGGTTGAAAAGGGAGGGAAAGCGCTGGGAAAATGTTAATACACCGGCCAGGGAGTAGTTAATGCTGAGCTTTTCAATCAACAGAGGAATAATGGGAGAAAGAAATACAGAATAGACATCATGTATAAAATGGGCCAGGGCAACCGGGAGAACGTTCTTATACTGAAATGTTCGGGAGAGTTTCATATTTTGCTATAGAACACGGATTATATGGATAGATTTTAAAGTTAACCGTTAACAAAATTAGCTTTCTTAGTGTTTCTTAGCGTTTTGGTGTATTGGTGGCTCATAAAAATGCCACTAAGACGCCAAGACTCAAAAATTTCACCAAGAAGGTTTATCATTAGAAACCAATATGTTTCATATACTAGAAATAAGCTTCTCCATCAGCCTTGTCATGTCCGGCTCGACCTTTTCTGCTGCCTGCTGGACAATTTCGTGGGAAATTTTTTCAATCTTTCCGGGAACGCCCAAATCCGTAATAATCGAAACCGCAAAAACCGGGATACTCATGTGATGAGCCACAATCACCTCGGGCACAGTTGACATTCCTACTGCATCTCCCCCGATAATACGGAAATACTGGTATTCTTTGGGAGTTTCCAGGGTTGGTCCGGAAGTGGCTACATAACAGCCCTTCTGAATTTTAATATCGTTTTCCCGGGCAATTTCCTCTGCCATACTTATCAGTTCCTTATCATAAATTTCGCTCATATCCAGGATCCGGGGCCCCAGCTCATCAATATTTTTCCCTACGAGCGGATTGGGCAACAGGTTAATGTGATCGTTCATGATCATGATATCCCCGATTTCATAATCCGGATTCATTCCACCACTTGCATTGGATACCATCAGGTACTTTATCCCCAGCATTTTCATAACCCTGACGGGATAGGTAATCTCCTGCATATTGTAGCCTTCGTAGTAATGAAAGCGGCCCTGCATAGCCAGAATCTTTTTCCCTCCAAGCTCCCCGAAAATCAGCCTGCCATGGTGTCCGTCTACTGTGGAAACCGGAAAATCGGGAATGCTTTCATAATCTATGGTTGCTTCTATATCTATGTCTTTAACCATTCCACCCAGTCCTGTTCCGAGAATAATACCAATCTCAGGTTCACCTTGAATTTTACTGCGGATAAAGGAAGCTGTGTTTTTTATTTTTTCTAACATAATCAATTATTTCTTTATTAAAATCGTCTGTTCTGTTATTCAAAAACCTTACTTTTATTGGAATATAATACAATGCTTTTTTTAATCCTTCATCCAGATGCATCGCTTCTCTTAACCGAACCGCATCTTTTTCCGTTGTTATAATTACCCTGTCCCCTTTACCCAGCTTTTGGAAGCGATTCCTGATTTTTTCCACATCCAGGGATGAAAAATTCCGGTGGTCGGCAAATTTAAGGGAATAAATCTTTTTTGAAATATTTTCTTCAAGATATTTTTTCAGGGGCCTGGGATTGGCAATGGCAGTGACAAGCAGAATGTTTGTTTCTTCATTAATTTCAAAATGCTGACTATAGGTGGATTTATCAGAACCTTCTTTTACAGAAAAAACAGGCAAAGGGTTCCCATAATCGAGGGTTGTAAAATAAACTTTTTGGTAAGGATAAGGCTTTAGTTTGGTGAGCATCAGCCTTCTTTGAATGGGTTGTAAATCGGCGGGGCTTTTTGTAAAAATGATAATATTGGCCCTGCGTTTCTCAGAAACCTGTTCCCTGAGATTTCCAAAAGGAAGCAAAAAATCTTTGTTAATAGGCTGATTATAATCTATCAGCAATATGGTCAGGTTGGCTTTGACTTTCCGGTGTTGATAGGCATCGTCCAGAAGCACCACATCCAGCTCTTCATGGTTCTCCAGTAAATTGCTGATGCCCTGAACTCTTTTTCTGTCAACCGCTACTGTAATATCCGGGAATTTGTTTTTTATCTGCAGCGGTTCATCACCCACCTCGCTTACAGCAGAATTCACCTCCACCATTTGAAAACCTCTGCTTTTCCTCTTATATCCCCTGCTCAGGGTAGCCGGTTTGAATTCTTTCTTCAGCAACGAGGCAAGATATTCCACATGAGGTGTTTTACCTGTGCCGCCAACAGTAATATTGCCAATGGCTATCACAGGAATTTTGAAAGAATGAGAGGCAATAATATTATAGTCATAAAGTTTGTTTCTTATAAAAACAATGATGCCATAAAGAAAACTTAGCGGAATAAGGATAAAGCTCAGTAAGATTCGGGCTGTGCGCATGATAAAATAATTATGCATCAAAGTTAATAAATGCAGGAAAAAGAAACCAGAATAAAATTCAGACAGATAATAAAATCAGGGATTCGGGATCTGAAAAAATATTGAGCTTATGGCACGTTCTTGTTTCTTTATCAAACATTTATACAAGATAAACGTATTATATTATTGGATTCTCAAAGAGATCATTGTTAAAATTGATTAATTATTATCTTTGTATAACTTGTTAAACCAGAAAATAAAAGAGCATTGGAAATCAGGCCGGGACCAGGAAAAAAACGTTGGTATGCTTTATACACAAAATCGAGGGCAGAAAAAAAAGTTGAAAAGGAACTTCTGGCAAAAGGAATAGAAGCATACCTTCCACTCGAAAAACGTTTGAAGCAATGGAGTGACAGAAAAAAATGGGTGGAAGAGCCCCTTATTCGTTCTTATATTTTTGTGCGAATAAACAAAAAAGAAATGCAAAAAGCGCTCTATACACCCGGTATATTAACTTTTGTAACTTTTGAGGGCAAGCCCGCTCCTATACCGGACAAACAAATCCAGACCATAAAAGATATTGTAAGCAGCGAGGAAAAATTTGAGGTTACCTCTGACAAGTTTAAAATCGGAGAAAAGGTGGAAGTTACACAGGGTAATTTGCAAGGCTTGGAAGGAGAAATGGTTAAGCATTTGAATAAATTTAAAGTATTAATTCGACTGGAGGTTATCGATCAAAACCTCCTGGTAAATATAAATCCATCGTATCTGAAAAAGATGGAAGAAAAGGTCTGACGACCTGACAAATAAAAACCTTCCCTTCTACAGGCATTCTCCGAATGTGACTGAGGAGGCGGAGCCGTGTTCGGGAAAAGAAGAGCGGTGAGAAGGGGAGACGGAGGGACGGAGAGACGAAGGGACGGAGTGACGAAGAGATGGTGAGTAAAGAGTCCTCCTTCGCTGAAGCTACGGAGGATGAAAAAGGTAAAGAAGTAGAGTCACGATTTATCGTGACTTTTATCGT
>CAZPDP010000076.1:0-10297 GCA_964585385.1 uncultured Bacteroidales bacterium
TGTATTTGATAATTATTTAAAATTGTTTAGATAAGAGAAATCGCCCAGTTGCCAATGCTATAATACACCATGCGGGGCGGCTTCCAGTTTATTCAGTTGTCGTTTTTAGCTAAATTTGTATCGGGCGGACCAGGAAACGTCGTTGTAAAACCCGCACGGCGCATATAGCTATTCGTTGTGCCGCATTGACCCGTACTAGAAAACGTCGTGGTTAAAGCCGCACGGTCCACATAAAACCAGGAAAACCGTTCTTTCGTTTATCTACGCTTTCCTTTATACCTCGGTTTATGATATTTACGCTCTGTTTTTGTTTTCCATTCAGGACTTTGCCCGATTTGAGGAGGAACAGGTAATTTTATAATTTCAGTTTCAATGAGTTTTTCAATACGTTTAAATCGCAGCATATCCTCTTCGTTGATAAGTGTAAGAGCCACCCCGGTTGCTTCTGCACGGGCTGTTCTGCCAACCCGGTGCACATAATCCTCAGCATCCCGGGGTACATCATAATTAATAATCAGGTGAATGTCTTTGATATCAATTCCTCTGCTAATAACATCAGTAGCTACCAAAACCCGTGTTCGCCTGGACCGGAAACGCGATAAGACCTCTTCCCGTTCACGCTGCTCCAAATCAGATGAAATTCCTTCCACAGTATAATCATTCCTCTTTAGCTTCCGAACAATTTTAGACACATTGCTTTTTGTTGATGTAAAAATCAGAATGCTTTCGTACTCCTGTTTATCTTTAATTAAATAGTTAATCAGCGCCGGTTTTTGTTCCTCAAACACTAAATAGGAAGCTTGCAGAATGCCTTCTGCAGGTTTGGAAAGTTCAATATTTATTTCCGTGGGATTTTTGAGAATTTGGCTTGCAAGGGCTCTGATTTTGGGTGGCATGGTAGCGCTAAACATTAGCGATTGCCGTTTTTTAGGGATATAGGAGATAATTTTCATAATATCGTCGTAAAATCCCATATCCAGCATTCTATCAGCCTCGTCGAGAATTAAATATTTTATATCATCGAATTTTACGTATCCCATTTTTAAATGTGATATAAGTTTGCCGGGTGTTGCCACAATAATATCAGAATTGCCCAATAACGCGTTTCGTTCTGTTTCAAAACCCTGGCCATCGCCGCCTCCATAAACAGGAATGGAACTTACATCAGTAAAATAGGAAAATCCTTGAATCTCTTGATTTATTTGTATGGCCAACTCGCGGGTTGGAACGATAATTAATGTACTAACCGATGTTTGTTCTTCCTGAGACAATTTATCCAAAACGGGTAAAACAAAAGCTGCAGTTTTACCGGTCCCGGTTTGAGCACAGGCAATAAGATCGTTCCCCTCAATTATATCCGGAATAGCCTTTGCCTGAACCGGAGTGGCTTCATCAAAACCCATATAAGAAATGGCTTCTAGTATATGCTCATTTAGCTTAAATTCAACAAATTTCATGTATCTTTTTTTTTTCAGCTCCAAAGATATCTTTATTATTAAAAACAACAATTAATCCCGGAAAAAATTCACCCGGATTTGTCATTTAAAGATTCCTCCATTTTCCTGTCTTAGCTTTTCCAGTTCGTCCTTTTTACATCCGGTACTAATTCCCATCAGAATAACAATTAGAAAAACAATAAACTTTCTGGTATTCATGGTATCCTCCGTTTTTATGGTTTCAGTTATTAGACGATATTAAACAGACTTATATTTTATCAACACAGCAGCAATCAGGCTATAACTATTAAAACTTAAGTTGAGCGAGCGAAAATCGCTTAATTTGGGAAAAAGATAACCAAAACATCAACCATTTAGACTGAATTAAAATAAAAACACCCGAAAATTCGTGTCACAAACAACTGGCTATTATTCTGCGAAAAGCATAACTTAGTATATTCTAACAAAAAGAAAAACAAGCTATGTATAATAAATTAGTCACCAACATCAGGCCCCTCGGATTTACGTGGGAAACCAGCGACCCGTTTCTGTTCTGTGTTCACCACCTCGACCATTATCCAAAAGGAAATGATGAGCTCGGTCCTGCTGCCTCGCTGAGTGGAAGAAACCTGGGACAGGACTTCACACCAAAAGACGGCTGGCGGATGTACCATGGAGACAAGGTTCCCGGTTTTCCTGCCCATCCCCACCGGGGCTTTGAAACCGTAACCATTGTCCTGGATGGATTTGTGGATCATTCCGATTCGCACGGAGCCTCAGGCCGTTACGGGAATGGAGATGTGCAATGGATGACAGCCGGAGCAGGGTTACAGCACTGCGAGATGTTCCCATTGATCGATCCGGAAAAATCCAATCCGCTGGAGCTCTTCCAGATCTGGGTCAACCTGCCGAAATCCAAAAAATTCGCCGACCCCCATTACAAGATGCTTTGGGCAGAAGACATTCCGGTTTTCAAAGAAAAAGACAAGAGTGGTAAAATAACCGAAGTAACTGTTGTAGCTGGCAAACTGGGAGAAGTAACAGCCCCTTCCCCTGCGCCTGACTCCTGGGCTGCCAACCCGGACAACGAGGTAGGCATGTGGCTGATTAAAATTCCGGCGCATGGCTCATGGACCATCCCTCCTGCCTCTATTGAAGTGAACCGCTCGCTCTATTTTTACCGGGGCTCTGAAATGAAGATTGCCGGGATCAATATAAATCATTACCATTCTGTGGAATTGCTTGCCGATCAGTCAGTAATACTGGAAAATGGAAACGAGGATGCTTATTTGCTCATGCTCCAGGGAGTACCCATCAATGAGCCGGTTGTTCAACACGGTCCGTTTGTTATGAACACTACGGGTGAGATCAAACAAGCCTTTATCGATTACCGGGAAACCCAGTTTGGCGGCTGGCCTTGGGAACGATACGACAACGTCCACGGGCGCGAGAAAAAACGGTTTGCCAAATATGCGGACGGGAAGGAAGAAATGAAATAGGTTGAGGATTGAGTTAATTAAGTTGATTGGGTTGATTGGGTTAAGTGAGTCAAGTGAGTTGAATAGATGCAGATTCGCAAGTTATTGAAACATCAGGCTTATTCTTCCTGCGGTCTGCTGCCTTCTCCATTCTTAATTCTTAAGGCAATTATTCATTCCCCACTTTAAATTCTAAGACATGGTTGATATCTGGCTATAACTCTCTTTGTGGTTGCTTTGTGTCTTCGTGCCTTCGTGGCAAAAAGAGAATGCCACTAAGACTCTAAAAATCTAAGATACACAAAGGAAGAAGTAATAATATTTAAGTTATCAACCATATATTAGAGTTTTACCATTTTCCATTGTTCAAAGAAAATAGCTGAACAGTCACAATCTGCTATCTAAAATCATCTGGTATCAGGCATCTTATTTTTACAGTCCTTTTAAACATTCTCAGATAATTTCCGTTATTTTAGAGTCGAAAAATACGGATATAAACCCCTAAATTTTAAAAAATGAAAAAAATTGCCCCTATTCTACTGTTATTCCTTTTATTCATAGGATTTTCATCATGCACAAACCAGGAAAGCAGTGAAAATGTACAAATTGCCATTCTTCACACGAATGATATGCATGCCAGTATAGACAATATGGATAAACTGGCTGCTTACAGGAAGGAAATGGAAAACCACTACAACCACGTATTTCTTGTCAGCGCAGGTGATATGTTCAGCGGCAACCCGGTGGTGGATGTGTATAAAGAAAAAGGATATCCAATGATTGACCTGATGAACCGCGTGGGTTATAAAATTTCTGCACTGGGCAACCATGAATTCGATTATGGCCAGGAAGTTCTGGCTGAACGAATGAAGCAGGCAGAGTTCCCGTTCATCTGTGCCAACATAAATACGGAAAAAACTGAAATTCCCCAGCCTGACCCCTATGCCGTTTTTGAGGCCGAAGGAAAAAAGCTTTTCATCCTCAGCTTGCTGGAAACCTGGAACGAAGGACTCCCCTCAACCCACCCCGGTAAACTGGAAAACATAGAATTCCAGGATCCTGCTGAAGCAGTGAAAGAATATCTCTCATTGGAAAAAAATTACGACGCTTTTATTGGTCTTACCCACCTGGGATATGGAGCTGATGTGGAACTGGCAAAAAAACACCCTGAATTCGACCTGATTATAGGCGGTCATTCCCATACAATTAAGGATAAAGCAGAGAAAGTAAACCGGACCTGGATTACCCAGGCCGGAGATGATGTGAATTTTGTGGGCAGGGTTTTACTTACTTTCGATGGTGATTCCCTGGCCAGCATCGAAACCGAGGTAATCAACCTTGACAATTACAACAAGAAAGATGAGTCCATTACAAAACTCATCGAGCAATACAACAACAATGAAACCCTGAAAGAGGTAATCGGAACTGCTGAAGAACCCATACAAGGCAAAGAAGAACTCGGCTCCCTTTTCACCGATGCGCAGGTAGAGATACATGACCTCGACTTTTCATTCCAAAACAACGGGGGCCTCCGGATTCCTGAAATTCCGGCAGGTGAAATCACAGTGAGTACCATCTACAAGCTGGATCCTTTTGGAAACGAGCTAATTGAATTTGAAATGCAGCCTGATGAAATCAAATCCCTGCTTAAGCATTCCTATGAAAGAAGCCACGGCCCGGGTCTTCAGGTTGGCGGTGGCTCCTACACCCTATATGTGAACAGCAATGACGAACTGCAAAACATTGTCGTCAAAGATGAAAGCGGCAATACACTGCATCCCGATTCGACCTATACTGTAGGTCTGAACAGTTATATCTCAAGCTCATATACTTTTGAACACACAGATCCCGGCGAATCCACGTACACAACCACAGCTCAAAACCTGATTGAATACTTCCGAAAAAAAGGAAAGGTAAATTACAGCGGTGTGGAAAGAGTATTTGTGAAAACAGAAGGAAAGTAAGTAAATTTATGAATTGCCCTGATAATTAAAATAGAAAAGCCCCCGAAGAACATTTCCGGGGGCTAATCTTTTGGAAAAAACTAAGCTTTAGATTTTATCCGTTTCCACAACCTTCGCCAAAATGTCAGCATAAGGGATAACCAGATACTTCTTTCCGTCAATTTCAGCTTCTGTACCGGAAAACTCCTTGTACATCACGGTGTCACCCGGTTCAACAGCGGAATTTTCAATCTCACTAACGGCAACAACCTTTGCCATCTTTTTCTTCTCTTTTGCGGAATCCGGAATAATAATGCCGCTTGCTGTCTTTTGTTCTGTTTCCTCCTCGGAGATATCAAGTAATACGTTTTCGTTAAGTGGTTGTAATTCTTTCATTTTTATAAATTTTATTATTCGACTTAAATTTGTTTATGCGTGGATACCTAAAAGCTCATTAATCTTTGGCCTGTTAAAGCCCACAACAATTTTGCCATTAATTTCTGTTTGCGGCACTCCTTGCTGACCACTTTTTCTTACCAATTCCTGTGCCATTTTTTGATCTTTTGATACATCAATGTCACGGAATGCAATTTGGTTTCGCTTCAAATAATCCTTCAGACTGTTACAATGCGGACATGTCGGGGTACTGTAAACAATCACCCTTTTTTGTCTGGTTCCTGTGTCTCCCTGGGTTGAATACAAAGAATTGCTGAAAAGCGACTGGTAAAATTCGTCTGACTGGCAGCCCTTAACAGATTTTTTAAAAGAAGTTCCTTCAAAATAGAGTAACGATGGGGCGGTCTGAATGTCATATTTTCCATGAATATCTTTAACATTCGTTACATCAGCAGTAAGAACCTGTACTTCTTGTTTTGCATTTTCAGCCGCTTTTACAAGATTCTGGTATGCACAATCGCTTTTTTCTGCGCCTGATTTATACAACAATAAATACGTTTTCTTTTGAGTATCCAACTGCTCATTGAGATCTTGAAAAGAATCTAATTCCTTGATTTTCATCACAAAACATCTTTAAATGATTAATTAATATATTTGGATATTTACATATTTTATGCCAAAGTAATTTTTGTCAGAAGTATGAAATTATGTCAGTGTTGAAAACCATAGAAACTGAATAAAAGGTTAAATAAAAACATGCAGCTTATTCATATTTATAAAAATTTATGAATAATGCAGGTTAATCTATTCTCACACTCTCAAATTCTCATTTTTCATTAAACATAATTACTTCTCAGGAGTTATTCATAAAAAAGATCGATTATGAGTTTACAAAATCTTAAAATCGTCAACCTGGTACACAAAGACTTTGAAGATCTGGAACTGTGGTACCCGGTACTTCGTTTACGCGAAGAAGGAATAACTGTACATCTTGCCGGTGAAGAACCCGGGAAAGTTTATAAAGGCAAAAACGGACTTGCTGCAGAAGCGGATATTGGCTTTTCAGATTTGGATCCTTCTGCTTATGACGGAGTGCTTGTTCCTGGCGGCTGGGCGCCGGACAAACTCCGCCGGTACAAAGAAGTGCTCCAATTTATACAATCCATGAACGAACAGAACAAACCCATTGGTGAAATTTGCCATGCGGGTTGGGTTCTGATTTCTGCAGGCATTCTAGAAGGCCGGAGAGTAACCAGCACAATTGGAATCATGGATGACATGAAAAATGCAGGTGCCCACTGGAGCGACGAACCGGTTATAATTGATAAAAATCTCATTTCCAGCAGGAAGCCGGTTGACCTGCCAATCTATATGATTAAATACATTGACTTACTGAACAAAACCTATGGGGTATCATAGATTGAAAAGCAGGGTGAGCGCTTCAAATGTCTTGTGATAAATACCGGGATCCTCACTTTCCCGGTTCCCTGCTATATTAAGCCTGCGTATGCGATTCCTGATTAACCATTGATGCACATCGCAATACTCATCCATTCTTTCCAGGTCTGCGATGGCACAAACATAATAAGGTTTCTGATATCTTTTGCAAAATTCTATCGTATCCAGAGATCCTTTCCCGGGTTCCGATTGCCAGGTCAATATTAGTGTTCCATCGGTGCTTTTAACATTGGCCCCGGTTCTGTCTCTATAGTCCTCACTTTCCATTTCAACAAGGGGATATTTCGAAGGAATACTGCCGTCCTCCGCTTTTCTGCCCTCAGGGCAATAACCACCACAGGGAATGGTATTTTCCAGTGCAAAATCCAGGGCAGCCCGGTCAACGCCGGTCTGACCCCCGGAAATAATAATCAGATTATGCGACATCAGGAATCCTTGTTGAGATGTAAGTAAATACCATTCTTCTTGCAATACCTGTAAAGCCAGCTATACTCCACCTCCAGTGAAAATTTCTCTTTAATTTCGGCCTGGAGAGCCTCTATGGTATTCACACTTTTTTTGGCTGCCAGTCGGCGAATTCTCGCCCTGTACCGATTTAGTTTTGATTTTCTTCGTTTATGATAGCGAAAGGTCAACAAACCATCCAGTCCTTGCCTCAGGTAAAGCTTTGTCCAGTCAGCAATGGTGTCTTCATGAATATCCAGCAGTTTCGTAATATTCTCATTTTTCTGGCCTTCATTCCGAAGCAAAATGCAATAAACCCGTTTCAGAATATTGGGATGTCCTTTATTCTCCCGGACAATTTGCTTCAGCTTTCGTTCCTGCTTATCAGTCAGATTAACCTTATAGGCCATAAAACAGCAGATGGTTTGTCCTAAATGTAAAAAATAATGAGGTGAAAATCAAGGATGTCAAAAAAAGATGGGCAAGCTACTCATATCGCACCGCTCAACCGCCTATCCTTGCTTCCTTCCGGACCTGGGGAAATTCAGCGGGAGCTGGTCGTATGAGACTTGCCCAAGGAGTGCAAAAATAGAAAATAAAATTTTAATCACAAATCATTTATTTAAGAAATACAAAAATTCTATATTTGCTTTGATAATCAAAACCGCAACATCATGGATCAAACAAACCAAACACCGGAAACGAATAAAAAAGACAATCCTTTCCTGAAGACCACCATGACCTATGGACTTATAACAGGACTGGTACTTATCGTTTACACACTAATTTTATACATGACTGATAATTTGGTTCAAAGCAATTTATTTCTCGGAGTCATTAATTATATCATTCTCATTGCCGGTATCGTAATGGGTACAAAGTCCTACCGTGATCAATACCTCTCAGGTTATATAAGTTACAGCAAATCCCTTGGCACCGGGGTACTTATAAGCATTTTCGCGGGTGTTATTCTTGGTGTATTTACTTATCTTCTTTACCAGGTCATTGATCCGGAATTAATGGACAAAAGCATCAGGCTCATACAGGAGGAAATGCTAAAAAGCGGAGTTCCTGAAAGTCAGGTAGAAACCATGACAGAAGTACAGCGAAATATTCGTTCTCCCCTGGTTATGATGGTTGGGTCAATCTTCAGCTATGGCATACTGGGCCTTATTTTCTCACTGATTACTTCCATTTTTACAAAAAATGAAGAACCGATTTTTAACAAATAAGAAAAGACTGCACGATGGATATTTCTGTAATTGTCCCGCTATATAATGAAGTGGAATCTCTTGAAGAGCTTAACAGATGGATAAAAAGCGTGATGGAGAAACACAAATTCTCTTTTGAAATCATTTTTATCGATGATGGTAGCAACGATGGTTCATGGGAGAAGGTTAAATCCCTAAATGAGCAAAACGAACATATCAAAGCCATCCGGTTCAGAAAAAACTATGGAAAATCTGCTGCCCTGCATATGGGTTTCAAAGAAGCAGAAGGAGATGTAGTGATTACTATGGATGCCGATTTACAAGACAGCCCGGAAGAAATTCCCGGTCTCTATAAAATGATCATGGAGAAAGGGTACGACCTGGTTTCAGGCTGGAAAAAGAAAAGACACGATCCTCTTTCTAAGCGGATACCCAGTAAATTTTACAACAAAACAGCCCGGGTTGTCACCAAAATTAAATTGCACGATTTTAACTGCGGCCTGAAAGCCTATAAAAACGAAGTGGTGAAAAGCATTGAAGTATACGGTGAAATGCACCGCTATATTCCTGTGCTTGTTAAAAGGGCAGGTTTTGAAAAGATTGGAGAAAAGGTTGTAGCTCATCAGAAAAGAAAATACGGAGTAACCAAATTTGGCATGGACAGGTTTATCAAGGGATTTCTTGATCTGATGTCCATTACTTTTATTACAAAATTTGGCAAGAGACCTATGCATCTCTTTGGAACATTCGGAACCATTATCTTTATCATTGGTGTGCTGGCTGCCGCCTGGCTGGGTGGTCAAAAGCTTTATTACCTTCATCATGGAATTCCGGCAAAACTCGTGACAGATAGTCCGTATTTCTTCCTTGCCCTGACATGTATGATTATCGGAACCCAGTTGTTTATAGCAGGTTTCCTTGGCGAATTGGTTTTCAGAAGTGCTGAAAACCGAAACACTTACCATGTAAGAGAAACTATTAACCTGTAATCCTGCAACAATTTATGCCCGGATGACGTTGTACCTTAACTTTTATAAAAAAAGGTACAAAGTTTGATAGGTGTGAATTAAAAAACTGAAAAAAATGAACAGACTAGCCAAATCAACGAACCCGGCTCTTTCAAAAGAGATATTTTACAAACATACACGGACAGAAAGCCAGGCCGAAGCCATGACAATAGACGGCACTGTCAACAAGACCTTGCTGATGTTTTTGCTTGTTGTTGCAGGAGCCTACTATTCGTGGCGTTTATATTTCAACGCAATGGATCCACAGGCCGGCATTTCAGCCGTTATGCCCTGGATAGCCGTCGGAGGCATAGGGGGATTCATTACGGCTCTTGTAACCATATTCAAAAAGACCCTGGCATCCATTACCGCACCGATTTACGCGGTACTTGAAGGTTTGTTCCTCGGAGGAATATCTGCCGTTATCCAGGCAGCCACTTACGAAGGAATTGTTATCCAGGCGGTTTCCCTGACTTTTGGTGTTTTGTTTGTCCTGCTCCTGGCTTACAAAACAGGAGTCATAAAAGTTACCAAAAAATTCAGGTCTGGAGTCATTGCAGCTACCGGAGCAGTAGCGCTTGTCTATTTCATCTCTATCATACTCCAGCTCTTCGGTGTAAACGTAGTTCTTTTTCAGCCTACGTTACTCGGAATCATCATAAGCCTCGTGGTAGTGGTTATTGCAGCACTCAACCTTGTTCTCGATTTTGATTTCATTTACCAGGGTTCAAAAGCCGGAGCTCCCAAATATATGGAATGGTTTGGAGCATTTGGACTTATGGTAACCCTTGTATGGCTCTATATTGAAATACTCCGGTTGCTTGCACTGATAACTGCAATCAGGCAATAATCCATGCCCATTCGGAGACAGGAATAATTCATGAACGGCGAAGCCCTCAACGAAGTTAATTATTCGGGCTAAAG
>CAZPDP010000077.1:0-9956 GCA_964585385.1 uncultured Bacteroidales bacterium
AATTATTGTAATATAAAGATAATTTCTATGTCTTCTTTACCGCGGAGCGGTTATATAATTGGAGGGATTCCATTATTGTAATGGTAGCTGAAAGCCTTTAAGAAAAAATATATCCCGGAGGGATTAAACTATTGTAAAATGCAGGTTTCACAATGCCTCTCTTACCGCGGAGCGGTTAAATTCAAAAAATCTTGTCCCTTCTCGATAAAATACTAATTTTGCAGTTTCGTTACTTACCAGGAATAAAAATTGAAAGTAGGTAAAAATGGGCTTTAAAGAAGAAATAGCGCGCAGAAGGACATTTGCTATTGTAAGTCACCCGGATGCAGGAAAAACCACATTGACTGAGAAATTTTTACTTTTTGGGGGAGCTATCAATGTGGCTGGTGCTGTAAAATCCAATAAGATAAAGAAAACAGCAGCATCCGATTTTATGGAAATTGAACGGCAGAGAGGAATCTCTGTTGCCACTTCTGTCATGGGATTTGAATACAACGGAAACAAAGTTAATATACTGGACACTCCTGGTCACCAGGATTTCGCCGAAGATACATTTCGCACATTAACAGCAGTAGATAGTGTAATCATTGTGATTGATGCTGCTAAAGGAGTTGAGCCACAGACAAAAAAACTGATGGATGTCTGCCGGATGCGTAATACGCCGGTAATTGTATTTATTAATAAGCTTGACCGCCCGGCAAAGGATCCGTTTGACTTGCTGGATGAGATTGAAGAGGAACTGGATATTCATGTAAAACCATTGAGCTGGCCGATTGGAGATGGACCAGATTTTAAGGGTGTCTACAATTTATATGAGGAGAAGCTGAATTTATTCAGCGGACAGAGTAAACAAAAGATTGAAGAAGCCATCGAATTCAAAGACCTGAACAACAGCCAGCTTGATGAATACCTGGGAGAAGATTCAGCATCAACTCTTAGAGAAGAAGCGGAACTGATACAGGGTGTTTACTCTGAGTTTGAGAAGGAAGATTACTTAACAGGAATGTTAGCCCCGGTATTTTTTGGTAGTGCATTGAATAACTTTGGTGTAAAGGAATTGCTCGAATGCTTTCTTGATATATCTCCGGCTCCTCAACCGGTAGAGGCTGAGGAAAGAGAAGTACATCCTGATGAAGACAAATTCTCAGGTTTTGTTTTTAAAATCCATGCCAATATGGATCCCAATCACAGGGACCGACTGGCTTTTGTTAAAATTTGCTCGGGGACTTTTAACAGGAATACTAATTATCTGCATGTCAGGCAGGGTAAAAAAATGAAATTTTCCAGTCCTACATCATTCATGGCTTCTAAGAAGTCTGTCATTGACGAAGCTTATCCCGGCGATATTGTTGGAATTCATGATACAGGGAATTTCAAAATAGGCGATACCCTGACAGAAGGTGAGGAGATTCACTTTAAAGGATTGCCAAGTTTTTCACCTGAAATGTTCCGGTACGTTGAAAATGCCGATCCTATGAAATACAAGCAACTGGATAAAGGCATTGACCAGCTTATGGATGAAGGAGTAGCCCAGTTGTTTACAGGAAAAACCAATGGCCGTAAGATAATAGGTACAGTAGGTCAGCTTCAGTTGGATGTGATTCAGTTCAGACTTAAAAATGAATACGGCGCTTCCTGCCGGTATGAAAACCTTCCTATGTACAAAGCCTGTTGGATTGAAAGCGATGATGAAGAAGAGCTAAAAGAGTTCAGGAAAAGAAAACAACAGGCTATGGCATTAGATAAGCGCGGTAGAGAAGTCTTTCTTGCCGAATCCCGGTATGCCCTGAGAATGGCCCAGGAAAAATTTCCCAACATCAAATTCCACTTCTCTTCGGAATTTTAGACTTTTAAACCTTTTTTTCCTCTTTTAGTCTTAAAACCGGATTTCGAATCAGAAAAAGGGAAAATAGCTTTGAAGACAATAAAGTATTTAATTACGATAGTATTCGCATTATTATTTTTAAACAATACAGGATATAGTCAGCAAAAGAAAGTAATTGAAGCCATAAAAAACGGCAAACCTCCTAAAATTGATGGCAGGTTGACTGAAGAAACCTGGGAAAAGGCCGTTTCTGCAAAAGATTTTCTTCAATATCGACCTTATAACGGAAAAGATGCAAGTTTTGAAACTGAAGTCAAAATTATCTATGATGATCAGGCTATCTATTTCGGTGCAAAACTATATGATCCCAATCCGGATAGTATTTTTACTGAATTAGGCAACAGGGATTTTCGTGGCATTAAAGGACGCCATGGACCTTCCGAGCTTAATGCGGATTTATTCAGTGTTTTATTGAATCCCTATAATGATGGGGTAAACATGATGGAATTTTCAGTTTCTGCCTCAGGAGTACAATCTGATGTGAAACATATTGGAAGGCAAACTGATTATAACTGGGATGCTGTCTGGTGCAGTGGCGTGAGAGTAACGGATTTTGGCTGGGTGGCTGAGATTAAGATTCCTTATGCTGCTCTGCGCTTCCCCAACAAGGTTAAGAAAAATTGGGGGATACATCTGTTAAGACACATAAGGCGCTACAATGAATGGGATACCTGGAATTATGTGGATATTAACCAGAGAGGAATTGTTAATCAGGCAGGAGAACTTAGCAATATTCATGATATTAATCCACCCCTCCGGTTATCTTTTACGCCCTATCTGTCAGGGTATGTCGAAAAGACTCCGTATTCTAAAAAATGGTCAAATAATATACGTGGCGGATTGGATCTGAAATATGGAATTAATGAAAGCTTTACCCTGGATATGACTCTTATTCCGGATTTTGGGCAGGTGGAAGAAGAAGACCGTGTATTAGATTTATCACCATTTGAAGTCAAATACCAGGAAAAACGACCTTTCTTTACAGAAGGAACAGAGCTTTTTGATAAGGGAGGGATTTTCTATTCAAGAAGAATTGGTGAAGAGCCTGCTTATATTGATGAGGTTGGGGGTGATCTTGATAGCAATGAAATAATTGCTAAAAATCCTTCCGAGACACGCATGATTAACGCTACAAAAATTTCCGGGAGGACAGATAATGGATTAGGTATAGGGTTTCTTAACGCTTTAACTTCTACGGCGAGAGCTACTATAGAAGACACAATTACAGGTGAAACAAGGAAAGAAGTAACCCAGCCCTTTACTAATTACAACATGGTAGTGTTTGATCAGAGTCTTCGGAACAATTCGTTTGTGAGTCTGGTGAATACCAATGTACACTATTTCAAAGGAAATTATACAGCCAACGTTACCGGAACAGAATTTAAACTGGCAAACGAAGCCAATTCATATCAACTGGACGGCGAAGGCGCAATTAGTCAGAAATATAGTGATGAAAATGATTTTGGGCATAAATATTCACTGAATTTTAGAAAAACTTCCGGAAATTTCAGGTTTGAATTGCAGCAAAATACAGAAAGTGATACCTATGATCCAAACGATTTAGGGTATATACGTAGAAATAATGAATTCGCCCAGCAAGTTGAACTCTCCTACAATATCTATGACCCGTTTTCTGTTTTCTTAAGTTTATACAACAATTTGGATCTGGAATATTCCAGCTTATACAAACCCAGGAAGTTTCAAAAAATTGAATTGCGCTGGTTTACCTTTGCCAATTTCAAAAATCAGTCACAATTAGGTTTTTTCCTGAATTGGCAGCCAGAATCAAATGACTTTTTTGAGCCACGGGTAGATGATTGGGATTGGAAATACAAAAGGCCGCAGCATATTTTTATTAATATGTGGGGAGAAACGGACAATAGCAAGGATTTTAGCATAAGAGCTGAATTAGGAACAAACCAGGCAAATAAATATAATCAGCAGAGTTACCGCTTTGAACTTCAACCCAGTTTTCGCTTCAGTGATAAATTTTCATTGAATTTTGCTCTCCGTTTTAACACGGAAATGAATGATGTCGGTTATGTCGCAGATAGTGAATTTAATGATGGAAACCTGCCCGTTACATTCGGAATTCGTAATGTAAACACTTTTACAAATACACTTGAAAGCAGCTTTAAATTTACGAATAGAATGCTCATGAATTTGAGAGTCCGTCATTACTGGAGATATTTAGAGTATGATGATATGTATCACCTTGAAAAAGACGGATATTTAGGAAATTCTTTAGGATATTCCAAAGAAGAAATAACTCAGGCAGATCTCAACTACAATGCTTTCACTGTATACCTTCAATACTTATGGCATTTTTCACCAGGCAGCGAATTAAGTATCGTATGGAAAAACAATATCTATACTGGTTCAGAAGAAATTCCCAAAGGATATTTTACCAACCTTGAGGAAACTTTGTCCTCTCCACAAATCAACAGCTTTTCTGTAAAATTGATATACTACCTGGATTACCAGCAAATAAGCCAGGGATTTGGGGTGTATCGTTGATGGATTGTAGATTGTAGATAGTGGCTAATTAAAAAAACTGGTCAACATTAATCAGGGATCGACAAAAGTGTATATTAATTGATTAAGTCCCGGATAAACTCATAATTCAGAATTGTTCATTTTTCATTATTGCTTTTCCCTCGCTCACCCCTTAGTCCCCAAGGGGAAACCATCCCTCCCGGGGCAATTGGCTTAACTTCATTGCCAACATCGGTCAGGTGCAGGAATATAGAACCACAGAGAGCAAAGAGGAAACCCAGAGGGCCATAGAGCAGCTTCTCCGTGGCTCACTGCGCATTCTCTGTTTTATCTGTGAATTTCTCCACTCGACAGCTCACTACTCACTACTTAATTCTCAATTCATAATACCTAATTCTAAATTCTTCACTCAACCACATTCACCTCATACTCCAGCTCAATCCTGTATCTATCGTACACTGAATGGATAATTTTCTGACTTAGTTGATAGATTTCTTTGCCGTTCGCTTTTCCGTAATTGACAAGGACAAGGGCCTGTTTGCTGTGTACTCCGGCGTCCCCTTCGCGATAGCCCTTCCAGCCGAGTTTGTCAATGAGCCAGCCGGCGGGGATTTTTATTTCATTTTCTCTAACTTTGTAATACGGAATTTCCGGAAACTCGTTTTGGAGTTTATTGAATTTTTCATTTGATACCAAAGGATTTTTGAAGAAGCTACCTGCACTACCCAGTTCTTCGGGTTCGGGCAGCTTATTTTTCCTGATGGCTATTACTGAGTTACGAATGTTTTGCAACGTAATCCTGCCGTTTTGTTCTACTGTTTCCTTCAGGTTCCCGTAATCCAGGTTAAAAACATGTTTTTTATTCAACACAAAGGTTACGTGAGTAATAATTCTTTTACCCTTCAGCTCCTGTTTAAAAATACTGTTCCGGTACCCAAATTTACACTCTTCATTCTCATAAGTTGTTTTTTTGAATTCATCCAGCTCAATAGTTTCAACTTCTTTGATGGTATTTTTAACTTCCTCACCATAGGCGCCTATATTTTGAATTGGACTGGCTCCGACTTCCCCTGGAATGTATGATAAATTTTCAAGGCCTTGCCAGTCGTTTTCTACTGCATACCGAACCAGCTCATCCCAGTCTTCCCCGGCTCCCGAACGAATTGTTACATTTTCTGAATTTTCCGAAATAATTTCTTTGCCTTTGATTGAATTTTTAATTACTAGTCCTTCAAAATCCCGTGTAAAAAGAATATTACTGCCACCGCCAAGAAGGAGTTTCTTTGTTTTTCTGTATTTGGGATTCTTCAATATTTCCATTAAGTCTTGAATAGAATGGCAATCAGTAAAGTACCTGGTTTGTACATCTATTCCAAAAGTATTGTAGGGTTTAATGGAGACCTCATTTAATATTTCAGGCATGAGTTACTTTCTTGTATTTTGATTATTATGGAAGAAATTTAAACAAAAAAATAGTCACTATTTATTAATAACGATTATAACTTACCACACTTTCACGATCTTTCCTTATCCTTGTTTTTTCTTTTTCTTCGGCAGAATATCCCAATGTAATCAGCAGTGGAATTCTCCTGTATGATGGGATGCCTAATAGTTTTTTTACCTTTTTTTCATTCAGCCAGCCAATCATACAACTGCCCAATCCTTCTTCAGTGGCTTGCAAACAAATATGCTCAGCAGCTATACCAATATCAAGCAATGGATAGTGCTTTCTCTTAATTTTGCTGCCAAGTGTTGACGTGACATTGGCTGGTTCCATCACTATAGCAATAATTACAGGAGCCTCGTGGGTGAATTTATTCATATTGAGCATTTCAGCTCTGGCGGCCTTTGCTACTTTATCTTTCAATTCAGGGTTCTCTATGACAATAAATTTCCAGGGCTGGGCATTACAAGCTGAAGGCGCTATTCTTCCTGCCTCAAGACATCGCTCTAATTTTACTTTTTCAACAGGTTTGCCTGAATATTTCCTTGTACTTATTCTGTTTTTTATGCTTTTCAGTATTTCCATCAAAATGTATTTTATATCAGCAAATGTAAAATGATTTTTGGTTTTCTGAACTAATTAATTTCAATAAAACTTAACGTTAAACTCTAAAACATGCTTGATATTTGCTATATTCTTCTTTGTGTTTTCTTTGTGTCTTTGCGCCTTCGTGGCAAAAAGAGAATGTCACAAAGACTCTAAGGCTCTAAGACTCTAAGATGCACAAAGGAGGGAATAATTGTATATAAGTTATCAACCATTTATTAGAGTTTTACCAACATAATTTTAAGAGCAATTGTTCTAAACATAGTGTTTGTTAAGTTTGTTTTCATCCTTTGTAATGCTTTCAAAATATTCGTAAATTGCTTATCATACATTGTTATTTCTTTTAACAGATACATTACAAAAAGCGGTGATTATAAATGGATCTCCTGGAATTCGTTTCCTTTTGAAGATGAAGAATTAATATATGCAGTGGTACGGGATATTACAGAGAAGAAAGAAGCGGAGGAATCCCTGAATGAATCTGAGAAACAACTGAAAACACTTAATGCCCAGAAGGATAAATTCTTCTCCATTATTGCCCACGATTTACAGGGACCCGTAGGGAATTTTAAACAAATAGCCGATTTACTTAGTGAGGAATTTGAATCTTTTGATATTCTGGAATCCAGAGAATTGATTAGCTACCTAAAAAAATCTGCAAAAAATACGTATAAATTACTCGAAGACCTTTTGATTTGGTCAAGAACGCAGTTGGGCAAACTGGATATTGAGTTCGAAAAAATTAACGTAAGTGAGCTTGTTGATGAAATTATTGATATACAGTCTGAGAAGGCGGATTTAAAGAATATACGGATTATCAATGAGGTGAAAGAGGATAAATACATTTTGGCTGATAAAGAATCAATATCTATGGTCATTCGGAATATCTTATCCAATGCCATCAAATTCACACCCAAAAAGACTCTATAGCCCTATTCTAATAATCAGTATTCATTTAAGTTAACGTAAGAATAGGGACCATATAATTGGTATTCAGATTGTAAAGGTGTTAGGAGCATGATTTGAAATTCCGGTTATTTGATTAAAAAAAGGAGAATAATGCGATAAACTATTATAACGCCTATTCTTTAGAAAGCTTATAAATTTTCCCCTGGTAGGAGATAATTTGCTGGTTGTTGCTGGTAATATTCAGGCGTGCTGTTTTGTTTTTATAGATTGTTAATTAAACCAATCCTGTTTCTGTCGCAAATCTTATCAACTCAGCAGTATTATTTATATCAATTTTATTCAGAATATTCTTTCGGTGTGTTTCAACAGTATAGAAACTGAGTCCCAGTTCTTCCGATATTTTTTTTGAAGACAATCCTCCTGCTACCATTTTGATAATCTCTTTTTCCCTCTTTGTCAGGATGCTTAAAGTAAGTTTGTTCTTTAGCCGTTTGTTTTCCTTAATCAATTCTTCCAGTTGAAGGTCTGTGTTAATTTTTTCACTCAGATTAAAAGCATTTATAAATACCTCCTTTGGCTCGTTGTATGTGTCGTATTTAAGAACAATTCCTTTAAAATAGTAGGAAGCTGGTTCCTTTAGGTGATCATTTATTTTAAAAATACCACTGTTGGAGTAAATTGTCTTCTTTTCATAGGTGTTTTTATTGTCCTTGTAATAGGGGTATACCTGTTTGATTATAAGTTTGTCATTCACAGGGCTTGTATGGATAACCGATTCAAATTCCTTGTTTTTCCATATAATTTTTTGGGTTGAAAAGTCTATGATGATAAAAATTGACGGGATATTCTTTAGAAGTGTTTTATAAAAATGAATACGTTCAGTGAGGTTTTTGTTTTCATACTGCGTACGTTCAATATCATCAATGAGTTCATTATAAACATCATTCAGGTAATTCAACTCATTATTCCCTGATATATTTTTTGCCTTATCCATTTGAAGTTTATTATTTTATTGGAACTAAATTATAACAGGTTTTAATTTAAATCAATACCTGAATATGGGTATTTTTAGAATTTATTATATCAGGCCGCCGCTTGTTGCAAGTTTAATTAGTTCGGCGGTATTATTTAGCTCCAGTTTTTTAAGTATATTTTTCCGGTGGGTCTCGATAGTGTGACAACTGAGATTTTCCTTTTCAGCAATTTCTTTGGAAGAAAATCCGTCGGTAAGATATTTTAGTACTTTTTTCTCCTGTCTTGATAAAAGTTTTTTTATGCTTTTGTGTTTCAGCTCATAATTTTCCCGCATCAATTTTCTTAGATGTTCCTCTCTGCTATATGTTTGGGTTATATTGAATCCAATACCGATGGCAAGCCAGGGCCGGTTGTTTGAATCGTATTTGAATATACGACCAATTGAGTACATCCACAGAAAATTACCTTCTTTTGTTTTATAACGGTATACTCCCTTCCAGCTTTTTGTCTTGTCCCATCTTGCAATTTCTTTACTGCTTTCCAGAAAAATATTTTTATCCTCTTTATGATAAGCTTTTTGAAAATATTTTTCACCCAGAGAATTAGCTTCATCTAATGTGTAGCCACATAATTTTTCGTAATTATCGCATGACCAAACCTTTCTCTTATTTATTAAATCATTGATGTATACAAAAGTATCGGGTGGATTGATAAGTATTTTGTAAAATTCGAGCTCCTTAAGCAGATTGAGGTGTTTTATTTGAAGATTTTTCAGTTTACTGAATAATTCTTCAACCTTATTCATGTCTATAACCTGTATATCGGCTTTTTCACTCATCCTGGCATAATTATACTAAACATAAATTTATTAAGATTATGAAGACCAATCAATTATAAGCCAAAGAAAAACAGTTAATTAAAATGATTCTTAATTAGATATCAAAAGCCATCTGCTTAATAAAATCATAAAAGCCCAGGTTTCTGTAAAAACGAATAGCATTATCGTTTTTGGAAGCTACCAAAAGTTCAATGCGTTTTACTCCTTTTTCTTTTGCCCAGTTTTTAACATATTGAACAATTTGTGCCCCATATTTTATGTTTCTGTATGAAGGCTTCACAAAAATGTGGCGAAGATTGCAGTATCTGGTATTCTCAAAATAAGGAGGATATTCGCTAATCTGGGCCAGGGCATAGCCAATCATTTTTTCATTGAGGAAAGAACCAAGCAACAGGCAATTGTTATCTTTAAGATAACCCTTCATTTGATTTTTCATATTGATGTGCCCGTGGGGGCTGCGAACAAAAAAATTATCGTACTGAAACTGATCATCGGCCAGTTCTTTCCACATATCCACTACATCATTCAATTCGCTGTGTTTGACTTTTCTTATATCCATCTGTTTTTTTATTCAAAATAGGACAAAACTTGAAATTTGTCAATTCTCAGGAAAAATATTTCTAAAATATTGGATGAGGTCATATTGGAGGTAGTTTATTGGTATTGTGAACAATATTAAAGGCATATTTGTGTTTTCCAATTAAAAGATTTCGTCTGTCAAAAGTTTATGAGTTCAAAAATAATTGCTTAACCTGAGTTCGATTTAAAGACGAACGCTCAATATAGCTGGTATTCAGATAGCC
>CAZPDP010000078.1:0-9664 GCA_964585385.1 uncultured Bacteroidales bacterium
ATGTAAGTCGGATTACCGGTAAAAGCGAAAGATACGGCAGGAAACTACTCAAAACCATCAAGGAAACCAATGAAAAGGAAAATCATCAATTTGTGAGCCTGGAAGAGTTTTCTGATTATACAGGACTGCCGGTGGAGCTAGTTAAGGAGCATATTATAGATTAAAAAAAGTGATTTTGCTGTTCTCTACTTAATGATAACCAACTACTCATTATTCTGTATTCTGTCTTTTAACAATGGATTTACTATTTTTTTTCCCGGAAATAACAAAAATTCGGGACACTTTTTATTCGTTAGAGCGTTTTATCAAATAATCATTTTTCACAGACCTTACTTAAATATAACCGTTTTTCATATAAAATAATTGATTTTCATGTATAAATCATTCCATAAGAGGTGAAATATCTGGAACTGAATAGTCGGTTTAAAATTCAAAGTGTCTCTTTTCAAAAGGAATTTTTTTTACCTCCTTCAAGTTTTTAAAGATTTTGCCTATGGTCTTATGAAACTCATCCATATCAATTCCCTCACCAAAAAATGCATCGAACAACTCCTTCGTTTTAGCCTCCTTAAAATCGTGAAGCAATTTATCTGCTTTTTCTATAAATTCTTGTTCATTCTTACATTTTTTAGAAAGTAAACCAAAATAAAGGGTTAAATTGTGATCAAACCGCTCTGCTTCAATCAGAATAGCTTGATAAGTCTCTGTGGATAGGAAATCTGTGTCCATATTTATTTTTGTGTTCTATTTATTATCAGCAATCAACTGATGCGCTTTATACCAATAGAAGAATGCTTCAGGATTTGATTTTTTCAACCTGTTTAATCTGGGCCAAAGAGGATTGTCTATTTTCCATTCCTTCACTTGTAAAGGATTGTTATATTTTTCTATATCATTTTTATAATCATATCTAATTGCATTGGCAATGTATGCTGCCTTTGAGGCAAGGATAATTGCTTTATCCAGATGAAAAGATTCGTAAAATATGAAATGTGAAACTCTTTGAATTCCTGTTTGCAATTCATTGAAATTCCCAGAAGTAATAGCGCCCCTGCTCAAAATACACAGTGAAGTCTGAATGATATCTTCTAAAACGGTATCATAGTTTAAGTCAGTCTTATTTCTATAGCCTAACTCTTTTTTAGTAAGAGATTTAAAAGCATTTGTTACAACCTCCATATTTTCTGATACATCAAATAAACTTCCGATATCATATAACTGTTTCATTATCTCCATACCCATACTTGTACCACTTTTATAGTATGGTATGCCTGTTGTATCTGGTGCAAAGGCAGTTAGTTTATCTCCAAGCAGATCTTCAGGTGATGGAATTGAAACATATATTTCTTTTCCTTCTGTTTTAATAAACTTTGATGAAACAGGAACATTAATAATATTTTGATATTTGTGCTTATCAAATAGGATATCGAGTAAGATATACTCTTCTTGAGAGTGGGTTTGATGAATTGGGTTATAATAAAATTTATAATGAGCCTTGTCAATAGTTGAATTTGTATATCTTTCCTGAAGTTCGAATTTTGTAAAGAACTGTTGTTCTATGATTTCTTCGAATAACTCATCTAGTTTTTTATGTTCTTCTATGATGATGTCAATGTCGATTGAAAGTCTTCTTGGTTCGTCCATCAATAGCATTAGAGCAGTACCACCTTTAAAAACAAAATTCAAATTAACCTTGGAAAGTCCTTCCAGTAGATACAACGCTCGTATTACTTTTTCAATTAGAATTTTGTCGACTTTTCTGTTTTTATTCGATATTTCATTGATCCATTTTAAAGTAAGTGTATTTTTATCAATCATAAAAGCTATATATTGGCATTATTACGGTTTTGCTGTCGAAATTTAGATATTTCGTTTAAATATTGGATAAGCTGCTTTTTTTTTCTTCTTCGATCAGCATATCTTAACATTTTATTTTCATGAACTAAATATTTCTCAAATGCATCTTTAAAAATCCTGTCTTTTTCCGCTCCTTGTTGGGCATCCAAAATTACAGTGTCACAGAACATATCTACTAGCATTTTTTCAATAGTAGTGGTATATAAATTAGATACTTTTTGAATTGGAGCCTCAGTGACTAAAGGTTTTACAATCCACGTCTCTTTCTCTTGACCCATATATGTATTAAGGATCTCTTTTGTAGGATCAAGAAAAACAGAATATTTTAACTCCTTTAATAAGTAGAATACTGATTCAACTGCATCCTTATCGACTTCAACAATTAGGAAAAAATTCCCCGGCTGATGGAGCATAAATTCATTATAAACAGCTGTGGTCCACAAACATGTATTGAGATAGGGAACTTTCTTCTTGAGTTTATTATCCAAATTCTTCAATTTCGTTGGTATATCAGGCACATAGGTAGTTTGATCCCCAAGAACGAATTTTCCCCGGCCTATTCTTTTTATAATTCCCAATTGAACTAACTTATAAATTCTCCAATTTACAGTGGATTTTTTTACATGAGGTTCAATGGTTTGATAAAACTCAAACAATTGTTGGTTATTGAAAAAGTTATAACCAACAAACCATTTTTTTAATTCTTCAATATGGAGTTTTCCTTTAGTGATATTCTTATTTTTTACAAATATACAAAACTATATTTTGGCAGTAAAATAAATTTGCTGCCAGTTTTTAGTTTAACATGTTTTCTTATAATTCTCTCAATTCGGAGACCTTGCAAGATGCCTTTCAGCTTTTCTATTCCATGGTCGGGCAAGTTATTTACCAATCTTTGACCTCCTCATCAACTTCTTCCTGGGAAATATAATCTCCTGATTTGACTCTTTCTGAGGCCTGCTTTACTCTGTTTTTGAGGTCTTGCTTTGTAATGGGTTCTCCATCGATAGTAAATCCAATAAATTTAGTCTGCTCGTACTTTTTATTCATCAGCCACCTTAATTTTGAATTGCAAATCATGTATAAAGAAACAAAAAACTAATATGGCAGGCTAGTCCAATTGAAATTTTATATCAGAAAGGGTCTTATGCATTGAATCCAGGGACTTTTCCTCATAATCTCCTGTCTTATATGAGTCAATGAAGTTAAAATTTACAGGATCGAAAATTCCGTAATTTTTATACATTCCAGCCTGTTTGTTCCATGCAAGAACCGATATCAGGTAAGGTTGCAGCCTGTTCATCACTTTAAACTTTATATTCAGACTACGGTCATCGACCAGGACCTGGTTGCTTACTCCCTCGATTTCAATAGCATCCTGGTTTTCTTTAACACGAGCTTCAAAAGCAAAACCATCCTGTTGAACTTCCTCAATATTAAAAAGTTGAATCAGGTAAGAAACTTGATCAGTGGGAAATTGAGAAACATTTTTGATATCAATTCCAATCAGATTGAATGTCTCTGCCCCGTTTTCAGCTCTGTCAATCTTAATTTCGACTTTTAACTGAGCTTTCTGCTTTTTATAAAAGAGCGCCTCAACAATACCGTGCGGAGCTGGCCTCGCCTCTTTGTCAACTCGAATGTAATACCGGCCGTCAGTTAAAAATTGATGCGGCGGATTGGTGCTCTGCGGTACCTCAACAATAAAATAATTGCCCTGTTCTGCAGGTATCTCGTGAATTTCAATTCCTTTAGGAAAAGGAACAATATTGGTGGAAATCAATCCATACAACCATTTTTTACTTCTAAATGCGGAAGGCTCCAAGTCCCCTTTACAAATGCGCCTCATTCTTTTCCCCGGCTTCTGGACTTTCTGTTCTTTAGGGGAGCCAATCACTATTACCCCGCCTTCGGTATTCAGAAAGGCACATATCTCTTTAAAAATGCTGTTAATTTTTATTTCACCGCTTTTAAATTCCAGCAGGGAAGTTTCTTCTCTGGGAACGCTAAAATATTCTTCCAGATCCCGTTTGGTGATCTGATACAACTCTTTTCCGAATATTTTCTTTGATAGTTCCATAACGAAATAAAGGTAGAAATTAAATCAAAACACACCAAATAACTCGTTAAAAATCAGAGTTTCAATCATAAAAATCCAATACTTCTGCAATCTCTCAACCAACATTCATGAGTCTTGTGAAAGCAACCAGCCTTTAAACTCCTTATAGTCAGCAGATATTTTAATCGCCTGTTTTTCTTTTTTCTGAACCTTGTTTAAGTATTCAGGCAGATCTATCGTTTCATTTATTGCCTGCTCAACACTATCCCTGAATTTACCGGGATGAGCTGTTTCCACAAATATTCCGGCTTCACCGGGTTTCAAATGCGCTTTACATCCCAGGTAACCCACAGCACCGTGAGGGTCGAGCAAGTAATTGCTATCAGAATAAACGGAGCTGATGGCCTCTAAAGTCTGTTCATCCGTAACAACATGACTTTTCACTATCTTCTTTAACGAATCAATGTCTTGATGAAAGAGCTCGGTTATGCGTACAAAATTGCTGGGATTGCCCACATCCATTGCATTGGATAATGTCCGGACAGCCGGACGTGGTTTATATTCCCCCGATTCCAGGTAATCCGGGAAAACCCTGTTTATGTTGGAGGAAGCAACGAATCTTTTCACAGGTAATCCCATTCGGTTAGCCAGCAGGCCCGCTGACAAGTTGCCATAGTTACCGCCTGGTACAGAAATCACCAGGTTTTCCCGTTCTTTTTGAGGTAATTGTCTCCACGCCCAGAAATAATAAATGGTTTGAGGCAGGAATCTGCCGACATTGATGGAATTGGCTGAAGTGAGCTTTTTCCCTGATTTTACATCCTCATCATTAAAAGCCTGTTTAACCAGTCTCTGGCAATCGTCAAAGGCCCCATCCACCTCCAGGGCTGTAATGTTACCTCCCAGGGTGGTGAGCGTCTTTTCCTGCAGTTTACTTACTTTCCCTGAGGGATAAAGCAGCACAACATCCACTCCATCCACATTATAAAAGCTTTGTGCTACGGCGCTTCCTGTATCGCCTGAAGTGGCAACCAAAACGGTTATCTTTTGATTCAGCTCAGATGCAATCTTTTTAAATACCTCTGAAAGAAACCGGGCTCCGACGTCCTTGAATGCAAGAGAGGGACCATGGTAAAGTTCGAGGGCATATAACGAGGGTTCTATTTCAGTCAGGGGAATTGGAAAATTAAATGCTGACTTGCAAATGTCATTCAGCTGATCCAGACTAAAATCTTCAGATACATATTCACGTAAAACGTCTGAGGCGATTTGATGTAAATTATACTCATCAATATGCTTAAAAAAAGATTCAGACAATTTTGGAATTACAGAGGGAAAAAACAATCCCTTTCCTGAAGCAGCGCCCTGTAAAACAGCCTGCTTAAAGGATACTGTCTCCCTTTTATCGTTGATGTTATAAAACTTCATGAATAATGCAGGTTAGATGATTGTTACACCATTTTTATTAATCTTCGAATAGTACATATTGTAAACTACATTTTCATCTCTATAAGCTTTGCTTATAGCATCATTCAATCGTTCTGCTTTCTCCTCCCCTTTACAGAGAGCAAACACAGATGGCCCTGAACCGGATATGGTACATCCCAGAGCTCCATTTTCCAGGGCAGCTTGCTTTATTTTTTTATAGCCCGGAATCAATTGCGAACGCACAGGCTCCACAATAACATCATCCATGGAACGTCCAATCAACCCGTAATCAGAGATATAAAACCCGGCTACAAGTCCGGCCACATTGCCCCATTGTTTCACAGCATCCTTTAATTCAATCTTGTCGGGTAAAATACGCCGGCTCAGTTCGGTTTTAATCTCCATTTGAGGATGAATGAGAACCGCCCACAATTCTTCAGGAGGCTCAATCCTGATTACATCAAAAGGCTTATAACTTCTGATGACCGTAATACCTCCCAGAATCGCCGGTGCAACATTGTCAGCATGAGCATCACCGGAAGCCAGACGCTCACCTTCCATGGCAATTTCAATCAACTGGTTTTGTGTGAAAGGTTTTCCAAGTAATTCATTTACAGCTACCACAGCAGCAGTTGAACTGGAAGCGCTTGAACCAATCCCACTACCGGGCATTACCTCTTTATGCAATTCGATATCAAAACCCTGATCACTTCCTAGCTTTTGCAGCATTTGTTTTATAGTAAAAGATGCCACATTTTTTTCAGGATCATCCGGGATATCGGTATATCCTGTAATTCCGGCAATTTTCACCTCATTTTCATCATTCTTTGTAACTGTTAGAGTATCCCCTACCCCTTCCAGGGGAAAACCTATGATGTCAAATCCACTTCCCAGATTGGATATGGTGGCAGGTGCAAATACTTTTATGCTGGTTAGGCCATTCATTATGTTTTTATTTACTGGCAATAATAATAAATTTTAGCTCTGTTGTAAAAATTCTGATAATTTAAATACTTCCCTGGTTAAAATAGCGTTATTTTTTATTTAGAAACTAACGAAACTGTAAAATGAAACAGATCCCCTTCTTAGCTTTTTCTCTGATAATTCTATTTGTTATAATGGCACCATTTACCAGTAAGAATTATGCTATTGGCTCAAATGGGCCTCTATTTGAATACATAGCAAAAGATAACACCATTGAGCTGGACACCATCTATTTGGATGAAATGAAGGATGTTATCGAACTGGAAGTTGAATTTGAAAACAAAGGAGACGCACCTCTTATTGTCAATAAAGTAAGTGGATGTTGCGGCACGCAGGTTACCAACTGGACTAAAAAACCATTGATGCCGGGTGAGAAAGGTACTATTACAGTGAAGTTCCGCGAACCTCCACGACCCCATAAAATAAGCCGGACTGTCAGCGCTGTTACAAATGCTCCCGGAGGAGAAAAAAAGCTAACCATAAAAGGAGTAATTGCCGAACAGAATGATGGATCGATAAACCTTGATTACGACCAGGAGTTTTGAGTGAAAAATTCTGTTATGCTCATATAAAAAGTAAGCGAAATTTAAATGCTGGGGACGTTCTTCATGAAAAAAACAATTTATATATACCGGTATAATATAGTCCTGTCCTTTCTCATTGTTATTCTGCTTACGGTTTCCGGTTGTGGTGTAAGACCTCATGCCATATTGCCTCGGATTCCGGATCAACCGGTTGTAAGAAAATTTGAAAAGCCCAAGAAAGAGCAGGTTGATAGTCTGATGGAAATATACGGTAACCATAAAATTTTCGTGGATGATTTTTTGGAGCCTGCGTTAATTGCATTATCCTATTACCCGGAATTGAAAAATGTAAAAATTAAATTTAAATATTCAAGAGAAGTCACAACATTGGCGGCAAGACCTCACCCATTTTATCTGCTTTCTGAGCGAAAATATCTCGTATTAATCAATAACAAGAAAAATTTCCAAGGCATCCGTCTTGAAGAGGCCCCATTTAATGCCCAGATTGGAGTTATAGGACACGAATTAGCTCATATAGTGGATTATGACAATTATAATTTTTGGGGTATCCTGGGAATATACTTCCGCTTTTCAGATACAAAACGAAAACCATTATTTGAAAAAGAAATTGATAAAGCTACCATTGAACGGGGATTGGGCTGGCAACTTTACGATTGGGCCGCGTTTTCAATGTATGAAGAGAATTCTGCTTCTAAGAATTATGTAAAATTCAAGCGTAACAACTACATGCAACCAGATGAAATAAAACAGTTAATCTCTTCTTTCCTAAAATACGGGAGTGTGGAATAAGTCATTCCCCCGTATACATAAAGGTCTTAAAGTATTGTTTAATAGCTGATTAAGTATTCAGGAAAAATATGTGGTTTTATGGCAAAATTTTATTATGCGGTAAGGCAAAAGTCCAGGTTTAGCAGCAAACACTTTGCTAAATTGCGCGTTAGCATGAGATAAAAATACAGTAGACTATAAATCGTAAAATTGAAAAGAACAAAAAAGCGTATTTTTCATTATTTTTGTTTGAAAATAAAAATTATGCAGGATATAACAGAATTAACCAATTTTCTTAAATCATTATCCGACCCAACCCGGTTGAAAATAGTTGAATATCTTGCTAAAGCAGATAACCCCAGATGTGTGAGCAAAATATCCGAGCACATCAACGTCAGCCAGTCAGCTACTTCCCAACACCTGAGAATCCTGCGTCAATCCAATCTTGTAAGCAGTACCCGTCGCGGTTATCACATTCACTATGAAATTAACACCGACCAGATGGATGAGGCCCTTCACCAGCTTCGGTCGTTTCTGAAAAAATAAGAGATTCTTTTTTATTTAAATAAATAATTTAGTATGTTTGCATATACTAATTATTATTGGACATTTTTTATAAAAAATTTTAATGAACCTTAGTCGCTGTCGGAGACAGGAATAATTCTTGAACGGCGAAGCCCTCAACGAAGTTAATTATTCGGGTTAAATCATGACAATTATTTGTAATAATAAAAGCTGATACGTGTCAAAATCTTACATTAAGGGATACCCCATTAAAAACTATATATAGATGAAAGCAAAAGTACTTTATGGAATCACCGGAATTATTGTGCTGGCAGTCGCAGTCTTGTTGGCTGCTTATGCCGTAAAAAACAAGCCTGCGGCTAAAAAAAGTCTGAAACAAGAGGATGTCCTTTATGTCAAAGTCAAAAAGGTAATGAATGAACAGGTGGTCACCCCGGTAACACACCGGGGAAGGGTTTCTTCCTATGAAATTGTATCGCTGGCCGCGGAGGTGAATGGCCGCATTATGGAAGGGAATGTGCCTTTTAAAGAGGGCGAGCATTTCAATAAAGGTGATTTGTTGATACGTATTTATAACCAAGACATAAAAGCTACGCTTACGGCGGGTAGAAGTGTTTTTTTGCAAAAGCTGAGCTCGGTTTTACCTGATTTGCAAGTGGACTTCCCTGAGGAATACGATAAATGGAAGCATTTTTTTAACTCCATAAAGGTTCATGAGACATTGCCCGAACTCCCGGAAATCCATTCGGAAAAAGAACAGGTATTCATGGCTTCCGCCGGCATACTTTCTGAGTACTATTCCCTGGAACAGCAAGAGATCAATTTGAATAAATACAACATATATGCGCCTTTCGAGGGTTCTTTTCAACAAGTAAGACGACAGGTAGGCGCCGTAGCCGGTATGGGCGCTGATTTGGCTTCCATCGTAAGAACCGACCGGCTTGAAGTGGTGGTTCCGGTGCCCCCGGAAGATGCCAAATGGATTGTACCGGGGAATAAAGTGAGTCTTACCGGTTCGGGGGACTATCAAACAACCGGGACAGTTACGCGAATAGCGGATTTCCTGGATGAAAAGACCCAAACGGTAAAAGTTTATGTAAAATATATACCCCGGGGCCAACAGGCTTTCAAAATCGGTGAATTTGTAGAGGCAACTTTTGAAATTCAAAAAGAGGCAGTGGGAATGGCCATACCAAGGGAGGCATTGGTAGATGGAGAAAAAGTTTATGTAGTTCAAAACAGGCAATTGCAAATGCAAAAAGTGACCCCGGTAAGAACGTTAAATGATAAGGTAGTGGTATCCGGGCTGGATGACGGTACGCTGGTGGTTACAGAGTCATTGGTTGATGTACAGGAGGGAGATGAGGTCAGGATCAGGGAATAGAACTTTGCAGTTTCTCGGGTAAAATGCAGCATTACTTTTAGTTGACTGAGTAAATTGAGTCGTTAAATTCTAAAACATGGTTGATATTTGGCTATAACTCTCTTTGTGGTTGCT
>CAZPDP010000079.1:0-6238 GCA_964585385.1 uncultured Bacteroidales bacterium
CGCATCTGCTTTGGGAGCAGAGGGTCGCAAGTTCGAATCTTGCCACCCCGACAAATTTTCAGAAGCCTTGCTGTTTTTAGTGAGGCTTTTTTTATTACGCAACTTTACTTTGATTCAATAAATTAGTTATATAGCCTCAATACCCATTTCATCAGTCCGGATCTTGTACACTTCATCTGCAGAAGTCACCACAATCATTCCATCTCCATTATATCCAGTTCTTGCATTATCACGTATAATTTGGATTAGGCGTTGCACATCATTGGCTGGGACAAGAATTTCCAGTTTAATAACCATATAGGCTTCTACAAAAGTGTACTTATCACTAATATGTTCGCGCTCATGATCGGAGAAAGTTCCGGTACCTTCTCCTTCGATCATAGTCATGCTTTCATAGCCTTCTGCCTTAAGCGCTCTGTATATTTCTTTGAGCTTTCTTTTCCTTATATATGCTTTAATTAATTTCATAGTTTTTTTATTTTGATTGGTTTTGACTTGAATTATTTTCCGAAATTTTTGATGTTTTTGACTGTTCGGGTATATTAAAAACAGGTTATTGCTTGTAAAATAAAACGGTTTATTCTATGCGCATGTTTTGCAAAATCCCGCGCATTATTTTGTATAATTTTAGGATGAGGAAAAGCCTGCTTAAGCGGACTGGAGAGATTGCGGTGGTATAATCTCCATCACCCGGCTAAAGAGACTGTGTGAAACATTTTAGTCTCGCATCCCCATTTATCCCGCTTCCAGTGGGGTTTTGGATAAAAAATATATATCCTTTTGTCAGGTTTTCATATCATCTACGACTATCCATGTGAAACTAATAATTACCGAAAGTTTATTTCAACACGGTAATTACAAATAAAAAATAATGTTTAACAAAAAAAGTAGTATTATGAAAACGACAAAATTAAATTTATCAACAATTCTGATTGTACTTGTTTTTATGGCAGGTAGTTTGGGTTTTTCAAATGAACTTAAAGCACAATCTGTTGAACCCACAACAATCGAATCTTCTAAAGACTTTGACGGTACCATTGACGCCATTAAAAAAGCTGTATCAGGAGGAGGCATGATGGTGCTTTCCGAACTTAACCAGGGAAAAATTCTGTCAATGACAGGACTTCAGGTTAAAGCGCATTCTTTCTTTATCGGTAATCCACAGGTAGGGAAAAAAGCATTTTCAGCAGATCCTTCTGTTGGTGTTGTGATCCCGGTAAGAGTCAATGTTTATAAACAAAATGGCTCAACCTTCGTCAATTATTTTAAGCCCTCCGATCTCATGGGAGCTTATGGTAAGGATGTTAAGATGATTGGAGAAAAACTGGATGGCAAACTGGAAAAAATGATGAAGATGATTGCCAGGTAAGAATTAAATAAGCCGGAAAATGCAACTTTATTGCATTCTCCGGCTTTCTGTTAACATCAAAAAAAATGAATTATGGAACGACAAAAGATAAAATTAGGATTTTTATTAATTGCTCTGATTCTGGCAGGTATTGCCCCCATTCTTTTTCCTGTTGCACAGGCAGGAATTGCTTCTCTGTCTGACCTGGCTGTTAAATTCCTAATACCTTCAGTAATTCTTGTGTTGGTTTTAATCATTCTTGCCTATGCGCTGGGCTATAAAGAAGCCGGGAAACAAATCTCAAACGGACTACTGGCTGGAATTATCGGAACTATAGGATTGGAAATAGTCCGCATAACAGGTTTTAAATTAGGTGGTATGCCGGGTGATATGCCTAAGCTATTAGGAGTTTTGATTTTGGATCAATTTGCACAAGGGCCTGATACCGTATCTAATATTGCAGGATGGTCCTATCATTTCTGGAACGGAGCTGCATTCGGTATTATCCTGAGCGTATTGGCCGGAAAAGGAAACGTAAAGATTGGTATTCTCTTTGGTATACTGGTTGGAATTGGTTTTATGGTGAGCCCAGCTACCAGGGCATTAGGAATTGGCGCATTCGGTCTACAGTTTAAAGACGGGTATCAGTTCCTGTTAACCGTAACCCTTGCCCACATAGCTTTCGGTCTTATTCTCGGATTGATACTTTCTAAAATGAATAAAAATTTCCCCAACATTTTTAATCGTGTAAAAGATGCTTTTTCAGGTAGGGTCAGCAACCAAGCAACTTAGTCCCCATATACTTAAAACTTGCAACATTTAATCAACAATGTTTTATATTACAGATAATTCTGGTTTCATAAACTGCAATTCTAAAATTTAATCTGTAAATTGAATGAGAAAATGACTGCATTTATGGATATCAAATGGGAACTTCTCCAATTAAAGTTTAATAAAGACCTTCATCAGGCCTTAATGTTACAACATCAGGCAGTGCAGTATATAGCAATGGCCGGAAGGCATCTGATCCCACAGGAACCAGATGACAGCAACACCAATTTGCAATATATCTTTAATAAGAATATGCTGGTTGGAAATCCGGTTTCAGATAAATTAAGGGTGGGTCTGCACCTCATCGACTTTAACCTGCACATTCTTGATACGGATTTCGCTTCTAAAGGCACAATTCAGTTAGAGGGAAAATCCAAAGAGCAGGTCTTCAAAGAGTTAAAGGAAGAAATCGGGAAGCACAACATCGATGTTTCAACATTTACCCGTGAATTGCATTATGAAATACCAGAGGGAGCTTTAGATAAGGATGACAAGTTTTTTAATCCCGGCAATAAATTCTTCAAAGAAAATATGTTGTACAGGCACAATGCACAACTAATACTGGAGGATTTAGCCCGGGATTTTCCATCTGCAGAACCGGTTCGTATATGGCCGCATCATTTCGACACGGGAACCTATGTGCCATTGGCATATCATAGAGGAAAACTGATAAGTTCTTATGGCCTGGGCTGGGCCATACCCGATGATATGGTCCCTGAACCTTACTATTACCTGAGTTTTTGGTCTGAAAATCAAAACATTGATTTTTCTAATCTGCCTTCTCCTGAATATGGAGAATGGATCAAAACCGGATGGCTGGGCGGTATCTTAAAACTTTCGGATATTGTTTCCGAACAAAAAGCTCAGGTTCAATACAGCATTGTAAAGAAATTCTATGAATCCGGAATTCAAATACTTCAACACACTAACAAAACCAACTAACTTATGGCGAAAAACCTAACATGGCATAAAATTCTCAAAAGTAAATCAGAGTTGGCCGAAAACAGGGTGATGACTGTAAATGCCGGGAACAAACAAATAGCCCTGACCCATTTCGAGGGGAAAATCTGTGCACTGGACAATCATTGTCCTCACCAGGGTGGTCCTCTTGGAGAAGGAAGTATTGAAAAAGGCATTTTACGGTGCCCCTGGCATGGCTGGGATTATCATCCCTGCACAGGCAAAGCTCCTGGTTTTGATGACGGGGTAGAAGCCTACCCGGTAGAAGAACGAAAAGACGGTATTTATATAGGTTTGGAAGAAATAAAGCCACATGAAACTACCTTAGCAGACATTATGGTGGAAACAATGATTAACTGGGGCGTAGACACTGTTTTTGGCATGGTTGGCCACTCAAACCTGGGATTGGCCGATGCGTTCAGACGACAAAAGGAAAATGGAAAATTAAACTATATAGGTATCAGGCATGAAGGTGCAGGAGCAATGGCAGCAAGCGCTTATGGAAAATTAACAGGGCAACCTGCAGCCTGCTTTTCCATTGCCGGCCCCGGGGCTACAAATATGTTTACCGGACTCTGGGATGCAAAGGTGGATCGTGCACCAATTTTAGCCTTAACAGGACAAGTGGCTACCCAGGTAATGGGAACAGGAAATTTTCAGGAAGTTGATCTTGTAAGGGCTTTTCAAACTGTAGCCGAATTCAACCACAGGGTGCAGAAAGACAGCAAACATACCGAATTAATTACTTTAGCCGTAAAACATGCTTTGCTGCAAAGAGATGTTTCACACCTTACATTTCCGGATGAAATTCAACAAATCCCTGCCGGAGAAGAAAAAGCCCAAACCTCTGAAGGCAGAATGAGCTCCCTGAAAATAGCACCGCCAAAAGAAAGCCTGGAAAAAGCGCTAAAATTGATAAAAAATGCAAAACGACCAGTGATCATTGTCGGCCATGGCGCCCGTTTTCACATGGATACAATAGTACAGCTTGCCGAAAGACTTGAATCGCCGGTATTAACCACATTCAAGGGCAAAGGATTAATTTCTGATAGTCACCCGCTTGCAGCCGGAGTACTGGGAAGAAGCGGAACGCCTGTTGCTTCACATTTCATGAATGAAAGCGATCTGCTCGTTGTTTTTGGGGCTTCATTCAGCAATCACACAGGTATCGCACCCAAAAAGACCATCATACAGGTAGATTTTGATCCGCTGGCGCTTAGCAAATTTCATAAGATAGAGGCTCCGGTGTTTGGTGAGATATCTGTTACTGTACAACAAATGCTTGAAAACCTGGGTCAGGATAAAAATTCTACCGGACAACGGCAAGAGCTCAGGGAGCGCTGGAAATTATGGAAAACTGAAAAAGAGAAGCGTTTGCAGGAAGACCGGGGCAAAGGAATTAGCTCTGTAGCCGTCTTTAACATGCTTTCACAACTGGCGCCGGAAAATGCAGTTCTAACTGTGGATGTGGGCAATAATGCATACTCACTGGGAAGGTATTTTGAATGCAAAAGTCAAAGTTTTTTAATGTCAGGATACCTGGGCTCTATTGGGTTTGCCATGCCTGCAGCATTAGGGGCATGGACTGCCGTGAAGGATACAAGACCGGTAATTGCAGTTGCCGGAGATGGTGGTTTTGCCCAGTATATGGCAGAAATAACCACTTCTGTAAAACATGGAATGAATTTGAAGGTTATTCTTTTAAACAATACCGAACTGGGAAAAATATCCAAAGAACAACGTTCAGGAGGATTGGATGTATTCGCCACTGACCTGGTAAATCCTGATTTTGCCGCTTTTACCGATAGTTGTGGAGCTCTGGGAGAAAAAGTTGTTCACAGCGAGGAACTGGAAGAAAAAATGAAGCGTGTACTGAACCATGATGGCACTGCCTTACTGGAGATAATAACTGATGTTCATTTGGTATAAATCAGAAAACTCAATAAACATGCATTTTACCTCGTACATAGAAATAAGTAAAAGCGCCCTGAATAATAACATCAACTACATGAAGAAGAAAGCCGGCCCTGGTGTAAAATATTCAATGGTTATTAAAGGGAATGCTTATGGACACGGTATTGAAGCCCTGTTACCCATGATAGAATCATGTGGTGTGGATCATTTTTCTGTCTTTAGTATTGAAGAAGCGCGCAGAGCATTAAAGGTAAAAAAAGATTTTTGTCATCTTATGATCATGGGCTTCATTGACTATGATGATCTGGAATGGGCGATTGAAAACGATATCTCCTTCTTTGTGTTCACCCCGGAAAGACTTGATGCTGTATGCAATATAAGTAAAAATACCAGCAAACCTGCCCGTATACACCTGGAACTTGAAACAGGCATGCACCGGACAGGGTTTTGTGAAGATCAACTGCCTGAGGTCATTGAAAAGCTAAAAGATAATCCGGACACTATCATCGTTGAAGGGGTCTGCTCTCACCTGGCAGGGGCTGAAGAGATTGGTAATTTTCCAAGGATTAATAAACAAATAGACACCTTTAATAAGCTTTTCAATTATATTTCACAGGAAATTGATGTAACATACAAGCACATTGCCTGTTCTGCAGGTGTGTTAAACTTTCCTGAATCATGTATGAACCTGGTAAGGGTTGGGATTTCCAACTATGGGTTTTGGCCGGGGAACGAGACAAAAATGCTTCATCTGAAAAATGGAGAAATCCTAAACGATCCTTTAAAACAGGTATTGTCATGGAAAAGCAAAGTGATGAGCGTTAATCACGTAAAGGAAGATGAATATGTGAGTTACGGATCCAGTTATCTGACCAATCGCGACAGTAAAATTGCAACTGTACCGGTGGGTTATGGTTATGGATTTAGCCGTAATTTAAGTAATATGGGCCATGTACTAATCAATGGCAAAAGAGTTCCCGTTGTAGGTGCGGTCAATATGAATATGATGGTTGTCGATGTGACAGATCTTCCCAATGTTCAGGTGGATGATGAAGTGGTATTGATAGGAAAACAAGGCAATAAGGAAATTTCAGTGAGCTCTTTCAGTGATATGAATAATAGCATGAACTATGAGCTACTGACAAGGCTCCCGGCCAGAATTCCGCGATACAAAACTGACTGAAT
>CAZPDP010000079.1:6338-8961 GCA_964585385.1 uncultured Bacteroidales bacterium
GATAATAAAGAGAATCACTATAATGAACTCTATAAAAATTTCCTGGATCAAATAAGACAGCATATAGAAACCGATTTGGAACTTCTTGTTGCTAATCACGAGTTGGAGCAGTCCAACGAAATAAAAACAAAATTTTTGTCGCTCATCTCTCATGATGCAAGGGGTTCTGTGTCAGCATTAGATGAATTTGTAAAGCTATTGATAGACCGATTTAATCAATTTAAAAGCAATGAACTACTTGATAAATTGAAAATTATAAGAGTAACCACCAATTCCCTGTACGAAACCCTTCAAAATTTGTTGAGCTGGTCAAAGAATGATTTACTCCATTTACAGGCTCAGAAAGAACAGGTTGATCTGATAGGTGTTATAAAGAAAATTCTGGACTTTCTAAAACCCCGAATCGAATACGAAGGATTAAGTGTGCTTACCGAATATGAATACCATCAAATGTTTGTGTTTGCTGACCCTAATATGCTGGCAGCGGCTTTACGAAACATCATTTCCAATGCAATCAAATTCTCCGGTGAAAGCGAAAAAGTGATTGTCCGGGTTTATAAAAACAATGGAAAATCGGTAATTGAGATTGAAGATACTGGAGTCGGAATGGATGAAAAAAACCTCAATAATTTATTTAATTTTAGCAAATCTGAAGATACTGAAGCCGATGAGGAGGAAGGTTCACGAATTGGGCTTTTGTTAACCAAGGAATTTCTGGATAAGAATGACGCAACTATAAAAGTTTCAAGTAAAAAAGGAGAAGGCACTAAATTTGTTATCAGCCTTTAATGCCGAGGTTGTCTAAAAAGGTCTTTATAAGAAAAATCCTTATTATCTGAAAAATCCGCTGTACCCGAATAAAAAATAGATCTATAAAATGACGGAGTCTAACTAAAAATGCTGTTCCATGAAAAAAGAATTTCCGGAAAATAACTTTGAAGAGACTAAAAGAAAAACGATTATTCGTTACAAAAATGGAATAAAAACCGAAACCAATGACATAGTTGCGAGTGAGACAATTATAAAAATTACTCTTCAATGTGAATTAATCGGAACACTCAGTTGCACTCCTTCTGATATCCATGATCTTGTAGCGGGTTATCTGATAAGTTCGGGAATAGTTTGGGAAAAGAATAAACTCATACATGTTGAGTATCTCCCCGATAAACAAACATTCGATGTTAGTCTTGAAAATAACAAGATTTTAAGTGAGTATGGATATTCAGTTATACAACCTGTGGGCTGTACATCAGGCAACTCAATTTTTATAAAAGTTGAGCATGAGAACAGAAAACTTTCAAAAATATCGCTAGAGGCAAGTAACATTTCACAATTAATGAAAGAATTTCACAAAATATCTGATTTATTCAGAGCAACCGGAGGTGTTCATAGTGCTGCCCTTTCGGATGGAAAGGAAATAATAGTTTTTCGTGAAGATGTAGGCAGACACAATGCCGTTGATAAAGTAATTGGTTATCTGTATTTGAATAATGAATCAATTGACGATAAAATTTTACTTACAAGTGGTCGCATTTCGTCTGAAGTTGTTATGAAATCAAATAATGCAGGAGTTCAGATTATTATATCAAGAAGTGCTCCAACTCTTAAAGGAATTGAACTGGCAGAAAAGAATAATATTACCCTTATAGGATTTGCCCGACGCGATAATTTCAATATATACAGTAGCCCCGAAAGGATTGAGTTTCAAAATGAAAATTAGTCCAGACCAATTCTTCTCTGCTCAGGAGGGCATTTAACAGAACCATACGAACAAAATACACAACAATCTCCCTGCTCTGGCTTTAGCAAAGCATGGCAATTTTCACATTCATAGAAGTGCTGACAAGCATCAGCCGGCATTTTTTCTTCTTTCTCATGCCCGCAATCCGGACAGGTTATGGTAGAATAATATTTGATTTCCATAATCACAAAAATACAAAATCATTTGTTTATTTCAAAGCAATTGCTTAGATTTGTAAAAAATAATAAATGCCACGAAATAAAGCATATAATAAAGATGAAGTCTTAGACAAAGCCATGCAGGTTTTCTGGAACCATGGCTATGAAGCTACATCGTTACGGCTTCTTGAAAAAGAGATGGGCATTAACCAGTTTTCCATCTATGCTTCATTCAACAACAAAAAGCAGTTGTTTATCGAATCCTTAAAAAAATACCGGGAATTTACCAAAAACACAAGGTTTCACCCCTTACTGAGAGAAAATGCAAAATTAGAAGACCTGAAACAATTTTTTAATCATATTTCACAGAAAGGAAAACAAGAAGAAACTAAAAGAGGTTGCCTGGTTGTAAATACTACCGGGGAGCTGGGAATCAGAGATCCCGAAATTGCATCTGAACTTCAAAGTTATTTCAATTTCATAAAGGAAATGATTCGAAAAGTACTCCGGAATTCGATTGAGGCAGGGGAAATTTCGAAAGAAGCGGACCTGGAAAAATATTCGAATTACCTGCTGGGAGTGATGCAAGGTCTGTCGGTGAGTGTAAAAATACTGACAAAAAAGCAGATACAAGACATTATCGATATGGCTTTTTTAAATATCAAATAATTTGGTGAAACTCTAATATATGGTTGATAACTTAAATATTATTACTTCTTCCTTT
>CAZPDP010000080.1:0-8847 GCA_964585385.1 uncultured Bacteroidales bacterium
CTTCGTGGCAGAAAGAGAATGCCACTAAGACTCTAAAAATCTAAGATACACAAAGAAAGAAGTAATAATATTTAAGTTATCAACCATATATTAGAGTTTCACCATAATATTCAAAGTACCATATACCGTACGGGCAGAATTATGGACTTTTCTTTTGTAACTGAATTTCGAAAAAACAAAAAATCACCAAGAATATTCAAGTTTGTTTTGCAGATTCAGGGATTTAAAAAATTTTACTCATGAGTTGAGTCAGCTTTTCTTCCAGAACTTCAAAGGAGAAGTGTTTTTTACCCAGCTCGTAGTTATATTCGCCGATTTCTTTGTTTAGTTTTTCATTGAAAATAACCTCCCTCATTTCCTCTACTTTTTCGTCGGTGAGATGATTGTCATCAAGCATAACGGTCCTGAATCCTTTGCTTCCAATATCCGGCCAGAAAACGGGTTTATAATTGTTTACAAATATGGGTTTCTTAGCCAGGACTGCTTCAATAAATGCATTTCCGAAACCTTCATAAGTGCTAAAATATGTGCAGGCCGTGGCGTGTGCGTATGCATCGGATAATGAAAATAAACCGGGGCTCCTGTGATCCCTGAGCCCTGATGAGAATTTGTCATAATCAAATTGAACCTGGCTGCTTAATTTAAGGTCATGCACCAAATCCATCAGCTCGTTATAATGTTTGTTGCCTTCATCATCGACATAGCCTCCGGTAATTATGAGTTTTATTCTTTTGTCCTGTAATTTGTGAACCAGTCTTATCGCTACATCTATAGCTTTCCTGCTGACTATCCGGGTGATCTGAAACAGAAGAATATCATCCTCTTCCAGGCCCAGTTCCCGCTTCATGTTTTTGTTGTGTTCGTTTATTTCTGCAAAGGGCTTGTTAAAATCCATCACGTTTGGAACCAAAATGGATTCTCTGTTGTAGTTTTCTTTCAGGTACTTTTGGGCAGGGGTATTAATGACCGCATGATAAGAATTTTCAAGGCGCAGCGGGAAGGCATCCCGGATTAACTTGTTTATTTCTTCGTGTGGAGAGATATATCGGCTTCCACGCTCCCAGGCAAAATCATGGTCGTGGGTGATAACAGGTAAACCGGTTCTTTCTGCCAATTTTTTAATCCCCATACCCAATGAAATGTGTATTGGAAGCGCTGATGCGTTTTCGCTTATAAGCAGATCCACTTTTTTGTCTTCTGTCCATTTTTTTAGCTTATCGGCAATAATATTGGCATATAGTTCATAATGCTCAAGAATTTCTTCTACATCGTGGTCCGGATTGAAAAACGCTTTTTTCTGACCCCAGTAACTTTCCGGACTAAACAATGATAATTCGGGAATTCTCAATTCATAAACCGGGTCAATCCGCCTTTTTTCAAACTGACCAGCGACCAGGTACACTTCATGACCCATTCTATTCAAGACCTCAATCCATTTCTCCGTTTCCAGGGCCACTCCGTCAATTCCACCGATTCTGGCTATGATGATACCAATTTTCATAGACTTGTTGTTTGTGAAATTTGCAAATATTTATAAGATTTAGTATATAGCAATTGTAATTGGAATAGCATGAAAGGGTACAAATTTATATTATTCATACAAATTATATTTTTTCTGTTTGGTATTTCTTCTGTTTGCTCCGCACAAGAGAACGGAAAATTTAAAGAACTGGCCCCGGAAGAGTTTTATATTAAAATGAACAGAGAGATGGGCTCTGTCGTGATTGATACAAGGCTGGTCCAGGATTACTACCAGGACAGAATCCCTGGTGCATTACCGGCAAGTGAACCGGAAGAGCTAAAATCTCTGACCGATACATTGGATAAGGAAACACCCCTGCTTGTTTATTGCTACGATGGCGACAGAAGCAAAACAGCCTGTAAAATTCTTACAGGCCGGCTGGGTTTTAAAAATGTATATAATTTGAAAAAAGGGCTTGAAATGTGGGAAAAAATGAAGCTTCCTATGGATACAACAGAATTAAAGCCCTCATCTGTGCAGCCATAAAAAACTAATTCTCGTCATCTTCAAAGAAAGAATTGCTTTTGGATTCTTTCTTATATTCTTCAATTAAACCGTTCAGCTTATCAATTTCTTTGTTTTTGCTGTTGATGATTTTGCTTTGCTTGTTAATTGAAGGAATTGAAAAAATGATGCCCAGTATTACTCCTATAATTACAGTTATAAGAAGTATAAGGGAAAGGGAACCTTTCACGGGATCGCCCCATAGAAAATAGAGGGAAACCACCTGATCATTTCTCAGGGCAAAAATAGTTAAGATGAGTGCGGCAATCAGTCCGATAATTAGTGATCGTTGCATAGCTTATGGCTTTTAGTTTTTGTAAAGATAAAGATTTAACACGAATAATGCATAAATGTTTTTGAAATATTTAAAGGAGTGTTTGATGGCCGCGAATGCGCGAATAGATGTTTTAGAGTGGCTGGTGTAGTGGAATGGTGAAGGATGGAGTGTTGGAATACCGGAATGAATTGAATATTATGTATATTGAGTTGATTAATTTAATTCAGTTAATTCAGTTGTTTTTTTTACCACTTCCTACTTCTTTCTTCATTCTCAATTCTTAGTTAATTTTAGCGGCTTGGTGCCTTCGAAAGCTTCCCCTAATTAGCAACGGATAAATTTATAGCTACAAAGACTCTAAGGCACCAAGAATGCACGAAGAAAGCTATGAAGGAAAGCGTTGGATTGATGGAATACTTGAACGTTGGAAGGATGGGTGTGTTGTTGTATAACTTGTCTTGGTTTCCATTTACCAGTATAACAGACGATTAATCGATTATATATAGTAAATCAGTGAAAATCTGTATTATCCGTATAATCAGCATTCTATCTCGATAGGCGGTATGGTTTATGCACTTCTTTTTCGTCTGAAGACAATATTCCAGAATGTCACCCAGAAGTATTTCCAATCGGTGAGGAAGGGATTTTTATCGTAAGCATCCAGGTATTTGATTTCAGAAGTCTGTATTTCCTCAAGAGTTTCGGGTAAATCATAGTAAAATGGGGGTATCAGACCGGGTTTATAGAGAATTCGTCTTTTCTGCAGTTCGGGTGAGTACAGGCTATAATAATGTTTGCTTAGGGGTCGTATTCCCACCAGTTTAATTTCACCTTTTATAAGATTGATAAGCATAGGTATTTCATCCAGCCAGAATTTTCTGAATATTTTTCCCAGGGTTGTTATTCTAAAGTCATTATTGAATTTTCCGCCTTCTTTGAGGCTATGCTTTTCGTACACGTAATCCTGTATATATTCAGCAAACGGGTGCATGGTTCTGAGTTTGTAAACGTAAATCTTTTTACCGTTTTTACCAATCCTGGAGAGTTTAATAAAGGGACCATAGGTGGGGTTTTCATCAAAAACAGGATTGGCCACTTTCTTTCCTGTAAAATAGAGGTAACCGTTGATATTCTTTTCACCGTATAGCTCAAATCCACAGGAATAGAGCCTGCCGATGGTTTCGGCTTTCGAAATAACCCTGTTGTTTCCTTTTGTAAGAAAAAAATAAATTCGCTTCGTCAGGCTGAATTTTGGGAATATTCTCTTCACAATAAAATCCAGGACATAATACAAATAATTCAGTCCGGGCGGGTATTTCCTTAACACCCTTGCCTTTCTCTGGTTTTTAGTTTCTACACATCCAATAAACTTTCCGCCAACAGGAATTTTAGCATTTACCTCTTCCATGAATTTATTGACAAAACGAATATCATTGATTCTTTTAAGGTTAACGATATTGGTATAATAATTTTCCGGCAGGCGTTGAATATTGAATTTCGTAGTTGTGGAAAAGATGATATAATCACCCGATGAGACATCAATTTGGGAGGAAATAAACTTAAACACCTCTTCACCGGCTTCTTCAATTATGGTCTTGTCAACCTTTTTCCCTTCTTTGATTAGTTTTTCATCCAGTGTAATTGCGTTTTGTTCTGGTGAAGCATTCCGGAAAGGTCTTGTAAGCTTAGAGAATTTTCCGATATTATCCAGGTAATCACCTTCCGCTGTTTTTGCATGTTTGATGTAATAATGGAAGTAGGAAAAAATAAATTCAAAAAAGGTACCCAGAATAATCGTTCCAAAGACAATGAACCTTGAATAATGAAGATCCCTGAAAATGTACATCAATGCTGCGGTAATACCCAGGATAAACAAATTGGTTTTGCCTATGTTGAGAAAGAGATCCGTTAATTTTTCATATTGGGATATATTGAATTTTTTGTTGGCCAGAGATATAAAAACCCAGATTATAACGAAAACACCAAACCCAACAGAATAATTGAAAATATAATTTTTAAGGGCACTGGTTTTAAAGGCAATAGTAATGAGGAATGCAACTGCCACAAACAGCACATCAAGAGATATTATGGATATTTGGGTGCTTTTTTTCATCTGTTAAATTAAATTACTATGAAATTAGTAAAATTGATACAATAAAAGGTAAAAAAAAGTTAAGAAAATATTAGAAAAAAAGAATTAAGAATTAGGAATGAAGAATTAATGATTAACAATGAGCAATGAGTAATAAGAAATGAACAATTATGAGTTATGAATTATGAATCATTGTTGTCCGGAAAAGCTAAAAACAAAATCCCCCAAATTCGACTTGTTTAACCCATGCGAAGTAAATTAATATTTTGAGGTTCTTCTTTTAGAATAATTTAACTTCTATGGAGTATTTTTCCGCGGAGCGGATAAAGCATTGTAGGTTTAATGTTTGAATATACCTGGTTTTCCCCGGAGGGGATAAACATTTTTTCTCCGGGCAATAGTGATTGCGGATGAAAAATTGAGATGAAGGGGTAACATGATAGATTTGAAGAACTGTATTCCTGGATGGTGAATCCTCTAGATTGATGGGGGCTATGTTAATACTGCACTAAAACCTGTCCGGAATTCCGGGATTTTTGCTTAATTCTTTGAGACTATCAGGGTATTCATCGGTCAACCAGTCTAAAAATGCTGTTACATCCGTTGATTTACTGATAATCTCTTCGTGCACTGATTGATTGACAGCCTTTTCCGGATATTCCTTTAAATAATCCAGGGCAAACTTCAGCGCTTTGTCCACTTGATTTTCCGGGAAATGTTTGATTAACCCATATTTTTTTTCTATATCACGGGTATATCCTCTTCCTTTGTCTTCTATCAGGACAGACTGAACACCCATGACTGCCGATTCAGCAGCCATTGTGGCGCTCTCGCCAAAGAAAAGCGTAATATGTTTAAGAAAGCTGTGCATTTTTTCGGGAGCATATTCGATTTCGTATCTTTTTAATTCCTTTGGCAAGGGCTGCTCTGATGAAATGAAAATCCTCGCATACGGCCGGATTTTCTCAATGAACCTTACCTTGTCATCCGTTGAGAGACCCTTCTGTTTGTATTCATGAGTAGCCGAATGTTTGACAAAGCGAAAGAGGACTATTGGCTTATCTATACTTTCTAACTGTTCGCCCATTCCCTTATCTGAAATATTTTTCATGTATCCGGTCTCTTTATATCCTTTGAAGCGAAGGTGTTTGCTTCCAAAATCCTTCTCATAGCATTCAGGAGTAATAATCCAGTCGGAAAAACGCGGATAAATCCGGTGAAGAATAGGATCATCCTCGGTATCGTCAAAAGTGATGACCGGTTTGTTGAGTAAAAAACCAACAAGAGAGGCATAAGGAGAGGCGAAGGAAATGAAAAGGTCAGGCTTGAATTTACGGGCTGTTTTGTAAAGGAACCATACTTCCCGGAAGAATTTAAATGTCTTGCCGATAATGGAAGGAGCCCTTTTTCCTTTATTGATGAAGGAAATATTATAAGCATCAAACAAAGCCGGCATACAATCCTTTTCAGCCGAAGTTATCCTGAATTCATGCCCTTTTTCCCGGGCAGAAAGGATGAAATTCCTGAAGAAATGGAAGTGGGAAGGGTGGTTGATGTCGAGAAAAATGCGCATTTTTTTTGGTTTTTCAAATTACTTTAGTGATTGAGAGACTGAGAGACTGAGTGACATAGTGACTAAGGGATGTGTTAATAGGTCCATTTTTCTGGCTGCATAGACATGCTGACTAATTTGCCCAAAATATGGTCGTATTTTTCATAGAGTTTGATGTAAATAGACATATCTATGTAATTACATTTTAAAGCATAATCAAGCCATACCTGTGTTTCTGCTGCCTCACCTTCTGAATCAGAAAGTTTTGAAACGAAGGCTTTGGGATACTTACGTTTTCGAAATGCTTCAGCTAAATTTGCAGATACTGATCTTGAAGCTCTTCTCATTTGATCAGTGAGAGAATATCTCTCTTCTTTGGGAAATGTTTTTGTTAATTCGAATATTTTCATTGATGATTCAAAGGCTAATTTATAGGTTTCCAATTCTCTATGACTGCGAATTTTCATAATTTAAATTAAATTTATATTGATAATTTAACGTATTTCTTTTCCAACTCCCTCCAACATTTCATTCCATTTTCTCTAAGTCCCTAAGTCCCTTAGTCTCTCCGTCACAAAGTCACCTTCCCCCCCTTCGCCCCTAACCCCTAAAGGGTGTATCAACCCGCCAGATCACTCCGTCTCTCCGTCCCTTAGTCCCTTCGTCTCTCCGTCTCTTAAGTCTCTCAGTCAACCTCCCATCCTTCGCCCCTAACCCCTGAAGGGTGTATCAACCCGCCTGATCACTCCGTCTCTTCGTCCCTTCGTCCCTAAGTCCCTTAGTCTCTCCGTCTCTTCAGTCTCTCAGTCAACCTCCCATCCTTCGCCCCTAACCCCTGAAGGGTGTATCAACCCGCCTGATCACTCCGTCTCTTCGTCCCTTCGTCCCTAAGTCCCTTAGTCTCTCCGTCTCTTCAGTCTCTCAGTCAACCTCCCATCCTTCGCCCCTAACCCCTAAAGGGTGTATCAACCCGCCTGATCACTTCGTCTCTAAGTCCCTTAGTCCCTTCGTCTCTCCGTCCCTCAGTCTCCCCGTCTCTCCAGTCACACATTAAAATCCAAAATTAAACCCAAACCGCCCCGTCCATGTTTCCCCGTGGAACATCTCAGGTGTATACTTTGAGAGATAGTAACTTGCGGGTTCTCCGTCCACGCTATAACCTCGGATGTTGCGGTAGGTGTAGCTGGTAAAAATGTAAGAGTTGGCGGTGAACTCGTAGGAGGCTTCGAAGGAGATGGTTTCGTTGGACCAGGTTTTGTCCTGCCGGACAGGTAATTCATCCAGAGGGCTGTTATCCATTGAATATTTGTAGTCGTTATAATGAGTGGCTTTTAGATAGCTTGTTTTGAAGTGGAATCTGCTGAATGGATTAAAATCCACTTCCAGGAAGAAATCTCTGCTGTTGTCCCTTAAATAATGACCGAGGTTGTATTCATTGGTAGCATAGGTGAGTACCGGAATCCGGTGTTTAAATGTAATAGGAAGGGTATGAGTCATTTCATAGGTTATGGATATATTTTTCACCGGCCAGTTCGTAAGTTTTGCTCCTGCTTTCCAACTGTAAAAATTATGCTGGCTGGGATCTCCAATCCGGTTGAAGGCAAACTCGTCAATAAACAGGGAGCCATAAACGTGCAGATGTTTAATTATCCGGAGGCTTAAATTCCCGAACATCTGGGAGTTTTGGTTTTCGATGTTGGCACTTATAGTATGATCGATGGATTTGAAGAACATGAAAGGCACTAAAAAAGACGGCTGCACGGGTAAGTCGCCATAGACGATGGAGTTACCAAAAGAAAACTGCAGTCCTGGCGTGGGGATAACCGTAAACATGTTGGCGGCCATATATTTTGGCTTTTGCACGGGTCTTTTAAAACCGGATTCGGGTGTATAGGAGCGCAGGCTGTCTATCACTTCCGATACCAGCCATCCGTGGAAATAGTCAAACTCAAACCATTTTGCCGGTTTCAGGTGCAGCTTCACCATGCCATACGATGGATATCGTCCGTTGTTTATGATGCTTCCGTTGTAATTGTCGCCCCAGACCAGGTGATCTTTCATAAGGGAAATATTACCCCACTTCCAGCGATAAGTGATTCCTCCGCGCATTTCGCTGTAGTCGCCCCCGCCAATGCTGTTGCCTTTGTAAACACCCCCCTCGCGTTGGGTGAAATAGTTTGGCCGTGCGAGGATACCGGTCATGTGGTTGTCGCGCAGACTGGCATAAAAACCCAGGTTTTTTCCAACCTGCCCGTAAATCCTTCCCCCACCCCAGGTGCGGGTGAAGGTACTGTTCTCGTTGGTCATGTATTCTATGCCCCAGATAGGCCTTAGCCCGAAAGTGAAGAGAGAATCTTTATAGAAGAGACCGAGCGGATGCAGATCGGTTGCGAAGTGCTCTGAATTTTTAAAAATATCCAGCCCTGAGCTGCCGTGGTATGGGTTGGTTGCTGTATCACCCGCCAAACCGTAATCACGGAGGTAAAAGCTGAGCTCCCTCCGCTGTCGGGTGTTGAGCTGGGATTGGTGTTCTTCAATAGTTTGTAATTTATCGAGGATGAGGTTTCGGGTATAGGGTTTTATGGTCGTATTCAGTTCTATAACCTGCTCATTAGCCATCTCATCCAGGAAGGTGTAAATCCCTTTGTTTGAGATGTGTTCGTAGGTATCCTGACCCTGTATAAAAGAAGTTAGGAAAAGATAAAGTATAAAAATCAAATATTTTTTTTTCATATGATTATTTTTAATTAAGTTATTGGCCATATAGCCTGCCCCGATTCGGCGGGGGAACTTATCATGGACGTTTCATAGGTTTGGTTTTTTTCTCGCTACGCCCGCAACGATGTAACGTAGCGTCCGTTGCGATTCTCGTTGCGCTCGTTGCGAGCAATCTTTTTCAC
>CAZPDP010000081.1:0-8365 GCA_964585385.1 uncultured Bacteroidales bacterium
ATTATAAAGCTTTACAATAAATTTTCCGGGAGGAATGCTTCATTTCAGGCATTCCTCTTTATATTTCCATCGCCAGGACATTCATGTACGTTTTCATATCTTCCCTGTAATACATCTTTGAATCAAACTTCCATTTCCATTTTTTATTTATCCTGTTTTCAGAAATACTTATCTGAAGCAGAGGATTGGTTCCTAAAAGATTATCATCCTTATCATAGAGTTCTTCTTCGTATTCTGCAACAAGACAACTTTTACCCTGCTGAAGTATTTCCATGTGGTTATGCTGAATAACCTTTTCAAGTGCTTTGATTTCTTTGTCAGAAAAGGCCTGGTATTTTTTTAAGAACTCTCTAATCAGTATTCCTAACTGGGTGAGAAGATTGCACGATACAATAAAATCAGGGTTGTTTTTAAGCGGGCTGTAATCAGGATACAGTGGGGGGAGTAATGGTTTGGTCTTTTCCTTTTTAAAGGCTTGAATGCTTTCATAGATTTTTTTTACGAGTCCACCCGTTAAATCAACTTCTTCAAGTTCAAGGTTGGAGTAATGCTCTGCCTTCTTTATTACTTGTCCCGGGTGCCTGATGTCTAAAAGCGTCACTTTATTGAAATTTTTGCATAATTCTTCAAGTGGTACATCCAGGAGCCATCCACTGCCCAGGACTACAGCATGGTTTTTTTTCTTTGTTTCTGCCGATTGAAGTATAAAATTTCGGGTGTTTAGCAGATGTTCTTTCCATTCTTCGGCCTCACGGAGATAACGATTCATTATTCCCTTTTGGTCTTTTTTGTATCCCATTTTGCGCAGGATGGTTCTCCATTTCTTTTTGTTGGTATTGCTGTCTGCCATCTTGAGTTTTTTTAAGAATGGAAGAGTATCTGATTGAACTAATATAAGGAATTCTTTGTACATAAAGGATAGTTTTGCATTCAGACTTAACCCGAATAATTTAAGAACGTTAAACTCTAAAACATGGTTGATATTTGCTATATTCTTCTTTGTGATTACTTCGTGTCTTTGTGCCTTCGTGGCAAAAATAGAGTGCCACAAAGGCTCTAAGACTCTAAGATACACAAAGGAGAAAATAATTGTATGTAAGTTATCAACCATTTATTAGAGTATTACCTTTAAGAATTATTCCTGTCTCCGACAGCGACTAAAGTTCACTCAAATTTTTTTCAGAAATTTAAGTTCACCTAAGTCGGGGTTAAAAGAAAAATCACAAATTTGTACCTAATAAAAAATGAGATGACAATGAAAAACAATCCGATTTTTGCACCATTCAACCAAACCATAAATTTTGAAGAAATCAGTCCGGGTCACATTTCCCAGGCTACAGATGAAGTTATTCAGTCCTCGGAAGAAAGAATTAAAAAAATTATTTCATTTGAAAAATCAGGCCGAACCTTTGCAAATACCCTTAAAGCCCTGGATGATTTGTATAATCAGCTTGAGAAAGTCCATTCTGTTGTTTTTCTGATGGCTTATGTTCATCCACAGAAAGAAATCCGCGACAGGAGCCTGGAATCGATTAACAGGTTAAACAAGTTCATTAACGAACTTAATTTAAATGTAGATCTCTACAAGGCTGTCAAAACATACGCAGAAACGGAGGAAGCAAAGAATTTAGAGGGCAGCGGGAAAAAACTGATGAAAGATGCTATCAGGGATTTTGAGCACAATGGACTGGGTTTACCAGAGGAAAAGCGAAAAGAGATTCAGGAGATACAGGATAGGATTTCAGATTTAAGCATTCAGTTTGAAAGCAATATCAGTTCTTATAAAGATGAGTTGATTCTCACTGAGGAAGAAATGAAAGGACTACCCGAAGATTATAAAGAAGAAAGGAAAACCAGGGACGGGAAATATAAAATTGAATTGAATTACCCATCATACTTTCCTTTCATGAAGTACGCAGAATCAGATGAGGCAAGGAAAGAACTGTCTAAAAAATTTAAGAACATTGCCTCAGATAAAAACCTGGATGTTCTTCAGAAATTGCTTATTGAGCGCAAAAATCTGACCCAGATTCATGGATACAAAAGCTTTGCCGCCTACCAGTTAAAAAATCGCATGGCCAAAACTCCAGAAACCGTTTGGGATTTTGAAAAAAGCCTGAAAGAAAAAGTGGGTAAAAAAGCTGATAGAGACTATAATCAACTGCTTGAAAAAAAGCGAGAACATAAGAAAGACCAAAGCATTGACAACGTTCATTCTTACGAGTCTGCATTTTATACTACAAAAATTCTCCGTGAAAATTACGAGGTAGATGATGAAGAAGTAAAACAGTATTTTGAACTCAATAAAGTACTGGATGGTCTTTTCAGAATTACAGGAAGGCTATTCGGTATTGAGTTTGAAGAAGTTGACAATCCTAAGGTTTGGCATGATGAAGTTCGGCTGTTTGAAGTTTACGAGTCTTCTGACTTGTTAGGAAGATTTTACCTTGACCTGTTCCCCAGAGACGATAAATTCAATCATGCCGCTTGCTTTGGTATGTTCCCAGGTAAACAGACAGATAAAGGATATCAGTTACCTCATGCAAGCCTGGTGACTAATTTCCCTAAACCTTCTGAAAACAAACCTTCGTTACTTACCCACTCAGACGTGGTTACCCTGTTTCACGAATTTGGTCATCTGATGCACGACTTGCTTACCAAGGCTCCCTATTCTGAGCAGTCCGGAACGAGTACGGTCAGGGATTTTGTTGAAGTTCCCTCGCAAATACTGGAGAACTGGGCCTGGGAGTATGAAGCATTGAAATTGTTTGCAAAACACTATAAAACCGGCGGGATTTTACCTGAATCACTCCATAAAAAGATGGTTGAAGCTAAAAACGTCGGTTCCGGCTTGCAAACCCAGCAGCAAATTTTCTATGGCATGCTGGATATGACCTTTCATGACCAATACGATCCTGAAAACAACAAAGAAACAAGTACCGATGTGGTGAAGCGATTACAGAACGAAATAACCTACTTCGACTACATGGAAGATACGTATTTCCAGGCAGGATTCGGACACCTGGTGGGATACGCTGCAGGTTATTACGGCTACCTTTGGGCGAAAGTTTATGCAGAAGATATGTTTGGTCTGTTTCGTAAAAAGGGTGTTCTGAATACGGATCTGGGAATTGATTTCAGGAGAAAAGTACTGGAAAGAGGGTCTTCTGTGGAAGAAAAAGATATCGTTTTAGAATTTTTGGGAAGAGAAGCCGAATATGATGCTTTCCTTGAATCTATAGGCCTTGACAGGAGTTCAGGGTAGCATTTGACCCGGAATGAATTAATCCTTAACTTGCCGTAAGACTTTAATAATTTCCTTATGGTAAGGTTTTGTCATATAAACAAATACAGAAAATCAGGTTTTATTGTTGCACTGGCCTTGATTTTCGTATTATTGTTATTCGACAGGACTTATTCGCAGGTTGAGATAACAAAGTCTGCGCCTGACCAGGATTCTCTGATACAGATGGTAGGTCTGAAAAATATTGATACCACCTATTCCTTCCAGTGGAATAAGGATTCCAGCCGCTGGGAGCTTTACAGGAGGAACCTTCATTTTTACAATGACAAACAATTGCTGCTCACATTATTGCATCAAAACCTTGTAGAGGGAAGATGGATTAACTACGACCGGATTTTCAAAAGTTATGATGAAAAAGGGAAAGTGATTGAAACGTTGCAACAGGAGTGGAACCGCCAACTGCGAGACTGGGAGAATCTTCAGTTGAAATTAATGACTTACAATAAACGAGGTTTGAAAACCGAAGTACTATATCAACAATGGAGGAAAGCTCTGGGAAAATGGTTCAGTACGGTACGATACCTCATTGAATATAATCATGACGGGGAACGCAGTAATGTTCTTGTAAAGAGATATATCGCAGAGACCGAAGAATGGATTGATCATCAAAAGTATACCTTCTCTTATGATTATGATTTTAGCCCTCCTTCCGAGGTTATTATTAAAAAATGGAATCAACGGACAGGGCGATGGGATAACCGGGGCCGATATATTTTAATTTATGATTTCAGGGGTAATAAAAAACTGGAAATACAATCAACATGGAGTGAAAGCTCAGGTGAATGGATAAACGGACTCAAATATCAGTATGATTATTTTAAAGATTTACTCAAAGAACAGATTGAGCATAGATGGGATTTCCGGGAGAGGGAGTGGTTTAAGTCTGTCAAACGTGAATACAAATACAACGATCAGAAAGAAATTGAACAAGAGCTTATTTATAAGTGGAATGAAGAATCTCAGCAATGGAGACTAATTCAAAGGTTTTTATATGCTCAGCAGGAAAAAGAAGCACCCCCTTCGCTTGATTCTGACCGTTAAACTTTTTGTTTATAATTTCGCCTTTATTTATTAAACAAAACTTCTGGTGTGTTGTTTTTCTGCTATTGTATTTTCAAAATTCCAATCCATGCGAAAGATACTATTTTCAACACTGTTACTATATTTTGCAATACTCTCAGAGGTAATAGCTCAGCCTGGTAAAGGTGTTATTGAAGGCCGGGTATACAATGCCAAAAACAACGAACCTGTGCCGTTCGCCAACATCATTATTGGGGACACACAAACAGGGTCTGTAACAAATTACGATGGAGAATTTAAGTTTAACGGAATTAAACCGGGATTTGTAAACCTCGAAGTTTCTTCGGTAGGATACCGGACTAAAGTTACCGAATCGTTCATGGTAACAAATGCTAAGCCGGTTTACATTGAAATAGCGCTTGAGGAAAAAACGGAAGAGATTGAAGAAGTTGTTGTAAGAGCTTCGCCTTTCAGGATGAAAAAGGAGAGTCCGGTTTCATTGAGAAGAATAGGCGTGGAACAGATTGAAAAAAGTCCGGGTGCTAACCGTGATATTTCCCGTGTGATTCAGTCTTTTCCCGGAGTTGCATCAAGTGTTTCTTTCAGGAATGATGTTATTGTAAGGGGAGGTGGCCCCAGTGAGAATGTGTTTTACCTGGATGGTGTGGAAATTCCCAATATCAATCACTTTTCAACCCAAGGCGCTTCGGGAGGACCGGTAGGAATCATTAACACCGATTTTATCAGGCAGGTGGATTTTTATTCAGGTGCTTTCCCTGCAAACCGGGGAAATGCACTGAGTTCAGTCTTGGAATTCGACCAGATAAACGGCAGCAAAGAAAATATTGAGTTACAGGCAGCACTAGGTGCATCAGAAGCTTCATTTACTTTTGACGGACCAATCGCCGAGAATACAACTTTCATCTTTTCGGCCCGTAGATCTTATTTGCAGCTTCTTTTTAAGGCTTTGGAACTGCCTTTTTTGCCAACATTCAATGACTTCCAGTTTAAATCGAAGACAAAGTTTAACCAGAGAAATGAGCTGACTCTTATCGGTTTAGGTGCTATTGATGATTTTGAGCTTAATAAAGGCGCAAATGAGACCGAATCGCAGCGGTATATTTTGAACTATGTGCCTGTCAATGAACAGAGGAATTACACCATTGGGGCTGTCTATAAACAATTCAGGGACAACGGATATGATACCTGGGTATTGAGCAGGAATTTTCTGAACAACAGACAATACAAATACCAGAACAATATTGAAGTGGATTCGCTAAAGATTCTGGATTACAGCTCCGATGAAATGGAGAATAAATTCCGTTATGAACATGACAGGCAAACTGAAAACGGATACGAATTTAACGCAGGTTTTGGCCTGAATTATGCCAAATATAGCAATTCAACCTTCCGGGAATCGTTTATTAATGGTCAGCCCGTTACTATTAATTATGATTCCGAGTTGAATGTTTTTCAATGGAGTATTTTCGGCCAGGTAAGCAAAAGTTATTTCAATGAAAGATTATCCCTGTCACTTGGCTTAAGGTCTGATGCCAACAATTATTCAGAAAGCATGAATAACCTGCTAGATCAGTTGTCACCCAGGTTCTCTCTATCTTATACATTTGCAAAAGGGTTAAGCTTCAATTTCAATACAGGGAGGTACTATCAGTTACCACCCTATACTACCCTGGGATATAGTACCTCAGGAGGAGAGCTGGTAAATAAGCAAAATGGACTCAAATATATTTCAGCAGACCATTATGTGGCTGGTTTTCAATTCTTACCCAATGATAAAGCTAAATTATCCCTTGAAGGATTCTTTAAAAATTACAATGATTATCCCTTTTCTGTAGATGACTCCATTTCAATAGCCAACAAAGGTGCTGATTTTGGTTCTTATGGTGATGAGGAAGTATTATCCTTAGCCGAGGGCCGGGCTTATGGCCTTGAATTTCTTGTTCGTCACCAGGATTTACTCGGTTTTAAAGTGTTGTTTTCTTATACCCTTGTAAGAAGCGAGTTTGAAGAACTGGATGAGAATCTCAAACCTACAGGAGAATATATCCCGTCTTCATGGGATAATAAAAACCTGGTTACATTAACTGCAACCCGCAATTTTGGGAACAATTGGGATATCGGATTCAAATGGAGATATCTGGGTGGGGCTCCTTATACCCCTTTAGATGTAGAAAAATCATCCCTGGCTTCAGCATGGGATGCCAGAGGACGTGGATACCTGGATTATAACAGGTACAATGAAAAAAGACTGGCTCCCTATCATCAGTTGGATTTGAGGCTTGATAAGCAGTTCTTTTTCGATAAATGGTCGGTAATGGCATATATTGACATTCAAAATGTATATAACTTTACAGCAGATGAAGCGCCAAGATTGATCACAAGGGAGGATGAAAACGGAAATCCGATTGTTGAATCAACCGACCCGAAAAGATACGATCTGAAAAAGCTTGAGGTTGAAGAGTCAGGCAATATATTGCCCACGATTGGTTTAATTGTACAATTTTAATAACTTTTGCAGTGATGAAAACAAATACCTTTACATTTTTACTGATATTATTTTTTTTGGTGAGTCAGGGAATTCATGCACAGGAGGCTTCTGAGCAAAAATTTCAGCGGATTACCTCGAATATAGAAGGCAGAGGCATTGAGCTGGTTGTGGAATTTCATAAAGGTATCCAGCATTATTATCCCCTGATGGCTATTTGGATTGAAGATATGGAAGGAAACTATATTCAGTCTTTGTATGTGGCAGAATCCATCGCAAAGGGCGTTTTTGAGCATGGGCAAGTTGAAGAAGGTCACTGGGTGAAAGGTGAAAAAAGAATTCCGGCTGCATTGCCTTACTGGTCGCATAAGCGTGGAGTAAAATCTGAAGATAGTTTGTATATTCCTACCAGCGAAAATCCATTACCAGATGCTTATACCGGGGCTACTCCCACTAAAAGCTTTATTTTAAATACAAGAACCGATGAAAAGCTGGAGAACCAATTCAGAGTATTGTTTGAAATAAACCAGTCATGGGACTGGAACGAATACTGGTACAACAGCAAATATCCAGGTAACAGGGAATATTTGAAATCAGCCCAGCCTGCACTTGTTTATGAGGCAAAGGTTAATCCGGACAACGATAGAGAGAAGTACCAAATGAAACCCATAGGGCACAGCCATCCTTATGGTGCTTCTGGAGAACTGTTTGAAGATTTGTCCACATTGACAACAGCAAAGCAAATAGCCGAACAGATAGTTGTAAAAATAAAATAAATTGGCTCTTCTGGACTTTAATCAACAAGTATGAAGGTGAGTAAACCTTCTTATCTCACCTAATTTATGCGGTTTGGGTCTCAGTAATCAGCTTTTAATTTTTCGAACATCTTTTTTTCTTCACGATACCCTTTGATAACTATATCCAAATCGTGTTCGCTGTTGGGCATTAAAAAATCAGGGCATTCTCCGATTCTTTCAAAAACATGATACCTCTTACATTCTTTCCCTTTGGGAGTCAGGCAATAGAGGTTTTTATAAATTTCTTCCGAATTATTATTAAGAAGTCTATTGTTGAATAGTCTACATTGACAGGAATATGGACAGATGTTGGTTTTCATGTAAATTTAACGGCCACAGTTAAATTCTCAATTCGAAAAAATAAATATATGGGAAAAAGAATAAAATTAACGACTCATTTATTAATCGTGTAGGTTTTATGAGTAATCGTTAGTTATTTTTAATAATCGTAAATGTTTGAAATTCAATAATTCGATCGGGCTTTTGACTTCCGTATACATAACCTATGCAATTATTTCATCTATAGAGCTTTAATGGAACGCAGATGACGCGGATACAACGGATCCGTCAGTTGCCGGACAAGTTTACCACGGATTTTTTATTGCATCCAAAATTTATAGCAAAATTTTATTAGGCGGCAAGACCAAAACAAATTGACATGGTAAAAACCTTTTGCTTAACCGGCGCGCAGGCTAGGCAAAATCGTGCGGGGTGGGCAAGGATTGCAGGGGTGGTAGA
>CAZPDP010000082.1:0-8062 GCA_964585385.1 uncultured Bacteroidales bacterium
CTGGAGATGTCTACTCGGGCACTGTAAATTGTCTGCTTTTCTGCTTTTCTTTTTATTGTTTTCAGTTTGCCTTCCTGCACAGAATAAAAAACAAGAGAATGCCATAAGGTCTATCCGGGTGGGATGCGAGATTGATTACCCGCCTTATTGTTATGTCAATAAAAATGGGGAAGCGGATGGCTTTTCCGTTGATTTATTCAATGCTGCCGCCAGGGAAATGGGACTAAATGTAGAGTTTGTTACAGGTCCATGGAATAAGCTTAAATATGATTTGGCCTCCGGTAAACTGGATGCTCTTCCGTTGGTGGGACGAACACCGGAGAGAGAGGATTTGTATGACTTCACATTCCCATACCTGACTATGCACGGAACAATAGTAGTCAGGGAAGATAACCGGGACATTCATTCTATAGACGATTTAACCGGTAAAAAGGTAGCGGTGATGAAAGGCGACAACGCGGAAGAATTTCTAAGGCGGATTGACCTGGATGCCACTATTGTCCAGCGAACTACTTTCAAAAGAGCCTTGATTGAGCTTTCAAACGGGCAACACGATGCGGTTGTCCTGCAAAGAATTGTTGCGCTTCATCTTATGAAGGAAAACGGCCTTACAAACCTTAAACTGGTTGGCGATTCGAGAAATATATTCGATCAATCTTTTTGTTTTGCTGTAAAAGAAGGGGATGACGAATTGCAGAGCCTGCTTAATGAGGGACTCTCCATTGTAAATACCTCGGGTAAATTCAGGCAGCTTCATGCTGAATGGTTTGCCCCGATTGAAGCCATTACCATACCCAATCGCAGAATAATCGTAGGGGGTGATTTTAATTACCCGCCGTTTGAGTTTTTGGATGAAAACGGAAATCCTGCTGGGTATAATGTCGACCTGGTAAAGGCTATAGCCGATGAAATGGGAATGAATATCGAGATAACCCTCGGGCCCTGGTCAAAGATAAGGAAACAACTTGAAACCGGTCATATCGATGCGATACAGGGAATCCTGTATTCGCCTGAAAGAGACAAAGTGTTTGATTTTTCGCCGGCCCATACGAATATAAGTTACGTAATCGTCGCAAGAGAAAATCACGACATACCTGCCAATCTGAAAGCTTTGGAAGGTAGTTCTGTCATTGTTCAGGACGGCGATATCATGCATGACCATGTTAAAAAGTATCATTTTACTGACAGTGTGATACCAGTGGAATCACAGGAAGAGGCGTTGAGACAACTGGCAGAAGGGAAATACGATTTTGCGCTTGCTTCAAAAATAGTAACGCATTATTATATGGACAAACACGGATGGGATAACCTGGTAATGAGCAATAAGCCGGTCTTATCAGCAGAGTATAACCTGGGGGTTTTACAAGGGAACACAGAATTGTTGTCAAAACTTACAGAAGGGTTATCAGCCATTAAATCAAAAGGAATATACAGGGAGATCTACTCTGAATGGCTTGGGGTATATGAAGAAGATGGGGTTGAGTTTAAGGAAGTATTAAAATATTTGTTATTTGTTTTGATTCCCATTTTGGTTGTCATGGCTATAATTTTGCTTTGGTGGTTCACCTTAAAGAAAGAAGTAAAAAAGAAAACCTTCGAACTTCAAAATGAGAATGCAGCCCAGAAAAAAGCTGAGTATCAGATCAAGAAACTATACAAACGGTTGAAAGTCCGTAACGAAGAAATTGCTGTGCAAAATGAAGAGTACCAGTCTTTGAATGAGGAACTGGAAGAGAAGAATCAATCCTTGCTCAAAGTCAATGAAGCATTGCGGGTTGCAAAAGAACAGGCCCAGGAAAGCGACAAGTTGAAATCTGCCTTCCTGGCCAATATAAGCCACGAAATACGCACCCCGATGAATGGCATCATGGGGTTTACAGAACTTCTGAAAAAACCACAGCTTGAAGGAGAAAAGAAGGAAGAATACATTGATTTGATACAAAATAGTGGGAACCGGATGCTGGAGATTATCAATAATCTGCTTGATCTGGCAAGAATTGAGGCAGGACAAATAGAACTGCAAATAACAGAAACCTGTGTAAACGAGGTGCTCTTTGAGGCAGTTTCCCTGATGCATCAACCGGCGCTGGAAAAAGGACTTACAATTGAAGTTAGTAAAGGATTGAGTGACGATGAGAGCAGGATCCTAACGGACACAACTATGTTGCATCAAATAGTGATCAATTTGGTGAATAATGCCATAAAATATACCGAAGAAGGAAAAATTGAGGTAGGGTATGACAAAACGAATGATTATCTTAAGTTTTATGTGCGTGATACAGGCATTGGTATTTCCGGGGATATGCAAAAAAAGATTTTTGAACGTTTCCGGCAGGCGGATGATACAATTACCAGGCAATACGAAGGAGCCGGGCTCGGTCTTAGCATTAGCGAAGCTTATGTTAAAGAATTAGGTGGAAATATTTGGCTGGAATCGGAACCCGGAGAAGGCACTGTCTTCTATTTTACCTTACCCTATAAAAGACCCGGCGCTGTTGAACCAGAAAAAGTTCCTGAAGTTCCGAAAGAAGAAAAGTTGCCAGCCGGTCTTACGATTCTGGTTGTGGAAGATGACGAAATAAGTTTCTTACTCCTGAAAGAAACACTGGGACAAGATGTAAAATATTTGCATGCTGAAAATGGTCTGGAAGCTATTGATAAAGTTAAGTCACACCCGGAAATAGATGTTATCCTGATGGATATAAAAATGCCGGATATGGACGGATATGAAGCCACTAAAGAAATAAAGAAGATAAATCCAAGGATACCCGTTATTGTACAAACCGCCTTTGCTGCCGTCCACGATAAAGAGAAAGCTTTTCAGTCCGGTGGGGATGAGTTTCTGAGTAAACCTGTGGACCCTGGCAGCCTGGTTAAGACCATCAAAAAATATACAATTTTATTTAGTTGATTAAGACGTGAACCCGTTTAGCTGATTTTGGCAGCTTCCTGAATACTTTGAATAAGTTCATTCGATTTTATTGGTTTTTGAAAATAGCCAGAGATTCCCAGTTTCTTTAACTTTTCTTCTATTTCATTGGATCGCATTGCTGTAATAACAATTACCGGTATATCAATATTTTGGGATCTTAACTCTTTAAGTATTTCAATACCGCTTTTATCAGGAATCATCAGATCAAGTAAAATAACATCCGGATGGTATTTTTCAAGCTTCTCCATGACTTCGGTCCCTTTTATCACCGAGGTCACATCATACCCGTGCATTGTGAGCATGTCTTCCATCAACATGTTATTAACCGTGGAATCATCTATATTTAAAACTTTCATGGCTTTTTTTATATTTTTTAAATCAATTTTTGTGCCTAAATTTATAATTGATTGTATGTTAGATTGTTGTGTGTTTTCCTTGTATTGCATGATAATTGATATGTAGGAAAACTTACAATAGGTGTCATTTATTATACAATTTGGTATGGTTAAACAAACGGTTTACGGATGAAATTTTAATTACAACCCAAATTGAGCGATTTTCGCTCACTCGTCCTTGTCAATCTATTTTATATCTATTATACAATTGTTCACGTTTTAGCCCCAGGAATTTAGCTGTTTTGCTTTTATTGCCGTTAAACTTATTCAGGGTAGCTTTCACAATCTCCATTGTAAATTTTTCAAGATCAAAAGGTTCTTTAATCAGTTCTCCAATAATTTCTGACTGAGAACGTTTTTCGGAACCCAGATTCCCTGAGTAGGATTCGGTCATAATCCTGTCAAGCTCATCTTTTTTCTTTAAATGATCGAATGTAATACTTTCTCCTTCAATAAAAACCATAATCTGCATTATGAGATTTTTCAACTCCCTTATATTTCCCGGCCATTTGTATATCTGGAAAAACTTGAGCACTTTTCCCTGAATATGGTTTACATTCTTTTGAAAATCCCGGTTCATTTGCTTTATAAAATATGCAACAAATGGCAGAATTTCTTCTTTTCGCTCCGCTAAAGGAGGCATTTCTGCTTTAACTACATTAAGCCTGTAATAAAGGTCTTCTCTCAAGTGTCCTTTTTCCAGCATGGTTTCTAAATCTTTGTTGGTGGCAAAAACCATTCTGCAGTTTACCTTTTCCCTGTAGTTGCTACCTACTGGATAATATTCCCTTTCCTCCAGCATACGCAGTAACTTAGCCTGCAAATCAAGGTTTATCTCGCCTATCTCATCAAGGAATAGCGTGCCTCCTTCCGCTTGTTTAATGTACCCATGTTGTCCTTCTCTTCTTGCACCTGTATATGCCCCTCCCTTATATCCAAATAACTCCGATTCGAACATATCTTTATTCATATTCGTGCAATTGATTGCAATATACTCTCCCTTGCTTCTGTCAGCTTCATAATGCATGAATTGTGCAACAAGTTCCTTACCTGAACCGGTGGGTCCTGTTATTAAAAGGGGAATATTTGTAGTTGAGGCGAGTTTTTTTAGATCCAGAAGTATGTCTTTTACTTTGTGGGAGAAAACACGGTAATCTTTTAGATACTTATTCTTAAATCTATAGAGGGGGGCAGTATAAAGATCATCCAGTTGCAGGTAGTTATCATCACTGATATTTATTGGGTTTTGCATAGTATATGATCCAAATGATTACAGGTACTTTTTTGAAGTTTATAAAGCTGTAAACAAATTTACAATTTTAATTAAGATTGGACAATTCCTAATTCTCCTTATTACTGGTCATAAAAAAACCAGGATTGCCGCTAATCCTGATTATAGAGTTATTTCGGGTAAGGTGAGCGAAAATCGCTCCATTTGGGTATCCCTTACTAAAACCTGTAATTTACACCCAGGCTTAAATCCCATGTAAGTTCTACTGAAGCCTTAGGCAACAGCCTGTCATTAATGATTACTGCTTCAGAATTGTTTTTTAAAAAATTGAGTCCACCTGCAGCCATACATTCAATAAATATTTTGTTGTATAATTTAAATTCAGTTCCCAAACCCAGATAATGTTCAATAGTATTAATGGTCGAAGAGGTTATGGAATTTTGAAACGGATTTCCCGGTTCTAACCGAATAGTTCGGTCTCTCAGACTACCTGCTGGAGAACTAAACATAACAAATTTATAGATAGCATAGGGTCGTATTTTGTAGGATTCCACATTAAAGTCTTCATATTCATTATTATTTCTGTTTAAAAAGACTTTGTGTTTAAATAAAAATCCCTGTGTATTCATTTTAATGGAATTCGTACTGAAGCCAAATTCGAAAGATTTTCTGCCAACAGTATAATTGGCTTGAATGAACATTCTGTTTTTTATCATCCTGCTTGATTCATAACTGTAGTTTATACCCAGGCTCTCATTTTCAGCTAATGAAATCTGTGAGTAACCAGTGTTAATCATCATCCCCAGTATTATGAAAAGAATTATCTTTTTGCTTGCTTTTCTTTTTTTCTCCCTGGTTTTCATAACTTTTCCTCCCAATTCATTGTTTAGAATGTATATTCCAATTGTTATACCAAAAGTTGTAAAAAGCTGAATTGTAATATTTTGCAATTATTGGGATGTTTTTGTTTGTTTGCAATGTGTAAGATTTTTTACATTCAAATTCTGACGAATTATTCAGACAATCCCTCTCAATATGATCTGATTCTGCAGGAAAGAGAATAAAATGGAAATTGTCAAGAAAGAAATAGTAGCTGTAAGTTTTCTTACACCTGTATTTTGCGGAATTTTAGACTATTTGATTCATTCTGGATTTTGCAGGCTCCATCTGAATATTTATAGACCTCAAACTCAGTTCCGGGAAATCCTCCGTATGCGTTAATAAACACCAGGAGAATAATTGTCTCTGTTAAAGAAAGTTACCCATAAGAATAAAACTCTTATCTGTCCTTATATGCCTTATGTGGTTGAAAAGAAGATAATTAAAACCATATAAGACATATAAGTTTCACATAAGAAAAGCTCTTATCTGTCCTTATGTGTCTAATAGGATCATAAGCAGTGCTGAGGACTTGTATTACCTGGAATAGACTGTGGTAAAACTGAATTCATCAATTCTGTTTTGTTTTTTCAAAAATATTTTGCAATATGCAGACCGAATGTAAAAAAATATAATCCTATGATTCGTGCGCTGCTTGTGGGTTTTGCATTTTTTAGTATTGTTTCGTATGGAATGGCCCAGGAAAACTGGAAGCTTATAAAAAACTCGGACAACGTAAAAGTTTACATAAAAGAAGAACCTGGAAACGAAGAATATATAAATATCAAGGCGGTAACCTTTGCTAAAGGTTCATTACAGTCTTTTGCTGAAGTCATGAAGGACGTATCCAGTTATAACGAATGGATGCACGCAGTAGAAGAAACGTTTGTCGTATCTCAAGAAAACGAGTACCATTTCAGCTACTATATGCTAACCGATTTTCCCTGGCCTGCCAAAGACCGGGATGCGGTTATCAATATGAAATTCGACTGGATGCCTGAGAAAAAAGTTTTTAAAACAACATCAAAGAATGTAAAAGGACTCGTGCCGGTAAAAGATAATATTCGAAGAGTGGATGAGGTTGAGGCATCCTATTCATTCATCCGGGAAGATCATAATAAAGTAAAGATCCAGTATCTTGGAAGAATTAAACCCGGGGTTCAGCTTCCTGACTGGCTGATGGAAAAAGTCTATTTCATCGCCCCATATAATACTCTGAAGAACCTGAGGCAATTCGTTATGCGTGGTAAGTACAGGAATTCTCAATTCAACCTGGACAATATTTAAAATACAAAGAGAATTTATTTCCCGGAAATAATCATTATATCTTACCTTGAGGCGCATGTTCATTCGTAGCATTAAATTAAAATGAACAATGCTCATATCCCTTAGTTGTAGTTTACGAATCAATAAAACTCTTACTATGAAAATTACAGACATTTTTAAGAAACAGGAGCGGACGTTTTCATTTGAGTTTTTTCCACCCAAAAAATACCTTACTGCTGTAAAATTTGGGATCAATGTAGGTCAGTTAATGAAACTATCTCCGTCTTATGTCACCGTTACGTATGGTGCAGGTGGAGGCACCCAGTCAAAGACTTTCGACCTGGTGGATCTTTTTCACAATCAGCTTGAATTTACTTGTATGGCTCATTATACGTGTGTGAATGCAACCAGGGAAAAGATTGCCTTTGATATGCGCACTCTTCAGGACATGGGCATTGAGAATGTGATGCTTCTACGGGGTGACCAGCCAAAAGATCAGCCCGATGCTTTTCCCAATAAAGACGGTTTCAATTATGGCAGCGACCTGGTCAGGTTTGTTGCAGAGAATTATGACTTTTGCATTGGGGCAGGTGCTTATCCCGAAAAACATAAAGAAGCGCCCTCTTTTGATGAAGACCTGAAAAACCTGAAAAGAAAGGTGGAGTATGGTGCGGATTTCCTTGTAACCCAGATGTTTTTCCACAACCGCTACTACTGGGATTTTATGGATAAAGTCCGGAAAGAAGGGATTAATACCCGGATCATTCCCGGCATAATTCCTATAACCAATTATAAACAAATAAAGAAATTCGCAGAACTTTCAGGAGCAAATATACCCGAAAGGTTGAAGGAGAAAATGGAGCCATACCAGGATAATCCCGGTGAGGTGTACAAAATCGGTTTGGATTATGCGGTTGAGCAGGCCCAGGATCTTCTGAAAAACGGCGCTCCGGGACTTCATATCTATACCCTGAATAAATCCAGGGCGGCCATCGATCTTTACGAATCGCTATCGGATGAGTTTAAGGATGTCAGAAAGAAATTCGAAAAAAGTTTTACCCCGCGTTTTCCAGAGGGAAATGGTACAGTTTAAATAGCAATTTTACGCATGAGTCTGATTTCAATGTTTCCTCCATCAAATCTCTACCAGCCGGCTTCATGTTTGTAAAATTAAACGGAAGCGGGCTAAAAAGGTTGTTTGTCGTTTCACTATCCTCATTATTATTGTTATGCGCTATTAATCAATGTATTAGAGATAAAGGCAAAACTTTATTTTTAAAATTTTTTGTTAAATGATAAAACATTTTCGTTAAATTCTAAAACATGGTTGATATTTGGCTATAACTCTCTTTGTGGTTG
>CAZPDP010000083.1:0-7851 GCA_964585385.1 uncultured Bacteroidales bacterium
ATACAAAATATAGTCAGGAAGCAGAAACCAGTTTTTTCTATTTGGTATATTGATCAATCACCAGGTTTATAGCCCTTTGACAGGCTGTACAAAAATAACCGGTTCTTGTAAACATAATGCAGTTGGGCTCTGAACGGTAAATACCTTTGGAATGATACATTGCTCCTTCGTAAAGACCAACATCTCCGGCATATTTAATGTTGCTCAGATAATTCTCCTCCCATTCTCTTTGATCCTTGAACAGTTTCTCCATTTCTTTTTCACTGGCCTTAGCATCTCTCATTTTCTGCCGTTTTTCCTGAACCTCGTTACTGTGTTGATCAAACTCTTCTTTTCCCCATGGAGTGGGCAAAGGTGTATCCTCATCAATCTTGTCTCCCCATTTTATCTTTTCTTTGTCAGTATAAGTTGTAACGTTCAGCTCATAAGGTTCAATCACATCACTACCCATCTCGTAAGCTGTAGCTGAGGTATAGTATTCATCAGCCAGGGAAGCAAAATGGTGTCCGAATTCATGTACGTATAAATAATCATGGAAAGCATTGTCAGCTGCTGCTGTGATATATAAGTTATATATACCGCCGCCGCCGTAAATACTGTCATTCATTATAATGGCAGTAAATTCATAAGGAACGGCTGATGCGGCATCCCTTATCTTACGATTGTCATAACCCAGGGCATATCGTTGAGAACCAAAGGCACCATAGGTGACAGATAAAGCGGAGCGATTGTAAATGTCCTGCTGAGGATGGTTCAGACCTGAATTTGGCGCAGGTACTTCCACCGCACGGATATTAAAGTCTTCTTTTCTTGATGCAAAAGGCTCTGTGGTAAAAAGAGCTTCCCTGAACTGGTCCACATCCTTACGGAATTCATCCATTTCCTCTGCAGTATAGCCCTCACCAAGGACAACAATGTCAACCTTCTCGTGAGGATCACCGTGAACTGCAGCTTCATATACATTATAAAGCGAATTCAGTTTGGCTTTGTTTACTTTTCTGTATTGGGGGTCTACCTCATATTCCCAAATCTTATCAAATGCCTGTTCCTGGTTTCGTTTATAAAGAACCAATTTAACGGTATTTTTGGGCCAGGGGAACCGCATGGATTCGTGGAAAACACCCCACTCCTTTTTGGCCTCCGGTGTGGTTTCCCATTCCCCGTAGATGCTTGAGAATCCTCTTGAATATAACACTTTACCGGTCTCTGGCTTTTGTATCTCAAATAGATACTTACCCAGTTTCAATTCATCAATCAATTGCGTTTTGCTGCCGGCCCAAATTCCATCGTTTACCATTTTATCCACAGCAAAATGTTCTTCTGTCGCATTCCCTGTGTGAAAATAGTCAAAGCGCATGGTTTTATCTTTAAAATGGTCTTCAAAATTCACATCTGCGAAAGAAAAATTCGCAAACAGCAAGCTGAATACAGGTATCAGTAACCCATAAATTATTCGTCTCATAGTTTTTGATTTTGGTTTGATATGCCGAATTTATGAAAATAATCTCCAAATTCAAATATTCCTAATAGCAAGAACAATAAAACAGCCAGTGCCCGTTACTGGATGAACCGGTTGGTTAAAAAAAAAAAATCCGGAACCACAATGGCCCCGGATATTTTTTCATATAACTTTTCTATCAGATTATACAAGCCTTTCAAGCAGGTCAACAACTCTTGTTGAATATCCCCATTCGTTATCGTACCAGGAAATTACCTTTACAGTTTTGCCCATTACCATAGTACTGTCAGCATCAAAAATAGATGAACGGCTGTCGCCGATTATATCAGCGGAAACTATTGGATCTTCAGTATATCCTAAAATTCCCTTCATATCTCCTTCCGCATGTTTCTTCATAGCAGCATTCACCTCTTCTACAGTAACTTCTTTCTTCAGGTTAGCGACAAAGTCAACCAAAGAGCCTGTTGGAGTGGGGACTCTCACTGCCTTACCGTCTAGTTTTCCATTCAGTTCAGGAATTACTTTTCCAGCTGCTGTAGCCGCTCCTGTTGTTGTGGGAATCTGAGACATGGCAGCTGCGCGTGCTCTTCTGAGGTCCTTATGAGGTGCATCCTGTAAGTTCTGGTCAGCAGTATACGAGTGGATGGTTGTCATGAATCCCTGCTCCACACCGAATTCTTCATTCAATACTTTAACCACAGGTGCCAAACAGTTTGTTGTACAGGAAGCATTGGATACACACTGATGTTCAGGTTTGAGGTCACTATCATTTACTCCAAGCACAATCATTGCATCAATTTCATCCTTTGCGGGTACAGTAAGCAATACTTTCTTGGCTCCATTTTTCAGGTGATCGCCATATCCTCCTTTAGCTGATTCTTTACTACGGAAAACACCGGTTGATTCTACCACAACATCGGGTGTTTCATCCCAGGGTATTTTTGCGGGATCTTTCTCCGCAGAAACTTTTATCTTTTTGCCGTTAATTATAAAGTTATTATCATCGTACTCAACAGTACCGTTGAAGATCCCGTAATTTGAGTCGTATTTAAGCAAATGAGAAAGGGTTTTGGTATCAGTTATATCATTGATACCCACTATCTTTATATTTTTTCGTTCGTACGCGATTCTGAAAACGCTTCTTCCGATTCGTCCGAATCCGTTAATTGCAACTTTTACTTCTGCCATATCAGTTAAAATTTTATGGTTTAAACATCAATTATTTCGAAACAATCAAAATTAATGATTTATTCCTAAAAGTTCAAAAACAAATAATGAACCCTTGTTCTAATTAATTTTACAAATTTTCTATCGTATTGTTTTAAAGAATATTAATACATTCCAAACAATTAAAATATATTGATTTCAATCGTTTTCACCAATTTGCCGTGGAAACAAAAATCATAACCTAAAACTTGAGTTATAAGAGGGACTCCTCCTCCTGTATTATTGGTAATACCTGGATTTTTATTCCTGGAAATATATTCTTTTCACCCGTTCAGAAACACCAGTAAAAACTTCATATGGAATAGTTCCAAGCTTTTCGGCAATCTCTGATACCGGAATTTTTTCTCCAAAAATAATAACTTCATCTCCTTCCCTGACCTTGTAGCCTGTAATATCAACCATACACATATCCATGCAAACATCTCCTATGATGGGGGTGTAATATCCGTTGATATAAAACCTGCCTACCCCATTCCCCAGGGCACGGCTCAACCCATCGGCATATCCGACAGGAACCACTGCTATTGTCTTTTCTCTTTCTGCTTTTCCCCGTCTTCCATATCCTATTGTTTCTCCGGGAGACACTTTTTTCACCTGGGTTACGGTGCTCTTAAAAGTACTGATATTTTTAAGATTATTGCTATTGATGGCACTAATACCATACAATCCTATCCCCAGTCTAACCATATCAAACTGGGCATCAGGAAACCGTTCTATTCCTCCCGAATTAAGTATGTGACGAATTACAGGATATCCCAATTCTTGTGTTATACGGTTGCTTAGTTTGTCAAATAATTCAATTTGCCCTTTTGAAAACTCGTCTTCCTCAGGATCGCCACTAGCTGCCAAATGTGAAAAAACAGAGTGAATTTTAAGATGACTACGGGATTTTAAATGGTTTATTAAATCATCAAATTCAGTCTCCTTAAAACCAAGTCTGTTCATACCTGTATCCAGTTTTAGATGCACCGGATATTCTTCTTTGCCGACCCTCCCAACCTCCTGGTTAAACCGCTTCAAAACCCTAAAGTTGTATATTTCCGGTTCCAGGTCGTATTCCATCATCAGTTCAAAGCTTTCCTCCTCAGGATTCATTACAATGATGGGTAAAGAAATACCAGCCTCCCTTAGAGTTACACCTTCGTCAACAAATGCCACACCCAGGTAATCTGCCCGATGATACTGAAGCATATTGGCTATCTCATAAGTTCCACTGCCATAAGAAAAAGCTTTCACCATGGCCATTAGTTTGGTTTCGGGCTTTAATTTCGACCTGAAATAATTCAGATTTTCGAGCATCGCATCCAGATCGATTTCAAGTATAGTCTGATGCGTCTTCTCCTCAAGCAGATGGCTGATTTTCTCAAAGTGAAAATCGCGGGACCCTTTTATTAAAATGGCTTCATTTCTAAACTGCTTACCTGAAAGTCTGCTTATAAACTGCTCTGTGGAGCTATAAAACTCATTATCAATGTCAAACACATCATAATTATTGGTAATATCAGGACCAATACCTATAAGTTTATCAATTCTGTTTCTTTTGAGCATATCTGCCACTTCGTTGTATAAAGTCCCTTTTTCTTTCCCGCTCTGGAGGATATCCGAAAGAATAACCGTCTTTCTTCTATGCTGATTCTGTTGGTTCAGCATATTCAATGCAATGTTCAGGGATCCTAAATCTGAATTGTAGCTGTCGTTTATCAGAGTAGAATTATTAATACCTTTTTTCATTTCCAGACGCATAGCGATGACAGGTAGAACAGCCATCTTCTCCTTAATAACCTTTTCATCCAGCCCAAGATGCAAAAACAACAACCAGGTATGAATGGCATTTTCAACAGAACCCTTATCAATATAAGGAATCGTTATTTTAACAAATTTATCCCCATAAAAACCAGTAATGGTAGTATCAAGATCTTCACGGTCTATGGAGTCTATCATCAGGTTTGCGTCATAATTGACAGACCAGGTGAGCAGTTTCTTTTTCTTTATCTCTTCATGATTTAAAATTTCCTCATCAATCTTCTCATGGTCTTTGCAGTAGATTAAAACATCTGTTTCAATAAACAATTCCAGTTTTTCCCTGATTTTCCGGGAATAATTTTCAAAGTTCTCCTGGTGAGCCTCTCCAATATTGGTAAAGACACCAATCTGCGGACGAATAATATTCTGAATCCGCTGCATTTCACCTGGAAGTGATATTCCTGCTTCAAATACAGCCAAATCATAGTCATCCGTCATTGACCAGACAGATAAAGGTACCCCAATCTGTGAATTATAACTTTTGGGACTCCGGACAATATTATATGAATCGGCCAGCACATGATAAATCCATTCCTTAACTATGGTTTTACCATTACTCCCTGTGATACCGATCACAGGATAACTGAACTGATTTCTGTGATAAGAGGCAAGTTGCTGAAGGGCGCCAATAGCGTTGGGAACTTCTATAAAATTTGCCTTCTTGTATTTTTCCGGGGAATTTATGGTTTTCGAAACCAGAAAATTCCTGATGCCTTTTTCATAAAGTTCCGGAATATAATCGTGACCATCATGTCTTTTTCCGTCGATTGCTACAAACAAACTATTATCAGGAGAAAAAAGCTTACGACTGTCCGTTATGATATGATTAATGCGGGGATCGGAAACATTTTTTAACTGTCCACCAACAATTTTAGCAATTTTCGACACACTATAATTTTCCATAAGGCAAGGGTTCTTGAAGATTAAACGTGTAAAAGACCTGAATCATTGCTGTTCCCGCCGGGCTTTGTTAAAGCATGCGCGACATAAGGGTTCATATTCGTCTTGTTCACCAAGCAGAACAAGTTTTTTTGATTTGGTTTTCCGGTGGGAATATTGAGCCAGGCTGCCACAACGAACACAAATAGCATGAATTTTGGTGACCTGTTCAGCAGAAGCCAGCAAGCTGGGAATCGGACCAAAAGGTTTGCCGGTAAAATCCATATCAAGGCCGGCCACTATTACCCTTACACCCGAATTGGCAAGTTCATTGCAAACCTCAACCAAACCTTCATCAAAAAACTGGGCTTCATCAATTCCGATGACATCAACACCTGTGGCCAACAGAAGTATATTCTGAGCAGTTTCCACAGGAGTTGAAGGTATAGCTTTTTCATCATGAGATACAACGTCTTCTTCTGAATATCTTGTATCAATCTTTGGTTTATATATCTCAGTTCTCAGCTTAGCGTATTTAGCTCTTTTTAGCCGCCTTATAAGTTCTTCCGTCTTTCCTGAAAACATTGAACCCGTGATAACCTCAATCCATCCGCTCCGTGTATTATGATTCTCAGTATTTTCAAATGGCATTGTATCCTAAATTCGTATTTTATTCGTTATTTTTGTAAAATTATAAAATCCAGTTGAAATGAACAGCTCTCAAAATATGGAAAAAACGCTCGAAATTATTAAAGATATTGAGAAAAAAACGCTCGACCTCAAAAATAAAGATAAAATTTCCAAAATAGAAATGGATATTTTGCTTGAAAGAGTAAGAATGCTTTATGACAATCTTATTCAAGTAGATCAAAATTATGAATACGAAAAAAATCTGTACACTGAAGCAAAAACTCCACATACTCCAGAGTTTGAAAAAAAGAAAGAACCAGCTAAAGAATCAACCAGCGAAACAAAGCAAGAACAGGTAAAAGAACAGCCTTTGGTTGAGAAAGAAAAGAAAATCGATTACCAGGAAGAAAAAAAGGTCAACAAAAAGGAAGAGGAACTCCACAAAAACCAACCGGAACAAAAGCCTGAAGAAAAAGAGAAGGCTAAAAGCAGGGAATACGGTCCGGAGATTGTGGCTGATAAGTATCACAATACCGTAACTTTCCGGCATGAAAACCTGTCTAAAAATCAAACTAAAAAGGATGTTTCTTCAAAAATGCAAACCAAACCCATCCAGGATCTTGTTAAGGCTATAGGAGTAAACGATAAATTCCTTTTCATCAGGGAGCTGTTTGATGGGGACAAGGAAAGCTATCATGAAGCCATACAGATTCTTAACGAAATACCCAATTACCAGGAAGCTGAAACTTACATTAAAGAAAGATTTAACTGGGATTGGGAAAAACCGGAAGTGAAAAAATTCCTTGACCTGATCCAAAGGAAATTTTCATAGTCATTATGCCTAAACTGTACATCATCCCAACCCCCATTGGCAATCTTGAAGATATTACCTTCAGGGCAGTCAGGATTTTACAGGAATCCCACTTCCTGTTGGCTGAAGATACCCGCACCACCCACCATTTGTTGAATCATTACAACATAAAAAATTCCGTCGTCTCACACCACAAATTTAACGAACACAACAAAACCGACGAGATAGTTGATAAATTAAAAAAGAAAAACCAGATTGCTGCCCTGGTAACTGATGCAGGCATGCCAGGTATTTCCGATCCCGGATATCTTCTTGTAAAAAAATGCCTGGACAATAATATAGAAATCGAAACACTGCCTGGCGCAACCGCCTTTTTGCCTGCCTTGATAAATTCAGGCCTGCCCTGCGACAAGTTCGTTTTTGAAGGATTCCTTCCCCATAAAAAGGGCCGCACAAAACGATTAAAATTCCTGACAGAAGAAGAACGTACCATGGTATTTTATGAATCACCTCACCGCTTACTGAAGACACTCCAACAATTCGCCGGGTATTTTGAGGAAACACGCAAAGCCTCTGTCAGCAGGGAACTCACCAAAATACACGAAGAAAATGCCAGGGGAACACTCCAGGAACTTATTTCCCATTTTGGGGAGAAAAAAGTCAAAGGGGAGATTGTTATCATTGTTGAAGGGAAACCCAAAAAATAAGGCGATTATCTTATAAAGACAATCGCCTCAACTTACCAAACATACTAACTAACAATGGATTGATGTGTAAAACGGACACCTTTGGGCTATTAAAGCTCAATATCTAATACAGAATTATTGCTCGTATTCAGTCTTTTCTTTTCACCTAAAAAAACCTCGCTTGCAACAGAAATTTTTGATATATAAGGGACTCTATTGTATCCATTCAACAATATGGTTTCTCCGGATTCAATATCCAGTATCTCAGGTTCTCTGAATGTTAATTCAAAATGTATGGAATTTGATAGCATATTTTCAGGATTTTTAGTTGATTCTACAGTTTGATTACTTTTTCG
>CAZPDP010000084.1:0-4766 GCA_964585385.1 uncultured Bacteroidales bacterium
TAATCAAAGTTGGTTGGAAACTTTTATAGTATCCCTGATTGATATATTGACCGGATTTGTAATTTTTCATTAGAATTTTTAAACAAAGATAGCTATTATTTAAGTTTTTTGCAATTTTCTTAAATAACAGATCCCATTATTTAAGTTTATTGTCGTTTATTTAAATACCTGCCTCTCCTGAGCCTTGTTGCCAAACGAATAGCTATAAATACAGTAGCCGCTTCCACTATCTTTTCATAAAAGTATGAAATTTTTATATTTCTACGTTCCTATCCACTGAACCACGGCGGCTATTGGATTTATAGCCTGTTGGCAATAGTTTTATATACCGAATTTCTGATATTTAATTCTCTATTCATGTTCATCATTTTAGAAGACATTTTATTCATTGTATATGCAACTGTAAATTTATACTCAGGGTCATGAAATACAAAACTCCCACCCGCACCAAATCCACCAAAAGCTGTTATGCTTTTAGCAAAATCATGATTTTTAGATGGTTTCATAAATCCAGCGTGGAATCTAAATGCATCTTGTTTAAAAACAATATCTTCCCATCCTTTTATAGGGGCTTCAGGATATTTCATCAAATATTCTAGTGTGTCTTTTTTTAAGTGTAAAGGATGATTCTCATCCGTTAATGAATCAATTAGAGAGGCTAATCCTCTTGCATTCCCAATGCCTCCACCAGCTCCCAACTCAAGTTGGAGTATTTTAGGCTTATTAAAGTTGGAATGATTACTAACAAACGAAGGATTTAACATTGATTTGAAAGAAAGTGACCAAGGCTTAAAGAATTCAAAAACAAACTTAATTGGCATAGAAAACAGTCCTTTTAGCTTTGAGAAAGGTCTTAATGTGGCAATATTTGACCAATTATAGTTATTATCAACACCAATTCGGACTTCTCCTTCAATATTTGGAAGTACTTCCTGTTCTATAAATTCTTTAAGAAATCTTTTCTGGGGTTCAATTCTTGAAAGTAATGAGCTAATATACCATCCTATGTTCCAAACATGATATCCTTGATAATGTCCAGGGTACCATAAGGGCTTTTGTTTAGCTATTACTTTGTCTAAAAACTTCCGGTTTTTTATTTTCTCGATATTTAATTTTTCATTTATGGCCGAAAGTCCAGCTCTGTGTTGAAGTAATTGCTCAATAGTTATTTCTTTCTTGTTTTCCGTTCCAAACTCAGGCCAATGTTCACAGACTTTACTTTTATAGTCAAATAATCCTCTGCTGTGGCAAATAGCTAAACAACTTGAAGCTATAGCTTTTGTGGTTGAAAATATAGGTACAACAGTATTTTCATCCCATTCTTTGCTTTTTTTTAAATCTTTATGTCCACCCCAAATATCTATCACCTTTTCATGGTTGTGATATATGCAAAGTGATGCACCTAACTCTCCAAATATTTCAAAGTTTTTTCTAAATGAGTTAGCTATCTCAGTATAATCTTTTTTTATGTATCCTTTTACCTTCATGTTTTTTTTAAATTATTGCTAACGTACAGCTATATGCAAAGTGCGGGATTTACAGAGACGCGTTCTCATCCCCCGATACAAAACCTTGCTAAAGTTCCAAAACTTAGATACCAAGCCGAACACCCGCATTTTGTATATAGCCTGTTAGTGGCTGGCATTTTATTTGTCAAATTATCTTTTTTCTAAATTTATATTGCCAACCTCTATTGATATAACCTTTACTATCTTTATTTTTCTTCTCAGTTTTATCATTTTTTTTATCTGGAAATGTTACTTCAATAAATCTGTTATGGCATTTTATTTCACCATAAAATAATTCTATTGCGAATTTATTTAGCAATTTATCATAAGTAATTAATCGACCCCCGTGATTTATGCATTTAGATAAAATTAATATATCATTCCAGCTATTTCTAAAATCATCTTTTATAGAATATGTATTTAAAAAAACATCAAGAATATAGTGGCCTAACTCAATATCATTTGCCGAAATACTCTCACAGAAAATATTATTATTCAACAAGAATTTAATCCTGCTTAGCAATTCTTTATAAGTTTCCTTATCAAGAAAAGATATCGAAGATTTAAAAAGCTCAATATTAAAATTATTTATGACATTTTCGATTGATTCATTGTTATAAAGAATATAGCTATCGAAATCATGGTTAAAGTCAAACTTTATAAAATCAGTATACCTTTTACCTAAAGGATGGTCTCTTTTTTTAGCAATTAAAAAGAATGGGTCAAACTTAAGGATTGTTGATTTAACTGAAGGTATGTAATACTTTGCTTTATTATTATGCTCTTTTTCAATGTTTTTTAAAAACTCAAGTGCATTTATTGATGTTATTAATGCTCCCTCACTACTTATTTTTAAATCATTTTTTGAATAAGCATAATAAAGAACATTTGTATCAATAAAATCCATTAACCCAACACAAATTTTTGCATTAAAAATACATTATTCTAATCCAAATCAATCCAATCTATTACACTACCATCACATTTTGGAGCATGAGGGCAACAAATAAATTCAAATCCACTATTATCTTTATAAACTTTAAAATCACCAACTGTAATAATTTCGTTACAATGGATGCATCTTTTTTTATCCGTAAGATGTGGTATACCCTCAAATGGATAATTGTCCTCAAGATACTTTTCTTTATCTTTTATCTCTATTTCTTTCATGGTTAATTTTGTTTATAATTTATAGAATGCCTCTCACTAAATGCTTGCCACTAACATATTTATAACCACAATTCCGCTTTTTGTACAAAAGCTGTAATTCACTTTATTCTTGTTATACCGGAACGGTTTTGTCATTGCAAGTGCCTGATTTAACGAAGATATATGGATTTTTTTTATATTTTGTTATACCATCCTACATCAAATGTAATGAAAATTATGCGCACTTGTTTTGCATTGATAAGTTTTTTCCTTCAATATCAGTAATTTTAAGGTTTATTGTGTAGGATTTTTGGGGATGTCTTTTTAACCACCAAGTCACTAAGGTGCTAAGAATCACAAAGTGCCCGCTTTAAAGAGTGTGAAAAATTTATTAGAGCATCTGTCCCATCTGAAAGCGGGATCCGCGGCTATCTGAACAGAACACGGCTGACACTGACTATACGGATCTATACGGATTTTAATTAAATCTGTGGTAAATCTGTCTTATCCGTTTCATCCGTGTTCCATCCAGGGCATTCGCGGTCATTTTTGAGTAAACTGCAAAAATGTATATAGAATTTCTTAGTGAAATCTTGGTGTCTTTGGGTCTTAGTGGCTATTTGATAGGGAGCAATTAGTATAAGACATTCTTTACATTTAGAAAAAGTTATAAGAAACATTCGCGAACCTGTCCCGTCTGAAAGCGGGGTTCGCGGCTATTCAATTCCATTAACTCGATCTACACTTAAACAATAACAGAAAAAGGGCAGATTCTACCTTGCACACCGCTAATTGTAGCCTATTTTGACCTCTTATACCAGTATTCAGCCTTTTGCTTTTTGTCCATGCGGGTATAAATATTACCCAGAAATTTGGCGTATTCGGGTTTGGGATTGATTTTGTAAAGTTTTAAGAAGTAATCCCTGGATTTTTTGAATGATGGCCAGACCTTGTCCCAGGCTTCCAGCAGCTTGTTGTACTGCTTGGTGGTCCTGTTGTTTTTATAGGCATTCATTTCTGAAACATATAGGTTTTCAGCCTGCCAGAAATATTTTTTTGCATACCATTCGAGGGCTGTAATATTGTTGGGATCTGTTTTTAAGATTTGGTCAGCAAGTTTGTTACACTTTTCATCATTGTCCAGGTTCTTGTTTACAGTCAGGTATCCTGCGAGCAAATTAATGTTGGATTGCGCCTGGTTTTCAATATCGGGCCACAGGTCGGCGGCTTTTTGCCAGTTTTCACTTTCTACATACGTTTCAAAAAGCCTGGTATTAATGGTGTCGATTTTTTCTCCTTCGGGAAAATTGTTATGATACCCTTCCAGCGCCTCGATTTCTTTGGACAGGTTATCAATATCTTTATAGATTTTTGCCAGGGTGGTATAGAGTTTTGGTGAGGGATATTCCAGGTATTCTGCTGCTTCCAGGTATTCCGTCACTTTTTTAGTTTTTCCCAGTTCCCTGGCTGCCATTCCGGCCTTGAAGTATACCTCTCCTTCGGCTTGATCGCCCTTGCTTTCAACTTTTTTGATCACCTGCTCCAGGCTGTTGAGCGCAGCTTCATAATTGCCGGCCTCGTAAGCTGTCTTCCCTTCTTTGGTGAGCTTTTGTGTTGCACATGACTGGACTATCAATGAAATAATAAGTATGAATATGATTCGGTTGAATTTCATGTTTTATCTTTTTGTACAGTGTGCAAATGTAAGACAAATTATTCAGGTTTTAAATCAAATCCGGACTGTTCAAAAAAGTTATAAGAGTTATTCGCGAATTCGCGGCTATTTGTTAATGAGCAATGAACAATGATCAATTATGAGTTATGAGTTTAGAATGAAGTTGAGCGTTTCTTGGTGCATCTTTGAGTCTTCTTTTCTTAGTGGCTATTATTCAATGAGCAATGAGAAATGAACAATTAAGAATTATGAATTGAGAATGAAGCAGGGAGTAGGAAGTAGAAAGAAATGGTCATTCGCGAACCTGTCCCGTCTGAAAGCGGGATTTGCGGCTATTTTACAATGAACAATGAGTAATGAGCAATTATGAGTTATGAATTTATAGGCACTGGTATTAGTAGGAGCAGTGGCAGTATTAACAGCAACTCAATTAA
>CAZPDP010000084.1:4866-7758 GCA_964585385.1 uncultured Bacteroidales bacterium
ACTCAATTAATTTAATCAACTCAATCAACCTTTCCTTATTTTTATGGTCTAAACGTATTCACTCAAAATAAAAACAGACTTATGAAGTATTTACAACGAATCACTATTTTCACTTTTTTAATGGGGCTGGCCTTTACTTCGCTTGCCCAGGAGAAAAAGGCGCTCACTTTTGACGATATTCTGAAATGGAACAGAATTACAGAAAAAGAAATTTCCAATGACGGGAGCCTGGTGGCATACAAACTGGAGCCCTGGAAGGGCGATCCCGTTCTTAAGGTGGTAAACAAAGAGGGCACAGAACTGCTCACTGAAACAGGAGGGACTGATATCCGGATAACCGAAGACTCAAAGTTTATTCTTTCAAGGATAAAACCGCTGGAAGATACCGTCCGGAAACTTAAACTGGAAGGGGCAAAGGAAAAGGATCTGCCTATGGATGACTTGCTCATCTTCAATACAGAATCCAATGAAAAAGAGGTGGCTGAAAACTTAAAGACAGTCAAAGTGCCCGAAAAATGGAGTGGCTGGATAGCTTACCAGGTGAAAACTCAATTTGAAAAGGATACCACAGAATCGGGAGAAGAAATTAAGAAAGAGTCGAAGAAGAACGGTTTTGCACTTCATGTCCGGGAACTGGAAGGTGATGTTAAGGAGTTTCCGTATGTAACAGAGTATGTGTTTGCTAAGGAAAAGGAATTGCTGGCTTTCGTTTCTACCGGAGACGGTGAGAACTTTGAAGCGGGTGTTTATCATTATGATTTGTCTGACGGCGCTGCTATTCCTGTTATGACAGGCAAAGCCAGGTATGCCCGGCTCAAATACAACGACGAAGGCTCTATGCTGGCTTTTGTTTCGGATAGCACTACAACCGGTAAGGAGAAGGACTTTTCTTTATATCTCTGGAAAGGAGAGGGGCAGGCCGGTGAAATTGTCCATGGAAACAATGAAGCTATGCCGGAGGACTGGACTGTCAGCGAGAACGGGAATATTCGTTTCTCCGAATCACAGGAGCGGATGTTTTTCGGTACAGCTCCTGTCAGACCTGAAAAAGATACAACCAAGCTGGAAGAGGAAAAACCCGTACTGGATGTGTGGCACTGGAATGAGCCCATACTGCATTCTGTTCAGCTTCACAACAGGAAGGAAAACCTCAATAAGAGCTATATGGCCGTCTATCATCTTGACCGGGAAAAGATGGTACAACTGGAAACCGGGGATTTTACAGGAATTAAGCTAATAGATGAAGGCGATGCAGACAAAGTGCTGGCATGGTCATTCCTGCCTTATGGAGTAAGAAGAATGTGGGAAGGCTATCCCTACCACCATGATTTTTACCTGGTGGATATGCAGACCGGTGAAGCCGGAATGTTTAAAAAAGACTGCAGGGCCTGGCCTGATGTTTCTCCCGATGGTCAGTATGTTTACTGGTATAATGCTAAAGATACCAGTTGGGTGACGTATCATATAGAATCCGGCAAGGAATACACGGTGACAAACCCTGAAACAGTCCAGAGCGCAAACGAATTGCATGATACACCTAATATGGCTTATCCTTACGGAAGTCCGGGCTGGCTGGAAGATGACGAGGCGCTGCTGGTTTACGACCGGTTTGACTTATGGAAAATTGATCCCGAAAACCGGGAGGATCCGGTTAACCTGACCCAAAACGGAAGAAAGACCAATACCCAATACCGGTTAATGGATTACCGGACCGAAGAAGAAAAGAAAAAAGGCCTGGATGCTTCTGAAACATACCATTTCCGTGGACACAATATTGTCACAAGAGCTGACGGGTATTATGAGAAAAAACTAAAAAAGGCTGAAGCCCCTGAAAAACTTATGGCAGGAGAATTTAAACTGAGTAAAACGGTTAAGGCCAAAGACGATGATACGTATCTTTATACAAAGGAAACGTTTCAGCAATTCCCGGATCTATTGATTACTGAGAATTTCAGGAAATCAAAGCAAATCAGTAAGGCCAACCCGCAGCAGGAAGAGTTCAAATGGGGCACAGCAGAACTATACAGCTGGACCTCTGCTGATGGCCGAAAACTTGAAGGTTTGTTGGTAAAACCGGAAAATTTCGATCCCAACAAGAAATATCCTTTGATTGTCAACTTCTACGAGAAGAGTTCACAGGGTCTCTACAATCACCGTATACCTGAAGCGCACCGCTCGACAGTAGATTACCACTATTACACGAGCAACGATTACATCATTTTCAATCCGGATGTATATTATGACACCGGTTATCCTGGTGAGGATGCCTTCAATTGTGTCATGCCTGGTGTTACCCAGTTGATTTCCGAAGGATTTGTTGATAGAGATGCCATTGCAGCGCAGGGACACAGTTGGGGCGGTTACCAGGTGGCTTACCTTGCCACAAAAACGGATCTTTTTGCAGCCATTGAGTCAGGGGCGCCTGTGTCCAACATGTTCAGCGCTTATGGCGGAATCCGGGGATGGTCGGGCCGAAATCGTTCCTTCCAGTATGAGCATACGCAGAGTCGTATTGGAGAATCCATCTGGGATGCGCCACTCCGTTACCTTGAGAATTCGCCGCTTTTCTGGGCCGATAAGTTAGAAATACCCCTGCTGATAATGCATAATGAAAAAGATGGTGCTGTTCCGTTCAGCCAGGGTGTGGAATTTTTTATCGCATTGCGAAGATTGCGAAAACCTGCCTGGATGCTGAATTATAATGAGGCAGACCACTGGCCGACCAAGGTGCGTGATAAGTACGACTTTCAGATTCGGATGGCGCAGTTTTTTGACCATTACCTGAAAGACAAACCCATGCCCGAATGGATGAAGCAAGGTATACCTGCAGTTGAAAAGGGCTTCAATATGGGATTAGAGTTAGAAAAGCAGGAGAATTAATAGCAGGACTAT
>CAZPDP010000085.1:0-1590 GCA_964585385.1 uncultured Bacteroidales bacterium
GAGTAGTGAGTTGTGGAGAAAACCACAGAGAAAACAGAGAATGCGCAGAGAACCACGGAGAAGTTCCTCTGGCGGTCATTCTACAAAGAACAATAATTCATCATTCATCATTCTCCACCTTTCCCGCACAATCCCATCACATTACTTACCATTCCCTTTATACCGGTATAGATAGTCTTATCATAATCCGGGAGCAATTCCGGTGAGTGCAGGGGAGCAGGTTTTTCGCCCCGGCTCTTGAGTTCTTTCATTCTTTCCGGATTCGTGCTTCCCAGCCACATAAGACAGATGGGTACATTTTCTGGAGTGAGACCGTATTTTCCGAAATCTTCGCCCACCATAGCCGGTTCTTTTTTGACAATATTTGATTTACCCAGGGACTGACCAAGGAATTTGTTTAGCTTAGCTGCCATCTCTTCATCGTTTATCACGGGTGGAGTAGGGTTCGGGTCTACCCACACGTCAGGAAGTTTGTCTTCGGGTATGCCTGCAGTCAAAGCTGCTCCGCGACTGATCCTTTTGATAGCCTGAATCACTTGCTGTATAGTTTCTTCATTGTAATAACGAAGGGTTAGCTGTAGTTTTACCTGGTCGGGAATTATATTGGGCGCTGAGCCGCCATGAATAGACCCTACAGTAACAACCACCGGTTCGAGCGGACTGATTTCCCTGCTGACAATGGTTTGCAAATCAAGTACTGTCCTTGAAGCTATGACAACCGGGTCAATGCTTTTTTCGGGGTAGGCTCCGTGACTGCCTTTGCCGTGCACGGTGATTTCAACTGTCTTTACGCCGGCAAAAACCGGTCCGGCAGATAGTCCAATTTTTCCCGCCTCAAGTTCCGGATTGATGTGATAAGCCATGGCATAATCAGGAACAGGGAATTTTTGATAAAGTCCTTGTTCAATAGCCAGACCGGAACCCCCGCTTTTTTCCTCGGCCTGCTGGGCTATCACCAATAAAGTGCCGCTCCACTGCTCTTTAAGGGCCACCAAAGTGCGCAAGCTGCCAATAAAAACCGACATGTGAATATCATGGCCGCAGGCATGCATGGCAGGTACTTCCTTGCCATCTGCATCCTTCATGGTTTTTGTGCTGGCAAAGGGCAGTCCGGTTTTCTCCTTCATCGGCAAAGCATCCATATCGGTTCTTAACATAACTACCGGTCCGTCACCGTTTTTAAATACGCCAACAACATTGTTCCCGCCGAATTCCGGTGTAACTTCAAATCCAATTTTTTCCATCTCTTCAATCATTCGCGCAGAGGTTTCTGTTTCCATGAAGGACACTTCCGGATTCTGATGGAGGTGTTTGCAGAGTGTCAGGGCATATTCGGTTTGCTTGTTTAAAATTTCAGGGAGGATGTTGATGCTCTGGGCAGTGTTATGGGAATGTATCCCCACTAAAATAATGGAAATAAGAAGGAGCCTTTTCATAACAGTATTTTTCGATTTTGTTATCTCAAAGATAGAAAATAAATCGGATGATTATGGATTGCGTAAATTTTGTAAAGCATAGATGTTGATTACGGCTCATGAATACAGAACTATATAGTTTTAATCCTTATTGTGCTGGAATCGGCGCTGTAAG
>CAZPDP010000085.1:1690-7427 GCA_964585385.1 uncultured Bacteroidales bacterium
GTTTCAATCCTTATTGTGCTGGAATCGGCGCTGTAAGAAGTGTCACTATTATTTTCCACTCCATCGACGTAAAGTTTCAATCCTTATTGTGCTGGAATCGGCGCTGTAAGAATTCCTCAATCCAAGAAGAATTATTTTGTTTGTTAGTTTCAATCCTTATTGTGCTGGAATCGGCGCTGTAAGCTGATGTTATTATTATGCCCCTGGCTGATGATATAAAGTTTCAATCCTTATTGTGCTGGAATCGGCGCTGTAAGAAAAATACAATTTATAAGCTAACCAATTTTGCATACAGTTTCAATCCTTATTGTGCTGGAATCGGCGCTGTAAGTCTAGCCTCCTTATTTTGTCGATAAGGTGAATAATCTTGTTTCAATCCTTATTGTGCTGGAATCGGCGCTGTAAGAAGTTGTAATCTGATAGTTTCTGTGAGCGAAGGTCTGGTTTCAATCCTTATTGTGCTGGAATCGGCGCTGTAATAAGAAATCGAGTTCTAAAAATTTTTTGTATAATATAGGTTTCAATCCTTATTGTGCTGGAATCGGCGCTGTAAGAATATCCCGAAATCACATGTTCTCTCTTTCTTATCACAGTTTCAATCCTTATTGTGCTGGAATCGGCGCTGTAAGTTTTTCTAATCCTCATTATTAATTTCTATTACTTCTAAGTTTCAATCCTTATTGTGCTGGAATCGGCGCTGTAAGATAATCTGAAAATTCATTTTCCCCCTTTTTTTCTTGTTTCAATCCTTATTGTGCTGGAATCGGCGCTGTAAGCAAGCGCTCCTATACCAACAACAGGCAACAACGATTTGTTTCAATCCTTATTGTGCTGGAATCGGCGCTGTAAGTATCATGTTTGGATGCAATCTGTCACAGTTTACACAGAGTTTCAATCCTTATTGTGCTGGAATCGGCGCTGTAAGAAAACATTAGTATAAAACTTGCAAAAGAAAGGAGTAAGTTTCAATCCTTATTGTGCTGGAATCGGCGCTGTAAGTTGTCCTCACTTTATCTATCAACACCTTTAATGTGTTGTTTCAATCCTTATTGTGCTGGAATCGGCGCTGTAAGCTAAATGTCAGGTGGTTAATTTTTACAAATTATTCTGTTTCAATCCTTATTGTGCTGGAATCGGCGCTGTAAGAAAACAAAGACAGCCTGAAGGTCCAGCTTCAAATTTAGTTTCAATCCTTATTGTGCTGGAATCGGCGCTGTAAGAGGGTTGATGTCATCTTCTATCCACTGTATTGATGAAGTTTCAATCCTTATTGTGCTGGAATCGGCGCTGTAAGACGGAATAGTTTTTTTGCATAGACTATAACTGCGATGTTTCAATCCTTATTGTGCTGGAATCGGCGCTGTAAGAACACTTTAAAATAAAACAATGAGCGAATTAATAGAGTTTCAATCCTTATTGTGCTGGAATCGGCGCTGTAAGTAAATACCCATCAAGCGGTCTATCTGAATTATTTAAAGTTTCAATCCTTATTGTGCTGGAATCGGCGCTGTAAGAGAAAATGAACGAACTAAAAGAACATTCTGAAAAAGGTTTCAATCCTTATTGTGCTGGAATCGGCGCTGTAAGAATCTTCCAGTCCTTTGGGTTGAATGAAAAGGTCACAAGTTTCAATCCTTATTGTGCTGGAATCGGCGCTGTAAGTTAAAGCTTCTGTTTCCTTATCTAAATACCAAACATAGTTTCAATCCTTATTGTGCTGGAATCGGCGCTGTAAGAGAAAATGAACGAACTAAAAGAACATTCTGAAAAAGGTTTCAATCCTTATTGTGCTGGAATCGGCGCTGTAAGAATCTTCCAGTCCTTTGGGTTGAATGAAAAGGTCACAAGTTTCAATCCTTATTGTGCTGGAATCGGCGCTGTAAGTTAAAGCTTCTGTTTCCTTATCTAAATACCAAACATAGTTTCAATCCTTATTGTGCTGGAATCGGCGCTGTAAGAATTTAACATTTATGGAAAAATACACACTTGAACAACGTTTCAATCCTTATTGTGCTGGAATCGGCGCTGTAAGCTGATGTATACGGAATGAAAGATATTGAACAATTTGGTTTCAATCCTTATTGTGCTGGAATCGGCGCTGTAAGCAGGTTTTGATATGAATGGTTCTGATTATGTAACATAGTTTCAATCCTTATTGTGCTGGAATCGGCGCTGTAAGCGGTAAAAACTTAGCATGGTATATTATGCCATGTTAGTTTCAATCCTTATTGTGCTGGAATCGGCGCTGTAAGCCGTATATTTCTATATCATCCTACATGTCAAAAAAATACATTTTTTTGGATGCCCAAAAAAGATTAATATATAGTATGTCAAAGAACGGAAAAATCTTAAAAAATAACGAATTTTCAAATATGTTAGAAGTTGTATATCAGATTCTTGAATCCGATTTTTCAAATTTATAAAATAATTTTGCCTACGGAAAATCATTGGATGCATATATTTTTATAAGTGCAAGTTATACATCTTTTCTTGAATTTCGTTGCTTTTGGAAAATAATTGTTTTGAATGATATTTAGAATGTCTTGGCTTGCTTTTTTAACTCGTTTCTTGTCTTCATTTTTAACCGGAATTTCAATCAATTTGTAATTGCTCCTGGTATAAACCAGGAATGCTTTTGTTACTTCTTTTTTAAAATTATCCTCAATAAGCCAGCTATAGCAAAAAAGCTGTGTTTTGTAAGTTTCATATATTCTGTCTTTGAATTGGGCAAATTTATAATCAAGAGCTGCCATGGTCCCGTCTTTAAGTTCCAGCACCTCATCCATTTCTCCCCGGAGAACCTGGTTTGTTAAATACTGGCTTGAGTATTTTTTAACCACTCCAATTTTCTTCCGTATATAGTTTTTATTCTTTTGCTGTTGCTCTGTATGGACTTCCCTTCCTTTCATAACCTTATGAAATTTATGCTCATTTTGGGGTATTCTTAATACATACTCAAAGTAGGTAAAGCGAGGACAGTAAAGATATTCTATTATTTGAGAGGGCGTGAGACTCATTTTTCAGAAAAATAATTGTTTGACTTTATCGGTTACCATTTTTTTATCGAAAGCCTGACCTAATAGCACTGTTTGTTTAAGTTCATTTTTGCTCATGGGAAAAATATATACTGAATCGTGCTCGGGTTCAATCCATTCTTCTATCATAAGTTTGAGTTCGTCTTTGTCATTTTCTTCCAGCGTTCCCAGGAAAACAGAATTTTGTACCCTATACAACCCGGCTTGTTTGCATAATTTGACAACCCGGCTTCTTGCTTTGTTTTTGGTAATATCGTAAATAACCCATACAATCATATCAAAATAATTTAAAATGGAATATCTTCCTTTTCTTGTGTTTTTTGTTTGATTAAACTATTAGCAAAAGCATGAGCTTCTGCCTGGATAATATTTGTCCGCGTCTGATTTTTATTCTTGTACCGTATTTTATCCTCATCAAAATATTTATTAAATGCCGGAACAAGCAATTCTTTACCGGCCTTGTTCAGCGAAAACCCATTTTGTATTTCATCTGTGTATTCTTTTTTTACCTTTTTACCGGAAAATAGTCTGAATACAACCTTTTCAGCATGAATGCGATAAGGTTCTATAAAATCAAAGACGAAACTAGTTTGGTTGTAATTATCTCTGTGCATGAATCCAAGGTATGGATCGATACCTGCAATAATTAGGGCCTTTTCTATCTTTGAATACAGAATACCATAAGCATAATTCAAAAAGGCATTAAACGGATCTTTTGCCGGTCTGTAACTTCTGCCTTCAAATTGATGATTTTTTGGAAGTACATAGTTTAACGTTTCAAAATAGAGTCTCCCGCAAGTTCCTTCAATACCCCGTAAAGTTCCATCAACATCTGCTACTGTATTTCCTTTTATCTGGTCAACTTGTCTGACCAAATCTTGTAGTCGCTGTGTTTTCTCTTCGAGATAATCTGAGTGGTTTTTCCTGTGCTTTTTTAAGTTTTTAATGAAATCGATTTGATTGTTTATTTTTTGTTTTATCCAATGTTTGATCCAGCTTAAACCGGTTGAATTTAAACTGGCTTTTAATTGTTCTTTTCTTATTGCAGAAGTGCTTCCAAGCTTACTGTGCCAAATTCTTCCAATAGGACTTCCGCTTCTGTCTATAAAAAGGATATCAATGTTGTTTTCCACGGCAAGATTTATGGCATCGGCGCTTATCGCCGTTCCTTTTGAAGCTATAATGTGAGAAACCTTTTTAGCTGAATAATGATGTTTGTTTAGTTGTCCGTCTTTTTTCAGTCTTATTTCAAACATTTGATCTTTTACATGTATATAACTTCCGTATGTGTCAATAAATAATTGCATAATGATTATCGGTTTGCCGTTTAATATTCGATATGTTGAATTGTCCCAAAACCCCGCGAAACAGATTTTCCTATGCCAATGAAATCTGGTAACCACGCATTTGTAGTAAACTTTCCTTTAAAAGCAAGCATGGTTTGGTTTTTAAACTGTGTAGTGGTTTCCGCTACTTCCAGGTTTGCCATAATTTTTTTATCTGTATAATAGTCAAAAGCCTTATAAAAACTAAGTATATTGGCAATTAAAATTCTTTTTAGCTGATCGTTTTTTTGAGATTTTTCGGCTTCCACGTATTTTTTGTAATTATCCTGGTTCAGGCTCATCCAAAGCGTTTTAAACCGGTAGCTAAATAAATCTTCGTCTACTTTAATTTCTTGCTGCTTGTTTTCGATATTTTTCTGGTGGACAGGATAAACGGTTCCATTGATGTTTAATTCTTTAATTTTAAGAAACAATTCTATTAATAAGCGGGCTCCTTCTTCCAGACCCAGCAATATGGGTGTCTTATCAATTACCTTGTACTGAACAAGAGGGTATTTATACCTTAATGTTCCATCTTCCATGTGGTTGCTTAATAAAGGCGAATGTTGTTTAAAAAACTCACTAAAGTATCCTCTTAACTTGTGTGCATCCCTTGTTTTTAGGGCAAATTCCGGGAATTGTATTTTTGCAGTTTGTATTTTCATTGTATGTTTTTAATCGATAATGAATTTTTCAATTGCTTTTTCATCATGTTTTTCCTGGTGAAAAATCCTGAAGTTATTCTTGCTGTCAAACCATCCCATAACAGCTTCTCGTTGTAGTTTGGTTGGTTTGACAGATATTAATGACAGGTACGAAGACCAGGGATATTCCGACATGGTTTCTACAAACCCGTGCTTTACCGGGTTGTTGTGGATGTAAAAAACCATGTTGCGGAAGTATTTTTCGTTGGTGATTTCAATGCGGCGGAAGGGTTTTTCGAAAAGGGAACCGTGGCGGTTGTAGCGTTTGTTAAAGGCTTGAGCGTACGAATTGAATAAGTTCGAAAAAGCTTTGGAGGGATGAAGCGGCTTAACCCTGCCAGGGTTCGCAACCCTGGCAGGGTTTGGTGAATCAACAACCTTGTCTTTCTCCTTTATCCGTAACAGAAAATGAAAATGATTCGGCATCATCACCCACGCAAACGTATCCGCCACCGGATCGATATATTTTTCATACAACCGGAAAAAATGTTCGTAGTTGGTGTTTTCCCGGAATAATGCTTCACCATTTATTCCGCGGTTGTAGATGTGGTAGTAGTGGCCGTGTTGTATGGGTTCGAGGGTTTGGGGCATATAGATATTTTTTTTAAAATTAAGTTTATTTAATTCGGATGCTCTGGCTTTGGTGACCTGACAGGTTTCGAAAACCTGTCAG
>CAZPDP010000086.1:0-7171 GCA_964585385.1 uncultured Bacteroidales bacterium
CAAAGGAAGAAGTAATAATATTTAAGTTATCAACCATATATTAGAGTTTCACCAAGTTTTTAAATAAAATATACCTTTTAGGGTTTAATTAGCAACTGCTTTCTATTCATTTGTTATTAAGTTCAATCGTTTCGCCCTGCTTCTTATCAATTCCTTGTATTCCTCTGTTTTGTTTTCTGACAGGAAACCCATATCAACAAATTCCAGTGCATGGTGTATATGTTTACTGAATTTTCCCAGGGCGTTTTCTATCTGCTTTTCGTTTAATCCCAGTGATGTTCCAAAATTTATGAAATTTTCCGGTGTGAATTTCCTTTTTCTTCCATTGAGCATCAACGCCATTTCCTCCGGATCATCTTTTTCCGGGATGACAAGTCGTGTGGACAAAAGATCATAGGCCGGAGTAAAACCGGTTAATTCATCCCTGCGATCGATGAGAGAGAAGTTTTTCAGGTGCATATCTGCATTCCCGGTAAGAAAAGAAAAAACGGTCAATTCAAAAAGTGTAACAAGGTCTAACAGGGGATTGGAGGAATATTTTTCAATCGTTTTACCAACCTGTTCCATGGAACCTTTATACTTATCTTCAGTCAGGCGCTCTGTAAGCTGACACATGTCTTCCATGTGTAATTTCCCATTCTTATCGCGGTCTATTCTGCGTGACAAGTAGGCCAGCTCACCCGACTGCAGTCTGATAAGCGTATGGGGAACCACGGGAATGGAAAAGATTTCGGCCATGTGCATGGTGAGGTCTTCATTTTCCGGTAATTCCGGGTATTCTTTTGCCGGTGGTTTCAGGATGTATCCCCCCCAAAGTCCGACCAATGTGAGACGGTCGGGTTTACTTTTCTTTTTATCCAGGTGCAGGGAGAGTTTGGCCTGAACGCCGGGTACGGTAACGCTTCTTTCCACAACCTGTTTGGCCAGTTCATTCATTTCGTCCAGCCCGTATTCAAAAACAGGTGGAGTATGTGAACCAAATATTTTCCGGCTGCAGGCTCCGTGGAATTCCTTTTCAGAACCCTCTATCTCCTGGTAACAATATAAACATTGACTCATGCTTCCTGCTCAGTTAACGGTTCCACACTAACAGCTCCGATGGTATCCCTGCAAGTGGTAAGCAACAAACCCATTCGGTCTCTTCGGTCTACTTTCCAATGCTTTTCGGCGATATTCAATAACCAGCCTTCAGGTATGAGTCCATCAAAGAATGGAAACAGCACGTTGGATCGATACGGTTCCTGCTGTAACGGCAGGGTTTTACTTACGGGCTTTGCATCTTCTCTTTGAAGATACCTTTTAAGGTAATGGAACAAATAGCCTTCTTCTGTTTCCTCCAGAAATCCGCAAAGCGTTTTGTCCCGGTAAATGTTAGCTTTTCGGTTCATGGCTTTCTACTTTATTGCGTTCCACCGGTACCAGCACATGGCCAAAAAGAGCCAGCACCTGGTTCACTTTGTCCATACGGAGCGATTCTTTGCCCTGTTCCAAATCCCGCACAAACCGCAGACCCACACCGGCTTTCCCGGCCATCTCTTTTTGGGTAAGCCCGAGTTGCTTCCTCCGGGTTTTAACAAAACTGACTATATCTTTCATAAGTATATACCTTAACGGGTATAAAAATTATATTTTTAACAAATTTATACCTTTGGGGGTATAAAAGCAAGGGTTTTCTTTAAAATTATACCTGATAGGTTTTTAATATTATGTGAAAATTGTTAGAAGTGAAATATGGGGATGCTGTCTGTATCGTTTCATAAAATTCTTGTGGAAATGTCATCGAATCCCCCATTTTTCTTTGTTGGGTAAAGTTAATTCATTTATTGGAATGGAATACCGGGTAAGTGGATTTAGTGTTTTTTTGATTGGCCTGGCTTCTTTTTCATTATAGAGTATTTCAATAATAGCCCCTAAGATAGCTCTTACATAGGGTGGATAATTCAGTGATGCCTTTTTTAATTCCAGGAGTTTTGTTTTTTCCAGTTCTTTTATCCTTGCTGTTAAAATATGTAATGCCTGGTCAATAGTTGTATCAGAAATATTTTTGCTGTCTTTAATAGCATCTAAAAGCTGTAAAATATAGGGATCGAATTTACTAATGTCAAAGTTTTTCTTCGTATAGTTTATTTTTAGCCCCTTAACGATTTTTGAGGGCCTTTGCTTTGTGGATGCTAGAGTAATTGTATTAGGAACCTGGTTTGTTAAGCCCAACTTGTTGTAAGCACCTAAACCAGTTTCATAGACAAAATTGTCATTCTTCTCTGAAGTAAGACTTTTTATGAGCTCTTCTTCCGGAGGACTTAAAGTTCCGAATTTGCTTTTAATGGGGATAAAATATACCCCTTTTTCGATGCGCTGTATCCGATTTGTTCTCGCCAGCCTGCTTAATGCCTTTGCAACAGCCGATGGATTATTCCGGTAGTTATCAAAATAGGAATAATTAAACACTTTCCCGGGTTGCATACTGGATATTCTATCTATCACTTCCTGATTTATAGATTGATTTTTCATGGTGCTAATTTATTAATAATAACGAATTATGTCAAGTAAATTGTATAAAATAATTGACAAATTTTCAATTAACTTTTAATATTAATGAATTGAAGTATGATAGCCGATAGGTAAAAATAATGATTCGATTAAAATAACTCTTTTTCAATACTTCCCACAAACTCCTTTATCATATCCCTATTCCTACCCAAATAAAAAGGTTTTGCAACTAAATCCAATTCATTTTCATTATAAACAAATGGTTCTAATTCTTTTGTAAAAATATCACTCGCCGGATATATCAGAAAAAGCTTGGGATTGTTTGGATATTTCTTGCCGTATGAAAAAAGTTGATACATATCTGAAGAAGAGATCCAGTAATTTTCTTTCTCAAGATTTTCGTTTACTGCCTTCCACTTTGTATCAAGAATGGCAATGGGGATTCCATCTTTTTCTATAACAATATCGGGTTTTAACTGGAATTTAGCTTTTCCTTTATGGTCATTTACCAGGTGGTTTCGCTTATCCTGTGTGCGGATGGTAATTTCGCCAGCAGGCAAGTATTTTTTAAACATGGCGGCTACGTAATCTTCAAATATTCGTTCCATAGGGAAGAGCAGGGCAGTATTCAAACTTTTTCCTTTAAAATTGGTGAAGGATTCTCCTTTCAGGAATACTTTTGCCCATTGCAATGGTCTTTCGTAATGAGAATACAGTCGAGTGTGACCATTGAGTAGTTGTAAGTCATATTCAATGTTTTTAGAAAAAGGAATGGAATCCCAGATTTGAAGATACTGGTGAAGGCGAACTTTATTTTTGTATAGCCTGCTCCTTGATAATAGATAATGAAAAGTATTTTTAAGTAACCTGTTTTGTGGAATATCTAAAGAGAATTCATCGTAATGGACAAAGAATTTTTCTTTGTGCACTGTATTGTGCGCAATTTGATTGGGAAAATCAATTCTTCCTTTAACACAATCCAGGTTTTCTTCTTTTTCAACATAAGCTCTTTTAAGTCCTTTTTGAAATAATGTATCAATTTCACCAAGAAAAGCCGTAATGAAAAATTCAAGGACGGGGAATTTTTTCGTTTTCAGATGGGCCTCGCTAATGGCTTTAAAAGGTGAATCTTTAAGATAGCGAAGCATGGATAGAAAAATGTTTCTTTGCTCCTGGACATTAGCTACATGATAAATTTTAGGAAGAACTTCAATAGTAAAACCGCTTTTGGTTTCAATAACTCCTACATAGTTGTTGAAACGGATAATTTCTCTGCCTTTTTTCCTGAAATAAGTCATAGCAACATCAGAAGTATCGCTATTATCCAGAATGAACGTTATCAGGCTATTAAAATCACTTTCGTGAATCGATACCACCGAATCATCCTGAACCTGGTTGGATTTATAGATGCAATCAAATTCCGTTACAACAATATGTTTTTTTTCTCTTAGCATCACGTTTCGTATATTTTGCGGAAATCAGCTGCTTCAAATTTTCCATTGATCAAATCTTTATTTATCTCATAGGCTTCTTTTTCATCAAGTTCTTCAATGGAATTTCCTTTACCAAAAAGGTTTTCGGCTTTGAAGTTCTCCTTTAGTATAAAGAATGGTCTTGAACCTGCTTCGTCTGTTAATTCAGAAATCTGATTATCTCCCAAAACCAATCGAATTTTTTCCCATTCATTATAAAAATATTCCTGCAGGAGTGGAATAATCTTATTGTTGAATATTTTACAGAGGTCTGAGACAGAATAAAGGTTCATAAAATAAGAATGACCCAGTCTATGGTCTCTGTCAAGAAGGTATTCGATGCGCTTGTTTATTTTATGAAGAAGTTCTTGCAAATTAACACCTTCAAAGTCTGTACTTAATAACTCCTTCTGAGGGGGCATTTCTTTAAATTCAAAACGTCTTCTTAGGGCTGTATCAATAAGAGCAATGCTTCTATCAGCAGTATTCATTGTGCCAATGATATATAAATTTGGCGGAATCGAAAATTTCAACCTTGAATAGGGCAGGGTAGCTGTTGTTTCGTCATTCTCTCCCATTCTTTTATTGTCTTCAATCAGTGTTATGAGTTCTCCAAAAATCTTTGATATATTGCCCCTGTTAATTTCATCAATTATGAGCACATATTTTTTTAACTCTTCTTTATCTTTATCAGCTTTTTCATCCGCTAATTCAGTAAGTTTCTCCAGAAGTGGTTCATAGTATACTTGCAATCCACCTTTGATAAGGTTATTTGTCCCTTGCTGGTACATCTTTTCCAAAGTTGTAAGACTCAGGGAATGACTGCTTTCACCACTTGATTTTCGGAAATGAATGCTGCTTTCGTTGACTTCTGTAATATAGAAAGAACTGTTTTTCATTTTTACCTTTAATTCTTCTCTCTCATTCCCAAGTGGAGTAATAAACTGATCCCATACTTCATAAAAATTGGGTTTATAATACCTGTTTTCTTTATGCTTCCTCCAATTTTGTTCAGCCCTTAGCGTAATCTCTTTAAATACTCCGTCTTTTATATGATAGGCTATTTTATTATCCGGCTCCATTACCGGCTTAATACCTTCAATAAAATCTTCATAACTGAAAGACTGATGAAATGTAATAAAAGCTATCTGTTTATTGAGATATTCAACATACCTTTTCATAACAACATCTCTTTTCTCATTCCCAATTTCTTCAGGTGTTTTCCCTTCAATTATTGCTAATGCATAATTAACTGTTTGAAATGTTTTGCCGGTTCCTGGAGGACCATAAAGGATAAGGTTTAAAGGTATCATAGTTTTGTTTTTTTGTACAGGTTTTTCACCCTTAGAAATTGATTCTATTATCTCATATTGTTTTAGTGTTGTTTTAAGGTTTATTTGTTCCAACACACAAAAAAGAATATCTTGAGTTAAAATATGACCATTGGGATCATTCCATGTATTTTTGGGGAGTTGGTTATTAGTAAGTTCCCATAATTTTTGGGTATTCTTCACGAAATTATCTCTAAGATCTTGTACCTTTTGAAGATAATCAATGTATTTATCGAGTTTCTTTTTGGGTGACTGATAAATTAGATATAAATAAGCCTTATAATAGGAATCTTTGAAGAAAAAGTACTTATTTGGGTATCTAAAAGCAAGATAAACACTAATTGCACGCTCATCCTGAAAAGCATTCCAAGAAGGATCTATTTTTTGAATCAAATTATCCGTTTCTTTATTGAAATACTCAATACGTTCTTTTAAGGGTTTATTTTCATCAAAAAGAAAAAGAAACAGTTCTTTTGTTTTTTCAGGATATTTTTCAGCCAGCGTTAAAATATTGTTATAACTTTGATAATACATGAGATTTACATATTTGTTTAATGCTTTCTCTAGCATCTCATGAAAAGTTTTTGCTTCCGGATTCCAATTATCCTGGAAATTTTGAACAGCATCGTATTTATAGAATTCATCTTCATGGCCCTTTTCTTCCTTTATTTCAATATAATTATCGATGATTTGTTCTTTTATTAGGTTTATACCAGTTGGTTCACCAATGAGAAAATGTGTAAATGCATCTGTTTTATATAAATTTTCCAGTTCTGGGTAAAATTCAATGAAAGCTAATCCTGTTTTTCTGATTTTATGGAATGCAGGAATCAATGAATTGGGAATTTCAAAACCTAGAATATTAAGGGCATGTTTGCTTTTATCATTAACAATCGGGTATTTGTTCTTATCAATTCGGTTAAGGTAGATTGTAGCTAATCCCTCTCCGAATCCATTGTAGTTTTTAATATTCTTTAACCAGGTATCTAAATCAAAATCGTCTGAAAAAGGTTGGAATAAAAATTCTCTGAAATTATCATATTTGTTCTCAAGTGTTTCTTTAACCTTTCCACTGGTGCGCCAACCAAGACTTTGTACTTTCCCTCCATCTTTTGCAAATTGAATAATGAATGTAATGAATTCATCCTTGCTTAAATTGGTCAGGTATTTTTTTGTGAGAATTCCCTCATATGTATTTTCTCTTTCCACATGTTCGGAGTTGGGGTACCATTTCAGGAAGGAATTTATGAGTCTGTCTAAATTGAATTTCATCATATTATGTGCTGAAGCAGATTTTCTTTTTTCTTTACCCCATAATTCACTGATTTCTTCGAATGATTTTCCTTCAAGTCTTTTTTCTTGTGAAAATTTCTGATATTCTGTAAGTTTATCTTTATTATTTTGCATGTCGAGAATTTTTTGTTTCTATTGAACAATAGTTAGATTATCTAAAATAATAAAAATGTATGATAAATATATTATGATGAGATAAGTTTCCTTCCTGCCCGCTGCCCCTCGGTCCTCCCGTACAAACGGGACAGGCTCTGAAGGGGATGCCCTCCCACCTGAATTTCTGCGATTACTACTAATATTTTGATGTTACCACTTGCTATTGCCAACCTTTCGGAAGGCCACCCAACATCCTCTCTAAGGTTGCTGCTCTAAACTTTTGGTTTCACCCGCTGCTTTCCCTTGCGGGAGGATACTCCCTTCAGGGGCCAGGGGCAGCGCGAGGGAATGCCTTTACATACACTCAAACAGAATCCTCAACAATCCTCACCTCCTCCTCCGTCAACCCATAAAGGTCATAAACCATCCGGTCGATTTCGGCTTCTAAGGCGCTGGTGTCGGCAGAAGGGTCTTGTTGCTTTTGCTGGA
>CAZPDP010000087.1:0-6658 GCA_964585385.1 uncultured Bacteroidales bacterium
CCGACTTAGGTGAACTTAAATTTTTGGAAAAAATTTTAGTGAACCTTAGTCGCTGTCGGATACAGGAATAATTTTCGAATTATTCGGGTTAGAAGAGCAAATCAACTTAATATAACTGAATGAAAAGCAAGATTCGTGTTTTAATTGTTGATGATTCTGCAGTGGTCAGACAGAACCTGTCTGAAATAATCGATGAAGATCCGGTTCTTGAGGTGATGGGGGCTGCAGCAGATCCTTACATTGCTGCCAAGAAAATCCATCAGGAGATTCCTGATGTAATTACTCTGGATGTGGAAATGCCCCGGATGGATGGAATTACCTTCCTGAAAAAGATTATGTCCCAACATCCCATGCCTGTAGTGATTATTTCCAGTTTAACGGAAAAAGCTACAAAAACCGGAATTAAGGCACTTGAACTGGGAGCTGTAGAGATTATCACCAAACCCAGGATGGATTCGAAAAGGTTTATACACGAATCAAAAATTAGAATATGCGACGCTGTGAAAGCAGCGGCAGTCTCCAAAATGAAGAGAAGGAAGATTGCCCAGCCGGAAATAAAAGTCGAGCCTAAATATACTGCTGATGCTGTAATTCAGAAGTCCCGCCCAAAAAGTATGGTGGAAACTACCGATAAAGTAGTGGCTATAGGAGCTTCCACTGGTGGTACAGAAGCCATCGCGCAATTTTTAACTGAATTACCCCTGGATTCTCCCGGAATTGTAATTGTACAGCACATGCCGGAGCAATTCACCCGATCCTTTGCCGAACGCTTGAATGAAACCTGCAAAGTAACTGTAAAAGAAGCAAAAAACGGGGACTCTGTCATACGGGGAAATGTTTTAATTGCACCGGGCAATTACCATACCCTCCTCAAGAGGAGCGGTGCACGGTATTATGTCGAAGTGAAAGAAGGACAGATGGTCAATCGGCACCGGCCTTCTGTGGATGTATTGTTCAGGTCTGTCGCCCGCTATGCCGGAAGAAATGCTATAGGAATCATTCTTACCGGAATGGGCAGAGACGGAGCGAGTGGCTTGCTCGAAATGAAGGAATCAGGAGCTTATACAATTGCACAGGATGAAGCTTCCAGTGTGGTCTTTGGAATGCCAAAAGAGGCTATAGATCTCGGGGCAGTACATAAAGTGTTACCTTTGACTAATATGGCAGGGTATATTATTTCCAAAGTTTAGTATTCCCTTATCTTGTAATAGATAATTTTTTATCTTTGAGTGAGCTTGTATTCTTCAAAATAATCTATATATTTAGTTGTTCAAAATGACGTTATAATTGTAACATCCTATGAATAATTCTCAGAAAAAAAACATTATCGTAAAGTATACCCTCAGCGGTTTCCTGATTGGAGTGGCTACCGTTGCTTTGGTATTATTTATTGATTTTGTTTTACGCGACTTGACTGTCGATCAAATCGTGCAGACCCATTTACAGAATCCGGTGTACATCATACTGGATCTTTCACCACTTGTTCTGGCTTTTTATGCGTTCCTTATAAGCAAGAAATATGCTGAAAATACGATTGCTTTGAATCAATCCGTTAAGCATGAGTTTGATAAGACAGAGCGCGTCTATAGGTTTGTGGAAAAACTGAAAAGCGGGAATATAGACGCCAGTTATAAAATACGGGGAGATGATGTCCTTGGAGAATCTGTTTTGTCATTAAGGGATGAACTGAAAAAAAACAAAGAAGAAGAAGAAAAACGAAGGATAGAAGATCGCCAACAAAACTGGGTTTCTGAAGGTTTAGCAAAATTTGGTGATATTTTAAGGCATGATACAGATAACCTGGAAGAACTTTCCTATAAACTTATAAGCAATCTGGTACAATATATTGGTGCAACACAAGGCGCCTTTTTTGTTGTGGAGGATGAAGATGAAAATGATAAGCATCTTGAAATGACTGCCTGTTATGCTTATGAAAGAAGAAAATATGCTGACAAACGGGTTGAAATAGGCGAAGGTTTACTTGGAAATGTTATTCTTGAAAAAGAAACGGTCTATATGACTAAAGTGCCGGAGGATTATGTAAATATTACTTCGGGTCTTGGGAAATCAACCCCCGATGCACTTTTGATTGTACCTTTAAAAGTGAATGATAAGGTTCATGGTGCTTTGGAAATTGCAGGTTTCCATGGTTTTGAGCAATATGTAATAGATTTTGTCGAACGAGTTGCAGAGAATGTGGCTTCCACTATTTCCAACGTAAAAATTAATACCCAGACGGCTAAACTGCTTGAGGAATCCAGGAAGCAGGCCGAAGAGCTTTCGGAGAAAGAAGAGCAGATGCGTCAGAATATGGAAGAGCTCAAAGCGACACAGGAAGAAGCTGACAGACAAAGTAAAAGGTTTGTTATATTTTCCAATGCTGTTAGCCATACCATGATTCATGCGGAATTCGACCCGGATGGAATTTTGCTTTATGCCAATACGAAATTCCTGAAGAAGCTTGGATATGACTCTAATATGGAGGTTGAAGGACAAAAGATATCCATGTTTATTGATGATAAAGACCGCGCATGGTTTGATGAATTATGGGACAGTCTGGCCAATGGTGGCAAACACTTTGAAGGATACATGAAGATGGTAACCAAGCAGGGCAGAGACCTCTGGACTATGTCAACTTATACGTGTATGAGGAGAGATGACGGAAGTGTTGAAAAAATCCTCTACCTGGGTCTGGATACAACTGAACAAAAACAGCAAAGCCTCGATTATGAAGCACAGATTCAGGCACTCAACAGGTCCACCCATAAAATGGAATTATTACCATCAGGCGATATCCTTGATGCCAACCAGAACTTTTTAAATCTAATGGAATATTCGGATGGAGAGATAAAAAACATGACCGTCTTTGATTTGATTCAGCAAAAAGATCTCAAAAGAATCAAATCTATCTGGGAACAGGTAACAGATGGTCAGACTTATCAGGGCCAGTTCAAGCATCTTTCAAAAAACGGGAAAGAGGTATGGCTGCAAAACACAATAACAGCCGTTCATGATGTGTATGGAGAAATTTCAAAGGTAATTTATATTGCCCATGATATCACCAAACAAAAACGCATGGAGTTGGAAACGAAGAAGCAAACCGAGCTCCTGAAAGAACAGGAAGAGAAGCTTCGTAAATCTCAGTCCGATCTGAGCAAAAGGCTTGAGCAGGCTAGAGAAGAAGTAAAACAAAGGTTCAAGGAGATGGAAAAAGAGAAGATCAGAAACGAGCGAACCCTGGAAGGTGCTTCGGATGCAATTGTTACCATAGATCAGGATGGGAATGTTAAATTCTTCAACAAAGCAGCAGAGGAATTATGGGGAATCGAACGGGATATGATACTGGGACGGAATGTGAAAAAACTATTTCCAAAAAACCTTGGTGAATACGACGATTTTATTAAGCGGTATCTTGATCCTAACAAAGAAAAAATCGTGGGTGAAAGAAAAGAAGTAACAATTACAAATGCTGATGGAGAAGATCTTTCAGTTATCATTATTCTGTCTATGGCTAAAGTAGATCAGGAAACCACATATACTGCCTTTATACAGAATATCTCTGTCGATCTTTTCTAAATAAGTATTTTGAAGAATGGTTTATCTGTTTTTTTACTTTTTTTTAATACTGCCTTAAACAATTTTCTGTTTTTTTTATTTTTATTTACGTAAAATGAACTGGCTATGTTAACTACAAAAAGACTTTTCTACTCAATTATCCTGCTGACTCTGTATTTATTCTCTGGTTGTCAGTTTGATAAAAAGAGTGAGGTTAATCTGCAGATTATTGGGACTACAGATATTCACGGTTCCATATTTTCATTTGATTTTATTGACAACAAAGAACGGGCTGCATCTCTTGGAGCTTTGACAGGTTATTTGGATAGTTTGAAAAAACAGGGTGACAAAGAGCTTATTCTCCTTGACAATGGTGATATCTTACAGGGTCAACCGCCGGTGTATTACTACAATTACATTGATACAACCAACCCCCATGTGGTTTCCCGGGTATTGAACTTTATGGAATATGACGCTTCTGCCGCAGGAAATCATGATATTGAGACAGGTCATGCAGTTTATGACAAAATCAGGGATGAATTCAGGTTCCCCTGGTTAGCTGCAAATGCAATAGATACAAGGACTAATAAACCTTATTTTCAGCCTTACACAATCATTGAGCGATCCGGAATAAAGATTGCCGTTTTAGGAATGGTAACCCCGGCTATACCTAACTGGTTGCCTGAAAAAGTTTATAGTGGAATAACATTTGAAGATATGGTTGAATCTTCAGAGAAGTGGGTAAAACTTATCCACTCGGAAAAAAAACCGGATTTGCTCGTTGGTCTTTTTCACTCCGGATATGGCGATAATGAACAAAATCAAACAGAGGAGAATGCGGTAATTAATGTGGCCAGAGAAGTAGAAGGTTTGGATATCATCTTTTATGGTCACGATCACCGTCTGCACTATGAAGAAGTAAGAAATAATGCCGGGGAAACCGTTTTCCTTCTGAATCCCGGACCAAATGCTAAGAAAGCTGCATTAGTTGACCTTACTTTTGCAAAACAACATGACAAATGGATTTTAAAATCCCTGGAAGGTGATTTCCTGGAACTTAACAGATATGAACCGTCTGAATCATTTCAGGATGAATTTAAGCCTTATAGTGAGAAAGTGAAGCAATATGTAAGTAAAGAAATAACATTTCTGCCTGAAACACTCCAATCAACCAACGCTTTGTTTGGACCTTCAAAATGGATGCAGCTTATTCATGAGGTTCAAATGGATTATACCGGGGCAGACCTCTCTTTTTCTGCACCTCTGAGTGTTTATAGCACAATGGATAAAGGAATAATTACCACCGGTGACCTTTTTAAGTTTTACAGGTTCAGAAATCTTCTGTACACAATCAGGCTGAAAGGCCGGGAAATTCATGACTATCTCGAATACAGCTATAGCGACTGGTTCAATCAAATGGAATCATCCGGCGATTATTTATTAAAATTTAAACTGGACAGTAATAATAAACCGGCCTACTCCAGGGAATACGGGCACTATCTTCTCGATGGTACTTACTACAACTTTGACTCAGGTTACGGAATTGATTATACAGTAGATGTTTCAAAACCCGAGGGTGATAGAGTGGATATAAAGTTATTTTCAAATGGTGAGCCTTTTATAGCGGATAATTTTTATAAAGTCGCCATAAATTCATACAGGGCCAATGGGGGAGGAGGGCATCTCACACAAGGAGCAGGTTTGACTAAAGCTGAAATTAAAAATAGAATTGTCACTATTAAAGACGAAGATATACGATATTTGATTGAGGATAAAATTAGTAAGCAGGATTCCCTGAAGATTGGAGTAGAGAAGAACTGGAAAATAAAACCTTATTCCTGGTGGAATGCTGCTAAAACAAGAGACTCTTTATTGTTGTTTAATTCAAACTAATATACAAACCCAAAATAATTTTTATTATGAAACGCATATCTATTTTATTATTTGCTGCCTTGTTTTTTATCAGTCTTCAAAGCTGTACCAATTCTGAAGATGAAAAGAACAAAAACAATAACGCAGCTCAGAACGAACAAGAAGTTAAGAATGTTATCCTGATGATTGGAGACGGAATGGGCGTGAGTCAGATTTATGCAGGAATGACAGTAAGTGAAGAACCGCTTGCTATAGAAGGTTTTAAGCACATCGGTTTTCAGAAAACCCATTCTTTTAGTGATTATATAACTGATTCAGGTGCAAGCGGAACAGCGATAGCAACGGGTAAGAAGACAAAAAATGGAAGCATTGGCGTTGGACCTGAAGGGGAAAAACTAACCTCAATCCTGGAGCTTGCAGAGAGCAATGGTCTTTCAACCGGACTGGTAAGTACCAGTTCCATATTGCATGCTACTCCTGCATCTTTTATTGCTCATAATAAAGAGAGGCATAAGTACGATGAACTGGCCCTTGATTTTCTGAAAACGGATATAGATGTTTTCATAGGAGGCGGCAGGAAAAATTTTGCTGAACGTGAGGACGGTAAGAATCTTATCGATAGCCTGAAGAATAAAGGATATACAATCAAAACGAATCTTGAGGAGATAAAAGCTGTTGAAGACGGAAAACTGGCAGGCTTTACAGCTGAAAAACACAATCCAAAGTATTCTGAAGGAAGAAAGGATATGTTACCTGTATCCACTCAAACAGCGCTTAATATTCTTGACAACAATCAAAAAGGCTTTTTCCTGATGGTGGAATCATCTCAAATCGACTGGGGAGGACATGATCAGGACAAAGATTATATTGTTGACGAACTCCTTGATTTTGATTTTGCGGTTAAAAAAGCGCTCGCATTTGCAAAAGAGAATAAAAATACCCTGCTTATTGTAACAACTGACCATGAAACAGGAGGGATGGCATTGACAGGGGGTAGCATTGAAAACCATGAAGTGGAAGCCGAATTTCCCACGGATGACCATACGGGTGTGATGGTTCCTGTGTTTGCTTACGGACCAGGTGCAGAGAATTTTCAGGGTATCTATGACAATACAGATGTTTTTAAAAAATTAAAAGAATTATACGGATTTTAACCTAGCATTATTTCGGTTAAAACATTTAACCCGAATAATTAACTTCGTTGAGGGCTTCGCCGTTCAAGAATTATTCC
>CAZPDP010000088.1:0-6183 GCA_964585385.1 uncultured Bacteroidales bacterium
CAAAGGAAGAAGTAATAATATTTAAGTTATCAACCATATATTAGAGTTTCACCAAAATTTTTAAAAATAAATTCTGAACCCTGTGTTGATGAGCAATCCATTTGAATAAACCCGCTTATTCCGAATTTTGTCTTCGGTGGCACCTGTGCCCACACCCCCTATTTCTATATGATAGTTGAAGTTCTGACTAATGAAGAATTCAAAACCAAACAGTCCGTATCCCACCCAAAAGATTGCCTTTAGAAGAAAATTCATCGGATGGGAAGAGGATTACCGGACCACCTTGTATTCTTTTCATAATTGTTTGGTTTTTGGTTCCACATTTTATTCGCCCATGTTCAGATAATCCTGAATTGCCTTTACATACTCCTCAAAGGCTTCAATACCGGTTTTAGTGATGTTGCAGGTTGTATGCGGTTTTTTCCCCTTGAAATATTTATGCACAGAAATATACCCTGCCTCAGAAAGCTTGTCGAGTTGCACACTCAGATTACCCGATGTGGCTTTGGTTTTTTCTTTCAGATGTACGAAGTCTGCTTCTCCTTCTTTTACAAGCAGGGAAACAATGGCCAGCCTCAATTCATTATGGAGCAAAGGGTCTAACTTTTTACGCATGATATTTTTTGTATTTGTTTCTTAATGCATATCCGGGAACTAAATCCGCAGCAATTATTGCCATAGCTGCTATTATGGGATGATAGATGAAGGGGATTATTATAGTAGCAATACCCAAAAGGTTGCAGATAATACCTCCAAATATCAGAATTTTGAAATGAAGTATTTGGCCTGATACAATTGTTCCAATACCTAAGAACATTAAAATGAAGGGTATGGGATTGATGTTAAAGGTAAAAGAAAAAACAAAAGCAGTGATTAAAATATTCAATGCCACGGATATCCATAACGCTGCAAAAATATTTCCCAAAAATCCGGAACCTTCCTCTTTCTTACTTTCCCTGGCGTAGTAGATTCCAGTATAGATTCCGGCTGGTATGGCCAGGAAATAGGGGTAATAATTGATTTCATAATACTCCAGTTGTAATAAAACAAACTGGGCAATAGCACAAATGGACATTAACCAGCCCCAGAGCAGATAGATAAATCCGTTTTCGTTCATACGGGTCTTTGAGTTCTCTATCATCTGACTGATAAGGCTCAAACTTTCTTTAGGTGTTAAATTTTTATCCTCCATAGTTTTTATTTTAATATTTAATGACAAATATAAAGTAGTTTATTTTATAAACCAAATATTTTTTAAATTTTTATAAGATAATTTTTTTATGCGTTTAAATTCAATGTATTACAATTGAATCCATTCTTTTAAAGTGATTTCCTAAGTTACTTTGAATGGATTTCCTTATATTTAAGTCAATAAAAATGTGTTGCCATGTCTAAAATTGCCGGAATAGGAAACAGCCTGGTTGATATTTCATTTGACCTGGAAGATGAAGAAATACTAAAGAAATTTTCTTATCCCAAAGGTTCACAGCATCATGTAAACAAAGAAGAATTTGAGGAGCTCTATAATGCTCTGGATTCATCAAAAGCAACTGTAACCTCCGGTGGTTCTGCAGCCAATACAATCAGCGCCCTGGCAAATCTTGGTTATGAAACTTCTTTTAACGGAGTTATTGGTAATGATGAGCATGGAGAATTGTTTTCCTCGCAACTAAAGTTATCGGGTGTGTTTATCAACCTGATTCAGAAGGAAGGCAATACCGGTAAAATTATTCACCTGAATACCCCGGATAAAGAAATTACCACCGTAGGTTATCCGGGCGCGAATGAACTGTTTGGACCCGGAGACCTTGACGAGCAAAAGTTTTACGGATACAGTTACCTCCTGATTGATGGCTACCTCACGCCTAATAAAGAATTCATGGAGGCTCTGGCTGAATTCGGACGCCTCAATTATATGAAGGTGGTTTTTGATCTTTCCAGCAGTCATATTGCAGAAGGCCACCGTGAGTTTTTAGCAAAATTCATTAAGGATAAAGTAGACATCCTGCTTGCCAACGACCTGGAAATATTTTCATATACAGGCCTCGAGCCTGAGCGGGCCATAGGCCGGTTGGTTAAGGATGTGGAAATTGTAGTGATTAAAATGGGTCAAAAAGGTGCATTAATACAAAGAGGAGATGAATTTTATCAAATACCTTCAGCGCCTGCTGAGGTGGTTGATAAGAGTGGTGCAGGAGACTTGTTCGCTGCAGGCTTTTTATATGGCTTGTTTGAAAACTACCACCTTACGCATTGCGGAAAAATCGGAGCTTTCCTGGCTTCTAAGATTCTGCAGGTGAAAGGCGGAAGGCTGAGTTTCCACACCTGGCGGGAAGTTAGGAAGATGATTTAAGAGGGTGGAGTTGAGAATTAGGAATTAAGAATTAGGAATTAAGAATTAAGAATGAAAAATACATACTAAAGTTTCGCAATAAATCCTAACTCATGGATTATTTTCTGGTTTTGGAAAACGTCCATGAAAATAAAATTTGTCCTTTTGCTATATGCCATTCTGCTCTTTTTAAAAAATAATTGCATTTCTTTATTATTGTTATTCGGTTAATTAGCCAACTTAAAAACTTCAGTACATAGAGAAGTATTAGTAATGAATAACTGAATGACGGTGGCAGGTCAAAATACTCAGTCAACTTAATGAACTCAATCAACTCAATCAACAACAGAACACACAACTACTGGCCACTGACTCACTTATTCAGATACTTGCTTATGGTTTGCAGCAGGGTTTTCTTATTCAGAGGTTTTGAAAGGTATTCATTGCATCCGGATTCAATAGCCGTTTTTTTATCGTTTTCCATGGCATAGGCTGTTGTTGCTATAATGGGGACTTCTTTGTTCAACTCCCGGATTTTACTTGTTAATTCAAGTCCATCTTTATCCGGAAGTTTTATATCCATCAATATGATAGAAACATCCGGGTTCGCTCTGAATATTTTTAGTGCATCTGCTCCATTATTGGCGAATTTAAGTTCCGCTTGGGTTGATTTAAGTAATTCTCTTATAAACTTCTGACAGAAAGGATCATCTTCAACTACCAGAATTTTTTTCTGATCCCACTCATAAGATTTTGTTGTTTTATTTTCTTTTTCACTTTCCGGGGATGTTTTCATTCTCTGAATAGTAAGGGTGAAAAAGAAATTTGCTCCCTCATTTTCCTTTGATTCTACCCAAATCTTTCCACCCAGCATTTCGACAAGTCTTTTTGATATGGATAAACCCAGGCCCGTTCCGCCGTACTTGCTGGCTCTTGTCTCATGAGCTCTTCGAAAATGGTCAAAAATTACCTTCTGTTTGTCTTCCGGTATCCCTATACCCGTATCTTTAACGAAAAACAGGAATTCATTACCGTCCGTCAGTTTGTATCCAAAATCTATTGTCCCTTTTTCCGTAAACTTAGCTGCATTCGTCAGGAGATTGCTCATAACCTGTTTGAGTCTGATGGCATCTGTTTTTATTTTGTCTTCGCCTTCAGTTAAACCTTTATGAAGTTCGACGGAAAGGTGGGTTTTGTTATTTTGCTGGAGCTCTAGTTCATAAGAGTTGTATAATTCATCCATCAATTTATTCAGGGAAAAGGTTTGCTCATTTATGTTGAGCTGATTGGCTTCAATTTTTGAGATGTCAATAATATCGTTTATAATCTGCAATAACTGGCTGGAATTTAAATCTATGATATCAAAAAACTCTTCCTGTTCTTCTTGTGAATATTCCTGGTCTCTCAGAAGTTGCGTAAATCCTACAATTCCATTAACAGGTGTTCGTATTTCATGCGACATATTAGCCAGGAAGGCAGATTTGAGCCTGTCGCTTTCTTCTGCTTTTTCTTTGGCTTTGATAAGTTCTTCCCTGGCTTCTTTTGTTTCGGTTATATCTCTTACAATTGCCAGGGTGCTGTTTTGATTAAGCATTACCATCCGGGATTCAAAAACAAATTTTTTGTTTCTTAATTTCAGTTCATATTCATACTCTTCAACATTACCTGTGGTTAATACTTTTTCTATTTTTTCGTATGTTAAGTTTACAAGATAGGAAGGTAAGACCTCATCTACTTTTTTACCCAGGAAGTTTTCCGGTTGTTTATAAAGGAATTCTCTTTTTTCTGCATGGTAATCTATTATGTACCCATCTTTGTCAAAAACAAAAATCATATCTGGAATGGCTTCCAGCAAACTGTTTCTTTTTGCTGCATTCTCTTCTGCTTCGTTTTTAGCTATTTCCAACTCTTCTTTCTGTTTTTCCAGTTCTTTATTTATTTCTTTTAAGGCATTGTTGGTGGCCTTGAGTTTTTCTTCAGCAGCTTGTAATTTTTTGTTTTTTTCTTTTAACGCTTTTTCGGTATTTTTCATTTCAGTAATATCAATAACTGATATCAGACCTGCTGGTTTACCCTGGTATTCCATTACACTTCCCTCAAGATAAACCCATCTTTGCCTGCCTTCTTTTGTTATAATTTTAAATTCATATCCTGTAGGAACCGTTTCTTTTTTTTGTCTTTTCTGGCCTCTTTGTTTTATCATCTCCTGGTATTCAGGGGCTACAAATTCCCAGAAATTTTTTGTCTTAAGTTGTTCCTGGGAGTAGCCGGAGATTCTCTCTGCAGCGGGATTGGCGTAAACCCATTTGTTGCCCTGGTATACCATAATGGCCGTAGAGGTGGTTTGTGCCAGTTGTCTGAATTTTTCTTCACTCTCCTTCAGAGCCTGTTCTGTCCTTTTTCTTTCAGTAATATCCTCAAGCACACCATCAAAATATTTTATATTTCCATCATCATCGAGGACAGTGTTTATATGATCGTTGACAATTATGACGGAACCCTGCTTTGTTATTAGTTGAATTTCTCTTTGGGTAATTCCTTCGGGATGCTTTTTAAGATATTGGATACCATCCTCCCGGTCTTTACCGTCTTTGTATAATTCAGGAACAGCGATTTGTTTAAGTTCTTTCTCTTCATACCCCAGCATTTCAGCTAGCGCCGGATTGAAGTAAATAAAATATCCATCGCGGGTTGTTCTGTAAACGCCAACAGGGAGTTGGTTCGTCAGGGTTCTGAATTTTTCTTCGCTTTCCTTTAATGCATGCTCAGCCTTTTTTCGTTTTGTAATGTCTGTGATGGTTCCTTCTATACTTGTTGGGTTTCCTTTTTTGTCATAAATGAAATGACTGTTTGACAGGATGGGTACTATCCGGCCATCTTTGCTGATTAAGTTAACTTCGTAGTTATTAGCTTCTCCCTTTTCTTTTAAAATATCGAGCAACTCCAGTCTTTTTTCAGGATCAGCATAAAAGTTTTCCGCTATTTTATTTCCAATCGCTTCTTCGGGAGTATAACCCAGAATGTTTTTTATGGAAGGGCTAACCATTATTAAATTTCCTTCCAGGTCAGCCCTGAAGTACATATCCTGCATATTTTCAACAATGCGGCGGTATTTGTTTTCTGCCTTAATTTCTTCCTTTATTAGTTCTTCTAGATTCGTTAGTAGCTCCTCTGTCTTTGATATATCAGAACTAATGTTTTTATCTGACTGTATGGATTGAAGTTTACTCAGGAAATGACGGATTTCGTTAATGTGTTTTTCAGGATAAGATGACTTCATATCAGGGGGGTTCATTTGTTTATCAGCAGTCAAATTATAAAAAAAATGCAAAGAAATCAATTAATAGAAAATACATTACTTTATAATTTCACTACGAGTCAGTTTGCTAAAACCCCACCTATCTAAACTATAACCCAAAAAAAGCCACCCGCTTTTAGGGGGTGCATTATTCAGAATGGTTAGGAGTACCGTTTGTAAGGTGTTTGTTTAATTTTTTAAGCAATGTTTTTGTATCGATGGGTTTGCTAATATAGTCCTGTTTTCCGCATTAATTTGAGACACCCTCATAACTCGCTGTAAATCAATTTTAATTTTATGCATTTGGGTGTCCCGTTTTTTTATGAAAATATGCCTGAGTGAATCAATACGAAAGGCAGATATTAATAGCCAGGCCATTAACTGGTATTCGAATACATTTATATTTGTTTTTTAAATGCCCTGTGCCACTACCCGGCAGAAAATAAAATGATAATTATCTATATTTACTATTTCAATACAGTTAACTACTATTGTACTTTATCCGGAATACTTCTTTTTTGTCTGCCACACAAAAAAGAAGGAAAAAAAGTCA
>CAZPDP010000089.1:0-6120 GCA_964585385.1 uncultured Bacteroidales bacterium
AGGAATAATTCATGAACGGCGAAGCCCTCAACGAAGTTAATTATTCGGGCTAAAGAACTTTATCCTCAATTGAAAAAAATTCGATTGAGGATTTTTTATTATAAATTTGCACCACAATAAAAATATCCCCTTATGAGTTCATTGGAAAATTATTTCGAAGAGTACAGAAACAATACGATTGGTATAGATTCCACTTTTCAGTCACCTTACGGCAAAACAAAAGTAGTTTATGCAGACTGGCTCGCGAGCGGAAGATTATACGGGCCTATAGAAAAGAAAATCCAGGAAGATTTTGGGCCTTTTGTTGCCAACACTCATACAGAAACCAGTGAAACAGGTACCCGCATGACGCAGAGTTACCACCATGCGCAACACATAATCAAAAAACATGTAAATGCAGGCCCCAATGATGTGATCATCAATGCCGGTTCGGGTATGACTACTGTCATCAACAAAATGCAGCGGATGATGGGACTGAAAGGGTGTGGAATGCTCAAAAATAAAGAGTGTCTAAAGGAGATGGATCGTCCTATCGTTTTCGTAACCCACATGGAACATCATTCCAATCATACATCCTGGTTTGAAACCATTGCTGATGTAGTTCAACTGGAACCTGACGAAAAGATGCTTGTGGACACCGATGATTTGAGAAGAAAGCTGGAAAAATACAAAGACAGAAAATTTAAAATCGGTAGTTTCTCGGCCTGCTCCAATGTTACCGGAATCAAGAGCCCTTACCATGAGCTGGCCGGAATCATGCATGAATACGATGGTCTGGCTTTTATAGACTTTGCAGCTTCAGCTCCTTATGTTGACATAAACATGCACCCCGACAATCCCGATGAAAAACTGGACGCCATCTTTTTCTCTCCTCACAAATTCCTTGGAGGACCTGGCTCTTCAGGTATCATGATATTTGACAAAAGGCTTTACACCAATCCCGTACCCGATAATCCGGGAGGAGGAACAGTTGATTGGACCAACCGGTGGGGACAATACAAATTTGTGGATGACATTGAAGCCAGGGAAGATGGAGGCACACCAGGATTCCTGCAGGTAATAAGAGCTGCCCTGGCCATTGAATTAAAGGAAAAAATGGGTACAGACAAAATCGAAGAACGCGAAAAAGAACTCGTCGATCTGGCTTTCAAAGAATTAAGAAAAATACCCGGGATCAACATTCTGGCAGATAAAGTGGAAGACAGACTTGGTGTTATGAGTTTTTACCATAAAAACATTCACTATAACCTGATAGTTAAATTGCTCAGTGACAAATTTGGCATCCAGGTACGGGGGGGATGTGCCTGTGCCGGAACCTACGGGCACTATCTGTTAAATGTGAGCTACAATGACTCCAAAAAAATAACCAACCTTATCAATCACGGGGACCTGTCCCAGAAACCCGGATGGATAAGATGGTCACTGCACCCAATCATGAAAGATGACGAAGTCTATTATTTTACAAATGCATTAAAACAAATTATCGAAAACATTGACGAATGGGCTGAAGAATACACCTATGATAAACATGCGAATGAATTTTACCATAAACAATTTCAACCCTTCGATGTGCAAGAGTGGTTTTCTCTTTAAAACAAGCAAACCAGCAAATAAATAAAATTTATCGGTATAATTTTTTGATATTTAAATAATCATCTGTATTTTTGCAGCCTGTAAAATTGATAAGTAATTTAAACGATATAAAAATGAAACAGGGAATACATCCAAAGAATTACAGAGTAGTGGTTTTTAAGGACATGTCAAATGGAGAAACATTCAAATCCAGGTCCACTGTTGAAACAAAAGACACCATTACAATGGATGATGGGAAAGAATATCCTTTGGTAAAGCTTGAAATTTCTCATACATCGCATCCTTTTTATACTGGTAAGAGAAAGCTTGTTGACAGCGCGGGAAGAGTGGATAAATTTATGAATAAGTATAAGAAGCATTACGACAAGAAGAAAAGCAAGTAGATAATAAGATACTTTTTAAATTTAAGAAGCTCCGCAAATCCGGAGCTTTTTTTATTTAAATTTGTCATAGTAACTGAATACCTGATATTATGAATTATATACTTTTTGATGATTATAGCTGGGAAAATTTACTTCCTTTAACTTTCACAAAACCCTCATCAGAATTAAGAGTAGGAATTCTAAGTATAAAAGAAAAATGGGAGCGCTATTTGAATGACAAATGCTCCTATCTTACCCGGGACTATCTATCAGAAAAGTATAAAACCCAGGTTAATGACACCAATATCCTGATCAATGGCTCTATCCTGCCTAACCAGGAACTGGTTGACAAATTCAAAAAACTGAAAACCGGGCATGCTCTTGTTAAAGAACACGACATTCTTGCAGCCAACCTGGAAAAAGAAAAAATAGAAGATTTCAAGAACAAAGAGCTCAGAGATATAGAAATAGAAGAATACGACGGGGAAACCACCAAAATTTCTCATCCCTGGCAAATTTTCAGTTATAACGGGGAAGCCATTAGAAATGATTTTGCATTACTGACAAAAGACAGGGAATCAGAGGTTCTGAGCTCAACAAACAATGTAATCAATCCTGAAAATGTTTTTGTGGAGAAAGGCGCTAAAGCAGAGTATGCAACGGTTAATGCTTCCGAAGGCCCTGTATACATAGGCAAAGATGCTGAAATTATGGAGGGTTCTGTAATCAGGGGGCCCCTTGCCATGTGCGATCATTCTGTTTTAAAATTATCTGCCAAGATATACGGACCGACTACCCTTGGACCCTATTGCAAGGTTGGCGGCGAAGTAAACAATACGGTATTTATTGGATATTCCAACAAAGCACATGACGGTTTCCTGGGTAATTCGGTAATTGGTGAATGGTGCAATCTGGGCGCCGACACAAACAATTCCAATCTGAAAAATAACTACGCGGAAGTCAAACTCTGGAACTATGTAGACGAAAAATTTATTTCTACCGGCCTTCAGTTCTGCGGCCTTATCATGGGCGATCATTCAAAATGCGGAATCAATACTATGTTCAATACCGGCACCGTTATTGGGATAAACACCAACATATTCGGAGAAGGGTTTCCCAGAAATTTCATTCCATCCTTTTCGTGGGGAGGCATAAAAGGATTTAAAGAATATAGAAAAGATAAGGCATTTGAGGTAGCTCAAAAAGTGATGGAAAGAAGAAATAAGAAATTTGATGAAGTAGAAAAAAATATTATGGAGGAAATCTTTAACCGGACTCAAAAATACCGGAACTATTAATTCAATTTCTCTTCTGATTTCTATTAAGCGCTATCTCTTAACCACTATGAGTTTGGCACAACTATTGCCAACAGTATACACTAATTTATTCATGTTATGATAATGCCATTTTGGCAGATTAATAAAGCTGAAAAGAAAAAATATGAGTTGGAATAAAAAATCGAAAAACAATCTGGAAGATTTATTTTTTGTAGAAGAGACTGAACAGAAATCAGAATTCATACCCCTTATAACCGATGAAGAGGAAGAGTCCCTAAAAAAAGTGGAGATACCTGAGAAGCTCCCTCTTCTGCCTTTACGTAATACAGTTCTTTTTCCGGGAGTTATTCTGCCTATTACAGTGGGGCGGAATAAATCTCTGCAACTGGTGGATGAAGTTTACAACAACGATAAATTTCTGGGTGCCATTTCTCAGAAAGATCCGGATGTAGATGAGCCAGGTCAGAAAGACCTTTATAATGTCGGTACGGTTGCTCAAATCATTAAAATACTGGAAATGCCGGATGGAAGCACCTCTGTTATCATCCAGGGAAAGAAGAGGTTTCATCTGGATGAAGTGGTTGAAACCGATCCGTACCTCCAGGGCAAAGTTAGTGAGCTTGAAGAAACCAAGAAGGATGCTCACGGGAAAGAATTCGAAGCCATAGTGGGTTCATTGAAAGACCTGTCCCTTAAGATCATTAAACTGTCAAGCAATATTCCACAGGAAGCATCATTTGCAGTAAAAAATATAGACAATACAACGTTCCTCATCAATTTTATCTGCTCAAACAGTGATATTGAACTGCAAGAGAAACAGGAACTCCTGGGTATTGACAGTCTCAAGGAACGGGGCATTAAGCTGTTGGAACACCTTACCAAAGAGGTTCAGATGCTGGAGCTGAAAAGCGATATCCAGTCTAAGGTGAAAACCGATATGGATAAACAGCAAAGAGAATATTTGCTGCAGCAACAGATGAAAACCATCCAGGACGAGCTTGGCGGTAGTCCGCTTGAGCAGGAAGTGGAAGAACTCAGAGAGAAAGCCAAAAACAAAAAATGGAGCCAGGAAGTACAGGAAACCTTTGATAAGGAGCTTGACAAAATGCAAAGACTGAATCCTGCTGCAGGAGAATATTCCGTACAGCTCAACTACCTGAACACTTTGCTCGAGCTCCCATGGCATGATTTTACCGAAGACAACTATGACCTCCAGCGTGCTGAAAAAATCCTGGATGAAGACCATTTCGGTCTGGAACAGGTGAAGGAAAGGATACTGGAATACCTGGCTGTCCTTAAACTCAAAGGAGATTTAAAAAGCCCGATATTGTGCCTTTACGGCCCTCCGGGTGTAGGCAAAACCTCACTTGGCAAATCCATCGCCAGGGCTTTAGGCAGGAAATATGTCAGGATGTCGCTGGGCGGACTCCGTGACGAAGCTGAAATCAGGGGACACAGAAAAACATACGTCGGAGCTATGCCCGGGCGTATCGTTCAGAACATTAAAAAGGCAAAGTCCAGCAATCCCGTCTTTATTCTGGATGAAATTGACAAAGTAGGAAAAGATTTCCATGGTGATCCTTCTTCCGCTTTGCTCGAGGTGCTCGATCCCGAACAAAACAATACCTTCTATGACAATTACCTGGAACTTGAATACGACCTCTCCAACGTAATGTTCATTGCAACTGCCAATACGGTAGAAGCTATAAGCCCGACATTGCGGGATAGAATGGAGATGATTGATGTGAGCGGTTACATTGTGGAAGAGAAAATAGAAATTGCCAAGCGCCATCTGGTGCCCAAGCAGTTAAATGCACACGGAATAAAGAAAAATCAGCTGACCTTTCCTAAAAATGTACTGGAATACATTGTTGAAAATCATACAAGGGAATCAGGTGTAAGGCTCCTTGACAAAAAAATAGCAAAAATCATCAGGAACATGGCCAAAGAAATAGCCATGAACCAAAACCAAAAGAAAAGGCTTACTATACAGGACATCAGGAATATCCTGGGACCGCCGGAATATTTTAAAGAGAAATACCAGGGCAATGAGTTTGCCGGGGTAGTGACAGGCCTTGCCTGGACTCCTTCAGGTGGTGACATACTGTTCATAGAAAGCAGCCTGAGCAAAGGCAAAGGCAGATTAACGCTGACCGGTAACCTGGGAGATGTAATGAAGGAATCTGCTACTATTGCGCTGGAATACGTAAAAGCCCATGCTGGTGAAATAGGCGTTAAAGAAGATCTGTTCAATAACTGGAATGTTCATATACACATGCCTGAAGGAGCAATACCAAAAGATGGCCCGTCAGCCGGAATTTCCATGGTGACATCGCTTGCTTCCATTTTTACACAAAGGAAGATTAAGAAAAATATCGCTATGACAGGTGAAATAACCTTACGCGGCAAAGTACTGCCCGTAGGTGGAATCAAAGAAAAAATCCTGGCAGCTAAACGTTCCGGTATTAATGAAATAATCCTTTCTGAAGAAAACAGAAAAGACCTGGAAAAGATAAAGGATATCTATATCAAAGGATTAAAATTTCATTTTGTAAACACCATAATGGAGGTGCTGAATATAGCGCTCCTCAAACAGAAGGTTAAGAACCCTGTAAAATTAAACTAGTCTTTCAAAATAATTGCCAATAAATCAAAAAGAGGACATTCACATATCAATGTTCTCTTTTTTTTATGTCCCGGAATAACTATCTTTACTCACAATTAAAACCAAATCTACTATGAAAATGGGAATAGGAATTTTCCTTGTAAACGAAATTAATTTGCTAAATTTAAAAAATATTGGTAAAACTCTAATATATGGTTGATAACTTAGATATTATTACTTCTTCCTTTGTGTATCTTAGATTTTTAGAGTCTTAGTGGCATTC
>CAZPDP010000090.1:0-2679 GCA_964585385.1 uncultured Bacteroidales bacterium
CGGATTTGCCTAGCGTTTTTTTCTTTCTTCCGTCGAATGCCGGACTTTGTTTTTTGGGCAATGCAAAAAAAGAAAAAATGATGCCAATGGAAGTAATGTTGCTACTGATAAAGCAGGTAAAACAAATAATCCTGGTTTCATAACCTCTGATTGCTAAACCTAATGTATACGAGTAATAGAAAAAAGCCCGCTTTTAGAGTGATTGCATTATTCATAAATTTTTATGATTATGAATTATTCGGGTTAGAAGAAAAAAATCAGAATTATCAAACAATAAATTAGTGGCTGTGTATTATATGTTGACGATAAGCAAATACATAGACAGTATTTTACAGTAGAATTTGAATGAGATGATGAGAGAAGTATATTTTGATAACAGTTCAACCACACAGCCCTTTGATGGAGTTATTGACCGTATGTCCCGGGTTTTGAAAGATTATTATGGTAATCCCTCTTCTCTGCACAGAAAAGGTCTGGAAGCAGAGGAAGTAATTAACGAAGCAAAAGAAATCCTGGCAGGTGTTATTGAGGTAAAACCGAGTGAGCTGATTTTCACCTCAGGTGGGACAGAATCAAACAATCACGCTATTAAGGGAATAGCCCGAAGAAACAGAAAGAAGGGAAGGCATATTGTAACCACAGCGGTGGAGCACCGCTCTGTATTGAATTCTGTGCAGGACTTAGAAGAGGAGGGGTTTGAAGCTACCTATTTGCCTGTCAATGAACTTGGCCGGATAGAGCCACATAAGCTCAAAAAAGCTATTCGGGACGATACCATCCTGGTAAGTATTATGCATGTAAATAATGAAACCGGGGCATTACAACCGCTTGATGAGGTAAGCGAAATACTGTTCAGTCATTCGCATAAACCTTATTTTCACGTAGATGCAGTACAGTCTTTAGGGAAGATACCTCTGGCCTTATTTAATTCAGATATAGATTTGCTGACTATGAGCTCTCATAAAGTTCATGGTCCGAAAGGTACAGGCGCCCTGTTTATAAGGGAAGGTGTTAAACTGAAACATCTGCTTTCCGGAGGCGGTCAGGAAAAAGAGAGAAGATCAGGTACAGAGAATGTGCCCGGAATAGCTGGTTTTGCCCAAGCGATAAGCGAAATTCATTCTAATTTTGAAGCAGATGTAAGACGTTTAAGAGAACTCAGAAATCATTTGGCCAATCAGTTATCAGAAGAAATTCCCGGGGTAAAATTCAATACCCCTCTTGATTACAGCGCTCCACACATTCTTAATGTATCTTTTCCCGGTATTAAGGCAGAAGTCTTACTTCGTAAACTGGAATCAAAGGGAATTTATGTCTCTACCTCTTCTGCCTGCAATTCCAGGAAAAGAGGAGCGAGTCATGTGCTGAAAGCCATGGGTATTTCTGACCCTGATTTAGAGGGCGCTTTGCGCTTCAGTCTCTCAGTAATGAACTCTGATAAGGATGTAGAGTACTGTGTTGATCATTTAATCCCTGCCTATCAACGATTATTAAAAATGAGAACCTCTTAGTTATGGAAGAAGTAATAATTGTAAAATATGGCGAATTGATGCTGAAAGGTAAGAATCGTCCTTTTTTTCTGAACACATTGATTCAAAATATTGAAAATACGCTGCAATCTGCCGGAGAGTTTAAAATTGAGAAAGGGCATTCATTGCTTTATTTGAAACCCGTCCGGGGATCCAGTATGGATAAAGCCCTGGAACTGTTGCAGAAAGTATTTGGAGTGATTGTGTTTCACAGGGCAGTGAAGGTTGAAAAGGATATAGAGAAGGTTAAAGAGGTTATCGTGCCATATTTTCAAAACCGGTTAAAGAAAAATAAGTCATTTAAACTGGAATCGCGCAGGGCTGACAAGGAATTTCCCTACAGATCACAAGAGATAAGTACCATTCTGGGAGATTATATTAGCAAAAAGTTTGAAAACCTCACTGTAGATGTACATCAGCCGGATATAACTATTTTTGTAAACGTACGGTCTGATGCGATTTATCTTTATTCTGAGAAATATAAAGGACCTGGAGGATTACCTGTAGGAACAGGAGGGAAGGCAACCGTACTTCTTTCCGGAGGTATTGACAGTCCTCTTGCTGCCTGGTTGATAGCACGCAGAGGAGTCAGCCTGGATGCTGTGCATTTTTATAGCTATCCATATACCAGTGAGCGGTCAAAGAATAAAGTGGTGGAACTAACAAAAAGACTGGCCCGGTACACCGGAGCATTGAAACTGTGGGTTTTCCCTTTTACGGAAATCCAGGAGGCCATCATTGAAAATTGTCCCAAAGACCAGGTAACCATTATTATGAGAAGACAAATGATGTGTGCTGCAGAGAAACTGGCTCGGAAGAATCAATCGCAGGCCCTTGTAACTGGCGAGAGTATAGGGCAGGTAGCCAGTCAGACCATCGAGGGACTTACAGTCACTAATTCCGCAGTTGATATCCCTGTTTTCCGGCCTTTGATTGGTATGGATAAGGAAGAAATTGTTGATTCTACAAGAGGTATTGGAACCTATAATATATCCATTCAACCTTATACCGATTGCTGTACCATTTTTGTCCCCAGGCATCCTCAGACCAAACCCAAATTGGATGAAATTGAACTATCGGAACAAAAGGTGGATTTTGAATCATTGATTCAAGAGGCCATCAATAAGATAGAGGTTGTTGAAACCACCCC
>CAZPDP010000090.1:2779-5556 GCA_964585385.1 uncultured Bacteroidales bacterium
CTTAAGAAATGTATCATAAAGTTATTTATATTTAGTTTAAATAAATATATTTATGGTTCGTAAAATAATGAAACATCCACTAAAAAGTTTTTAAACTTATGGATTCACATGAGAGAGATAAAAACCAGGAAGAAAATTACGATAAAGTCCAAACTTATTTCAGGAAAAACCAAAAGCTGCCAACCTTCGATTGGCTGGAGCATATTGACCATGATTCAGATATTGTAGAGATAGCTTTTAAAAACACCCGTAAAGCATTTTTTCTGAACACCTATAAATTGCCTGTGAAGAAAGGGGATATTGTAGCTGTGGAAGCTCACACGGGACATGATATAGGAGTTGTGTCATTAACCGGGATATTGGCTGAGAAGCAATTTAACCGGAAGATACGAAAAAAGAATAAGTACAAATTCATGCGTATTTGGAGAAAAGCTTCAGAGAATGATCTCCAAAAGTTTCTGGAAGCAAAGACACATGAGATACCTGTGAGAAACCGGGCAAGGCTTTATGCTAAAGAAATGGGAATAGAAATGAAAATCAGCGATGTAGAGATGCAAGGGGATGGTACAAAAGCCATTTTTTACTACCTGGCAGAGGGCCGGATTGATTTTCGTGAATTAATCAAAGTCTTTGCAAGGGAGTTCAAACTCAAGATTGAGATGAAGCAAATCGGATCCCGCCAGGAGGCTGCACTTATTGGAGGCATTGATTTGAGCGGCAGAGAGTTTTGTGGTTCAACCTGGAAAACAGAATTCGAGTCGGTAAAATCCAATGCAGCAAAAATTCAGCAATTGCCCCTGAATGATTCTAAACTTATGGATCATAGTGGCAATTTGAAGAATTGTTTGCTCTACGAACTGGATACTTACCTGGAAGCCTGGGAAGAGTTCCCGGATAAAATACCTGCTCTTGAAACGTCTTCAGGAAAATATTATCCGCATAAAGTAGACGTATTGAAACGAGAAATCTGGTACTCTCTTTCTGAGGATAAAGTAAGCGATCCGGTCATTGTGCCGTTGAAGCGTGTAAAACGAATTATGGAACTCAATGAGAAAGGAGAAAAACCACCCATATCAGAGGGTGAATACAGCCGTTTACCTGAGCAGAAATTCTCTGTGGGCAGCATGGAAACACAAGATTTACAGAAACGAAGTAAATCCGGAAATAAAAGTAAGAAAAAGAAAAAGTCGAAAAAAAACAGAAAAAAGACCTTTTCCTGATTTATTGATCAATTAAGCAAAAGGATGTTTATAACTGTCACATATTCAATACTTTAAAATACAACAGGATTTAGATCATTTAAATCCTGATAAAGAAATTTGTTACAATGGGGGAGGTTATAATCGAATCAATTGTTAAAACTAAACACTTCCCTCCAAGACCGGATTTCATCGGTTTCCGGATTAACGATTTCAAGATTTCTTGTTCCGACATAGAAAAACCAGGCTGCAATAGCCATAAAGACATGGCTTATGTCATAATGGTTGAAATAGGTATGAAGGGCAATTTCGTTCATATAGAATAGTGCTGACACAGCCGCAAAAAATACTCCGATAAGAAAGTACCCACTTCCTGTATTTCGGGTTTTAAGGTAAACATATAATTGCAGGGAAAGAACGACAATCATTAGTCCATAGCCGGAATGAATTTCCACAAACCGGAAATTCAGTGTATACATTGTAATTGCCATGAATGTGATAAGCTCAATGGTATTGACAATACGGAAAGCATTTGCTGTACGTAAATTAATCAGCGGTCTCGCGTGTTCGATTGAAGCACGTTCGACAAGCATAATGCTGAACATGCTGGTTATCCAGCCGGGTAATTTCCATCCGAAAGAAAAGTAGTAGAGAAATCCATGGCCTATCAAACCTCCGAAAAGAGTGGCAATTCCCATGGTTAGAAAATAATATCTCAGGAATACGAATACTTTTTCGTTTCTTCTGTGCTGAAGCATCTTGAAGAATGCGTAAAAACAAACGGCTGCTACGATAATATCCGTGAAAGTTGTGACGGGTTCCAGAATTTTTACTCCAAACAGTTCAATAGGAGGTTGTGCCATAAACAAATAGTTAAAATTTCATTCTGCAATGATTGTCAAATTTGTTTTAATTTACAAATCTTAATCCATATACAAATTTGTTCTCTAAATGTTAAAAAATATATCGATAAGATGATGAGATGAAATAATTTATTCCACATAAATCAAATCTACCTCAAAAAACAGGACCGAATGGGAAGGTATATTGGACACCTTCTTTTCTCCATAGGCAAGTTCTGATGGGATAAACAATTTCCCTTTTCCTCCCTGGTGGAAGAGTTTCATGCCTTCTTTCCAGCCTTCTATCAGGTTGTTTAACTGGAAGGTTTCCAGGCCTTCATCAAACACTTCTCCGGAAAGCAGCTTGCCTGTATATTGTACGGTAATCGTAGACGTATCAGTTGGTGAGGGCCCGGTCCCTTCTTTCTCGATAATGTAATGGATACCTGAGTCGGTGGACTGGGCCTCCAGATTGTTTTCTTCAAGATATTCCTTAATCTTTTCAATGTCTTTTTCCGTTTGACTTCGGTTATCTTTTTTGCAGGCAAAAAGTGTAAGTAAAATAACGGGTAAAAGGATTGATAGTTTTTTCATGGATTAAAACATTGATTAGTTTTCTGCAGACAAACTTATAAAAAATGGTTGTTTTATATTATTTGATGGATTGTTTTATTTTGATTTTAGCTTAAAATTGAGACTATCGGCCAGATATTTAACCACAGAGCAAACAGAGAAT
>CAZPDP010000091.1:0-4873 GCA_964585385.1 uncultured Bacteroidales bacterium
TTAACGTGAACTCAATATAAGATAAATTTGTATATAGCTGGTATTCAGATAGCCCCCGCCTTTAGGTGGGGGGTCGTCTATAATAAAGAGCCAGTGATTTTTGATAATTTTGTAAATTAAATTACAAAATTATCAAAAATCTTTACACTGAGCCTTTTACAACCCCGGCTTAAAAGCCGGGGCAATCTGAATACCAGCTATATTGAGCGTTCGTCTTTAAATCGAACTCAGGTCACATTAATAAATTATCAAATAAAGTAAACAATTTTAATTCCTCGGAGTTTATTCCAATAAAATCTAAAATCTAAAAACTATGGAATTAAAATTTAAAGAGTTATTTCAGGCAATTGATCAATCCGATACAGAAAAATTCCTAACATATATGGAGGATAATGGTATATTTAAATTTGGGAACCTTCCTCCTGTAGAAGGAAAAGAGAATATCCGCCAATTTCTGGATCAGTTTTTTAGCAGCATTGATCATACTGAACATAAAAGTATCAAAGAATTTCAATCGGGCAACAATTGGTTTATAACTGGTGAAGTCGAGTATACCAGGAAAGACGGAAGCAAGCTTAAGGTTCCGTTTTGTAACAAATTTGAAATGAATGGAAGCGATAAAATTAAAAAATACGAGATCTTTGTAGACAATTCGGAATTGTATAAATAAAGACAAGAGGCTGTCTCAAAAATAAACAAATATGTTCACGCAAAGAACGGAGAAGCTACTCTGTGATTGAGTAAATTGAGTTAAGTAAATTAAATGAGTTAAAGAAGTTGAGTAAGTGGGAATAAGAACCAGGAGTACAGATTAATCGGTGCGATAGCCCGGCAAAATCGCGCGGGGTGGGAGGCATTGCAGGGCAGGTAGGCTGATTTTTGCCTAGCGTTTTTTGGTCCTTTTTTGGGCAATGCAAAAAAGGACACAATAAAATTTGCCGGAAGTATAGGCTTAACTGAATGAGTGATTATGGCATAATAGGCTATAGAGCACTGAGAACATGAGAGTTGAGAGAAAAAAACCACAGAGCAAACAGGGAATGCGCGGAGAACCGCGGAGAGGTACTTTGTGATTGAGTAAATTGTTAAATGAGTTAATTGAGTTAAATAAGTTGGCGAAACTCTAATATATGGTTGATAACTTAAATATTATTACTTCTTCCTTTGTGTATCTTAGATTTTTAGAGTCTTAGTGGCATTCTCTTTCTGCCACGAAGGCACGAAGACACAAAGCAACCACAAAGAGAGTTATAGCCAAATATCAACCATGTTTTAGAATTTAACATTAATTAATTATTCCTGTCTCCGATAGCGTGGAATACATTAAAAAATCTTTTGAGACAGCCTCATGCTTTTATCAGGCCATTCTGTATACAACACAGTTAATATTCATACCTGCTCCAACCGAAACAAATAGGATGTGATCGCCTTCAGCCGGTACTTCTCCTTCAAACTGCCCTTCCATCAACAGGTTATACAGAATCGGAACAGTGGCAACAGAATTGTTCCCTAATTCAGAGATAGTCATTGGCATGATGTGTTCGGGAATTTCTTTTTTTCCGTAAAGCTTGAATAACCGCTGGAGCATACCGTTGTCCATCTTCTCATTGGCCTGGTGGATCAGCACCCTTTTGATCTTCTCCAGGGGAACTTCAGCATTTTCCAGTGTGTCCCTGACAACCTGCGGAACTTTTTTCATGGCATACTCAAAAACTTTTCGCCCGTTCATTTTAATGTACAGGTTCTTGCCATTGTTTTCCGGACCATAAGATGGCCCCATCCACATATAATACACCTCATCCAACGTGTCGGTTTTTGAACTGTGTTTGAGAATTCCAGCTGGTTTATCACTTTCCCTGGCTTCGAGAACTATTGCCCCGGCGCCGTCTGAATAAATCATACCATCCCGGTCATTGGGATCGGACAGGCGGGAGAGCGTATCTGTACCGATAACAAGTACCTTTTTTGCATCTCCCGATTTTATGTAGTAATCTGCCTGAATCATTCCCTGAATCCAGCCAGGGCAGCCAAAAATAACGTCATACGCTACTGTATCCGAGTTACTGATTCCCAGCTTATATTTTACTCTCGAGGCAATACTGGGCATAATATCTGTTTGTGGGTTGTTGTTCTTGACATCCCCAAAATTATGGGCTAGAATAATATAGTCCAGTTCTTCCTTATTGATTCCGGCGCTTTGGATTGCTGACTGGGCTGCCAGGAATCCTATATCCGAATTCACCTGGTTGGTTTCCAGGTACCTTCTTTCTTTTATTCCGGTTATTTCACTGAATTTTTGTATGATCTCCTCATTTGTCTTATCAATCTGGGTAATAGAGGCATCATAAAATTCATTATCCAGGAAATCTTCATTCCTCTTAATTTTACTGGGGATGTTTCTGCCACTACCGGTAATTACGGAATAGATGTTATTTTGCATAATATTTCAATTTGTTTAAAATAGATTAAGTACAATATATTGGTAATACTCTAATAAATGGTTGATAACTTACATACAATTATTTTCTCCTTTGTGTATCTTAGAGTCTTAGAGCCTTTGTGGCACTCTATTTTTGCCACGAAGGCATAAGGACACGAGGTAATCACAAAGAAGAATATAGCAAATATCAACCATGTTTTAGAGTTTAAAAAATATATTTTATAAAGATTGAATTAAAAAACCTGGCTGAATTCTATTGCAGGTTTATTTACCCCGAATAATTCAAGAATTATTCATGTCTCCGACAGGTTTTATTCAAATAAAACAAATTAGAATCCATTGAATGGAAAATCAAAATCAAAATTAAAAGAAAATACAATTTTCAAAAGGACTGCTATGCTCCCAAACCGTTAAAGTAACTTGTGTTAATGATTAAATAATATTGCTATCCAAAAATAAAGTGTACTTTTGCACGTCATTTTTATTTTAAGCTTGATAAACATATAGAATGCAGAATATAAGAAACGTAGCTATTATAGCACATGTTGACCATGGAAAGACAACTATGGTGGACAGAATCCTGCACCAGGTGAAGATGTTTCGGGAGAACCAGGAAGTGCAGGATCTAATCCTGGATTCCAATGAACTGGAAAGGGAAAGAGGAATAACCATTTTGTCAAAAAATGTTTCCGTTCGTTACAAAGATATCAAAATCAACATTATAGATACGCCGGGGCATTCTGACTTCGGCGGAGAGGTTGAGCGGGTGCTCAATATGGCAGACGGAGTGTTGTTGCTGGTTGATGCTTTTGAAGGGCCTATGCCCCAGACTCGTTTTGTACTTCAGAAGGCATTGCAACTGGGATTAAAACCTATCGTGGTAATCAACAAAGTAGACAAACCCAACTGCAACCCGGAAGCCGTTCAGGAGTCGGTATTCGACCTGATGTTCAGTCTGGATGCTACAGAAGAACAGCTGAATTTTCCCACGGTTTTTGGATCCTCTAAAGAAGGATGGATGGGTCCGGATTGGAAAAATCCTGCTCAAGATGTCAGCTACCTGCTGGATACTATCCTGGATTACTTTGAAGCGCCGAAAGAAAAACCAGGAACCTTACAGTTGCAGATCAGCTCTGTTGATTATTCTTCTTACCTGGGCCGGATAGCTGTTGGGAGAATTACCCGGGGAACAATACAGACCGGGAAACAGGTTACAGTTGTTAAAAAAGATGGTTCTCACATCAAATCACAAATTAAAGAACTCTACCTTTTTGAAGGACTGGGTAAAGAAAAGGTCAAATACGAAATAAAAAACGGGGAAATTTGTGCTATACTGGGCATTGAAAATTTCGACATAGGAGATACCATTGCAGATTCCGAAGCCCCGGAGGCGCTTAAACCCATTAATATCGATGAGCCTACCATGAGTATGCTCTTTACTATAAACAACTCACCCTTTTACGGAAAAGAAGGGACCTATGTCACATCTCGTCACATACGGGACAGGCTATTCAGGGAAACTGAAAAAGACCTGGCTTTGAAAGTGATTGAGACCGAATCACCGGAAAAACTAATTGTTTACGGAAGGGGGACCCTGCATCTATCTATCCTTGTGGAAACCATGCGCCGGGAAGGTTACGAATTTCAGCTCGGACAGCCACAGGTGATTGTTAAAGAAATTAACGGTCAAAAATGTGAGCCCATGGAGCTACTAACCATTCATGTTCCGGAAAAATTTTCAGGAAAAGTAATCGAAGCAGTCTCGAAAAGGAAAGGCGAAATTAGCAATATGGAAACCAGAGGGGACCGGGTAGTTCTTGAATTCAATATACCGGCACGGGGAATGATTGGCTTAACAAATCAAATTCTTACAGCCACAGAGGGTGAAGCAATTATCACACACCGCTTTGATAAATATGAACCCTGGAAAGGCGAAATATTCAATCGCCGAAATGGATCGCTTATTGCCATGGAGACAGGAACTGCTATCACTTATTCTCTGGATAAACTCCAGGAGCGGGGGACATTCTTTATTGATCCCAATGATGAAGTATATACCGGACAGGTAATAGGCGAAAACAGCCGGCAGGACGACCTGGTCGTTAATGTGATAAAAACCAAAAAACTGACAAATATTCGCGCCGCCGGTTCGGATGATAAGGCAGGACTTGCTCCGGCTATCAAATATTCACTGGAAGAGGCCATGGAATATATAAAGGAAGACGAATACATCGAAGTTACCCCAAAGTCCATCCGGTTAAGAAAAATACTGCTGGATGAAAACGACAGAAAGCGCCGGAAAAAATCGGCTGAAGCATAGCTGAATGCTGTCATTGGAATATTTTCTAAACTTTAGTTACAATTAAAACCCAAATCGCCGCCGATTAATCTGTGCTCCTGGTTCCTATCCCCACTTAATAAACTTATTCGTTA
>CAZPDP010000092.1:0-4021 GCA_964585385.1 uncultured Bacteroidales bacterium
TTTGAATAACAACTAACTGATTAGTAAAACAATAAGCTGTTTATGTATACGGGAGGTTAATAGTCATTCTTTTTATTGGTCACCGGGTATTTTTCTTAATACGGCAGAATAATGCTTACTCCATCCCGGATAGGTAGGCTGAAGACCAATATATACAGGGTATTTCCTCAGGTTTTGAATGTAATTTCTTAAATCATTGTCGTCTTTTAGTGCCCAGGGAGCGGGATGTTCAACTATGCCAAATTTCACATTTCTTTTCTCTCCAATTTGAAGTATTTTTTCAATTGTAAATTCTTTTGTTATGGGTAATCATATTTTAATCCATCTCTTAATTTATAGCCCGAATAATTCAAGAAGGTAATACTCTAATAAATGGTTGATAACTTACATACAATTATTTTCTCCTTTGTGTATCTTAGAGTCTTAGAGCCTTTGTGGCACTCTATTTTTGCCACGAAGGCACAAAGACACGAAGTAATCACAAAGAAGAATATAGCAAATATCAACCATGTTTTAGAGTTTAACGTTCAAGAATTATTCCTGTCTCCGACAGCAATCTATTTATTTCCGGGGTATAGATCTTCCTTTCTCGAAAAATGTTTGGAGCTGTTCGATTTTGCTTTCAAGGGCTTCATTCAAGGTTCCCTGAAAAACCATTCTTCCTTCGTCAAGAAAAATAATCCGATCTGCAATTCTCAATATACTTGACACTTCATGTGTAATGATTACAACTGACATGCCAATTTGGCTGCGGAGATTTAAAATCAGTTCATCAAGAGATGCCAGTGAAATAGGATCAAGTCCGGCACCTGGTTCATCACAAAAAAGCAAAGGAGGATCCATGACGATTGCCCGGGCCAGGGCAGCTCTTTTTAGCATTCCTCCGCTCAACTGGGAGGGATAAAGGTAATAGGCATCCGGCAAATTGACCAGTTGGAGCTTGGTCCATACAATACGGGTTATCAGTTCATCATCCAGGTTGGTATGCTGTTCCAGGGGAAGTGATACATTTTCTCCAACAGTTAAAGAATTTAAAAGCCCGCCATTCTGGTAAAAAACACCCATTTGAAGGTATAGTTCTTTTTGTGCCTTTTCTTCCAACTCGTTAATATTTCTGTTGAGAATATGAACAGAACCAACATCGGCAACGTAAAGACCAAGCATATGTTTCAGAAGCACTGATTTCCCTGCACCGCTGCCTCCGAGAATGACCGTTATTTCCTTTTCAAAAGCTTCAAAGGAAATGTCATAAAGAATTTCCTTGTCGCCGAAATATCTTGACAGGTGTTTTACCTCAATGATTTTATTTGGTGCCATAACTCTATTTTAATAAAAAAGCAATCCCATGATGCTGTCGGCAATCATCACCAGGGTAATAGACACAACAACTGCCTTGGTTGTTACCTTACCTACACCCTCTGCGCCTTCTTTTACCTGTAGTCCGTAAAAGCTACCTGTAAGCACTATGATTGCAGCAAAAACAAGGCTTTTAAATATTCCTATAAAAATATCGCGGTTAATAAGCGTATCAGCCATACGGTTGATAAAAACCTGCGGAGTAATATCAAGATTGACGAATGCAATCAACATTCCTCCCAGTATTCCCATAATGTCGGCAAGAATAGTAAGAAAAGGCATAGTAACAATGCTGCCATGCATCTTTGGAACAACTACAAATCGTACCGGATGCAGTGCCATTGTTTTGAGAGCATCCAGTTCGGAAGTAACTTTCATGGTTGCAATTTCCGCTGCAATGGATGAACCGCTTCTTCCTGCCACTACGATAGCCGTAATCAAGGGCCCCATTTCGCTCATCATGGCAATAACCGTGAGGTCAACAATGTAAATATTGGCTCCAAAGTCGCGCAATTGAGCAGATGACTGCAAGGCCAGAACCAGACCAATAATGAAGGCAAGCCCTCCGACAATCCATATTGCATTGACTCCGATTAGTACTGCCTGATTGTAGAATTCCCCCCTGCGCTGTACCTTTGATTTGAAAATGTCTGAAATCGACCAGTATACGATATTCGCCATCAGAATGATGAAGGAATGAATATAACCCAACACAATTATCTCAAAACCCTCACCAATTTTTTCAAAAAAAGGAACTCTCCTTTTCTCCTGAGGCTTAATGCTTTCATGTAAAGAAAAAATTTCCAGCTTTTCCCGAATATCCTCTTTCCCCCCGGAGTAACTTACTTTAAGACCCTTATCAGTCATTTTCTCTTGTAAAAAATTAAGCGCTGCAACTCCAATACTGTCTATATACTCAAGTTCATCAAGATTGATTTCCAGCTTTCTATACTCAAAATCTTCCAAATGCCTCATTGCATCCTTAATAAAATATTCCGCATTAGATAACGACAGGAAATCTTTTATGAACAGGGTGTTCCCTTCTAATTCCAAATGGTACGGCTGTATTTTTTTATTTTTTCTCAAAATTGATACATTAACAGTATTACCTTGTTGCCTGTTTATCAGTCAACTGTTCCATAATTTTTTGAGCGAAATTCCGGAGTTCCTGATGAAAAAGATCACTCACTGTTTTTGCATATAAGTTTAAATCTTTTCTCTGAAGTTTTTCTTTACGGTCTGCTTGATAAATTATTAAGACTTCATTATCCGGAATATTTTTCAATCTGAATCGAACAGATAGATGCACAAACATATCATCGTCCTCCTGGAGTGTTTCCAGTTGGAATACAGTGGTTTCCATTCTGAAGGCAGGATTGATTTTCCAGAATCTTGTTGATGTCCCTTCAAAAATAGAAGCCTGGTTCATGTAATCTTCCAGCAACATTGTCATCGATTTTCCCGGGCGCACTGCCCAGTGATGGTTACTGTAGTAAACAATTTCATGGCTGTCTTTTCTTTTGGCAATAGATTGACTGGCATAGGCCGGATAAATCTCCACCGGCATAATTTCACAATAACCCTCAATGGGAGAATTCTGTCCTGCAATCGAAACATGAATACTATCAGGTCTTTCGATGACATAATACTTGTTTGTTGGTTGTTTCTGACTCATGCAACCCCATAAGAAAGAAATACTTGTTAAAAGTATAATGGCTTTTAATATTCTCATAATTTATTCATTTAATTTTTCATCAGGTGGGTTCTTGGTTTCACCCCTCCGAATTAAAATGGAGGGATTGTTGTTTATCTTCATGGAAGCTTTATTCAGATTTTCCAGTGTTAATTTTAACAGTTGCATACTCTCGGAAAAATCCTGGCTGCTTCTGTTGAGGTCACCGTCTATTTTGATCAGCAATTGTTGGGTTTGATCTGTGACTTTCACCACATTCTCTATAAGTGATTGTATATCAGCTTTATTTAATTTGGCAGACACATCCCGAACATTGGTGAGTATATCGTTGATGGTATCGCTATGCACTTTGAAATGAATAGTTTTCATGGTAGTTTCCAGCAGCCGGCTGGATGCATCCAGGCGCTCACTGATCTCTTTCATGGGCGCAACTGCTTCACGGATGTCCTGCCTGTTCTCGGTTACGATAGTATCAATCTTGATGACGGTTTTATTTGTTTGTTCTGCCAGCATGGTTATTTTATCAATCAGCTCGGTAATTTTATTCAAATTTTCTGGCTGGGTAAACAATTGCAGATTATTCAGGACTTTTTCAGCTTTTTGTGCTATGATTTCAGCCTTTCCTGTAATTTCCTGGGTGATGGATGAGCCAGCCTGTAGATAGGAACCTGGCTCCAGGAATTCTGCTTCGTTCGTGCCCCCGCTTATCTCAATGGCTTTCAATCCTGTAATGCCAATGGAGGTGATGTCGGCTTGTGCGTCTTCTTTTATAGGAGTGTCTGGTTTCAAAGCAAGTTCAAGTATTACCTTATTAACGTTTTTGGGATCTATGGTTATGTCCCTTATGGTTCCTACTTTGATTCCCATATATTTAACTGGGCTGCCCACCTCCAAACCACTAACGGAAATGCCTTCATAGGACACATAATAAGTATCCTCTTTTTCGAAGAACTCCCGGGCGGTTAAAAAACC
>CAZPDP010000093.1:0-3794 GCA_964585385.1 uncultured Bacteroidales bacterium
GTCAGTCCCAATCCTGTACCCTCATACGCTCCGCTGGTCGTATCACCTGCCTGCCTGAACCGCTCAAAAATATGCTTTTGCTGATCCTTGGTAATACCTGTTCCTGTATCCTTGACATAGCAGAGCAACTGATCTTCAGACGTCAGTTTGTAGCCAAATTCGATACTCCCCTGATGGGTAAATTTAATGGCGTTGTTTAGCAAATTATCCATAATTTGTCTGAATCGGCTGGGATCGGAATAAATAAAGCTATTATCACGGTCAAAGGAAGCATTTACTTTTAATTCTATATTACTTTTCTCCCCGGTATTGAGTTGATTTTTGTAAACCCTGTAAAGTTCTTTCATAACATCATTCAGGCAGAAATCCTGATGGTTCAGGGTTAACTGATTGGCTTCAATCTTGGATACATCAACAAGGTCATTAATGATATTGAGCAAATGCTGTGTTCTTGAATGGATGATATCAAGAAATCTTTTCTGTTTGTCTCGTGAAAACTCTTTTTCCTGCAACATTTGAGAAAAACCCATAATTCCATTCATCGGCGTACGTATTTCATGGCTCATGTTCGCAAGGAAGGCTGATTTCAGGCGGTCGCTTTCTTCGGCTTTTTCTTTGGCTCTTAAAAGTTCTTCTTCTGACTCGGTTCTTTTTAATGCCAAAGAGGCTTGTTTTATAAAAATTTCTAATGTTTCTTTGTTTTCTAAATCATTGCCCTTTGAAAACAGAATAAAGGCATCGGCATAAATTTTTCCGTTAAATACAAAAGTAATACTGTATATATTTCCCAGGCCAAGTTTTTCTTCAATTTTAGAAGCAATATCTTCAGGAATTTTTTCAAAAGTTAACTCGTGTATACTTATATCAACTTTTTTAATCTCCTCATCTTTCAATGCAAATAATCTATCATCATAAACATATTTTTGCTCTAATAGTTGAATTTCCATTTCATTAAGGAATTCATTCAGATTTTCATTCAGGATTTCAATTGCTTTTGTCTGCAACACATGGTTAACATGATCAACTTTATTTAAAACAACTACCGAAGCCCTGGGGTTTAGTTCTCTGATTTTTTCAACAATATACCTGTAAATATCTTCTTTATAATGATCATTAACAAAATTGAATGCGGAATCAGCCAGAAATTTAATATTACGCAGGTTTTTTTTGGTGGTTAATTCATTTCTTTCTGCCCTTTCTTTTGCCTCAACCAGGTATTCTTCCATTACCTTCCGTTCAGTAATATCTCTGATGGCAGAGACAACACCTTTTATTTCTTCATTTATTTCAAGCGGAAAGTATATAATGTCAAGGTTCACTTTTCCAATCTCAGGAAATTCTCTTATCATCTCGTACTGGACAGTCTCTCCTTTAAGGCATTTATCCAAATTGGGTTTTACAATTTCTTCAAAGTTTTTCTCGCCGATAATTTTCTCTGATTCAGCCCCGATGACTTCCTCCCGATTTAACTGGTAATATTCTAAATACGCGTTATTGACACTTATATAATTGTAGTCTGCATCCACCACTGCCATCATATCCTCGGAACTTTCAACCATCCTCTTATATATCTCTAATTTTTCATTTTGGGCTTTGTACTTTTGATTAACCTCTTGTAATTCTTCATTGGAAGCTCTTAATTCTTCCTCAGCAGTTTCCAATTCTTCGTACTTTTTTTGGAGGTTAATTTCAGCCTGTTTGCGGTCGGTAATGTCATGCATAGCTACCACAGCCCCGGTTATATTTCCCCGGGCATCTTTAAGAGGCTGACCTGAATTCAAAACAGAGAATGAATTTCCTTCTTTGGGTTTGATGACCATTTCCATCTCATTGAAATACTCCGCGTTTAAAGCCCTGTAAAGCGGGATCTCATCAGTACTCATTTTGGTTTGGCCATCCACCCTGTATAAATCATAATAATTCGCCCAATCTTCCGGCGGAATATTTTCCAGGGGAAGACCGTGATACTCCCGGGTTTTCTTGTTGAAATAGGTCAGAATTCCTTCTGCATCACAGGCTACAACACCAACATTAAGATTATCAAGCAGGGCAGAAATAAAATTTTCCCTTTTTTCCAGTTTTCTATTGGTTTCCTTACGCTCTGTAATATCAGAGGTAAATCCATCGATGACAAAATCATTGTCATCCTTCTCATTAGAAAAGTTAGCCGTCATGGAAAGCCATATACGTTTTCCGTCTTTTCTTTTTGCCTCATATTCAAAACTTTCAACCCACCCTTGATCTTTCATTATTTGGAGAAATTCTCGCCTTCTTTGAGGGTCAACATAAAGCTGTTCAGCCAGGTTATCATAATATTCAATGACTTCCTCCGGCGTTTCAAAGCCTAATATATTAGCCATTGTCTTATTTGCCATCAAGGGGTTACCTTTGGAATTGGTTCGAAAAACACCTATAGGAGCATTCTCAAAAAGTTCCCTGAAATTTTCTTCAGATTTCCTTTCTGCAGTGATATCCTGAATCATCCCTATGGATTTTATAACTTTCCCTGTTTCATCCCTTACATGCTCACATCTATCATAAACATGCCTTATTTCTTCATTCTTCTTTCTAACGATTCGGTGTTCAATCTCATAGTGATCGCGTCCATCTACCATTGAACTCTCATAAACATCTGATACGGCTTCCCTGTCATCCGGATGCACCATATCTAAAAAGGCTTCATAGGTAGCTTCAAATTCATGTGGTTCCAATCCAAATATTCTGTAAACTTCATCAGACCAAATGAGTCTGTTTTGTGTCAAATCCAATTCCCAACTTCCAATATGGGCAATTTCCTGCGATTTTGCCAGAAGGTCTTTATGTCTCTTTAATTCTCTTTTAGTTTCCTCTCTCTGAGTGATATCTCTTACAAATTCTACAACTCCCGTAACTTTTCCTGAATCATTATCTATTATCGGATAACTGTAAAGTTCAAGCCACTTCACGGGAGAATCAGGGTCGGGAGAACCGCGTACTATCTCGGATTCGGTTTTTTTAGTCTTCATACAGCGTACTGCAGGACAGGGATCACACGGAAAAGAGGAATCGTGATAGGCCTGGTAACATTTCTTACCTACAACCGGCATATTTTCAGCGTACCAGCTTTCCATAACATGATTCACATAACGGATGCTCAAATCTGTATTCAGCACACTGATTCCATCCTGAATGCTTTGAAAAACGGTTTCTAAAAAATCCTTATTTTCTTTGATCTGCTGATTCTTTTTATACGCTTCTGTTACATCTCTGAATACAGCAACAACACCATAGATATTGCCCTGATCATCCTTTATGGGAGCAGCAGAATCTGCAACCTGGTACTCGTTTCCGTCTTTCGATATGAGTTTTGTGTGATTTGCAAGCCCTTCGACAGTTCCTTTTTCTAATACCTTGTTTATGGGATTAACTGCTTTTTCGCCTGTAAGTGCATTCACTATATTAAATATTTCATGAAAAGCCTTGCCTTTAGCATTCTCCAAATTCCAACCCGTCAGTTTCCGGGCTACAGAATTCATCTGAACAACATTTCCCTTCTTATCTGTTGAAATAACTGCATCTCCAATTGAATTCAGGGTAATTCTACTTCTTTTCTCACTTTCCTGGAGGGATTTTTTTAATTGTTCATTTTGATGCTCCAGTTCTTGTATTCGCGCTTCTAATTTCGAAGTATAGTTTTTACTCATAGGCGTTCACTTTGCTTTAGTCTTTAAGAGCTATAATTATTATATGTTAAAAATAATGGCGAAACTCTAATATATGGTTGATAACTTAAATATTATTACTTCTTCCTTTGT
>CAZPDP010000094.1:0-3738 GCA_964585385.1 uncultured Bacteroidales bacterium
CAGCGACTAAGGTTCACTAAAATTTTTTCCAAAAATTTAAGTTCACCTAAGTCGGCATCGCCTTCGCGTAGCCGCTACGGCGGAGCAAGGGATTAACCTGCATTGTATTCATATTTATAAAAATTTATGAATAATGCATGTTAAAAATAATAAAATTATTGTTTGCTTTCTTGTCTCTTAACATATCTTTGCCTTACTTCCCCGGTATGCGAATTAAAAATAATTTTCCGACCGCTCTTACCCCCCGTGCTTGAACCAATGATGGGTATATTAAGGTCTTTAAGCATCTGATAAGCGAATTCTATATTTCTTCTTCCTATGTTAAAGTAAGGAGTTGAATTATCAATGACTTCTCCCCCACCGAATATTTTCGCTTTCAGGTTTCCTTTTCTGCATCCGTATGATTCCAGTTTCTCTATTAATTTTTCGATAGCAATATTACCATATTTGGGTGAAGCCAATCCTTCCCCGTTCCAGAGCGGAAGCATATAATGTGCCATCCCTCCAATCCGGTTAACGGGATCATGTAAACAAACAGCAACGCATGAACCTAAAATGGTATTTATGTAAAAAGGCTCATTTGAGGCAAAAATAGCAGCAGGATATAAAAAATGTGATTTTTGAGGCTCCATTGTCTACATAAATTAAAAGGTTTGTTCTTCCCCTTCTTTATAATTATCGTCCTTGCCAAAATACATTTCATTATCATCAAAGGCAAAGCCACTGATATCGCTCTTTAGTTCAGGAATTGAAATAGTAAATTCCGATCCTGCTCCTTCCTTGGTCTGAATGTCAATATCGCCATTCAGTAGATCAAGCAAAGCTTTACTTATGGAAAGACCCAGTCCGTGACCCCGGTGAATGGAATCTATGCCGGAATCCAGCTTTTTAAAGCGGTCAAATATTATTTTTTGGTTCTCTTCAGATATACCCACTCCATAATCCTTCACAGAGATATGCAATTTACCTTCAGATTCCCATGTGTTTATCTCAACTTTACTTCCATCATCGCTGTATTTTATTGCATTGCTTAAATGATTGGAAATGATCAATTTCAGCTTTTCCGGATCGGTTTTGTAGTAATAAATATCTGATTTTTGAGGTTTCAGGTTCGCATTTAATTCAGTAGTAAGATTTTTCTTTTCCAGTTCATATTTAAATGAATCCACCACACTTTCCAGTACATGCTTAACATCAACATTGATGCATTCCGGATAGATTTCACCTGCTTCAATTTTTGCCGCCACAAATATATTCCGGAGCTGAAAATCCAGGTTGAAAGCTTCGTAATAAATCATGGAGACCATGGATTTAACCTTCTTCCAGTCGGCCTTTTCCAGCGACATGATATGCTTTGCCAGGCCTAAAATTGATGAAAAAGGATTGATAATTTCATTGGTAATATTACTAATGAAATGAGATTTAAGAGCTTCCGAATCTTCAAGTTTTTTGTTCACCTTTTTAAGCTCCTGGTTTAGCTGCTGCACCTCATCCAAAGCTTGCTTATTCTGTTCAAAGCGCTTTTTTAATTCATTTATTAACTCCTGATCTGTTAATTCTTTCATGGGTATTGAATTTTATTCATTAAATTCTTACAAATATTGTAGGCTTTATTTGCTTCAGCGGGACATCCATGCTCATAATCGATTCTGAATGCCCAATAAAAAAGTAACCCCCTTTTCTGAGTTTTGTGCAAAGCCTGTTAATCACCTTTTCCTGTGTGTCCCTGTTAAAATAGATCAATACATTCCTGCAGAAAATCACATCAAAAGTATCGTCTATGTCATAGGAAACATCCATAAAGTTCATTCTTTTAAAATAGGCTCTCTTTCTAAGTTCAGCCACAACTTTAACTTTCTTCTTGGTACGATCTTTACTTCGTAACAGGTATTTTTTCTTTAGCTTCAAAGGAACCACTTCTACCTTTTCTTCTTTATAGACAGCATTATTGGCTCTCTGAAGAATATCCGTGGAGATGTCTGTGCCTAAAATGGAATAATTTAACTCAGGACTTTCCTCATTTTTGAATTCATTGATTGTCATAGCGATAGTATACACTTCCTCTCCGCTTGAACATCCTGCACTCCATACCTTCAAAGGTCTGCTGACCGGGAATTTTTCAACATATTCAGGCAATACTGTTTTTTCCATAAATTCAAAATGGATCGGCTCGCGGAAAAAATCTGTTTTGTTAGTGCTTACTACATCAAGCATATGGATGATTTCATTCTGAAGCCCCGTTTCGCTAAAAACATAATCGACATACTCCTTATAACTGGTCATCTCCAGATGCCGCAGTCTTTTTTGCAATCGGCTCTGGAGCATCACCTTTTTAACATCAGGGAGCTTTATGCCGGCGTATTCAGTAATAAATTTACTCAGCCGCCGGAATTCATGATCGGTCATTTTTGCACTGTAAACCTTATTTGCATCTTCATTTTTCATGAATAAAAACCGCTAATGAAACAAATTTTTTAATCCGTCTTTCGGGATCACTCTGTTACAGAATTAAAAGAAATAGTATGTTGAGAAAAGCATTCTCAGGTTTCCAACTGTATTCGTATTTGTAGGTACAGCGTTGTCATCAAAATCACTTCCAAAGGTTGCTGAAGTATATTCTCCTTCCACAGCAAACCTGACCTTTTCCGAATTGAACATTACCCGTGGTGATATTCTGAGCAAAGATGCAATGTTTGTCCCTAATCCATAAATAATCTCCTGAGGATCAATAGTTGCATCCGTACCTCTGTTTTTTGTATAACCGGCAAAAAGACCCGCCTGAAATTTATTCCCGTTTGTATGAATATCTGTCCACAAAGATAGATTCCTGAGCGGAGCATACGTTCGTTCGTCTGTTACCGGATGGATACTTTCAACAGCATAGCCCGAAATATTCAATACATCAGCCATATTCCGGCCTGAAACTGCTTCCAGTTTAATGGTAACCGGTTTTAAAGATAATTTTGCAAATGCAATCGCTGACAATCCGCTAACCCTGGCATCTGTTTTATATCCGTTATCAGTGTTTAATCTTGGAACGATGCTTTTATAAGCTAAACCAGCGCCACCCAGGAAATTTGATGCATCATAATGAACCTGGAAATGCATATCGGGCATACCTGAATTCTTCAGATAAGCTGAAGTGACTCCAGACGGGCCTCTGCTGGCATAATCTCTTTGAGCAAGAGCAGCCGCTATAATTCTGAGATTCCCCATATTGTGTGTCAGCCTTACCTGCGGATTTCTCGCAAAAGGCTGAATCGGTGAACCGGTATTAAAGGAGACCGTTCCGGGAAAATTCTGTGTTACAAAGAACGGATTCCAATATTGCCCAAACAACAGGTTTGTATTTTCCCATGACAATTTCACAAAGGCATGCCTTAATCTGAAAAGATTAATGTTATCGTTGGCCTGGGCGAAAAAATCACCTTCAATTTTACCTGAGGTTTTCGCTCCAAAAGCATCGGGACCTGTAATAGTTCCGGATAATCTGCTTTGCACGGCAAGAATATTAAGATTGGATTTTGCATTGATATCTTCATTGTTCACATCAGGCACTTCAGGGGCGGGCCAGAGTAAAAAGTGCCCCTCTCTTGCAGTAACCGTTTGACGGCTGTCAAAAAACACATCATTCTTAACAAAGCCATTAAAGTGAATTCCAAATGCATCTTCTTCCTGACTGTATATATTGAATACAGGCAATAGTAGCACAAATAGTAAAAGGTATATTTTCTTCAT
>CAZPDP010000095.1:0-2736 GCA_964585385.1 uncultured Bacteroidales bacterium
GTTAGGCATGTATTCTTTGTAATCCCGGATGGAATGTAATGGAATCCGTGGATTGCAATCCTGCAACCTCTTCTGAATCCCGTTAGGGATGGAATATGTCATCCCGATGGGATTCCGGGGAAAGGCAAAGGCCTGTTTTAATTACCGGATTGACATCCTGAGCTACAGATTTGTCATCCCTGACGGGATTTTGTTTCCGGGATATTTCAAAGCTCCATCTCATACTCTGTTACCTCTTCTCCTTCACTATGTTTCTTAAACCCCATACGCTTAAAATAGGTCCGGTAGGCTTTGGTTTTTGCTTTCCCTTTTACTTTTTTGATGTCATCATCCTGAAATATTTCCGAGTCTTTCCTGTAAACAAAATCTCCCAGCTTAAAATCCCTGTATTTGGGTGACACATAATCCAGGACCACTTCCAGTTCATCACTTCCGGCTTTATCGCCTATGAACACACCCGCTATGTCCATATTTCTCATGATAATATAATTTTTCCCGGAGGAAGGGACGCTGAAATCGTATTCCGGGGCAAGGTTCATAATATCTTTGCTGTGGTAGTCCAGAAATGCATTAAGTATTTTATCCCGGGCATCCACATTGAACAACTTGAAAGCCTCCTTTTTATTAGAAATGATAATAAGAAAATAAATATTTACCACGGAAATAAAACCGTTGACTAAAGCCACAGGCAATGCATCAATGATGAGGGCATAAATGGTAAAAAGCATGGCGCCGAAAAGATTGATCCATCTGAGTTTGATTATGGAACTCATTGTAAGTGATAAAGCCACGAGAAGGGAGGCCAGGTAGCCCACCCATTCAATTGTTGGAATTCCAAACATAGCGAGTCGTATTTCAGTTAAAAAAGGATGGCAAATGTAAAAAAAGGAACGGACTATTCATTTTTCATCTGCCATTGAAATTCTTTTTTATTCATACGTGCAGGATTACCGGTTTTGTTCTGCAGCTCATAAAGGAAAGTTTTGAAACCTTCGGTGTCCTTATTTTTGATGAATTCTGATACTTGCTTCAGGGCAGTTTCCATTTCCTGAATTTTGTTTATTGTGTATGGATTAAACAACACTTCTTTAATGAGACTGGCATCTTCTGATAGCAAACCTGCTTCAATGGTTTGATGTTTCTGCCAGGTTGTCCCGGGAGCATTGGTTTCATGGGTGTTTGCACTGAAAAGAAGTGTAGAAAGAAAGGGAAGACTCAAAGATTCTGCCATCAGCTCATCGTGCTTTTCGAACGATGTAAAATGAATTGTTAAACCCAGGGCCTGGTAGAATTTTTCAAAAAACTGCTTTCCCTCCGGGTCCGATTCTTCAATAATAAGGGCGTTTTCTTTTTTCAGATTTTCCATATCTCCAAATGTGGGCCCGAACATAGGATGTGTGGAAACAAAGCGAAAGCCGGCTTTTTCGTAATAACTCCTGATTCCGTTTTTTATAGATGTGATATCTGCCAGTATCGCATGCGCAGGAAGATACCCGGTGATGTGGGTAAATGCGGACTGGGTTGCTTCCAGGTTTACTGCGTTAACAACCAGATCGGGTTTAAAACTTTGGATTTCATTTACCTGACAGATGGTCTGGAAGGCTCCATTGCCGTTCAAACCGGTTCCTTTTTTCTCAAGTACGGCTGTATTGAAATCTGAAGCGAGCTGATGGGCAAACCATTGGCCCATTTTGCCATAACCGAGTATTAATATATTCTGAATGGACATTGTTTATTTTTCTTTTTTAAGTTTTACATTCAACTGTTTTAAGTCTTCAAAAAAATGTGGATAAGATTTCTTTACTGCTTTTTGGCGGGTAATCTTTACAGGTTCTTCTGCATGAAGAGCTGTAATTGTTCCGGCCATGGCTATACGGTGGTCGTTATGTGAATCGAAAGTGCCGCCTGTTGGCTTTCCACCTTCAATAACCAGCATGTCACCAGATATTTTAACCTCAATACCTGCATTTTTGAATTCAGTGATTAGCGATTCCGCCCGGTTGCTCTCCTTGTGGGTAAGCCTTTTTACTCCTTTAATGGATGAGGTACCCTTGCAATAAGCGGCAAGGCAAACCAGGGGCGGAAACAAATCGGGCGTTTCGGTAGCATCAAATTCGAAAGCTTTCAGGTGTGCTGTTTTTTTAATACTGTAGACGGAATTTTTTAAAGTAACCCTTACGTCTGCTGTTTCCAATGCATCCAGAACTTTTTTGTCGCCCTGCAGTGAAGATGTATTTAATCCATTTAATTCAATGTTGCCGTTTATGGCTGCTGCTACCATTAAAAATGCTGCGTTGCTCCAGTCTCCCTCGAGTGTATGACCTGCAGGTTTGTATTTTTGATTTCCCTTTATTCGGAAAGTCTGATAATCCTGGTTTTCCACCTGGATACCATGGGCTTTCAATATATCTAACGTTAAATCAATATAGGGCCGGCTTTTTAGTTTCTTTACATGAATGAGCGAGTCTTTTTCTGCCAGGGGCAGGGCAAACAAGAGGCCACTGAGGAATTGAGAGCTAAGGGAACCGTCCAGTTTAATTTCTCCCCCTTTTAATGGGCCTTTTACTCGAATGGGGATATAACCATTATTTGTCATACATTCAGCGCCCAGGGCATTCAATGATTTTTCGAGTTCCTTCATCGGGCGATTACGCAGAGAACCTTCTCCTTCTAAAATTACCTCCTTATTGAATAAAGTAGCTGTTGGTGTCAGCAGGCGAATTCCCAGGCCTGATT
>CAZPDP010000096.1:0-2716 GCA_964585385.1 uncultured Bacteroidales bacterium
ACCACAAAGAGAGTTATAGCCAAATATCAACCATGTTTTAGAATTTAACGAAAATAATCTATCAGTTTATCTTTATTGCTTTAATTATTGATAAATAAAAATCCTGATTCCATAAAACTTGAATTCAAAAGAAATGAGAATATAAGAAAAAAACTCTATTCTACAATAAGAATTTACTCTGATAGGTTCTTTAATGTTACACGAGGGAAAATCTCAACAAAATTTTAAAGTTAGTAAATCATTAAATTCATTGAAAACCAGAAGAAAACCTATAATAGCATTTTGATGTATAGATATTTTGTGATGGTTAATGTATTTATGTTTTACATGAAAAGATTATACTTCCTTCTATAATTAGGAGAAAACGATACAGTTCACTCCCTGTCAGCCCGCCTGAGGAAGGTGGTGTATATACATAATAGGAAAAAGCCCGCTTTTTTGTGGATTTCTTTATTCAATAGGTATTTCATTATCCAGAAAAAAAAAGCTCCACAAAAAATTGTGAAGCTAAGGATTTTATAAGGGAATAAATAAGGACTCAGCCTATACTTTTTTGACATTTACCGCATATAATCCTTTTTCTCCTTCTTTTGCTTCAAAAGTCACCTCGTCATTTTCCTGAATGTCATCAATAAGGTCTGATTCATGGACGAAGTATTCATTGTCAGAATTGTTGTCTTTGATGAAGCCAAATTTCTTGACTTCATTGAAAAATTTTACTGTACCTTCTTTCATAATTTGTGTAATTAATATATTATATGCAGCAAATATAAAATTTTACAAGCAGGAATCAAATTTTGGTTTTGAATAATATATTCCCAAATATTAGACAGCGTCTCATTAGCTAAATCCTTTCAATACTATCTCATTTCATCTTCTTCCAGAGGGGTATTGTAAAATGAAAATCGCTCCCTTTTCCTGGTTCACTTTCTACCCAGATTTTTCCTCCTTGTTTTTCTGCAAATTCTTTGCAAAGGATCAATCCCAGTCCGGTTCCTTTCTCTTTTCCGGTGCCCTGTTTTGATAGATTGCAATCGGGCTCAAAAAGCCTGTCAAGATACTCTGGTGGAATACCCATGCCTGTATCTGATACCGTGAATTGGAGATTGCGTTCAAGTCGCTGTGTGCTTATTATGACAGTTCCCTGAGAATAAGTATGTTTTATAGAATTTGTTACCAGGTTTCGAAGTATGGTTTTCAGCATTTCTTTATCGGCTAAAACAGGGTCATTACTTTCAGGAGCCGTTTGTACATTGATATCCTTCGAATTTGCAAATGGTTCAGTCAATCCCTTTACTTCATTAATGATCTCTATGGGATTAACATCTTCCAAATCAGCTTCCAGCTCCCCTCTTTGTATTCGTGCCCATTGCAACAGGTTCTCCAATAAATTATATGCACTTTTAGCTGAATTATGCATCTGCTGCGCAAAATGCTGAACTTTCTTTGGGGTATATTTTTCTGCATTCGTGATAAGTACTTCACTCATGCCAAGAAATGAGTTAAAAGGATTTTTCAGATCATGAGCAATTATAGAGAAAAATTTGTCCTTGGTGGCATTGAGTTCCTTTAACTGCTGGTTTGAAACAAGAAGCTCCAGATCGGCCTCTATATGCTGTTTCATTTTGTCCATTAAATCCTTATGGAGTTCACTGTAGTGATTCTTTTTGTTATCATGCACACACAGAGTACCAAACACTTCTCCGTCGGGATAATTAATGGGAAATCCCAAATAGGAGATCATGTTCATATCTACTTCCGGATTATCTTTCCATATTGGATTCTTTGTGGCATCAGGGATCAATAACGGATCTTGTTTACCAATTACTGTTTCACAAAAAAACCATAAATCAGCTCTGCCTTTTCACCTGCATGGTAAGGATTATCGGCAGTTTGGTTGTTTAAAAACACCTCGATATGATCTTTATGCAATTTAATAATCGAGGCAGAGGGAACATCAATGATTCTGGCTGTCAAATCTAAAAGCGATTGCCACTTTTCAATCAGCTCGTCGCTTACTTTTGGTTTCAGATCAGAACCATTACGTACCTTTTTGGTTTCGTTAGTTTCTTTGATGGTGACTTTGGAAAATTTCTTTTCTTTCATTACACTGACATTTGAGATGTTGAAATTTTATTTTATATAAACTTGTTTATTTTAGCTAAAAGATTCTTCTTCTCAATGGGTTTGCTGATATAATCATCACAACCTGCATCTATACTTTTTTTGGCATCGTCACTCATGGCATAGGCTGTTTTGGCTATAATGGGAACATCGCTGTGCCGGGCTGAAGAACGTATCTTTTTGGTAAGCTCCAAACCTGTTGTATCAGGAAGTTTAATATCCATTAATATGAGATCAATTTCCGGATTGTTTAGAAACGCTTTATATCCCTCTTTTCCTGTGGTACAAGCAATAATATTGAATCCACTGGGTTCAAGCAGCTCTTTCATGTATTCAAGGCTTGTCGGGTCATCCTCTATAACCAATAATATTTTGCCTTTGCTTTCAGTTTGATCAGGCTCTTCATTCTTTAATGCCTCTTTGCCTTCTGTTGGCGGACTCTGATAAGGAAGGGTAAAATAAAATATTGATCCTTCGCCTACTTTGGATTCAATCCACATCTTTCCACCCATCAATTCTACAAGATTTTTGGAAATAGTCAGTCCCAATCCTGTACCCTCATACGCTCCGCTGGTCGTATCACCTGCCTGCC
>CAZPDP010000097.1:0-2523 GCA_964585385.1 uncultured Bacteroidales bacterium
TCGCATCATTTGTCTTTCCTCCTTCAAAGCCAATATTGGTCTAAAGAAGAGCTTGAAACCTACCAGTTGAAAAAACTCCTGCAATTGATTAATCACGCATACCATCATGTTCCATTTTACCGGGATCTTTATGATAAAAACTCCGTTCATCCTAAGGATATTAAATCGTTGGAGGATATTAAAAAACTTCCAATCATAACAAAAGAAGATCTAAGAAATGAACCGCCGGAAATGAAGCTTGCGGATAATGTATCATCAAAAAATATGATCCGTTTTTATTCAAGTGGTTCCACAGGAGAACCATTTGAGTACTTTATGTGCCGGAATAGTTACAGTTTAAAATACGCAGCAGCTTTAAGAGGTTGGTACTGGATGGGATTCAGACTGGGTGATAAGTACGCAAAATTAAGTCAAAACAAACGAACAGGTTTAGCAAAAAAGCTTCAGGACGCTTTAAATCGAAGCCAATATATTTTTATTCCCCATCTTACCCAGGATAATCTTCATCAGGTGATTGAACGTTTAAATCAATACAAGCCTTTATATATCAGATGCTATCCGGATCCTTTAGAATTTCTGGCTGTAGAAATTCTGAAGGGGAAGAAACTAAAATACAGACCAAAAGCCATCAATTCTACAGGCAACATCCTCACAGAAGATATGCGCAAAAAAATTGAAGAAGCATTTCAAGCACCGGTTTACGATGGATACAGTGTGGAAGGGGGGGCTATGTTCTTTCAGCGAAAGGAAGGATTTACCTACTATGGCGCAATGGAACAAAGCATTACCGAAATTCTTGAAAACAATGAAGAAGTAAATCCTGAAAGCACCGGGCTGCATGTTACGACGGATTTACACAATTTTGCCATGCCACTTATAAGGTATAATACACAAGATTTATTAAAAAAAGCCCCGGATTCAAAGAATTACCCCATAGAACTTATGCCAGTTAGCCAGGTAGTTGGCAGAAACAGTGATGTATTGAAGACACCCAAAGGAGACAGGCTTATTGTGCATTTATTTACAATCTATTTTGAATATTTTGATTCTGTTGAGCAATTCCAGGTGGAACAAAGCAGTCAGAACACATTTATTTTCAGGCTGGTTGTTAATAAAAATTTCAGCAAAAAAACAAGGCAGGAGATTTACAACTACTGGAAAAATTACATTGGAAAAGAGTCTAATATTGAAATCCGGCTTGTTGATGAAATACCATTTTTGCAAAGTGGAAAACGAAAATTTTTAATAAGAAATTTTCCCTAATAAAACATTAAAATAATTTTTTATGAAAAGAATTCTCGTAACAGGAGGAGCCGGTTTTATCGGCTCCCATTTATGTGAAAAGCTATTAAGTCAAGGGAATGAAGTTCTTTGCCTGGACAATTATTTTACCGGCTCCAAGCAAAATATTGTACATCTTCTAAAGGAACCTTATTTTGAACTCATCAGACATGATATTACACAACCGTATTTTGCAGAAGTGGATGAAATCTATAACCTGGCCTGTCCGGCTTCTCCTGTTCACTATCAGTATAACCCTATAAAAACCATCAAAACTTCCGTTATGGGGGCAATCAATATGCTTGGGCTGGCCAAAAGGGTGAAAGCAAAAATTTTACAAGCCTCTACCAGTGAGGTATACGGGGATCCTACCATTCACCCACAAACAGAAGATTACTGGGGTAATGTCAATCCCATCGGGAAACGTTCGTGTTACGATGAAGGAAAACGATGTGCAGAATCTCTGTTTGTAAATTATAACATTCAAAACAATGTGAATATAAGAATTGCCAGAATTTTTAACACCTATGGCCCCAGAATGAGTCTGAACGATGGTCGGGTTATTTCAAACTTTACCATACAGGCACTAAAAAATGAACCCATTACCATATTTGGAGATGGAAAACAAACAAGGAGTTTCCAGTATGTGGATGATTTAGTTGATGCTCTCATTCGATTGATGGAAAGTGATGATAAAAATATAAACCCTGTAAACCTGGGAAATCCTGTGGAACATACTATGATAGAACTAGCTGAAAAAATTATCAAAATGACACATTCTAAATCCAAGCTGTCTTTCCATCCTTTACCAGAAGATGACCCGATTCAAAGACAACCGGATATTTCCCTGGCAAAAAAGCTACTTAACTGGGAGCCAGCGGTGAACCTGGAAAGGGGTCTGCTTAAAACCATTGAATATTTTAATAATGAATTATACTAGTGATGCGCTTATACTCCGAACAGAGTCATAAAACACTATCAATGATACCTTTAATGCAGATTTGAGATTTTTAGATTTGATATAAAATTTCTTGAAAATTCAGTTCAAATATTAACATCTTAAATAAGGTAATTAGGTTAGCAAAGGGGACAAGTCATTGAATACTACTGAGGTTTAGGAACTTGAATAAGGTTTATGCAAGATACCTTTTTCGGTCTTTTCCTAATAAAATAGTATTTATACTTCTTCGGAGATAGGAATAATTCATGAACGGCGAAGCCCTCAACGAAGTTAATTATTCG
>CAZPDP010000098.1:0-2469 GCA_964585385.1 uncultured Bacteroidales bacterium
CCAGGAATGTAACAACAGCACCCATCTCATCAGCTATTCCTGCACGTCCCATTGGAATATGACTTAGAATTTGCTTACTTTTTCCCGGATCATCTGCCCAACTCTTGTTCAAAAAAAATTCAGATTCTTCGGAAATAGGTTCTTTTCTACTGAAAATACCATCCTTAGGATTCAGCCAATATCTTTCTGATAGTATCCATAATTTTAAAAAGTTTCTCAATCTTCTCTTGTTCCAATATCCAGCCATTGATCGTATAAACACCCAAATAAGAACCATTTTTAAATTGGGGTACAAAATCAGCATTCACAGTATTCAATCCTATAGAAAGACTTTCATCCATTTCAAAAGTTTTCAGAATATTATCACGAACTTTTCTGCTGTTTAAAAGTTTCTTAGCAGTCGTAGAATCACTGCCCCTTATGGTTACTTTTTCATCAAAGCTCTGGAAACCGGACTTTAGAAATTTCTTCCTGTAAAAAATGTTGAAATTATCCAAAATATTCTTTTTTCTAATCTTCACATTAGAATTTTTGGGAAATGGAACAGGAATAAAAACACCACTGTATAAAACCTGTTCTCCAATATTGGCCGCCGCACCACTATCACCAAAACAAACGAAGAAACTTTTTTGATTGGCATCATTTGGTATATAGAGCGATCTACGATGTAGTTTAACAGGATGCATGATTATTGACTTGTGCGGATTTTCTGTAAATTCAATACTTCTTTCTGTACTTTTGGCGAATTCCTTTAAAATTTCTATAGATGGTCTGTCTTGTTCCATAATTTTTTTAAAAAATGATGTAAAGTGAATTTATTAGTATAAAAGTAACGATTTAAAAGCAAAGTCGCGAATGCACTGGAAAAAATTAGCGAATTCGCGAGCTTTCAATGTCCAATTACTTAAGATGATCTATTGTGTCATACGAACAATAGCTTCCAGTGGAATGGTCTCTGCCATTTTAACCACCTGATTTTCATTATTGAATCCGGTTGATTTGAAAGTCAGTAAAGACTTGTTGAATGGGATTTGAATTTCATAGGATTCAATCCTGGTGGAATCATCCACGCTTTTTTTGAGTAAGGATTTATACCCATGAATTTTTATCCGTTTTTGATTGGGATCCCCTGCAGCCAAAAAAGTTGGCATGGAAAGTATGGTATTCAGACTGGCAATTAACGGCGAATCATCAATAAGTTCTATGTTTACCCACTGTAAATCATTTTGGTAAGTTCGATTTACATACATACCCGTAAAACCTGTTGCATTTCCAGTCACGTTATCATCTTCCTCAATAACAGGAACATTCTCCATTGTTTTGGGAGGCATATTCAGAATTTCTCTTCCCAGAACCTGGTCCAGTTCAGCAAGCGCCTGCTGAAGTGAGAAACGTGCATTTTCGAGGTTGCCTGAGCCATAAGCATTTTCAGCTTCATTGAGTCTGGCTGTAAATTCCTGGGCTGAAACTTTGATTCCCAGTGATAAAAAAACAGCTACAGCAATTATGATAAGTTTTGTTTTCATTTTTCTCCCAGTTGTTTTTTAATTTTCTCAATATCAATTTGATTAGCGGCCTGCAGCATTTCCTGTTCGTTTGCAAAATTTACGCCATTCAGGACCATAACAGAGGACTGCCCGAAGGGAACGTTCAATGTATACCCATCTGAATCGTCATATTCGAGCAAACTTTTGTAGCCCTTGTAATCCACCTCTTTCTGGTTTTGTTCAGTTGAAGTTTCATAAACGGCTGTACCCTGAAACATACTCACAGAAGAAGGCAGCAGTCCTTCATTACCAATAGTGACCCGGAATTCCTGGTCTTCCCCCTGGTATATTCTTTCAATAGTCAACCCGACGAATCCCATGCTGCTACTGGTTACTTTATCAAATTCCGTGTTGACAGCCAGGCTGTTAATTTTTCCAGGCATTTCTTTCAACACATTCTGACCAATTTCCATTTCAATTCCAATAATAGCCTGCCTTATAGAATGCCTGCTTTTACTGAATTCCTTACTTTCAAAATATTCACCGGCTTCGGTGATATTTGACTTTACATCCGGTGGAGTATTTGTTAGTCCCTCACCGCGGGTATTAGTTATCGAGGAGCGTTGATTTTCATCACTCTCCTGGTAATAAGCTTCCCGATCTTGGTTCTTTGACTCTTCCTTCTCATCAAAGGTTTTTTCGATCAGCTTTTCCTCAGCTTTCTTTTTTATTTTCTTGATTAAGCTTTGGGAATAAGCCATTGTACCGGAGCATATAACTAAAGCTCCGACCAGGCTCATGAACAGTAAAATTTTCTTCATGGCAATAATTATTTAAGGTATGAAGCTAAAATTACTAAAAAAAGTGATTTAAATAAAATAAATACCTGGCCCAGAGAATTTTTTGGTTATATTTTTTAATATACCTTGTAAAAAAAGACAAAGGACTGCGTTTCAATTTAGCAGTCCTTTGAAAAAGATAA